>NZ_JBWMAV010000034.1:0-1057 GCF_056521425.1 Rhodoferax sp. LS1P39 | reverse complement strand
CCTGATTAGCTACCTGCCTCAGACCTACTTGCAATTTAGACTGGATGCGTAAATACTGTGTTTATTAACAGTTATTTGCGAAGTGCCCCATGTCCATGAACCGCATCCAGTTCCAGCCCGGCCTGTCCATGCGCGATTTCCAAAGTCGCTACGGCACCGAGGCGCAGTGCGAAAGCGCTGTGTTCGCCTCGCGTTGGCCCAAGGGCTGGCGCTGTGCGCATTGCGGGTGTTCCCGCTCGTTTCAAACCCGTAACGGCACAGGGCGCCAACTGTGGGAGTGCTTGATCTGCGGCTACCAGTCCTCCAGCATCGTGGGCACGGTGTTTGAGCACACCAAGCTACCTCTGACCACCTGGTTCCTGGCCTTGTACCTACTGACACAGAGCAAGAACTCCATCAGCGCTTTGGAGCTCATGCGCCAGCTCGGGGTGACCTACAAGACCGCTTGGTTGGTTAAACACAAGCTGCTGGAGACGATGCGTCTGCGAGAGGAGCCTCGGCGTCTGGATGGACGTGTAGAGATTGATGATGCGTATCTGGGCGGCGAGCGGGCGGGCCATATCCATGGGGGCAGGGGCGGGTTGAACAAAACCGCCTTTGTGGCGGCGGTGCAAACCACACCGGACGGCAAGCCCCTGTTCATGCGTTTGCGCCCGATCGCAGGATTTACCAAGCAGGCGCTTAAAGAATGGGCACTGAACAGCCTGGTGCCAACGGCGCATGTGGTCTCCGACGGCACCGCCTGTTTCTCGCAGGTGACCCACATGGGGGCCACCCATGAGCGCTACGTCACCGGCAGCGGCAGACGTGCGGCCCAAATGCCGGCTTTCAAATGGGTCAATACGGTGTTGGGCAACGTGAAGACGGCCCTGAGCGGGACATACCATTCGGTGGACTATGCCAAGTACGCGGGGCGCTATCTGGCCGAGTTTGCTTACCGCTTTAACCGTCGATTTGACTTGGCGGCTATGCTGCCGCGTTTGCTGCGCGCCGCCTGTCTCACCCAGCCGCAGCCTTTGAAGTTTCTTCGTTGGTCTGAGGCAGGTAGCTAATCAGG
>NZ_JBWMAV010000033.1:0-1250 GCF_056521425.1 Rhodoferax sp. LS1P39 | reverse complement strand
TGTGCTGGTCAAGTTTTTTCGGACACCGCGATAGGTTGTTTGATTGCCGATTGCTGCTCGAAAGCATTGGGTGGCAAGTTGCCCAGTTTGGAGTGCAGCCGCACGCTGTTGTAGAAGCCAACGATGTAGTCGGCGATATCGGTCATGGCCTCGGCGTGGTTGGCGTAGTCGCGCTGCCAGACCCGCTCGGTCTTGAGGCTTAGGAAGAAGCGCTCCATGACAGCGTTGTCCCAGCAGTTGCCTTTGCGACTCATGCTGCCGACTAGAGCGTGGCGCGCCAGCAGCGCCTGGTGCAGCGCGCTGGCGTACTGGCTTCCACGGTCGGAATGAACAATCAGCCCTGGCGCGGGGCGGCGCTGCGCGATGGCCAACTGCAGCGCCGCGCACACCAACTCGGCATGCATGGTCGGCGCCATCGCCCAGCCCACGACTTTGCGGGCGTACAGGTCCAGCACCACGGCCAAGTACAGCCAGCCACTGCGTGTGCGGATGTAGGTGATGTCGCTCACCCAGGCCTGGTTGGGGCTGCTCGGGTTGAAGCGGCGCGCCAGCACGTTGTCCGAGACCGGCAGCGCATGACTGCTATCGGTGGTGTGAACGAACTTGCGCCGCCACAGGGTCCGCAACCTGTTTTCACGCATCAAACGCCGTACGCGGTAACGCCCGATGTGCAGCCCCTGAGCACGCAGTACCGCGCCAAGGCGACGGCTGCCATAGACCTTGCCGCTGGCGGCAAACTCGGCCTTCAATTGCGTGCTGACCAAGCAGGCCTTGGGCGCAATTTTGGCGCGCTGGCGGGCACCGTAATAGCCCGAACGGCTGACACCCAGAACACGGCATAGCCGCTCAACGGTGACGGCCTTCTTGTGCAACTGCTCGACGAACTGGTAGCTCATCGAAGCTCGCGGGCAAAGAAGGCCGATGCTTTTTTTAGGATATCTACGTCGCCGCGCAGTTGCTTGTTCTCGGCCTCCAACTGGCGGATGCGTTGCTGCTCGACGGTGAGCGGTTTGCCGATGCCGGGGCGGCCTGCGGCCTCTTCATCGGCTTGCGCCAGCCAGCGCCGTACGGCCGTCTCGCCGAGCTTCAGGTCGCGGCAAACCTCAATCACGCTCAAGCCCTGCTCGCGAATCATCTGCACGACTTGCAGCTTGAACTCCGCGTTGAATGTTCGTCTTTGCTTCTTGGTCATATTTCTCGTCCAGGTGGATTCCACCTATCGAGGTGTCCGGGGGAATTAGACCAGCACA
>NZ_JBWMAV010000032.1:0-1485 GCF_056521425.1 Rhodoferax sp. LS1P39 | reverse complement strand
TCCAGCCGGCGAAAGGTAATATCGTCTCCGACGCGGATGGCCATGCCTAGGGAGCAGCCTTGTCAGCTTCGCTGGTGAACGCGTCGGCAAAGAAGGCCTCTGGCGGCAGCCCGGCCTGAGCGACGTACGCGGCCTGGGCCGAATCCACCACGATGGGCGCGCCGCAGGCATAGACCTCATGGCCAGACAGATCCGGCAGGTCTTGCAGCACGGCCTGGTGGACAAAACCGGTGCGGCCCGTCCAGGCATCTTCGGGCAGTGCGTCGGAGATCACTGGCACAAAGCGCAGATGGGGCATTACCGCCAACTGGGCTTGCACCCAGTCGCGCAAATACAGGTCACCTGGGCGGCGGCCACCCCAGTACAGCGTGGTCGCTCGGGTGATGGCTTTGTGCTGCATGTGCTCAAGGATGGCCTTGATGGGTGCAAAGCCGGTGCCCGAAGCCAGCAGCACAATGGGTTTGTCGGAGTCTTCGCGCAGGTAGAAGCTGCCATAGGGGCCTTCGATGCGCTGGATTTCCTTTTCTTTCATGGTACCAAACACATGGTCGGTGAACTTGCCGCCAGGCATGTGGCGGATGTGCAGCTCCACCGCCGGGCCGGTGTGGGGTGCGTTGGCCATACTGTACGAGCGCCGGGCACCGTCGCGCAGGATGAATTCGATGTACTGGCCGGGGTGGTAGCGCAGGGTGTCGTTGGCGGGCAGTTGCAGCTTGAGGAGCATCACGTCGCTGGAGACTTTCTCCAGCGTGGTGACGCGCGAGGGCATCTTCTTGATGGGGAAGGCGCTTTCGTCCGTGACCTGGCGCGATTCCAGCACCACGTCTGTCAGCGGCATCGCGCAGCAGGTGAGCACCAGGCCCGCAGCTTCTTCCTCTTCGCTCAGGGCTTTGCGCTGGTGCGGGCCGTGGAACACCATGCCTTCGAGCTTTTTGCACTTGCAGGAACCGCAGGCTCCGTCCTTGCAGCCGTAGGGCAGGCCAATGCCTTGGCGGATACCGGCGGCCAGGATGGATTCATCGGCGGTGGCGGCAAAGCTGCGGCCACTGGGCTGCACCGTGATGGAGAAGGCTTGTGGCGTGGGGACGGGGTGGGTCATGGGCTTGGGTATGTTCGGTAGACTCAGTCTCTGATTTTTATCTTTATCGCTTTCGATTTTGCCCTCAAACCAACCCTCTCTGGGTGCCCTGCCCGCGCGCTTTCGCCGTGAGCGCGTGCTCATCATCGGCTGCGGCGATGTGGGCCAGCGCGCCTGCAGCCGTCTGCCCCGCGCGGTGCGCGTGCTGGCGCTGACCTCCAGCCCCGAACGCCGTCCAGCCCTGCGCGCCCAAGGTATTACGCCGCTGTGCGGCAACCTGGACGATGTGCGCTCTTTGTTGCGCCTGTCGGGCCTGGCGACCCGGGTGCTGCATTTGGCCCCGCCTCCGGGCGAGGGGGTTGGCGACCCGCGCACCCGCAAGCTGTTGCGCGCCCTGCAGTTGCGCG
>NZ_JBWMAV010000031.1:0-1504 GCF_056521425.1 Rhodoferax sp. LS1P39 | reverse complement strand
CCTCATGGCACTAGGATAAGCCCCGCCGCATGCGAATCGCCGCTCTGGCTGCTGTGCGAGGCACGTTCAGCAGCGGCAACGGTTTGAGTCTTCGCTTCTTAGCCCTGGGCTCAATCCGTCCCGGTTGCTGCACCAGCTTGAGCGTCGCTATGCTGCGCAACAAGATATTGCACAGCCCCGCAATTGCCTTAGCAGAGCTGCCTATGAGCTGTTGCGCAAACCCATTCAATAGGCGCTTCGCACTGGCAAAACTAAGCGCCCGTGGTAGCACGTCGGCCAGCACTGCACTGGCACCCATGGTCCAGCGCACCAGGTTGAAGGCCAGCATGTAGGCAGCGATCTCTTTGTCCACCATTTCGCTGGATTTGCAGCGCAGTACATCCATCGCCATGGTGGCTTTGAGCGAGCGAAAGTCCACCTCGATACTCCAGCGCATACCGTATAGCTGGTCCAGTGCCTGCGCACTGGTGCAGCGTGCATCGCACAAGGTGCTCACCACCACCCGTCCTTGCACCTCAATCTCGCGTATGCGCAGCGTCTTCGGTAGTGCGGCGTACTCGCTGTGGCCCATCCATTCAGGTCTTGGCGGGCGCCGCCACTGGACGATATGGTCACCTCGGCCCAGTATCTGGCCCTGCGCAAAGTCGCTACTACGCCTGCCGTGCTGGGCCATGACGACATCGCCACCCCGGCTCTGGATAGCCTGGATGAGCCACCAAGTCGCCAGCAATGCATCGGCCAGAACAATATCACCGGGTTGGATGTGCCCCAGCAAACCGTACAGCACGGTTTGCTCCCCCGTGCCTTTGCCGCGCAGAGCGGTCAAGTCGTAGGCCAGTACGGCCCCGCTGGCCAAGCCGATCAGGGCTCCGATGCGCACCATGGGGAAGCCCACTCCCACCGCTTGGCTGCGGCTTTGCGGGTACGCGGCTTGGTTGCTCATGGTGTCGGGCATGGATACGCTGGTGCCGTCAAAGAGTTTGACGCAGCGCCCCTGCCAGCGCCAGGCTTTGGGCGCTAAAGACTCCAGGCGCTGCCCCAGCAGAGTGCCCAGATCACTGACTAGGGCCTTGGGTAGGCGCTTTCTGGCTTGGCAGTAGCTGGCGTTGTTGGCAGAGCATGGCCGATGGCCTTGGCTTACCTGCTGGGCCAGGTGACTGGCGGTAGCCGTTTGGCAGACGGGGTCGGGGCTGAGAACTTGACCGATGAACAGACCCAGTGTGGTCAGTGGTGGGTACAAGCGCTGGCGTACTGCGCCGGGCTGGCGGTCGGCTATCGCACAGATGTCTTGGATGCTGAGTGCTTGGCCCAGTCGCCCCGTGTGGGCGTGGCCAAACTGTTGGCGCAGCCTTTGGGCGGCTGCATAGTTCTTCGATTTGGTATCCTGCAACTGGGCTGAGTCCTTTTGATTTCTGGTTCGTTTTGCAACTCCAGACTATCACTGTCAGCGGCTCTGCCCACCCCTTGCTTGCAGGGCAATTCTTCTTATCCTAGTGCCATGAGG
>NZ_JBWMAV010000030.1:0-1700 GCF_056521425.1 Rhodoferax sp. LS1P39 | reverse complement strand
CGGCGTGTGTCAAGGTAGTTGTCGCCTCAGCAGCCGTTAGGCTGCCTGCTTGAGAAGGGTTTTTCGCTCTCTTTCCGGATTGAGGTACACAGCGTCTTCAAGCTGCCAGTTCCTCAGGCCTGCTGCCCAGCGTTGCGGATTAAGCCTGCGGGCTTGCTCGTACAGTTCTGTGCGTTTTTGTAGCAACGCCGGGTCCAGCCTGCGGTGGCGTTGGTTGGGTGTGACGTATTTCAGCGCACTATGGCGGTGCTCGTCGTTGTACCAGGCCACAAAGCGCACTACCCAGTCGCGGGCCTCACCCAGCGTATCAAAGGGCCGTCCAGGCCACATCGGGCAGTACTTGGCCGTCCTGAACAGTGCCTCCGCATACGCGTTGTCATTGCTCACCCGCGGTCTGCTGTACGAGGGCTCCAGGCCCAGCTCCTGCATCGTCGCCAACAGGTTGGAGCCTTTCATCACCGAGCCGTTGTCCGAGTGCAGCACCACGGGCTTGCCCACCGTCTGCTCACGCAGGCAGCCGCGCCTGACCAGTTGGCACGCGTAGCTGGAGGATTCGGCTTCGTGCACCTCGTTGACGATGAGCTTGCGGCTGTAGATGTCCTTGACCATGTACCAGTAAAAATACTGCCCTTTGACCGTGGTCGGCATCCAGGTTATGTCCCAGCACCACACTTGGTTCGGGCCATCCGCACGGTGTGTCGTCAGTGGCCGGGCCACAGGGGCCTTGCTGCGTCCGCGGCGGCGGTTTTGCCCTGCGGCTCTGAGCACCCGGTAGAAGGTCGATTCGCACGCCAGGAAGATGCCTTCATCGGCCAGCTTGGGCACGATCTGGTGTGGTGTCAGGCTGGCGCAGTCGGCCCGGTTGGCGGCCTGTAGCACTGCCCGTCGCTCTTCTTCGCTGAGCTTGTTGGCTGGCGCAGCGCGCTGTGCCTGTGGGCGGCGGTCGCACGGGCTGAGTCGCCAGCGCTGTACGGTGCGCACCGTCAGGCCCAGCGCTTGGCACGCCAGGGTCTGGCGTGCACCGGCACATACCGCTTCATCAATCAATTTGAGTGCTTCACCGCGATCGGGGGGATTGATCATTTTTCCTCTGCCGGATGTTCCGGCTTGCCCCAGATCGCGTCGGCTTTTTTTCCCAGCACCAGCAGGGCTGCCGTTTCTGCCAACGCTTCATTTTTGCGGCGCAACTCGCGCTCGAGCTGGCGTATCTGCGCTTGCAGCGTCGGGTTGTGCACTTGCCCCACGGTGCTTGGCAGTTTGCCGGGCTTTGAGCCGTTTGCGGTAGTGGATTCTTCTGGCCCCACCTCTTCGTTGGCACCCTCACACGCCAGGCGCCATTGCGTGAGCTGCTCAGGCAAGATGGCTTTGGCCCTGCAGTATTGGCCCACTTCCGCCTGGCTCAATGGGGCTGTCTCCAGTACTGCCCTGAACTTGTCGGCACTGCTCCAGCGTTCGCTGGCAAGTCCTGCGGGCACCAGTTCTCCCAGTGCTCTGGCCGCATTGCGCCAGTTGCGTAGCGACACCTGGGTGATGCCCGTGTCCCGAGCCAACTGCACCACTGTGAGGTTTTCTGGTGCCTTCATCTTCTCCACCGCCCACTTCTTTTGCTCTGCCGTGTATCTCTTGTGTTTCATGCTTTGTCTTTTGCCGCCCATCTTTGCCATTAAATGTTGAGGCGACATCTATCCTGACATGGAGGG
>NZ_JBWMAV010000002.1:0-741906 GCF_056521425.1 Rhodoferax sp. LS1P39 | reverse complement strand
CTTCTACAACAGCGTGCGGCTGCACTCCAAACTGGGCAACTTGCCACCCAATGCTTTCGAGCAGCAATCGGCAATCAAACAACCTATCGCGGTGTCCGAAAAAACTTGACCAGCACAAACCACCTAGACGACCTGGACGGCGGCAATGGGTGGACCGTGCAGTACATCCCCACAGGAACTACGGGGGTCTACACGGTGACCGCATGGAGTGGCATGGCTAACAAGGTTCTAGGGACGATGAGCGTCCAAGACCTGTTGCAGAAGGCGGCGGAGGCCAAGCACATCAACGAGGCGGAGCGCGCGGAACTTGGCCGCTACTTCACGCCGGGGCCTGCTGGTGGCCTGCGTGGGGGCACCTACCGCGCAGACCCAGGAAAGCCCCTGTCCCCCGAACTGTTCGCCAAGGCACAGGCTCTGCGGCTTATCTCCACCAGTCAAACGGTGGCGTATCAAGGGGCTATGCGTGAGGCTTACATGGCCCGCCTCAAGGGCGTTCCTATGCTTGCAATGGGAAACCCTGCCGCAGGCCTTGCACAGCCCCCAGCAAGAGGCACCGCCATTGTGAGCAACCAGCAGACGGCAGACGCAGCAATGCGAATGTTGACCAATCCCATGTATGCCGCTGGTACGCAGCACATAGCCCTCGCAGCATCCAGCATTACCGCAGGGGAAGGCGTGGCACTGCGGGCCTACGATGACCCGGCAAGGGGTGCAGGCAAGAACATCGGCACGGGGTACAACCTCAAGGCCAATGCTGCCCACGTGGACGCAGACCTTCGCGCTGCTGGCGTTACCGACCCCCTGGTAATGCTGGCGGTGAAGACTGGCACGGCAGAGCTGACCCCACAGCAAAGCGACCGTCTATTGCTTGCGGCCTTGCCCCGGTATGAAAAGCTGGTCAAGGAGGTGGCGGAGTCATCGGCCCCCGGCCTTTGGGAACGCATGCAGCCACAGCAAAGGGCGGTGATGCTTGACATTGCATGGCAGACGGGCAACCCTGCCCAGTTCCGCAAGGCGTGGGCCTCACTGGCTGCTAACGATGCCCCAGGGTTTGCAGCAGAAACCCAGGTGTTCTACACCAACAAGGCCGGGGAACGCGTAGAGGACACCCGAAGGGGTGGGCTGCGTGCATCTATGTTGGCAGGCCCTGACCGATGGACCGCCACCGTCCAGAAGATGGGCAGCTACCCCAGCACACGCCTCGAAGCCTTGAGCACACCAGCTAAAGGTGTAGCGGCAAAGGCCAAGTAGGCCACCCGATAGGCCCCCGCGAAGTGCTCACAAGGCGTTATGCGGGGGCCTTTTTATTCGCTGCATTTGATGACATCGCCCACCGACTGAACGACTTACAGGGCACCTAGGCGGCCCCCAGAGGAGAGCCAGAAACCTAAACCCTGCCCTTTGCCCCAAGAGCAAAACCAACACCCACATACATGACCCATCCCACACAATCACCCCGAAGCGCTACACCCAGGCAGGACGCGCTCACCTTAAAGCTGACCTCCTACACCTCTACCCGCTGCTGCTCAGTGTCCGGGCACGGCAACCTACGCAGGCCAAAGGATGACAAGTGCATCCAGTGCCTGGAACTGGTGGACATCAAGGCCCAGGCCAAGGAGGCGGCATTCATTGAACAGCTACGCCTATCCGCCTTGAAGTGGGCACGGGCCGAGGTCAAGCGCGAAGCAGCCCGCAAGGTGAAGGAGGAGGCCGCAGCCAAACTGAAGGCTGAAAAGCTAGCCATTCGGGTGCAGGCCCAGGCGGACCGCGACAAGGCCAAGCGGGCGAGACTGAAGGCACAGCGTGCAGCAGAGCGAAGCGCCGAACAGGCCCACCAGGAGGCCGCACAGGGCACCAGCGGAGCACAGGCGGCGACCCCATTGGGGCAATCAATGGAGCCCGTAACGGCACCGCTGGGGGCCTCTGTGAGTGGACCGGCTGGGTGCCCTTGGGATTGACCTTGCGGGGGCTTACGGTGCTCCTTTTCGGGTGTACAGTGATGTCCTGTGTGCGACGTTTTACTGTGACTTGTAGCAAGTTAATAAAATCTCTAAGTCGTTGATTTATATAGACTAAATGGGTGATTATCGTGGGTTCGAATCCCACCTCTTCCTCCATTTAAGTTGTTGATTCATAAAGAAAATCAGCAATTTCAAAGGCTTACAGCGGCTTTTGTGACTGGTGAGCGTGGCATTGTGGTAATTCCTAACCATGAGTCACCGATGGCAAAGCCCCTTGGACTTGCCGAACGTAACGGCGTGCACCAGTTCCGCGTGTATGTCCCCCATGACCTTCTCTCCGCCTACGGTGGCCGGATTGACTTCCGAATCAGTTTAGGCCGCGTGAGCTATGCCCAGGCCAAGAGTGCAGCGCACCGCCTGCGGGCCGATAAAGAAGCTGAGTTCGAGGCCAAGCGTACAGCCCTCAAGGCAGCGGCAGCGGCACCACCCCCCATATCCAGGGTCTCCCCATAGCTAGCCGCAGCCATTGCGCGGGGGGGCTATGCCGCAGACCTCGCTCAGGATGAGGCGGGCAGGGATAGTGAAGCGGGGAGGACTGCATTGGTGGAGTTGGCCGCACTCACCAACCCCAGCAAGAACTGTCGCTTGAGCGGGAATGACTCAATTACACCCCCGCCACCCGGACATTTCATCCGGGGTCAGGCAGGTCACAGGCTAAAGACTCGTAATAGTGTCGTATTCGCTTTCGTCAGATAGCATTTCATACTTCCACGCCAAGTGTTCGCAAAGCCCCGCAAGGCCGGGAAATAGGGCTGCACGGGAAATGCCACAACGGGCCAAATCCTCCCTGATTGCCGGAAAATAAGAGGGCTGTACGGTGTACTTGTGTAATCTATGCTTTTGTGCTTTCAGCTTTTCAAAGCTACTGAACTTTTTGGTTTTTTGTGAGAGCGTATGCACTGAAAACCATCCCGCCTGGGCCACGATGCGCGAGTCGTGATGTCGGGGCCGGAAAATCAATGTTCGGGGTAAAGCTAGCGGATCATCCTGTGGGTCTGCATAGTCAGCATCTACCGTCCTCAATGCCCATACGATGGCGCTCCTACCATTTTCCGGTGGACGTTCGACTGCAAACCAAAGTGCTACCAAAGGATTAGAGGTCCAATCTAGCAGTCTTGTTGGAAGTCCATGATGCTGCGCCAGTGCCAGTAAATCCCAATTTCCCTGCACTGCCCTGTTCCCAACGTGAGGCACAGCCAACCGCTCGAAGTCGGCCAGCATATTTTTCTCCGTTTTGAGAAGCGAACTCGCATATTTGCTTCTAAGTTTCAGCCGACCGAGGCGCGGGGTAAGTTGCCATGCTTCGTTACCCTGTCCCCTAAAGAGCACCGCGTCATCGCCTACAAACTCCGCTCCGACTTCCTCAATCAGATCCCCTACAGAGCCAATTGAAGACTCAGAGATATTGCTTGTTGTTTCCATGCAGTCTTTATAAGGTTATGTCTCCCCAGTCTATCTGCTGTACAAATGTGGTCTTCGTCAATACTGGTGTCGCCATAAGGACAACCGCTGCAATCGTGCCCCTCCCTACAGTGCGACGTGCAGCGTAGCATTTAGACCTTTCGCTAGAGACCCTAATAAGAGACCCTAATAAGAGACCGTGCGCAAGGCCTGGGGGGATATTTTGCCGGTGTACAGTGTCGGCTTGTGTGCGACGTTTAACTGTGACTGGTAGCGAGTTTGATTAATTGCTAAGCTGTTGATTTATATGGACTAAATAGTCTATTTGCGTGGGTTTAAATCCCACCTCTTCCTCCAAGTATTTTCAAAAAAGCGCCTGCCCAGGCGCTTTTTTCGTTTCTGCCTTGCGCTGGCTGGCCACCGTGATGGCGAGTGCGGTGGCGATCAGCAATGCCGCCACCGCAAAGGTCGCCTGCAGGCCCGTTGCCACTGCCTCGGGGCGGGCTGTGGTGATATCGGTCGTGCCTGCTGCGAATGCGAACACCGCACCCATGGCCGAGGCACCGGTGACCAACCCCAGGTTGCGCGACAGGCTGAGCAGGCCGGAGACCACGCCGCGCTGGTCGGCGGGTACGTCCAGCATCACGGCGGTGTTGTTGGCCGCCTGGAACAGCTGGTAGCCCGGGGTCAGGATGGCGATGGACGCGATGTATCCGGCCACGCCGAACAGGATGGGCAGCACCGCCAGCGCTACTGCGCCTGTCGCCATGGCCACCAGCCCGACCACCACCGTCGAGGCCGCGCCCCAGCGGTCCACCACCCGGCCTGCCAGCACGCCGCCCACGATGGAAATGGCCGGGCCGATGGCCATCACCACCCCGACCCTCGCAGCGCTCAGGCCCAGCGATTGCGACAGGTAAAACGGCCCTACCACAAAGGTCGCCATGATCACCGTGGCCACCAGTACGTTGGTGGCCAGGCTGGCGCCCAGCGCCGGGTCGCGGAAGGCCGCCAACTGCACCAACGGCGATGCCACACGGCTCTGGCTGAACACGAACAGGCCGGTGCCAACGGCCGCCGCCAGCAGCAGCACCCCATTCAGCGCGCCGAAGTGGCCACGCCCCAGCGTCATGGCCAGCGCATAGGCCGCCAGGCTCAGCGCCAACAGCAGGGTGCCGATGGCATCGAAGCGGGCTGTGCTGCGATTGTGGCGATCGGCGGGCAAATGGCGCTGCGCCAGCACAAAGGCCGCGATGCCCAGCGGCAGATTGATCAGAAAGATGCTTCGCCAGCCGAAACTGCCCACCAGCACGCCGCCCAGCGAGGGGCCAAGCACGGTGCCCACGGCCGACATGGTGCCAAGCAGGCCCATGACGCTGCCGGTCTGGGCCTTGGGCACGGTCTCGGCCACAAAGGCGATGGTCAGCGCCATCATGGTGGCCGCGCCCAGGCCCTGGGCGGTGCGGGCTGCGAGCAGCCACCCCAGCGTGGGTGCGGCAGCGCACAGCACCGAGGCGGCGGTGAATAGCACGATGCCGCCCAGCAACAGCCGCCTGCGGCCCAGGATGTCGCCCAGCCGTCCCACGCTGACTATCAGCGTGGTGATGGCCAGCAGGTAGGCCAGTACCACCCACTGGACCTGCTGGAACGAGGCGTTGAAGGCCTGGGCCAGGGTGGGCAGGGACACGTTGGCGATGCTGGTGCCCAGCGAGGACAGCAGCATCGATAGCGACAGGCTGGCCAGTGCCCAGGGAGTTTGGCGGGTTTTGAACATGTATGCGTCTTTCTGTGGAGCTAGTCGCTAGCGTAGGTCTTTACCCGACATGGCGGAAGGCGCAGCGTTTGCACTGTATCCGTGCACCAAACGCCATCTCAGGCCCAAACTGCGCTATCGTGGACGCATGGCAACCCCCGATTTCAACCTGCTGGTCACCCTGGACGTGCTGCTGGCCGAAGGCAGCGTGGCCCGCGCTGCGCGCCGCCTGCGGCTGAGCCCCTCGGCCATGAGCCGGGCGCTGGCGCGGCTGCGCGAGACCACCGGCGACCCGCTGCTGGTGCGGGCCGGTCGCGGCCTGGTGCCCACGCCGCGTGCGGTCGAACTGCGCGAACAGGTGCGCCAGTTGGTGCAGGACGCAGAAGCGGTGCTGCGCCCCACTGAGGCGCTGCAGCCCGCGCAACTGGTGCGCACGTTCACGCTGCGCACCAGCGAGGGCTTTGTGGAATGCTTCGGCCCCGGCCTGATCGCCCGCGTGGCCGCAGAGGCCCCCGGCGTACGGCTGTGCTTTGTGCAAAAGCCCGACAAGGACAGCGCGCCCCTGCGCGAGGGCGCGGTCGATCTGGAAATTGGTGTGGTGGGCAGCACGGCTGCGCCCGAGTTGCGCACCCAGGCCTTGTTCCGCGACCGCTTCATCGGCGTGGTGCGCGCGGGCCACGCTTTGAGCCAGGGCGCGATCACCCCCGCCCGTTATGCCGCCGGGCAGCACATCAGCGTGTCGCGCCGCGGGCTGTTCAAGGGGGCGATTGACGAGGCTTTGGAGCCGCTGGGCTTGCAGCGCGACATCGCCACCATCGTCGGCGGTTTCTCGACCGCCCTGGCGCTGGCCCGGGCCAGCGATCTGGTGGCCAGCGTGCCTGGGCGGCACACCGGTGTGCTGCGTGCGGGCATGCACAGTTTTGACCTGCCGGTGGACACGCCCATCTTCACCGTGTCCATGCTCTGGCACCCCCGGCTGGATGGTGATCCGGCACAGCGCTGGCTGCGCACCTGCGTGCGCGAGGTGTGCACGGCGTTGGACTGAAAAATGCTTGCAGGCTACCGTGACTGTGAACCATGGATTACAATTTACCCATGAAATCCATCCAGCAAACCGATGCATACGCCCGCTGGTTTGAGGATTTGCGGGACCGGCAGGCCAAGGCGATCATCAGTGCCCGGTTGCGGCGGGTTGAGCTGGGAAGTTTGGGTGACTGTGCACCGGTGGGTGGCGGCGTGTCAGAGCTGCGCATCCACTTTGGCCCCGGCTATCGGATCTACTTTTCCCAGGTGGGCCTGGAGTTGGTGCTGCTGCTGGCAGGTGGCGACAAGCGCACCCAAAGCACCGACATCCAGACAGCGATCGATTTGGCAAGACAACTAAAGGGGTAACACATGGCAATCCAGCTGCGCAAATGGGATGTGGTCGAAAGTCTGGCCACGGAAGAAGATATGGCGATGTACTTTCAGGCCTGCATAGACGAAGACCCGGGCGATGGCAGCCTGGTGCGTGCTGCCTTGGGCGACATTGCGCGGGCACGTGGCATGACCCAGTTGGCGCGTGATACCGGCTTGACGCGAGAAGGCCTGTACAAGGCGCTCTCCAGCGATGGAAACCCCAGTTTTGACACCATCATGAAGGTCATCAAAGGGCTGGGGTTGACGTTGAATGGCCGTGCGGTGGTGCATGCGCCGTAATGGGCAGAAACAAAGTCTGCATCGCCCTTATTGGGCCGGGCAAAAAGGCCTAAAAATCCTATATCGTCGGGTGAATCAACCATGCTTCGCCACCCATAGGAATCCATCCATGCCACTCGTCGTTTTCAACCAGAAGGGTGGGGTGGGCAAGTCCACCATCACCTGCAATTTGGCCGCCATCAGTGCCAGCCAGGGGCTGCGCACGCTGGTGATCGATCTGGACCCGCAGGGCAACTCCAGCAGCTATCTATTGGGCGCGCAGGCCAAGGACGACCAGCCCACGGTGGCCGGGTTTTTTGAGCACTGCCTGAGCTACAGCCTGCGCACCGTGCTGCCCACCGACTTCATCGTTACCACGCCGCACGAAAACCTGCACCTGATGCCGTCCAGCCCGCTGCTGGGCGAGCTGGAGAGCAAGCTGGAGTCGCGCCACAAGCTGTACAAGCTGCGCGAGGCGCTGCAACTGCTGGCGGCGGGCTACGACCGCATCTACATCGACACCCCGCCCGCGCTGAACTTCTACACCCGCTCGGCGCTGATCGGCGCGCGGGCCTGCCTGATCCCGTTCGACTGCGACGAGTTTGCCCGCAAGGCGCTGTACACCCTGCTGGACAACGTGGCCGAGATCCGCGCCGACCACAACCCCGGCCTGGTGGTGGACGGCATTGTGGTCAACCAGTTCCAGCCGCGCGCCAACCTGCCGCAGCGCATGGTGAATGAGCTGGTGGCCGAGGGCTTGCCGGTGCTGCAGCCGTATTTGGCGTCGTCGGTAAAGATCCGCGAATCGCACGAGCAGTCTTTGCCCATGGTTTACCTGGACCCGCAGCACAAGCTCACGCAGGCCTTTGTGGCGCTGCACGCGGTGGTGCAAGGCCTGCGGGCTGCGTAAATCTATTTGCTGCTTATTTGATAGCTGCTAGCGCTTATAAATAAAGCGCTAGCAGCCTTTTTCCATTCATATTCCGACCGCGATGTATCAATCTGTGCTTGACGGCCCCGGGCCGCACAAGGCATAGTCCATAGCAAAATAATTCCTATTTTGTTATTACTGATACCACTATTGCAATGTCGAAAAGCGAACTGAATCTGAACTCCACCTACCCCAGCCTGCGCGAGCAGGCTGTTTTTATTACCGGCGGTGGCAGCGGCATTGGGGCGGCCATGGTGTCGGCGTTTGTGCAGCAGGGCGCGCGCGTGGCCTTTGTGGACGTGGCCGAGTCCGCCAGCCAGGCGCTGGCACAGGAACTGGTAGCTGCCGGTTACCCCGCGCCCTGGTGGCGCAAGTGCGATGTGCGCGACATTGCGGCGCTGCAAACCGCTATGGCCGACGCGGCCAGCGCCCTGGGCGATTTTGCGGTGCTGGTGAACAACGTGGCCAGCGACGACCGGCACACGCTGGAGTCGGTCACGCCCGAGTACTACGACCAGCGCATGGCCATCAACGAGCGGCCCGCTTTTTTTGCCATCCAGGCGGTGGTACCGGGCATGCAGCGCCGGGGTGGCGGCTCCATCGTCAACCTGGGCTCCACCGGTTGGCAGACCAAGGGCACGGGCTACCCCTGCTACGCGATTGCCAAGTCGTCGGTGAACGGGCTGACGCGCGGGCTGGCCAAGAGCCTGGGCGCGGACCGTATCCGCATCAACACTGTGTCGCCCGGCTGGGTGATGACCGAGCGGCAGGTAGAACTGTGGCTGAACACCGAGAGCGAGGCCGAACTGCAGCGCACCCAGTGCCTGCCCGACAAGCTGAGCGGCCACGACATCGCCCGCATGGTGCTGTTTCTGGCCTCGGACGACGGCGCGATGTGCACCGCGCAGGAGTTCAAGGTGGATGCAGGCTGGGCCTGACAAAGAACTGTAAGGCCATGCTACATTTTTTGATGTAGTTTTTGATAGCTGCTTGCGCTCAATCCATAAGCGCAAGCGGCTGATTTTGTGCCTGAAAAATGGCCTTAAATTGCGGAATCAGGCTTCGCTGGCTTCCAGCGTGCAGCCGTAGAGCTCCTGGCTGGTAGCTTTGAGGGCGGTCAGCATCACCTTGGCGGCGGGCGAGGGCAGGCGGTCGGTGCGGGTGATGATGCCGAACGCGTCCATATGGCAGGGCATGTCCAGCGGCACAATGGCCACCAGGCCGTGGGCGGCGTAGTAGCGGGCCACATCGGCGGCAATCACCGCCAGCATGTCGCTTTGCTGCAGCATGCGGGTGATGAACAGTAGTGCAGACGACTCGATCACATTGGTCGGCGGTGCCAGGCCCACCTCCTGGAACATCAGGTCAAACCGGTGCCGCAGCACGCTGCCCGCGGGCGGCACGATCCAGCCCGCACCCACCACATCGCGCAGTGCCAGCCCCTGCATGCCCACCAGCGGATGGCCGGGGCGGGCGATGGCGCATACCGGTTCCTCGATCAGCGGCTCGTAGCGCAGATTGGTTTTGTCCTGCTCGGCAAACAGGCGGGCCACCACCAGGTCGAGCTTGCCCTGCTGCAGCCGCTCGATCAGCACCGGGCTGTTTTCGATCTCCAGGCCGACGCGCAGCGTGGGCTGCTCCCGCTTGACCATGGCCACGGCGCTGGGCAGCAGCGTCAGGCCCGGCGAGGTGATGGCACCCACGCTGACCTGGCCAAAACGCCCGGCCTTCAGGGCGATGAGTTCTTCGTGCGCCTGGTTCAGGCTGGCCAGCGCCACCCGGGCGTGGCGGATCATGGTCTCGCCGTACCAGGTGGGGCGCATGCCGCGCGGCAGCCGGTCGAACAGCGGCACCTCCAGCACGTCCTCCAGGTCCTTGAGCAGCTTGGACGCGGCGGGCTGGGTCATGTTGAGCACCTGCGAGGCGCGGTGGATGTTGCCCTCGTCGTCCAGCGCCACCAGCAACAGCAGTTGCCGGGTCTTGAGTCGGGCGCGGATAAACCAGGGGGAACTTGAGGCCATGGGGTTTTCCAGAATGTGAATATTGATATGTATTTTGGCTAAAAAACCATTGGATTGATAGCAATTTTGTTCTTAGACTCACCGGGTATTTGTAATTAAGCATTCATCTAATTGGCCAAAGAAGCTAAAACCGGGTTCTAACCCCGTCCATTGGGACGGTGGACAGGGCAAATAACTAAACCACCAGGAGACAACATGCGCATCCATCGCCGTACCCTCGCCATCGCACTGGCCGCCGCACCATTGGCGGCCCTGCTGCCGGGCACCGTGTTCGCACAGAAGAAGATCGTGCTCGGTTTCAGCCAGGTCGGGGCCGAGAGCGAGTGGCGCACCGCCAATAGCGAGTCCATCAAGGCCTCGGCCAAAGAGGCCGGTATCGAGCTGAAGTTCTCGGATGCGCAGCAAAAGCAGGAGAACCAGATCAAGGCCATCCGCTCTTTCATCGCGCAAAAAGTAGACGTGATCGCGTTCTCGCCCGTGGTCGAGTCCGGCTGGGAAACCGTGCTGCGCGAAGCCAAGGCCGCCAAGATCCCGGTGGTGCTGACCGACCGCTCGGTCAACGTGAAGGACGACTCGCTGTATGTGTCGTTCATGGGCTCGGACTTCACCGAAGAAGGCCGCAAGGCAGGCCGCTGGCTGGTGGATGCCATGAAGGGCAGTACCGGCGATGTGAACATTGTCGAGCTGCAAGGCACGGTGGGCTCGGCCCCGGCCATCGACCGCAAGAAGGGCTTTGAAGAAATCATCAAGGCCGACCCCAAGTTCAAGATCATCCGCTCGCAAACCGGCGACTTCACCCGCGCCAAGGGCAAGGAAGTCATGGAGGCTTTCCTCAAGGCCGAGGGCAAGAAGATCAATGTGCTGTACGCGCATAACGACGACATGGCCATCGGTGCCATCCAGGCCATCGAAGAAGCCGGTATGAAGCCCGCCAAGGACATCACCATCATCTCCATCGATGCCGTCAAGGGCGCGTTCGAGGCCATGATTGCCGGCAAGCTGAATGTGTCGGTGGAATGCAGCCCGCTGCTGGGCCCGCAACTGATGTCGGCCGTGAAGGATTTGAAGGCGGGCAAAACGCTGCAAAAGCGCATCGTCACCGAAGAAGGCATCTTCCCAATGGAAGTGGCGGCCAAAGAATTCCCCAAGCGTAAATACTGATCCTTGCCCCCCATGGCGCGTTCGATACTGAACGCGCCTTTTTAAAAACTCTGGAGACAATTCCAATGAAACGTACGTTACTCAAATCTGTGTTGGCCAGCCTAGCCTTGGCGGCACTCGGTGTTGCACCGGTGGCCAACGCCCAAGACAAGGGCACCATCGGCATCTCCATGCCGACCAAGTCCTCGGCCCGCTGGATTGCCGACGGCGACAACATGGTCAAAGTGTTGAAAGAGCGCGGCTACAAGACCGATTTGCAGTACGCCGACGACGACATCCCGAACCAGCTCGCCCAGATCGAGAACATGGTCACCAAGGGTGTGAAGGTTTTGGTGATTGCCTCCATCGACGGCACCACGCTGTCCAAAGTGCTGCAAAACGCGGCCGACAAGGGTGTCAAGGTCATCGCCTATGACCGCCTGATCAAGGGCTCGAAGAACGTGGACTACTACGCCACGTTCGACAACTTCCAGGTCGGTGTGCTGCAAGCGGGCACCATCGTGGACAAGCTGGGCCTGAAGCAAGGCAAGGGCCCGTTCAACATCGAACTGTTTGGCGGCTCGCCCGATGACAACAACGCCTTCTTCTTCTATGACGGCGCGATGAGCGTGTTCAAGCCTTACATCGACAGCGGCAAGCTGGTGGTGCGCAGCAAGCAAACCGGTATGGAAAAGGTCGGTACCCTGCGCTGGGACGGCGCGGTGGCCCAGGCCCGCATGGACAACCTGCTGTCGGCCTTCTACACCAAGGACAAGGTCGATGCCGTGCTGTCCCCGTACGACGGTATCTCCATCGGCATTTTGTCCTCGCTCAAGGGCGTGGGCTATTGCACCAAGACCCAGGCCTGCCCTGTGGTGAGCGGCCAGGATGCGGAAGTGCCTTCGGTCAAGTCCATTCTGCGCGGCGAACAGTATTCGACCATCTTCAAGGACACGCGTGAGCTGGCCAAGGTCACCGCCAACATGGTGGACGCAGAACTGTCCGGCAAGAAGCCCGAACTCAACGACACCAAGACCTACAACAACGGCATCAAGGTGGTGCCTGCCTATCTGCTCAAGCCCGTGGCGGTGGATGCCAGCAACTGGAACCCGATCCTGATCGGCAGCGGCTACTACAAAGAGTCGCAAATCAAGTAAAGGCAACCGCCCCAGGCCGAAAGCCTGGGGTGTTGCCAGTGCGCTTGAAAAGGCCCTGCATTGCGAGGTGTAGGGCCTTTTTTTCGGTGTTTCATAACTATAAAAAAGGTGCCGACGTTGCAAACGATCCTAGAGATGCACGACATCCGCAAGACATTCCCCGGAGTGGTTGCGCTGAACAAAGTGAACCTGCGCGTCAGCGCGGGTGAAATACATGCCCTGGTCGGCGAGAACGGCGCGGGCAAATCGACCTTGATGAAGGTGCTGTCGGGCGTGTACCCGCATGGCGAATACACCGGCGAAATCCGCTACAAGGGCCAGGAGCAGCGCTTCAAGGGCATCCACGACAGCGAGCAGCAGGGCATCATCATCATCCACCAAGAGCTGGCCCTGGTGCCGCTGCTGTCGATTGCCGAAAACATCTTTTTGGGCAACGAGACCGCGCACAACGGCGTGATCGACTGGATGGCCGCGCACAGCCAGACCCAGGCGCTGCTCAAAAAAGTAGGCCTCAAGGAATCGCCCGACGCGCTGATCACCAACATCGGCGTGGGCAAGCAGCAACTGGTGGAAATTGCCAAGGCGCTGTCCAAAAAAGTCAAACTGCTGATCCTGGACGAGCCCACCGCCAGCCTGAACGAAACCGATAGCGATGCGCTCCTGATGCTGCTGCTGGAGCTCAAAGCCCAGGGCATTGCCTGCATCTTGATTTCGCACAAGCTCAACGAAATTTCCAAGGTGGCCGACTCCATCACCATCCTGCGTGACGGCACCACCGTGGAAACATTGGACTGCCGCGCCGAGTCCATCAGCGAAGACCGCGTGATCCGCGGCATGGTGGGCCGCGAGATGGCCGACCGCTACCCCAAGCGCACACCTAAGATTGGCGAAACCGTGTTCGAGCTGCGCGACTGGCGCGCCTACCACCCGCAGCACGCCGACCGCGAAATGGTCAAGGGCATCAACCTCACCGTCAAGCGTGGCGAGATCGTCGGCATTGCCGGGCTGATGGGCGCGGGCCGCACCGAGCTGGCCATGAGCGTGTTTGGCCGCTCCTGGGGCCAGCGTATCAGCGGCAAGGCGCTGCTGCACGGCAAGGAAATCGATGTCTCCACCGTGCAAAAAGCCGTGGCCCACGGCCTGGCCTATGTGACCGAAGACCGCAAGGGAAACGGCCTGGTGTTGAACGAAGACATCCAGTGGAACACCTCGCTGGCGAACCTGCCCGGCGTGTCCAAAAACGGCGTGATCGACGATGGCCGCGAGTATGCCGTGGCCCAGGGCTACCGCGAGAAGATGCGCACCCGCTGCTCGGGCGTGGACCAGAAAGTGGTCAACCTGTCGGGCGGCAACCAGCAGAAAGTGGTGCTCAGCAAATGGCTGTTCACCAACCCCGAGCTGCTGATCCTGGACGAACCTACCCGCGGTATCGACGTGGGGGCCAAGTTCGAGATCTACACCCTGATTGCGCAGCTCGCCACCGAAGGCAAATGCGTGATCGTGATCTCCAGCGAGATGCCCGAGCTGCTGGGCTTGTCGGACCGTATCTACGTGATGAACGAAGGGCGCTTTGTGGCCGAGATGCCCACGGCCGAGGCCAGCCAGGAAAAGATCATGCGCGCCATCGTCAGCGCCAATTAAATAAAAACCAGAGCATTCAGACCATGGAAAACACCACCACCACCCCTGCCGCACCCGCCGCGCCTTCGGGCCTGAGCTTCTTCAAAAACAACCTGCGCGAATACGGCATGCTGCTGTCGCTGGTGGCCATCATGGGCTTCTTCCAGTTCATGACCGACGGCACGCTGATGCAGCCGCTGAACCTGACCAACCTGGTGCTGCAAAACAGCTACATCGTCATCATGGCGCTGGGCATGTTGCTGGTGATTGTGGCGGGGCACATCGACCTGTCGGTGGGCTCTATCGTCGGCTTTGTCGGCGCGGTGGCCGCCGTGCTGATGGTCACCTACGAGTGGCATTACGTGCCCACCACCATCGTCTGCCTGCTGGTGGGTGGCCTGATTGGTGCGGCGCAGGGCTATTTTGTGGCCTTCTTTCGCATCCCTTCGTTCATCGTCACCTTGGCGGGCATGCTGGTGTTTCGCGGGCTGGCGCTGGCCTTGCTGGCGGGGCAGTCCATCGGCCCGTTTCCGGACGAGTTCCAGTTGCTGAGCTCGGGCTTTATCCCCGATTTTTTCAATAGCGAAACTCTGCGCACCACCTCGTTGCTGCTGGGCGCTGCCGTGGCATTTGCCCTGGTGGTGGCCGGCATGCGCACGCGCAGCAACCAGCAGCAGCACGGCATTGCGGGCGAGCCCGCAGCGTTCTTCTGGGGCAAGATGGCCATTTTTACCGCCATTCTGGTCACCTTCAGCTACCTGCTGGCGTCCTACAAGGGCCTGCCCAATGTGCTGATCGTCATGGCGCTGCTGATTGCGGTGTTTGACTTTGTGACCAGCCGCACCACCATTGGCCGCCGCGTCTACGCCCTGGGCGGCAACGAGAAGGCCGCCAAACTGTCGGGCATCAAGACCGAGCGCCTGGCCTTCTACACCTTCATCAACATGGGCGTGCTGGCTGCGTTGGCCGGGCTGGTGTTTGCCGCACGGCTCAACACCGCCACGCCCAAGGGCGGCCTGGGTTTTGAGCTGGACGTGATTGCCGCCTGCTTCATCGGCGGGGCCTCGGCCTCGGGCGGTGTGGGCAAGGTGATGGGCGCGGTGATTGGCGCGTTCATCATGGGCGTGATGAACAACGGCATGTCCATCATGGGCATCGGCATCGACTACCAGCAGATCATCAAGGGCCTGGTGCTGCTGGCCGCCGTGTTTGTCGACGTGTACAACAAGAACAAGGGATGAGCATCGCTGGCGCACTGCCCGTGCTGGAGCTCACGGGTATCGACAAAGAGTTTGCCGGTAACCCTGTGCTCCGTAGCGTGCAACTGCGCCTGTACCCTGGCGAGATCCACGCCCTGATGGGGCAGAACGGCGCGGGCAAGTCCACGCTGATCAAGGTGCTCACCGGCGTGCTGGAGTCCAGCGGCGGGCAGATGCTGTTGATGGGCCAGCCCATCCGGCCCGATTCGCCCCTGGCAGCCCAAAGGCTGGGCATCAGCACCGTCTACCAGGAGGTGAACCTCTGCCCCAACCTGTCGGTGGCCGAGAACGTGTTTGCCGGGCGCTACCCGCGCCTGGGCTGGACGCAGGGTTACCGTATCGACTGGGCCACGGTGCACCGCCGCAGCCGCGAACTGCTGGAGCGCATCGGGCTGGACATTGACGTGACGCAACTGCTCTCCACCTACCCGGTGGCGGTGCAACAGCTGGTGGCCATCGCCCGGGCGCTGGGTGTGGAATCCAAGGTGCTGATCCTGGACGAACCCACTTCCAGTCTGGACGAAGACGAAGTGCAGAAGCTGTTCGAAGTGCTGCGCCGCCTGCGCGGCGAGGGCCTGGCGATTGTGTTTGTGTCGCACTTCCTGAACCAGGTTTATGCCATTTCCGACCGTATCACTGTGCTGCGCAACGGGGAGTGGGTGGGCGAATGGATGGCCGATGCCTTGCCGCCCCAGGCCCTGATCTCTGCCATGCTGGGCCGTGAATTTGCGGCGCAAAACGCCCACGCCG
Source organism: Rhodoferax sp. LS1P39 (assembly GCF_056521425.1). NCBI lineage: Bacteria > Pseudomonadati > Pseudomonadota > Betaproteobacteria > Burkholderiales > Comamonadaceae > Rhodoferax > Rhodoferax sp. LS1P39. The sequence continues at coordinate 726,176 of NZ_JBWMAV010000002.1, read as the reverse complement.
GGCAGCAGCGCGATGCCGCCCAGGATGTGGTGCTGTTGCAAACCCAGGGCCTGGGCCAGGCCGGGCGTTTGCAGCCGGTAGATATCAAGCTGCATGCGGGTGAGGTGCTGGGCCTGGCGGGCCTGCTGGGGGCAGGCCGTACCGAGCTGGCGCGGCTGCTGTTTGGCCTGGAGGCCGCCGACAAGGGCAGCCTGCAGATCGACGGCCAGACCGTGCAGCTCGGTAATCCCGCAGACGCGGTGCAGTACGGCATCGCCCTGTGCCCCGAAGAGCGCAAGACCGACGGCATCGTCGCCGAGTTGTCGGTGCGCGAAAACATTGCCTTGGCGCTGCAGGCGCGGCTGGGCGTACGCAAATTCTTGAGCGTTGCCGAGCAGACCACGCTGGCCGAGCATTTCGTCAAAACCTTGGGCATCAAAACCGCCAGCATCGAGACGCCCATCGGCCTGCTGTCGGGCGGCAACCAGCAAAAGGCGGTGATCGCCCGCTGGCTGGCCACCGACCCGCGCCTGTTGATTCTGGACGAACCCACCCGCGGCATCGACGTGGCGGCCAAGCAGGAAATCATGGAAGAAATCCTGCGCCTGGCGCGCGGCGGTATGGCCGTGCTATTCATCTCCAGCGAGATGGGCGAGGTGGTGCGCGTGTCCGACCGTATTGCCGTGCTGCGCGACCGGCGCAAAGTAGGGGAGCTGCCCGGTGGCAGTTCTGAAGACGAAGTTTATGCACTGATTGCCGCCGACCATGTTTAAGACCTTTTTGCGGCACCCGCGCGCGTGGCCCTTGCTGACCCTGCTATTACTTTTGATAGTGAATGTGGTTTTCAACCCCGGCTTTTTGCACATCGAGTGGCGCGACGGCCACCTGTACGGCAGCCTGATCGACATCCTGAACCGGGCCGCGCCGCTGGTGCTGGTGTCGCTGGGCATGACCTTGGTGATCGCCACCCGGGGTATCGACATTTCGGTAGGTGCGGTGGTGGCGATTTCGGCTGCGCTGGCCGCCTGGATGATTGGCGGCGCGCTGGTGGTGCAAGACGGTGTGGCGGTACACGCCAGCCGCTTCCCCATGCCGCTGGCGATTCTGGCCGCCCTGGGTGTGGCGGTGGTGTGCGGCCTGTGGAACGGAGTGCTGGTGGCCCGCATCGGCATGCAGCCCATCATTGCCACGCTGATTCTGATGGTGGCGGGCCGGGGCATTGCCCAGCTCATCACCGGCGGGCAGATCATCACCATCTACTACGCGCCGTTTTTCTTTCTGGGCAGCGGCTATCTGGCGGGCCTGCCGTTCTCGCTGTTCATCGTGGCCCTGGTGTATGGCGTGCTGCACCTGGCCATGACGCGCACGGCCTTGGGCCTGTTCATCCAGGCGGTCGGTATCAACCCGGTGGCGGCGCGCGGTGTGGGTATCCAGGCGCGCAAGCTCACCGTATGGGTGTATGCGTTTTGCGGCTTTTGCGCGGGCGTGGCGGGGCTGCTCATCAGCTCCAACGTGAAGAGTGCCGACGGCAACAACGCCGGGCAACTGCTGGAGCTGGATGCCATTTTGGCCGTCACCCTGGGCGGCACCGCGCTGACCGGTGGGCGCTTTAGTTTGTTTGGCAGCGTGATCGGCGCGCTGATCATCCAGACGCTGACCTACGCCATCTACTCGCTGGGCGTGCCGCCCGAGGTCAACCTGGTGGTGAAGGCCGTGGTGGTGTTTGCGGTGATGCTGCTGCAGTCCGCCGAGTTCCGCGCCACCGTGGGCACCTGGGTGGTCCGCCCCGTGCAAGGCCAGCCATGAAGACACTGAATCCCCAGCACCTGCCCATCGTGGCCACCGTCTCGCTGTTTGCCGCCATGGCCACGCTCGGCTCGGTGTTTTACGACGGTTTCTTCTCGCCGCAGGTGTTTTTGAACCTGCTGATCGACAACGCCTTTTTGGTGATCGTGGCCGTGGGCATGACCTTTGTGGTGCTGTCCGGCGGCATCGATCTGTCGGTGGGCTCGGTGATTGCGTTCACCACCATGGTGTCGGCGTCGCTGGTGGAAAAGCACGGCTGGAGCCCTGCGGTGGTGATTCCGCTGGTGCTGCTGATGGGCACGGCGTTTGGGGCCTTCATGGGGTTTTTGATTGAGCGCTTTCGGCTGCAGCCCTTCATCGTGACGCTGGCGGGCATGTTCCTGGCGCGCGGCCTGTGCTACCTGATCAGCATCGACTCGATCAGCATGACCAACGAGTTTTACTCCGAGGTCTCGCAAATGCGCATCCCGGTGTGGGGCGATGCCTCGCTGTCGATTGGCGCGGTGATTGCGCTCATCGTGCTGGTGGTGGCGGTTTTTGTGGCGCACTGCACACCGTTTGGCCGCACGGTGTACGCCGTGGGCGGCAGCGAACATTCGGCGCTGTTGATGGGTTTGCCGGTGCGCGCCACCGTGATCGGCGTGTACACGCTGTCGGGCTTTTGCTCGGCGCTGGCGGGCGTGGTGTTTACCTTTTACATGCTCTCGGGCTACGGCCTGCATGCCGTGGGCATGGAGCTGGACGCGATTGCCGCGGTGGTCATCGGCGGCACGCTGCTCACCGGCGGCTCGGGCTACATGGTCGGCACCCTGTTTGGCGTGCTGATGCTCGGGATCATCCAGACCCTGATTTCTTTTGACGGCTCTTTGAGTTCCTGGTGGACGCGCATCGTCGTGGGCGCGCTGCTGTTCCTGTTCTGCCTGCTCCAGCGCGTGTTTGCCGCCCATAAATCCCCCCAACCCTGAAATCTCCTATGACTGACACCCCTAAAAAAATGCGCTCCACCGAATGGTTTGGCAGCGCCGACAAAAACGGCTTCATGTACCGCAGCTGGATGAAGAACCAGGGCATCCCCGACCACGAGTTCGATGGCCGCCCCATCGTCGGCATCTGCAACACCTGGAGCGAGCTCACCCCGTGCAACGCCCACTTCCGCAAGATCGCCGAGCACGTGAAGCGCGGCATCTTCGAGGCCGGTGGCTTCCCTGTGGAGTTCCCGGTGTTCAGCAACGGCGAATCCAACCTGCGCCCCACGGCCATGCTGACCCGCAACCTGGCCAGCATGGACGTGGAAGAGGCCATCCGCGGCAACCCCATCGACGCGGTGGTGCTGCTTACCGGCTGCGACAAAACCACGCCCGCGCTGCTGATGGGCGCTGCCAGTTGCGATATTCCCGCCATCGTGGTCACCGGCGGCCCCATGCTCAACGGCAAGCTGGATGGCAAGAACATCGGCTCCGGCACGGCGGTGTGGCAACTGCATGAATCGCTGAAAGCGGGCGAGATCAACGAGCACCAGTTCTTTGCCGCCGAGGCGGGCATGTCGCGCTCTGCCGGCACCTGCAACACCATGGGCACGGCCAGCACCATGGCCTGCATGGCGGAGGCCCTGGGAACGTCGCTGCCGCACAACGCCGCGATTCCGGCGGTGGATGCGCGCCGCTACGTGCTGGCGCACATGTCGGGCATCCGCGCGGTGCAGATGGCCCGTGAGGGCCTCACCCTGTCCAAAATTTTGACCCGCGAAGCGTTTGAAAATGCCATCCGCGTCAACGCAGCCATCGGTGGCTCGACCAACGCCGTGATCCACCTCAAAGCCATTGCCGGCCGCATCGGTGTGCAGCTCGACTTGGAAGACTGGACCCGGGTGGGTAAGGGCACGCCCACCATCGTCGATCTGCAGCCCTCGGGCCGCTTCCTGATGGAAGAGTTTTACTACGCCGGTGGCCTGCCTGCCGTGGTGCGCCGCCTGGGCGAGCACGGCCTGCTGCCGCACCCCGATGCGCTCACGGTCAACGGCAAATCCATGTGGGACAACGTGCGCGAAGCGCCCCAGTACAACGACGAAGTGATTCGCCCGATAGACAACCCGCTGATTGCCGACGGCGGCATCTGCATCCTGCGTGGCAACCTGTCGCCCCGCGGTGCGGTGCTCAAGCCGTCGGCCGCCACGCCCGCGCTGCTCAAGCACCGGGGCCGCGCCGTGGTGTTCGAGAACCTGGAGCACTACAAGGAACGCATCGTCGATGAAGACCTGGACATCGACGCGAGCTGCGTAATGGTCTTGAAGAATTGCGGCCCCAAGGGCTACCCCGGCATGGCCGAGGTGGGCAATATGGGCCTGCCGCCCAAGTTGCTGCGCCAGGGCGTGAAGGACATGGTGCGTATCTCGGATGCCCGCATGAGCGGCACCGCCTACGGTACCGTGGTGCTGCACGTGGCCCCCGAAGCCGCCGCCGGTGGCCCGCTGGCTGCCGTGCGCGATGGCGACTTCATCGAGCTGGACTGCGAACAAGGCCGCCTGCACCTGGACATCAGCGATGCCGAGCTGGCCGAGCGCCTGGCTGCGCTGGCTGGTAACGCACCCAAGCCCCTTTCGGGTGGCTACGCCCGCTTGTACGTGGACCACGTGCTGCAAGCGGATGACGGCTGCGATTTCGACTTCCTGGTCGGCTGCCGCGGTTCTACCGTGCCCCGCCATTCCCATTAATTACCTGTTGAACGCCATGCACAACGCATCCAACCCCCGCTACCGGGGCATCTTCCCGGTCGTCCCCACCACCTTTACGCCCTCGGGCGAACTGGACCTGCCCAGCCAGAAGCGCTGCGTCGATTTCATGATCGATGCGGGCTCCGACGGCCTGTGCATCCTGGCCAACTTCTCCGAGCAGTTCTTGTTGTCGGACGACGAGCGCGAGATCCTGACCAAAACCATCCTGGAACACGTGGCGGGCCGCGTGCCGGTGATCGTCACCACCACCCATTTCGGCACCACGGTCTGTGCCCAACGCAGCCGCCGCGCGCAGGACATGGGTGCGGCCATGGTCATGGTGATGCCGCCCTACCACGGGGCGACCTTCCGCGTGGGTGAGGCGCAAATCTACGAGTTTTACGCCCGGCTGTCGGATGCCATTGACATCCCCATCATGGTCCAGGATGCGCCTGCGGCGGGCACGCCGCTGTCGGTGCCGTTCCTGGCCCGCATGGCGCAAGAGATCGAGCATCTGGCGTATTTCAAGATCGAGACCGCCGGGGCGGCCGCCAAGCTGCGCGAGCTGATCCGCGTGGGCGGCGAGGCCATCGAAGGCCCGTGGGACGGCGAAGAAGCCATCACCCTGATGCCCGACCTGGATGCCGGTGCGACAGGTGCCATGACCGGTGGTGCCTACCCCGATGGCATCCGCCCCATCATCGAAGCCCACCGCGCGGGCGACCGCGACAAAGCCTATGCGCTCTACCAGCAGTGGCTGCCGCTCATCAACTACGAAAACCGCCAGGGCGGCATACTCACCGCCAAGTCGCTGATGGCCGAGGGCGGCATCATCGCCTGCGAAGCCCCGCGCCACCCCTGGCCTGAAATGCACCCTGCGGTGCGTGCCGGTTTGATCGAAACCGCCCGCAGGCTCGATCCGCTGGTGCTGCGCTGGGGGCGCTGATACTATTTTTTGATAGCTTCTCGTGCTTATTGAATAAGCGCTAGAGGCCAATTTGATGCATATTTCAGGGCTGCGCACGCTCCATCCCCGGAGGTGGTAAATTGCCCACCCGTTCGCATTCCCCTGAAACCATGCACTCCCGCGCCCTCGTTCTGTTCTCTGGTGGGCAAGACTCCACCACCTGCCTGGCCTTGGCCTTGTCCAAGTACGCCCATGTGGAAACGGTCGCCTTCGACTACGGCCAGCGCCACCACGTCGAGCTGCAAGCGCGTTTGCAGGTTCTCGCCAATCTCAAAGCCCAGTTTCCCGAGTGGGCCGACAAGATGGGCGAAGACCATCTGCTGGACCTGTCGGTGCTGGGCCAGGTCAGCGAGACCTCGCTCACCCGCGACATGGCCTTCAAGATGGAGGAGGGCGGCCTGCCCAACACCTTTGTGCCAGGCCGCAACCTGCTGTTCCTCACCCTGGCCGCCGCGCTGGCCTACCGCCGCGATCTGGAAGTGATCGTCACCGGCGTGTGCGAAACCGACTTCTCCGGCTATCCCGATTGCCGCGACGACACCATGAAAGCCATGCAACTGGCTTTGTCATTGGGCATGGACAAGCGCTATTTGATCGAAACCCCGCTGATGTGGATCGACAAGGCCCAGACCTGGCAACTGGCCCAGCAACTGGGCGGCCAGGCGCTGGTGGACCTGATCGTGGAAGACACCCACACCTGCTACCTGGGCGACCGCGTGCACCGCCATGCCTGGGGCTACGGCTGCGGCGAATGCCCGGCGTGCGTGCTGCGCGCGCGTGGATTTGAGCGGTTTTTATCACCGGCTTGACTTGTCTGTAGCCCGGTTTCGACGGGCCCGTGACGGATATCACCCTTCGTGCTTTTCCTTATCGCCGGTAGCGGCGATAGGGGCATTGGCGCTTGTTCATCAGATACCATTCAAAAATGTGCGCACACATTGTGTGCAGATTTAGTAGCTGGACCTGTCTATGAAGCCAATTTTCCCTCCTTTTCGCGCTGTTTTTTTAGCGCTCATTTGCGCCAGTAGCCTGGCAAGTTACGCCGTTACCGACAGCAAAGCCTCCCGTTATTACGAAGATGCGCTGGGCCGGTTCGAAAAACGCGACATGCCCGGTGCCATCATCCAGCTGAAAAACGCCTTGCAGATCGACAGAAACATGTTGCCCGTGCAAGTGCTGCTGGGCAAAGCCTTGCTGGCCAATGGCGAGGCCGTCACGGCCGAAGTCGCCTTGCTGGAGGCCTTGCGTCTGGGCGTGAACCGGGCCGAGGTGGTTGTGCCCTTGGCGCAGGCTTTCATTGCCCAAGGCAAGCAAAAACTGGTGCTGGAGCAGGGCCAGTTCAGCCCTGCGGGACTGCCACCGGGCACGCAGGTGCAAATCCTGCTGTTGCGCGCGGCCGCCAGCGCCGATCTGGGCGATGTGCGTACGGCCCTGAAGTCGATCGAGGAAGCCCGTGCAGTGGACAGCCGGGCACCGGAAACCTGGCTGGCCGAAGTGCCGGTGCGTATCAGGGTACGCCAATTTGCCGAGGCCCAGATTGCCGTCGACCGGGCGCAATCCCTGGCTCCCAGTTCGGCGGAGGTCCGCTACCAAAAAGGCGCTTTGCTGCACGTGCAGGGCAAACTGGGCGCAGCCGTGGCTGCCTACGATGCAGCGCTGCAATCCGACCCCAATCATATTGAAGCCCGCGTCGCCCGCGCTGGCATCGCTATCGATTTAGGTAAAGACGCCGAGGCCGCCAAAGACGTAGTCGAACTGAAGCGCCTTTCGCCCCGCGAACCCCGTGCAGCCTACCTGAAGGCGCTGCTGGCAGAGCGCAGCGGCAATGTAGCCGCCGTGCGTGCTGCGCTGCTGGAAGTCACCAGCTTGCTGGATCCGGTGCCACCAAGTTTTATCCAGTATCGCCCGCAGTTGCTCATGCTCAATGGCCTGGCCCACTTTGGCCTTGGCGAGCGCGAAAAAGCCAAGCCCTACCTTGAGTCCTTCCAGCGTGTGCAGGGCAACAGCCCGGTCTCCAAACTGCTGGCCCAAATTTACATGTCCGAAGGCAATTTCAGCAGTGCCACCGAATTGCTGGATACCTACATCAAAGCCCAGCCAGGCGATGGCCAGGCCATCACGCTGCTGGCCGGTGCGAACATGGCCCAGGGCCGCCACGCCAAAGCCACGGCCCTGATGCAGCAAGCGCTCACCACCAGAGACACCCCCGAATACCGCGCGGCTCTAGGCCTGAGCCTGGTGGGCGGCGGCAAAACCGGTGATGCCATCGTCCAGCTGGAGACTGCCTTCAAAGACCCGAGCCAGGTTCAGGCCGGTGCTGCCCTGGTGGGCCTGTACCTGCGCGATGACCAGGCCAGCAAAGCCGTCGCGGTGGCCGAAAAACTGGTTCAACTCCAGCCCAATAACGCCGGTTACTACACGCTGTTGGGGATGGCCCATGCCCAGGGTGGCAAGCTGCCCGCTGCCAAAACCGCCTTCGAACGCGCCATCGCACTCGATGCCACCCTGATGGCTCCCGTGGTCAACCTGGCCCGGGTAGACATTGCCGCCAAAGCCTTTGACAGTGCCCAAGCCCGCCTGGCGGCCATTCTCAAAGCCGATGCCAAAAATATCGACGCGATGTACGAAATGGCCAATTTGTCAGACCGCCGTGGCCAGCCTGCCGAGACTCTGCGTTGGTTGCAAAAAGCCAGTGACATTGCGGGCCCGCACGAGTTGCGCCCCGACACCTCGTTGGTCGAGTTGCATCTGCGCAACCGCGCCCCCGCATTGGCCATGGAAGCCGCCAAGCGCCTGCTCGCCAAGGGGGCAGACAACCTGCCGTCCTTGTTGGTCTATGGCCGCGCCCAGTTGGCCAATGGCGACGTGGAGGGGGCCAAATCCACTTTCTCCGGAGCTACCCGCTTTGCCGAGTCCGATCCTCCCATGCAAACACAGATCGCCGTCTTGCAAATGGCCGTCAACAATACCGCCGGAGCCGCCTACAGCCTGGACAAAGCCCTGGCCAGCCAGCCCAACTTTTTGCCTGCCTTGGCCCTGATGGCCGATGTGGAACTGCGCCGCAACGACCCTGCCAAAGCCGAGCAACGGGCCCGCCAAGTGCTGGCGTTGGCCCCCAAGCGCGCCATCGGCAATAGCTTGCTGGGTGATGTCGCCCTGGCCCGGGGCCAGACCGCCGCTGCCATCGATGCCTACCGCCGTGCCCACCAGGTCGAACCCAGTGCCGACACCCTGCTGCGCCTGTTCCGTGCCCAGTTCAACCAAGACGGTGGCAAACCCGCTCTGCAACTGGCCGAGCAATGGGCCAAAACCCGTCCGCAAGACACCCAGGTACGCAAAGCGCTGGCTGAGGGTTACACCCGCACCGGTAACCTTGTCGCTGCACGCGGCCACTACGAGGGTCTATTGAAAACCGCTCCAAACGATGCCGAGGCGCTCAACAACCTGGCCAACGTATTGTTGCGACTGAAGGATCCGACGGCGATCGCTATCGCTGAAAAGGCCGTCGCGCAGGACGGCAATAACGCCAACGCCATTGACACCTTGGGTTGGGCCCTGTTCCAGTCGGGCCAAATGGACCGCGCACTGCAATTGCTGCGCGATGCCCGTTTGCGTGAGCCCGGCAATCCGGTCGTCCGCTACCACCTGGCCACCGTACTGGCCCAGTTGGGCCGCAAGATCGAGGCCCGTGACGAGGCGGAGGCAGCACTCAAGGCTGGACGGGGCTTTGAAGAGCAAGCTGCAGCCGAAAGCCTGCTGAAAACTCTACGTTAAAACGTGTAACCGAGACCTTAAAAAGAGGTGTCGGCATTTCTTACAAAACCATTAATTTAGCAATTTTATAGATGCATAAGCTGTTGATTTATAGAGTTTTTTTTGTCATGGCATGAGTTTGGCTTGATGGTACTTAGTTGAATGAAATTAGTGTTTATACATTTGGTTAACAGGATCACACATATGAAAACCACCCCCTTGAACCGTGCTGTCCAGGCCATTGCAGCTTGCGCTGTGCTGGGTTGGGCTTCGGCCAGCTTCGCCGCGACGACAACATGGAATCTGGAAGCCGGTTGCGGTTCCAATTCAACCGGTGCCGTAGCATGCGGTACCTCTGGTGGCAACACCTTGACGGCCCAGGCATACTCAACCGCTACAGGCACCACCAGCAGTCCCACTACGGGTACCGCGTTTGCGGCGGCCACTATTCAAAACTATGGCACCAACTATGGTGTCGGTGTCCAAAGTGTCAATGATGGAACGGGAAGCCCCAACCATTCCATGGACAACAACGCTGGCACGGACTTGATCGTTCTGAAGTTCACCTCCGCAGTGAACTTGGCCAATATCACCCTGGGCTGGTGGTCTAGCGACTATGACATTTCGGTGCTCGCTTACACCGGTACCGGTACGCCCACAGTTACGGGTAAAACTGCTGCGACGTTGGTCACTTCCGGTTGGACCTCGGTCAAAAACTATGGGAGCTCGGGTACCGCCGTTGGCACTAACCTTGTGGATATCAATGGCAACGGCGGCACGACTGCGAATGTGTCGTTGAATACCACCGATACCACCACTTACTCCAGCTGGTGGATCATCAGTGCCTACAACTCAGGCTACGGTGGCGGTGCCATGGACTCCATAGCCGATTACGTCAAGATCATGTCGGTTGCCAGCAATCCCCAGCCTAGCACTGGTGGCAAGGTTCCCGAGCCAGGTTCTTTGGCCCTGATCGGCCTGGGCTTGCTCGGCTTGATCGGCACCAGCCGTCGCAAAGCCAAGGGCCAGTCGGTTCATTTAGCCGCCTAAGTTTTTGCTCTCTGGCCACTTGCGGCCACTCCTGAAAAGGCACCGAGTTTCGGTGCCTTTTTGCATTGGGGCGTCGCTTTGCCAGTTTCATCAAACTTGTGGATGCGAAATTGGACGGCATCCACCATCATGAAGTTAATCCCACCCGGAGACGGTTGATGCAAACAGCAGAGCGCTTTGGAGCCAAGGTATCTATCGGTTTGCCGGGGCGTGGCATGTTTTTGCTGGAAGCGGCGGAGCCGGGTGGTCTGGACGCTTTGGTGCGCAGTGTGGGCGGCCAGGTGGTCGCCCGCCTCGACACTGCCAAGGCTTTGGTGGTAATGGGAGTGACTTCGTACATGGGTTTGCGGGGATCGCGGGCAGTGCGTTTCATTGGCCCGGTCAACGTGGACCAGCAGCGCCTGGCGGCGGTTCTGGGGGCTTTGAACCTTTCCAGAACAGTGCCAGCGCCCAGGGTTTCGTAACTGCTGCTGTGACCAGCGGCCCACTTCAAGGAGACAGCTATGGCCGGTAGTGTTGGACAAGAATTACTCGACGTACCCCTTCCCGATATGGTGCTGAAACTTGCGCTGGGCATTGCCGAGGCGCAAAAGGCGCTGGACGAAAACTCGGTGGAAACCGCCAAGGCCCTGGCCGAAACCGAGCTGCCGCTGGTGATGGGGGTCACCCAGACCATCGCCGCCAATGGCGACGTGACCTTTGTGAACTCTCCCCCGGTCAACGTGTCGCTGATCCAGATCGGGTTGATGCCCACGTTCTACCAGTTTGCCGAGGCAACCATCGAAGTGACGATGGACATCAAGACCACCACCTCGGTGGAAACCAGTCTCAAAATCGGTGTCAAAGCCAAAGCTGGGTTTGCCTGCTGGAGCGCATCGGTGTCGGTGGACGTGTCGCATAACCGCAAGTTTGGCAAAGAGGTGCGAGGCACCAGCCGCCTGCTGACCCGCATGGTGCCGGTGCCACCGCCGCCGCGCATTGCCCCGCAGCTTAACGTGGTGGATAACCGTCCACCCAAAGTACCCGCCTGACCATGGCCACGCTGGACAAGGTCAAGGCCTTTCGCACGCCCATCGTGGCGGCCGATGTGGCGGTGCAAGAAACGGCATCCACCTCGTTTGCCGACTTGGTGCGCCTGATGGCCGAGGGCATTGCCGATGCGCAGATGGCGCTGGACCGCAGCGCCGCCGAGATGGTGACCGAGCTGGCCGAAACCACGGTGCAGATCGTCCCCAGCATCACCGAAACGGTGGCGGCGGACGGCACGGTCAGCTTCACCCAGGGTGCGCCGCAAACCGTGTCGCTGCTGGCGCTGGGGGTGAAGCCGACCTTCTACCAGTTCTCGCAGGCCACGGTGGAGGTCAGCATGGACCTGAAGCTGGTCGAGCAGACCAACTCCGACGGCACCGTCAAGAAGGGCGGGCTGGGTTTGTTTGCGGAGACATCCAACATCCGCTTTGAGCGCAAGCTCAACCGCGACGTGTCGGTGCATTCCAAAATTACCGCTACCCTGGTGCCCGTGCCCGCGCCGCTGCGTCTGGAGATTCCGCGCCGCACGGTCACCAGCTGACCCACCCGTTGTACTGATAGCTGGAGCACTCTCGCCATGGCCCTCGCCACCAACCCCATCAATCTGCAGCGTGCTCCCCTGGGGGCCTTGCTGGGCAACGCCGGTGCCGCCCTGACCAGCGCCCAGACCGATCTGGGCCTGGGGGTCGGCCTGGCCAGTGGCATGGTGATGTCTGAGGCCACGCTGGAAATCAAGGCCGCGGTGTCGCGCAGCAGCACTGGCGAGCTGGAGATCGAGCCGTTGTCTTCTGCCCGTCTGTCCGGTGCACTTAATGCCTCGGCCGTGTCCACCATCCGCGTCAACTTTGTGGCCACCGCCGCCACACCGGCCTTGGCCAGCAACCCCGGCGGCAGCACCGTGCCCGTCAAGACCAAGGACGAGATCATCAAAGGCTTTAGGCAACGCGACGATCTGCAGGCGCTGGAGCGGGTGATGGGCCCGCTGGAGGTGCGCGCTACCTTTGTGCCGGGCAGCAGCCGCTGGCTGGTGAACGCGGTGGATGCCGATGGCCGCATGGTGCGTGAGCAGTTGGTGGCAGACTAACAACCCATCCTGTGCGCAACCGAGGAACCCAAGATGGCGACCAAACCCCCCACGCTGGCGCAGCTGCAAACCGCGTTGAAGGCCGCCCAGGCCCAGACGGCGGACACCGAGGCCGCCGCCCGCAAAAGCCTGGCCGAAGCGGCCGATGCCATGTCGCGCCTGAAACTGGCCGCCACCGCCGCCAGTGACCGTGAACTCAAGGCTACTGCCGAGGCTGACGCGCTGCGCCAGCAACTGGCCAGCGTGCAGGCCCAGTTGCGGGCACCCGAAGAGGCCGACGACCAGGCCGCCCAGATCAGCCTGCTGAAAACCCAGATCGAGGGTTTGCTGGCCGAAAACCAGCGCCTGGCCGAGCAGCGCGACGCGGCCCAGGCCGACAACCAGACGCTGTTCAAGCGCCTGGACGGCAGCGTCGAGCGCGAAAAAGCCGCCATTGCCGCCGCTGTGCAAACCAAGGTGGCCGAGCAGGAGGCCGCCACCAAGGCCAGTATGGAGAGCCTGCGCCTGGGTGCCGAGCGCATCAAGACCCTGTCGGCCCAATTAGGCGGTGCGGGCAAGCTGGAGGTGCTGGCCCCGGACCAGGTGGGGCATCTAATGGGTGGGTTCTTGCAGCAGCTGGAAACCGGGATGCCCACGCTGCGGCTGGCCGAGGGCGAGCTCAAACTCAAGCTGGGCCTGGCCCGCACCGACCAGCAAGACGGCTTTGTCATCCTGCCGCCGAACGCCAGCGCCGAGCTGCGCAGCAGCCTGCACGAAATCTCGCTGCGCTTTGACCGGGCGGGCAGCACGGTGTTGAAGACCGAAGTGGGTTGAACGGTTTCAAGCCTTTTTGGCCTCTCACGCTTATTCCATAAGCGCAATAAGCTATAAATTATGTAGCAAATGGATTTTACCTGGTCATGATGTCGCGGTGCATCGGTGCCAGCTTGGCCAATAGCTGGTTTTGGGCGGTAAACGGAATGCCTTGCGCATCCATGGCGGCCTGCAAAATCTCCACTACCAGGTTGAACTGGGCTTTGTCGATGCCCAGCTGGGCGTGCGAATTCTTCATGGTTTCGCCGTCGTACTTGCACGGCCCGCCGCTGATTTCGCAGAACTGGTCGGCGATCTGCTCCTTCAGGTAGGCGGGTTTGATGTCGTCAAACATCTTGCCGATGCGCGGGTGGGCTTTCATACGGTCCACAAAGTCGCTGGCCAGGGCGGTAATGCCGGGCTTTTCGCCAAGAGATTGGTAGAGCGGAGTAGTTTGTGCATGGCTGGCAGCGGACCACACCAGCAGTGCAGCGGCGATCCATGGTTTGCAAAATTGCATGCTGTAGCTCCTCAAAATGCGACCTGGGCGGACACGTAGCCACCGGTCTGTTTGCGGCCCGCTACCAGTGCGGGGGCGATGCGGCCCAGGTCCACATAGGCCAGGGTCAGCGAGAAGTGCTTGCTGGGGGCCCAGGCGATGAACAGGTCTTTCCAGCTGTCTTCGCGCAGCGCGCCCGAATTGGCACCGAACACGGCGTTGCCCACCGGCTCCAGGTTGTTGGGTTTGAAGCGTATTTCCGCGCCAATGGCGATGTCTTTGCGCAGCAGATAGGCCACCGAGAATTCCGGCATGAACCTGTACTTGCCTTGCCCCAGCGCCCCGCCAAAACCCAGCAGGCCGTTCTGGTTGGCCCGGGTGGCGCGCAGCGTGCCGTTGAGCAGCAGGCCCTGGCCCAGCAATAGTTTGGTGGCGCTCACATACAGGTCGGTGCCGGTGGTTTTGGCCCCCAGGGCGGTCAGCACCGGCTCCATGCCGCCGGCATGCAGGCGCTTGTGCTGCAGGCCCACGGCGATTTGCGGCATCCAGGTGTCGCTGTTGAGCACCGCATCGCCCCCCAGCCGCACCTTTGCACCGAAGATGTCCATCTTGAGGTGCTGGCCGGGTGCAATGCCCAAGGCCGCCGTAGGGCTGGCATCGAAATCTTGCCGGGCCAGAGACAGCTCCAGCCGGTCGTGGATGCCTATGACTGCACCCGCTACGGTCAGGCCGTAGTCTTGGGTGTGCACGCGGGTGAGCGCGGCGCTGACCCCGATCTCATGCGCGGTGGCGTTACTGCCCACCACCGCCCACGGGCTCAGCCCGCCACCGGCTGCGCCGTCGATGCTGCTGACACCGCCGGTCAGCAGCAATTTGCCGGTGTCGGCCATAGCCCCAGGGCTGCACAGAGCCCAAACGGATGCGGCCAGTGCCGTGGAGAACAAGCGCATAAAAACTCCTCGTGGAAGGGGGGGGAACCGGTAGATTTATTTGTAACATGCGCTTGTAAAGCCACACATTCGGATACGCCGAAAATACCGTAAAAACGGGGGCTCACGCTGTTTTGCTTTCGCCCATTTCAACCGGGAACCCTTCCATGCAACACCCCTGGCAAGCCCATTACCCCGCTGGAATGCCCACGGCCATCGACACCTCCGGCTTGCCGACGGCGGTGGCCCTGCTGGAGCACAGCTTTACCAGCCACCGAGACAGCGATGCCTACGTGTTCATGGGCCACGCGCTGCGCTACGGCGATGTGGATGCCTTGTCCAGAGCGCTGGCCGCCTGGCTGCAGGCGCAACCGCTGGCCCAGGGTGACTGCGTGGCCATCATGCTGCCCAATCTGCTGAGCTTCCCCGTGGCCATGGCGGCGGTGTTGCGGGCCGGGCTGGTGGCGGTGAACATCAACCCGCTGTACACCCCGCGCGAGCTGCAGCACCAATTGCAGGACTCCGGTGCCAAGGCTATCGTCATCCTCGACCGCTTTGTGCCCACGCTGGATGCCATAGCCGCCCACACCGATGTGGCCACCGTGCTGGTGGTCGCGGGTACCGACCTGATGGGCCTGCCTGCCGGGGCGGTGCTGCCCGCGCTGGCCGAGGGGGGCAGCAGCTTTGTCGATGCCCTGGTGCAGGGCCGCAGCTTGCCGTACCACCGCCCCGTGCTGCAGCCCAGTGACCCGGCGGTGCTGCAGTACACCGGCGGCACCACGGGCGTGAGCAAGGGGGCCACGCTGCTGCACAGCACCCTGGCGGCCAACGTGCTGGCTTCCGAGGCCTGGATGGCACCGGGCCTGCAGCGCCAAGCCCGCAGCACCCAGTTCACCATCGTCTGTGCGCTGCCGCTGTACCACGTGTTTGCGTTTGTGGCCTGCAGCCTGCTGGGCATGCGGGCCGGGGCGCGCAACATCCTCATCCCGAACCCGCGCGACCAGACCGCCATGATCGCGCTCTTGAAGCCCTACAAGCTGCACATGTTCCCGGCGGTTAACACCTTGTTTGGCGCGCTGCTGCAGCACCCCGACTTTGCGCAGCTGGACTTCAGCGAGCTGTGCATCAGCAACGGCGGCGGCAGCCCGGTGCAGGCCGCCGTGGCCCAGCGCTGGCTGGAGGTCACCGGCTGCCCCATCACCGAAGGCTACGGCCTGTCGGAAACCGCCGCCGCCGTGGTCTGCAACCGCACCGACCTGGAGGCCTTTACCGGCGACATCGGCCTGCCCATGCCCGGCGTGCACATCCGCATGCTCGACGATGCTGGCCAGGACGTGCCCCCAGGCCAGCCCGGCGAAATCGCTATCCACGGCCCGCAGGTCATGGCCGGCTATTGGCAGCGCCCCGAGGA
Organism: Rhodoferax sp. LS1P39; assembly: GCF_056521425.1. Classification (NCBI taxonomy): domain Bacteria; kingdom Pseudomonadati; phylum Pseudomonadota; class Betaproteobacteria; order Burkholderiales; family Comamonadaceae; genus Rhodoferax; species Rhodoferax sp. LS1P39. The sequence continues at coordinate 710,167 of NZ_JBWMAV010000002.1, read as the reverse complement.
CACCGCCGCCGCCTTCACGCCGGACGGCTACTTCCTCAGCGGCGACATCGGCGTGATGGACGCGCAGGGCCGCATCCGCATCGTCGATCGCAAAAAAGACATGCTGCTGGTCAGCGGCTTCAACGTCTACCCCAACGAGATCGAAGCCGTGCTGGCCCGCCACCTCGGCGTGCTGGAATGTGCGGTGGTGGGCGTGCCCGATGCGGCCACCGGCGAAGCGGTGAAGCTGGTGGTGGTGAAAAAAGACCCGGCTGTGACCGAAGCCGACTTGCTGGCCTTTTGCGCCGAGCAGCTCGCCGCCTACAAGCGCCCGCGCAGTGTGGAGTTCATCGACGCGCTGCCCAAGTCGGCGTTGGGCAAGGTGCTGCGCCGCGAACTGCGCACTGCCTAAAACAGCCAGCCCGTCTGTGCTTCCAAATGCATAGCTGCTTGCGCAGATGGAATAAGCGCTGAGGCCGTATTTCCTTCTGAATCTGCCTTCACCAGCGAACCCACCCGTACGCCCAGCAGCCGCAGGCGTTTGTCCAGCGGCGCGCGCTTCAGGCACTGCCCGGCGGCGTGGCGGATGGCCTTGGCATCTGCGGTGGGTTGGAGGAGCGTGTGGTCGCGGGTGGCGGCCTTGAAGTCGTCATAGCGCAACTTGATGCCAATGGTTTTGCCCACATAGCCCTTGCGCTGCAGGTCGGCGGCCACCTGCTCGCACAGCCGGGTGAACACCGCACCCAGCTCGGCCCGGTCGTGCACCGCGTGCAGGTCGCGGTCAAAAGTGGTTTCGCGGCTCATGGACACGGGTTCGCTCTCGGTCACCACCGGCCGGTCGTCGCGCCCGTGGGCCGACGCATGCATCCACGCCCCGGTGGCCTTGCCAAAATGCGCCACCAGCCACTGCGGGTCGGCGGCAGCCAGGTCGCCAATGGTGTGTAGCCCCAGCGCCGTCAGCTTCTCGCTGGCCTTGGGGCCAATGCCGTTGATCTTGCGGCAGGGCAGGGGCCAGATCAGGGTTTGCAAATCGTCCGGCCCGACGATGGAAATGCCATTGGGTTTGTTGAACTCGCTGGCCATCTTGGCGATCAGCTTGTTGGGTGCCACGCCCACCGAACAGGTCAGCCCCGTGGCATCGAGCACCGCCTTCTGGATCAGCCGCGCCAGCACCCGCCCACCCTCGCGCTGGCCGCCGGGCACCTCGGTAAAGTCCAGATAAATCTCGTCCACTCCCCGGTCTTCCATCAGCGGCACGATGTCCTGCGCGATGGCCTTGAACTGGCGCGAGTAGCGGCGGATTTCCTCAAAGTCCACCGGCAGCAAAATCGCCTGCGGACACAGCTTGGCCGCCTTCATCAGCCCCATCGCCGACCCCACCCCAAACTGCCGCGCCGCATAGGTGGCCGTGGTAATTACCCCGCGCCCCACGTAGTCCTTGAGCTTGGGAAATTCGTTTACCCCAATTTCGGCCAGCGCCCGCCCCGCCAGCGCCTCGTCCTCCCTGCGCCGCCCCCCGCCAATCACCACCGGCAAGCCCTTGAGCTGCGGGTAACGCAGCAACTCCACGGAAGCGTAGAACGCGTCCATGTCGAGGTGGGCGATGCGGCGGGGGCTGTGCATTTAAACAGTGTAAGGGAGGTTGGGGATGTGAATTTTTGTCGCGTGGAAATGGGACGTCTGGGAAAATGGGAACGCTAAAAATCAAGCGGACCCAGGTCACTTGGTAGGTAGACACCAGTACCGAGAAGTCTTTGACCAAAAGTACAGCATTTGGCAATATTTTGAGTGGTATTTATTGATAATTAATTTTTAAACCAATAGGGGTTGGCTATGAGAAAAATTATTTTTTTTCTGACTGTTATTTTTTTGACAGGCCTGCATGGTGTTTCGGCGCAACAAAAAAAAGTGGTCATGGCCTCTGATAATTGGTGTCCTTATACTTGTGACAGCAAAGATAAAAATTATTCTGGTTTTTCTGTTGATTTAATACGTGAGGCACTAAAAATAAACGGACGCGATTCGGATTATGTAAATGCACCTTTTTTACGGGTGAATGATGGTGTACTTGAAGGGGTATTCCAAATTTTACCTGCCACTATTAGCAGTAGTTCACCAGACCTACGTATTAGCAAGGAGCCCGTGGCTTACCAAAAGAACATTTTTATTGTCAAAAAGGGGACGAAGTGGAGGTATGAAGGTATTAAGTCACTAGAGAAGGTGAAAATAGGCTTGATCACCGGCTATACCTACTCTCCCGAGATTGATGAATATGTAAAGAATAATCCATCAAAAGCCCAGGCGTTATACAGCGATAAAGCGCAAGAGCAAAATTTAAAGAAATTGATGGATGGTAAAATTACTGCCTATCTTGAAGATGAAAATGTTGTCAGATACTTTGCAAAAAAATTAAATATTGCGAATGAAATTGAAAATGCTGGCCTGGTCTTTGAGTTTCCAATTTACTGCGGTCTGGGAACCGATGAAAATGCAAAAATGCTTGCCGATAGTCTGGATGACGGCATCAGAAAGCTGAAGAAGACGGACACCATGAAAAAATTGGTGGAAAAATACCAGATATCCAACTGGAGATGAATATATTTGGTGAGGGTTATGTTCTCGCCAAAAGTCTGTAGCGGCGATGACGGAATCTATGCGCTCATGCCAGCAGCGCGCACCACACTACTAGAGTCGTACCGATGAAAACACTGATTGCTTGCCTTGTATTGGCATCTTGGATGGCGGGTTGCGCGGTTTACACACCGTCGGGCTCCGTCGTCGTCAATCCTGCCGGGTCGCAAAGCCAAGGCAGCGGAAAGTTCTGCCCGCCTGGCCAAGCCAAGAAGGGCAACTGCTAAGCACGGCCTTTTGCAACGGCCTGACACGACGGCGCTTTCGCCATTGGGGCACGATGGGCACAACTTCGAGGCCGTCTGCCATGCGCCGGAGGACGCTTCCTGACCGTTGGGGTACTGAATGCTCTTTTTTTGATAGTAAAAAATAGGAGCTGCTCGCGCCCATTCCATCAGCACAAAGGGCTATTTTGGCACCCGAAAAATGGCCTGAAAATACGAAACGGCGGAAGAACCCGCTTCACCCCGCCAACACCTGCGCCAACCGGTTATGCCGCTCCACCAGCGGCCCCAGTTCCACCGTCGCCAGCTGTCCCTCCCGCACCACCACCCGCCCGTTGACCACCGTATAGGCCGCCTGCGCGCTGGCGCACAGGAGCAGGCTGCCGACGGGGTCGTGCACGGCACCGCCTGCGAAGGGCAGGGTGCGCTGGTCGAACAGGGCCAGGTCGGCGCACATGCCGGGGGCGAGGTGGCCGATGTCGCTGCGGCCCAGTACCTGCGCGCCGCCGCGGGTGGCAATTTCCAGCATGTCGCGAACGGTCATTTCTGCCGGGCCGTGGTCGCAGCCGAAGGGTTCTAAAGATCGGCCCACGCGCGCCAGCAGCAGGGCCTGCCGGGCTTCGTTGACCATGTGGGCACCGTCGTTGCTGGCGCTGCCGTCTACGCCCAGGCCCACGGGCACACCGGCATTCAACATTTTGCGGATGGGGGCGATGCCGCTGGCCAGGCGCATATTGCTGCAGGGGCAGTGGGCCACGCCGGTGCGGGTGGCGGCAAACAGGCTGATGCCTTCCGTGTCCAATTTGACGCAGTGGGCGTGCCACACGTCGGGGCCGAGCCAGCCCAGGTCCTGGGCGTATTCGGCGGGGGTGCAGTGGAACTTTTCGCGGGTGTAGGCGATGTCGTGGTCGTTTTCGGCCAGGTGGGTGTGCAGGCGGGCACCCAGACTGCGGGCGAGGGCGGCGGATTCGCGCATCAGGTCGCGGCTGACGCTGAAGGGGGAGCACGGGGCCAGGGCCACCTGGGTCATCGCGCCCCAGGATGTGTCGTTGTAGCGGGTGATGAGGCGCTGGCTGTCGTGCAGGATGGCATCCTCGCGCTCGACCACGCTGTCGGGTGGCAGGCCGCCCTGGCTGGCACCTACGCTCATGCTGCCGCGGCTGGCGGTGAAGCGCATGCCGATGTCCGTTGCTGCGGCAATGCTGTCGTCGAGCTGCACGCCGTTGGGGTAGATGTAGAGGTGGTCGCTGCTGGTGGTGCAGCCTGAGAGCAGCAGCTCGGCCATGGCGACCTGGGTGGAGACGTGGACCATCTCGGGCGTGAGCCCGGCCCAGATCGGGTACAGGCCGCGCAGCCAGCCAAACAGCTCGGCGTTTTGCACCGGGGGGATGGCCTTGGTGAGGCTCTGGGTCATGTGGTGGTGGGTGTTGACCAGGCCGGGGATGACCAGGTGGCCTTGGGCGTTGATCACCTCGTCGGCGCTGTGCAGCAGGGCCGGGGGCAGGTCGGCGGCGCTGCCCAGCGATTCGATTTTGCCGTCGCGCACGAACACCCAGCCCTGGCGCAGCTCGCGGCGGGTGGCATCCAGGGTGGCGATGCAGTCGGCGTTGTGGATCAGCAAGGTGGGCATGGCATGTTTCGGAGAGTGTGGTCCGAATATTACATGCCAAATCGGCCTCTGGCGCTTATTAAATAAGCGCTACTAGCTATGAAAATAGTAGTATCAGGCCATGCGCCCGTTGGTGCCCTGTACAAAGCAGCCGGTGATGCGCCACTGTTTGTTCTTTTGCTGCTGCAGGGTGTAGACGGCCAGCCAGGCCACGCCTTCGGCATCGGACATTTGCACCGGTTGCACCACCATGTCACCGTCGCGCTCGGGCTGCATGAAGGCCACCGAGGCCGGGCGGTAGACCACCGCGTAGTGGCCGCGCACCATGGCCAGGAAGTGCTCGGCCGAGACCACCGACTTGCGCACGTTGGGGGCGGCATACGAGAAGGCTTTGGTGGCATCGTCGGCGGCAAAGGCAGCCAGTTGGGCCTGGATGACAGCGCGCACGTTTTTGACCTCTTGGGTGCTCAGCGGTGCGGCCAGGGCCGAGAGCGATAGCAGCAGTGCTGCCAGGGCGGTGGTGATCCGGCGCCACAGGGTGGCACTGTGGAAATGGGGGTGGGGGAGCGTGTGCATGGCGACCGTCCTTTCAGAATGGCCACGCGGCGGGTGGCGGTTCTATTCTCAACCTACCGCGCTAAAAAGCCAGTGTTATCCAGGCAATAACTACGGGCGCTGTGGTGGCTCTTCCAGGGCCATGCCGGGCGGCGTGGCGCAGTCCTTGCGCGAACCAAAGGCGTTGGCGTAGCACCAGGTGAATTCGGCCCCCACCAGAAAGATCTGCGCCGAGTAGTACACCCACACCAGCATCACCACCAGCGAGCCCGCCGCGCCAAAGGCCGATGCCACGCCGCTGCGGCCCACGTACAGGCCGATCAGCGATTTGCCCACGGTAAACAGCAGCGCGGTGAAGAGCGAGCCAATCCACACGTCTTTCCACTCCACCCGGGCGCGGGGCATGATTTTGTAGATCAGCGCAAACATGGTGGCGATCAGCACGAAGCCGCCCACGGCGTTGACGATGGAGGCCACTGCCAGCCAGCTGCCAAAGATGGGTTGCAGCCAGCGCTCGGTATAGGCCAGGGCGGCGCTGACCACCAGCGACACCATCAGCATGAAGCCGATGGCCAAAATCATGCCAAACGACAGCAGCCGAGCGCGCAGCATGCCGACCCAGCCCGCCTGTTTGCTGTGGGCCGGTACACGCCAGATGCGGTTCAATGCGTCTTGCAACTCCCCAAATACCGTGGCGGCACCGATGAACAGCAGCGCCACGCCCAGCAAGGTGGCGGCGATGCCTTCGCCGGGCTGGCGCACGCTGGCCAGCAGTTCTTGTACCGCGCCCGCACCCTGGTCACCCATCATTGAGCGCAGTTGCGCGGCGATTTCGCCGCGGGCGGCTTCCTCGCCAAACACCAGCCCGGCCACCGAGATGGCGATCAGCAGCAGCGGCGCCACCGAGAAGGTGGTGTAGTAGGCCAGCGCAGCCCCCATGCTGAGGGCGTAGTCGTCCACCCAGGAGTTAGCGACCTGTTGGAGTAGTTTCCAATAGGGTTTCAAGGATTTCAAAAGCATGCCTGCATCATCGCCTACGGGGTGGGTGTGGTCTGGCGGATGCCATGACGATGCGGTGTGGGATACGGCCTACGTGGTAGGGGCCACATACGGCTTGGGCGGGGTGGTTTCGGCCCAGCGGTTTTTCACCTCCAGGATCTCGGGCAGGTTGGCTTCGAACAGGGTGACCAGAGTGGGGTCGAAATGCTTGCCGCTTTGGGCGCGCAGCAGGTCCAGCGCGGCCTCCACTGTCCAGGCGTTTTTGTAGGGGCGCTCGCTGGTAAGGGCATCAAACACATCGGCAATGGCGGCGATGCGGCCCGAGATGGGGATGGCGGTGCCCGCCAGGCCATGGGGGTAGCCGCTGCCGTCCCATTTCTCGTGGTGGGTGATGGCGACTTCGCTGGCCACCTGCATCAGGCCGGGCGGGTGGGTGCCCAGGATGTCGGCACCGATTTGGGCGTGGGTGCGCATCACGGCCCATTCCTCGGGGGTGAGTGCGCCTTTTTTCAGCAGCACCGCGTCGGGAATGCCGATCTTGCCGATGTCGTGCATGGGCGCGGCGTTGAACAGGTTCTCTACATCGGCCGGGCCCAAGCCCGCGGCCTGGCCGAGGATGCGCGAAAAGTAGCTCATGCGGATGACGTGCATGCCGGTTTCGTTGTCCTTGAATTCCGCGGCCAGGCCCAGGCGGCGGATGATTTCCAGCCGGGTTTCGCGCAACTCGTCGATCTGCACCAGCGACAAATGGGTGCGCACCCGGGCTTTGACGATGGCCGGGCTGACCGGTTTGGTGAGGTAGTCCACCCCGCCCACGTCAAAGCCCCTGGCTTCGTCGTCGGTGTCGCTGAGTGCGGTGACGAAGATCACCGGAATATGCCGGGTGGGGGCATCGCGTTTCAGGGCTTCGCAGACCTCGTAGCCGGTCATGCCGGGCATCATGATGTCCAGCAGCACCAGGTCGGGATGCTCGGTGCGGGCGAGTTCCAGGGCCTTGGGGCCGTCTTTGGCAAACATCAGCTGGTAGTCGTCTTGCAGCACATGGCGCAGCACCTGCAGGTTGGTGGCTTCGTCGTCGACCGCCAGAATTTTGGGACGGTTGTTTGCAGAGGCGGTCATGGTGTGGGTTCCTCGGCAAGGGGGGCAAGTTCTGAGAGCAGAGCAACGAGCAGCTGCTGCGCGGTGGTGAATTCAAAGGCCGTCAGGGCCGATTCCAGGGCTGCCATGCGTGGGCCCCGTCCGGTACTGCGCATGGCCCGGCCCAACTGCTCCTGCGCGGCTTCGTCCAGGGTGTTGTGCCGGGTGGCGCGCAGCACGCTATGGACCAGCCGATGGAGGTGTGCCGGTGGCACCGGCGGCGTGGGGGCCGCGTACAAAGGAGCGGGTTCCGTATCGCCGTCGTTCAAGGCCATGTCCACGGCGGCCATGGCGGCCGAAACGTCTTCCAGCGCCAGACGGGCCTGTTCGGGCTGCGCGGAGGGCAGGATATCTTCCAGCACGTGGGCACTGTGCGCCAGGGTGGGCAGGCACAGGTTGCCGGCTGCCCCGCGCAGCCGGTGGGCCAGGTAGCGGGTGGCTTCAAGGTCTTTGCGCCGCAGCAAGGCCGCCATTTGCGTGAGGACTGCGTGGTTGTCTTCCAGGAAGCTGCGGATGGCCTTGGTCAGCGTGGCACCGTTGCCCCACAGGTCGGTACCCCGCTCCCAGTCGATGGCCGGGGGGCTGCTGTGGTCGTGCCGGATGGCCTGGGTGGTGGCACCTTCGGCATCGGGCAGCTGGATGCCCATGACGCGGGCGATTTCGGCAGCCAGCTCCGGCAGGTGGATCGGTTTGCTGGCAAAGCCATTCATACCCACCGCGGCCGTGGCCCGGCGGTCCTCTTCCATGACGCTGGCCGTCAGCGCCACGATGGGGGTAGGGCGCAGCTTGCGGTCCAGCTCCAGCTGGCGGATGCGGCGGGTGGCTTCCAGTCCGTCCATGCCGGGCATTTGCACGTCCATCAGCACCACGTCAAAGCCGTGTTCCTGGAAGGTCTGCACCGCCTCGGCCCCTCCGGCGGCCGTGGTCACCCGGTGCCCGACTTGGCCCAGGGCCAGAGACAGCAGCTCCAGGTTCTGCGGCACGTCGTCCACCGCCAGAATGCGCAGGCCGGGCAGTTCGTACAGCAGCATCTCGTGCACGACCTCTACCGGCTGGCCGGGTGCCAAGGGCAGGCGCACGTGGAAGGTGCTGCCCACGCCCAGCGTGCTTTCCACCTGCAGTTGCCCGGCCATCAGCTCCACCAGTTGCCGCGCAATCGTGGTGCCCAGGCCGGTGCCGCCAAAGCGCCGGCTCATGGATGCATCGGCCTGCGCAAACGGGTCGAAGATCTTGTCGATGCGGTCCTCGGCGATGCCGATGCCGGTGTCTACCACCGCGATGTGCACCAAGCCCAGATCGGAGTCGACCGAGACGTGCACCGAACCCACCTGGGTGAACTTGACGGCATTGCCCAGCAGGTTGTTGAGCACCTGCAGCACCCGCATCGCATCGCCCCGGAAGAACTCGGGCATGGAGGGCGCGTAGTGCACCTCCAGGTCCAGGCCCTTGTTTTCGGCTGTGAGGCGCTGGGCATCGGCGGCCTCGGTGACCAGGGCCTTGAGGGAGAAGTCCTTGTGCTCCAGCTCCACCGCACCTTTCTCCAGCTTGGCGGTATCCAGAATGTCGTTGAGCAGCCCCAGCAACGAGCGGGCCGATTGCCGCACCGTGGTCATGTGGCGGCGCTGCAACTGGCCCAGGTCGGTGCCCAGCAGCAGCTCGGTGAAGCCGATGATGGCGTTCATCGGGGTGCGGATCTCGTGGCTCATGTTGGCCAGGAAGCTGGTTTTGGACTGCACCGCGATTTCGGCCAGCCGGTGGGCCTCGCGCAGCTCGGCCTCCATGGTGTGGCGCTCGTGGATGTCCATGATGAAGGAATCGAACCACAGCGGCTGGCCTTGTGCGTCATAGGCGGCCGTGCCCCGGCCCCATACCCAGCGGTAGCTGCCGTCGTGGTAGCGCAGACGGTATTCAATGGAGTAGGTGGTGCGGTCGGCCACCGCCTGGGCCACGCTGGGCAACAGCATTGCCAGATCGTCGGGATGCACCAGGGTGGCGATATTGAGGTCGCCGTGCACAAATGCCAGCGCCGGATAACCGGTGAAGGCCTCTACCGCATCGCTGATGAACTGCACGGGCCAGTCGTCCTTGATGATGACCCGCAAGGCGATGCCGGGCAGGCTGCGGATCAGCGAGGTGATTTGCGCCTGGCTGGCCTCCAGGGCACTCTCGACCATCTTGCGTTTGGAGATGTCCATGATGAGGCCGTCCACCCACAGCGGCTTGCCCTGCGCGTCGTAAGAGGCCACGCCGCGCGCCCACACCCACACATAGTGCCCGTCGCGGTGCAGCAGGCGGTGCTCCACGTCGTAGGTGGTGTGCTCGGCAAGGGCGTTTTCCAGATGGGTCAGGACATTGGGCAGGTCGTCCGGGTGGGTGAGCAGCGGTAGCGAAAGCTCGCCAGCGACGAAGGCGGACGCAGGCCACCCGCTGATGGTCGCCATGGCATCGCTCATGTAGTGGATGTTCCAATGGTCGTCGGCCACAGCCCGTAGCACCACACCCGGAATGCTGTGCGTCATGGTCTGTATCTGCCGCTGGCTGGCGTTGAGCGCCTGTTCCACCGATTTGCGTGCGGTGATGTCGGTCAGCAGGCCGTCATACCAGCGTGGCGTGCCGCCGTCGTCATGCACCACCCGGCCCCGCGCCAGTACCCAGCGGATGCTGCCGTCGCGGTGCACCATGCGGTGCTCACTCTCGTAAGTCGTGCCCGCAGTCCGATGGGCGCTGACGCTGGCTTCTATCTGCGACCGGTCGTCGGGGTGGATGTAGTCGAGCAAATTATGGTGCAGTGCCAGAAATTCCGGGGCGGTCCAGCCGGTCAGCGCCAGCACGCCATCGCTGACAAACACGACGCGCCGTGCGCCCTCCAACTCGCGGCGAAACGCCAGGCCGGGGATGTGCAGCAGCAAGGAACGGTATTGCGATTCGCTGGCGTGCAGCGCCTGCTCTATGGTTTTGCGCTGGGTGATGTCCGTCAGCAGGCCGTCCAGCCAAAGCGGGGTGCCGTGGGTATCGAGGACCACGCTGCCGCGCGACATCACCCAGTGCAGGCTGCCATCGCGGTGCACCAGCCGGTATTCCATTTCGTAGCTGGTGTGCTGGGTCTGGGCCCGGCGGATGCCTTGCTGGACGTAGGCGGTGTCCTCGGGATGGATCTGGTCCCAGAAGTCGTGCCCATCGGCCATGCACTCCTGCGCCGACCAGCCGGTGATGGCCAGGGCACCGTCGCTGACGAACACCAGTGCGCGGGTATCCAGCCGGCGGCGGTAGGCCAGGCCGGGGATGTTGAGCAACAGCGATGCGTACTGGGATTCGCTGGCCACCATCTGCTGGAAAGCCGAACGGTACCGCAGCAGCAGGTTGCTGGTGACGGCGACCACGATGGTCCCCAGCACGGTGACGAGGGCGATTTTCAGCGCGTTGGTACGTGCGCCTTGGTCGACTGCCTCGGGCACAAAGCCCTGCACCACGCTGAACTGCGTCGCGGCCAGGCCCAGGTAATGCATGCCCACGGCGGCCACCGCCAGCACGGTGCCGCTGAGCACAATGGTATGGCCTGCCGCGTACTTGCCCTGGCCCAGCATGTCGCGCAAACCAAACCGTATCCAAAGCGCCAGTATGGACAGCAGGATGGCCAGGGCCAGGGACAGCAGCAACCCGCCCAGGTCGTAATGCCGCTGGGGCAGCATCTGCATCGATGCCATGCCGCCATAGACCACCGCCGCCATGCCGCAGCCCAGCAGCACCCCGGCCAGCCCGATATGCCGGGAGCCGATCCGGGTGAGCGCCAGCAGGAACAGCGCCAGCCACGATGCCAGCAATGCGGGCAGCAGCGACAACAGGGAATAGCCCAGGTGGTACTGCACCGGCGTGCCCAGGTCAAACCCCAGCATGCCGACGAAATGCGTGGCCCACATGCCACCGCCCATGGCCACCGCACCTGCCAGCAGCGCCAGATGGCGGTGCAAGGGCTCTGTCAAAGCGCGTGCGATACCGGCAATGTGCAGCGCCATGCAGGCGGTAAAGATGGCGATGCCCGCCGACAGTGCGACGAGCCAAAAGCCGTGGCTGCCCTGCAAAAGCAGGGCAGAGCTGGGCGGCGGGGAAAATAATAACGGCATGCAAAGTGTATTTTGTTTGCGAATGAGTCTCACAATTCGCACGGTATACGAAATATTCTGCGCCCAGAGTGGGCAATTGGCTAGCACATTCCCCGGAAATAGAACTGTGGGTTGGTGTAAGAGATGCGTGTATGCAAAGTTCTGCTTACTAACGGAAACGCTTCTGCCATTCATTGGCTGCATCTTTCATTTGGATGCTTTTTGGCATCTGGAACGCGTCCGCCAAGCCGACATTGCTATCAAAAACATAGCATTTGCCGGATGGCCGGTGTGGGTGCGCAGCGGGCACCGTGCGGTGCATGCAGCCGGGCTGGTTGTCGTGCGCTACCAACACCGACACCCGTGCCGGCGGGCCGGTTCCAGCCCTATTTCCACCCTGTGGCTTGTAGGAGGATGGCGGGTGCCGGGGCGCGACCGCGTCCTACTGCGGGTCGCGCGGGTGTCCGCTGGGCAGGGCGAGGGGGCATTTCTACACTGGCTGTATATCCAGATTCACCTTGGAGTTAGCGCTCCACCCCAGGACCCCGACATGGTTAGATTGAAGTTTTCGATAGGTCTGAACTACGACATCGCCGCCCCCGGCTGCGATTTCGTCTTCAGCATCCACGCCGCCCAAACACCGCACCAGACCGTGGTGAACGAGCTGCTGCAGATCAGCCAGCCGGTGCAGTCGAACATCTATACCGACCCGGTCACCCACACCCGTTTTCTGCGCTTCCATGCTGCTGCGGGCCCGCTGGCCGTGCACTACGGTGCCATCGTGGACCTGGCGCATTTCACCGCTCCGCCCGAGAGCATTCTGGAAGCGCCGGTGGCCAACCTGCCCGGGGCCGTGCTGCCCTATCTGTACCCCAGCCGCTATTGCCCGTCTGACCGCCTGCACCGGCTGGCGGTGAAGGAATTTGGCCATTTGCCGCAGGGCTACAGCCGGGTACAGGCCATCCACGACTGGGTGACCAGCCGGGTGAGCTTCCAGTCCAACAGCTCCAACGGCAACACCACGGCCATCGACACCCTGGTAGACCGGGTTGGCGTGTGCCGCGACTTTGCCCACCTGATGATCGCGCTGTGCCGCGCTGTCAACATCCCGGCCCGCTTTGCCTCGGGCATCGACTTTGGAGCCGACCCGGCCCTGGGCCCCCCAGACTTTCACGCCTATGTGGAAGTGTTCCTGGGTGACCGCTGGTACATCTTTGATGCCTCGGGGGTCGCCATCCCCATGGGCTTTGTGCGCCTGGGCACGGGCCGCGATGCCGCCGATACCGCCTTTGCCACCCTGTTTGGCGGCGTGACCGGCTCTGCGCCCACGGTACAGATCGAGGCCATTGCCAATGCCGAGGGCGTGCTGGTGCAGCCCGTCCAGGTGCCATACGGCCTGTCTACCGACGGGCAAACCCAGGCTTTTTGATTTTCAGGGCCCGCGCTGCGCGCAGGTCTTTCCGCTTTTTCACAGGAGACTTTATGACTACAAACACATGGGCCTTGGCCTTGAGCGCCACCGCACTCGCATTGCTGGTGGGCTGCAGCAGCATGAAAACCCCCGCCACCGCCGAAGTGGCCGTGTCCAAGGCCGCGGTAGACAGCGCCGTGGGCGCTGGCGGGCCGGAATTTGCCCCGCTGGAGATGGATTCGGCCCGCACCAAGATGGCCGCCGCCAACAAGGCCATGGCCAATAAGGACTACAAGCTGGCCGCCACCCTGGCCACCGAAGCCCAGGCCGATGCCAAGTTGGCCCAGGGCAAGGCCAACAACGCCAAAGCCCAGGCCGCGGCAGACGCGCTGCAAGACAACCTGCGGGTTCTGCGCGAAGAGCTCGACCGCGCCAGCAAGACCAACTAATTCAGGATAAAAAATGAAAAACCTCTACACCCCCCTTGCCTTAGCCGTTGCCGTCCTGTTGGGTGCCTGCAGCTCCCTGCCCACCAGCACCACGCTGCTGGACCAGACCCGCAGCGACTACCGCATGGCCCAGGCCAGCCCCAACGTGAACCGCTACGCCCCGCTGGAACTCAAGCAAGCCGGTGAGGCCCTGGCCCGCGCCGATGCATCCGCCAACGACAAGGACAAGCCCGCCAAGGTGGACGAGCTGGCCTACCTGGCCAAGCAAAAAATTGCGCTGACCCAACAGGTGGCCCAGCAGAAGTTTGCCGAAGCCGAAGTGCTGCGCACCGGCAAGGAAAGCGACCAGTTGCGCCTGCAACAGCGCTCCAACGAGGCCGACGCCGCCAAGGCCAAGGCCGTAGCGGCCCAGCAGGACGCGATGGTCGCCCAGGGCGATGCGGCAGATGCCCAGCGCAAGGCCGCCGAAGCGCAGCGCAGCAATGACGAGGCCCGCCGCGTCGCAACCGAAGCCCAGGCGCGCAACGCGCAGCTCGAAGCCCAACTGGCCGACCTGGCCGCCAAAAAGACCGAACGCGGCATGGTCATCACCCTGGGCGACGTGCTGTTTGGCACCGACCAGGCCCGCCTGACCCCGGACGGCATGCGCACGGCCCAGAAGCTGGCCGACGTGCTGCAGCAAAACCCGCAGCGCAAGGTGCTGGTGGAGGGCTTTACCGATAGCACCGGCGGCAGCGCCCATAACCTGGAGCTGTCCGACCGCCGCGCCGGTGCCGTGCGCACCGCCCTGGCCGGCATGGGCATTGGCAATGACCGCATCGCCACCCGCGGCTACGGCGCAGCCCACCCCGTGGCAGGCAACGACACGGCCCAAAGCCGCCAGATGAACCGCCGTGTCGAGATCGTCCTGTCGGACGACACCGGCAAAACCATCCAACGCTAGGAGAAACACATGCAAAAAACACCTTTTGAACGTTTTGCCGCCATGGCCGTGCTGAGCGCGCTGGCCCTGTCCATCGTCGCCTGCAGCAAGCCTGCGGAAACCGTGGCCACACCTGCACCTACCACCGTCGGCACCGAGATCGACGACACCGTGCTGACCACCACGGTCAAGACGGCCTTGCTGGCCGATTCCGAAGTGAAAAGCCTGGACGTCAAGGTCGAAACCCGCAAGGGCGAGGTCATGCTCAGCGGCTTTGTGGACAGCCAGGCGCAGATCGAGCGCGCCACCGCCGTGGCCCAGGCCGTGGCCGGCGTGAAAAGCGTCGACAACAAGATGGCCCTGAAAGTGGCCGACACCACCGTGGGTACCAAGGTGGATGACAGCATCGTCACGGCCCGCGTCAAGGCCGCACTGCTCAACGATGCCAGCGTTAAAAGCCTGGACATCGCGGTGGTGACCCGCCAGGGCGTGGTGCAGCTCAGCGGCTTTGTAGACAACCAGGGGCAGATCGACAAAGCCCTGGAAATCGTTCAGGCCACCCAGGACGTGAAGAGCGTGGGCAACGAGCTCAGCGTGAAGAAGTAACCGAATTGGAGGGCGTTGCGGCGACCTCCATCCTTGCCGTCCCTGGAGAATGCCTCGGACGGCTTTTTTACGTGCTTTTTAGGCCCTCCGCGCTTGTTATATAAGCACGAGAAGCTATCAAAAATATAGTATTCAGCTTTGCCGCAGGTAATGCACGAAGCTGTAGCCCAGTCCGGTGCTGCTGGTGTGCACCTCGCGGCTGGCCTCTACCCACTCCGGGCCGAAGCGGGGGGCGAAGGCATCGCCGTCAAAGTCTGCCGCGATCTCGGTGACCACTGCCGACTGTGCCAACGGCAGCGCCTGGGCATAAATCTCGGCCCCGCCGATCACCCAGGCATCGCCGTCCGCCGGGCACAGCGCCGCCGCCTCGGCAATCGACCCGGCGCGTACAGCACCTTCGGCTTGCCAATCCGTTTGCCGCGTCACCACAATGTTCAAGCGCCCCGGCAGAGGCCGAAACCGCGCGGGCAGCGAGTCCCAGGTTTTGCGCCCCATGATGACCGGACAGCCCAGCGTGGTGCGCTTGAAGTGCGCCATGTCCTCCGGCAGGTGCCAGGGCAGGGTGCCGCGTACGCCAATCACGCCGTTGGCGGCGCGGGCGAAGATCAGGTGCAAGCGCGTCATACCGCCACCGGGGCTTTGATGGCCGGGTGGCATTGGTAGTCCAGCACCTCGAAGTCGTCGAATGCGTAGCTGAAGATGTCGGCCGGTTTGCGTTTAATATGCAGCGTCGGGTAGGGGTAGGGCGCGCGGCTGAGCTGCTCGTTCACCTGGTCCACGTGGTTGCTGTAGATATGGCAGTCGCCCCCGGTCCAGATGAAATCGCCTACCTCCAGGTCGCACTGTTGCGCCACCATGTGGGTGAGCAGGGCGTAGCTGGCGATGTTGAAGGGCACGCCCAAAAAGATGTCGGCGCTGCGCTGGTACAGCTGGCAGCTCAGTTTGCCTGGCTGACCAGCCACCTCCGATGGCGCCACGTAGAACTGGAAGAAGGCATGGCAGGGCATCAGCGCCATCTTGTCCAGCTCGGCCACGTTCCAGGCGCTGACAATGATGCGGCGGCTGTCGGGGTTGGTTTTCAGCGTCTTGATGACTTCTGCAATCTGGTCGATGTGGCCGCCGTCGGGCGTGGGCCAACTGCGCCACTGCACGCCGTACACCGGGCCCAGGCTGCCGTCTGCACGCGCCCATTCGTCCCAGATGCTCACGCCGCGCTCTTTGAGCCAGTTGTTGTCGCTGCTGCCCGTGAGGAACCACAGCAGCTCCTGGATGATGGAGCGCAGGTGGACTTTCTTGGTGGTGACCAGCGGAAAGCCTTCGTTCAGATCAAAGCGCATCTGGTGGCCGAAAACGCTGCGCGTGCCGGTGCCGGTGCGGTCGGTTTTGGCGGTGCCGGTGGTGTGCACCAGGCGCATGAAATCTTCGTATTGGGAGCGGACGGGGCGGGTGGTCATCAGGGTTCAGTATCCAGAAATCAAATAGTCCAATGCCGCGACCAGATCATGGCGCTGGGCATCGATGCAGGTCACGGGGTTCTTTAGCAGGCGGGCGGGGAAGGAGGCGATGGCGGGTACGTCAGCGCACAGGCTTTGCCCGGCCACCGTCACCAAGGGCTGCAAGCCTTCGATGCGCGGCCCCATGGCGTGCAGGCTGCGCAGCGGGATGATGACGCGCGAATGGATTTGCCCAATGTGGTTGGACTGCAGGTCGAGCCAATAAGGAATGCGGCCCCGCTGGTCGGCCATGGGGTTGGTGTAAACGTCAAATTGCGCCATGTTTCAAGCGGCTTTTTGCACCGGGCCCGACGCGTCTTCACCTTGCTCGGCCAGCCAGCGATTGACCTGCTCGGCAAAGGTGCCTTCTTCCGCGATGCGGGCGTTGTAGTGGTCGATGGCCTCTTTGTTCTCGGCATTCCAGCGCTCCCAGTAGATGCGCTTGACCTCGGCGGCCAGCAGCGCATCGACGGTTTGCGAGACGTTGATACCCAGGCTGCGGGCCATTTCCAGCGTCTTGGTGTTGAGCGTGAGGTTGGTGGCTTTTTTGGGGGCTACAGCGAGATCCAACATGGCATTCTCCAAAAATGATGCGCGCAGTATATGCGCATCATTTTAAAACCCCGCAGCCGCCACCTGCACCACCCGCCCCGGATTCATCAGGTTCTGCGGGTCCAGGGCTTCCTTGATGCTGCGCATCAGCGCCATGGCTACGGGGGATTTGTAGTGCTCCAGGTGGCCTACCTTCAGGCTGCCCACGCCGTGCTCGGCCGAGATGGAGCCGCCATGCGCCATCACCGCATCGAACACCAGGGTGTTGACGCGGTCTTCCTGGGTGCGCAGAAATTCGGCAGCATCGCCTTCGGCGGGGGCTTGCACGTTGTAGTGCAGGTTGCCGTCGCCCAGGTGGCCGAAGTTGACCAGGCGCACACCGGGGATTTGCGTGGTCAGCAGGGCATCGGTGTGTTGCACGAACTCGGGGATGTTTGACACCGGGATGGAGATGTCGTGCTTGATGTTCAGCCCCTCTTCGGCCTGGGCCATGGAGATGCTTTCGCGCACATGCCACAGGGCGTGGGCCTGGGCGATGTTTTCGGCCACCACGGCATCGGTCACACAGCCTTGTTCCATGGCCAGCTCCAGCAGGTGCTCGAAGCGGTCGCGGGCGTGGGTTTCGGATTCGCTATCCGAGTTCTCCAGCAGCACGCACCAGGGCGTATCGAGGTACAGCGGCACGCGCTGCTGCGGGTAGTGCTTGGCCACCAGGCTGAGGGCAAATTGGCCCATCACCTCAAAGCCGGTCAGCCCCGCACCCAGGTGCTGGTGGGCCAGGCCGAGCAGGGTGACGGCGTGGTCCAGGCTGGGCACGGCCGCCCAGGCGGTGAGCGTGGCGGCGGGCTGGGGCATCAGCTTCATGGTGGCGGCGGTGATGATGCCGAGCGTGCCTTCGCTGCCAACAAACAGGTTGCGCAGGTCGTAGCCGGTGTTGTCCTTGCGCAGGCCACTCAGGCCGCTCCAGATCTCGCCGTGGGCTGTCACCACTTCCAGGCCCAGGCAGAGCTCGCGGGTATTGCCGTAGCGCAGCACCTGGGTGCCGCCCGCGTTGGTAGACAGGTTGCCGCCAATCGTGCAACTGCCTTCGGCGCCCAGGCTCAGGGGGAACAGAAAACCGGCTTTATCGGCCACGTCCTGCAGGTTTTGCAGAATGCAGCCCGCCTCGACCGTCATGGTCAGGTTGGCCGCGTCCACGCTACGCACCGCGTGCATGCGCTGCAGGCTGAGCACGATTTGCGTGCCGGAATCGTCCGGCGTGCTGCCCACCACCAGGCCGGTGTTGCCGCCCTGCGGCACGATGCTGACACCCGCCGCTGCGCAGGCTTTGACCACGGCGGCCACTTCCAAAGTGCTGCCGGGTCGCACTACGGCCAGGGACTTGCCGCGGCTGCGTTTGCGCCAGTCCAGCTCGTAGGCGCTGAGGTCACCGTCGGTGAGCACATGGGTTGCGCCGACGGTCTGGCGCAGGCTGTCGATCAGGTCTTGCATAAGGGTGTCTCCAGGTTCAGGCAGGCAGGGCAGCGGCCTTGGCGTTCTTGAAGCGCAGGCGTACGTGCATGGCGCAGGCCACGAACAAGGCCACGCACAGCAGGGCTTCGCCCAGGGCATACCAGCGGCTGGGCGCGGCATCGCTGTAGGCGCGCACCACGCCTTCGGTGAAGTAAAGCCACACCATCAGGCTGACCCAGCGGTAGGTGTACATGCGGTTCTTCAGCAGGCCGATGAGCGGAAAGCACAGCGGCACGGCCTTCAGCGCCAGCACTACGCTGCCCGGGCGCAGCGGGGCCAGCACCAGCTCCCAGGCCAGGCACAGGGCAATCAGGCCCAAAAGGCTGCCGACGGCCAGGTTGCGGGTCCAGGAGACAGAGTGTTCAGAGTGGTTCATAGCGATGGCATCATAGCGGCCATGTCTTTGTCCCTAGCCGCCCTGTCCCAACGTTTCGACCAGTTCCTGAAAGACCTGTCCCGCTTTCCCTGGAAAACCACCGCCCACACCTTGCGCGAGCGCTTTCGCGAGGACCAGCTGGGCCTGACCGCCAGCAGCCTGACCTTCACCACCTCGCTGGCGCTGGTGCCATTTTTTACCGTGGCGCTGGCCATCTTCACGGCTTTTCCGATGTTCGGCAAAGTGCAGGTGGTGCTGCAAAAGTGGCTGGTGCAAAGCCTGATTCCCGAGAGCATTGCCCGCCAGGTGCTGGGCTACCTGACCCAGTTTGCCAACCAGGCCAGCAAGCTGGGGTCGGTGGGACTGGCCATTGTGCTGTTTACCGCGCTGGCGCTGATCCTGACCATCGACCGCACGCTGAACGCCATCTGGCGCGTGCGCCGCCCCCGGCCCCTGGGCCAGCGGGTGCTGATTTACTGGGCCGGTATCACCCTGGGGCCGCTGCTGCTGGGGGCCAGCCTGGCGTTGACTTCCTATGTTGTCTCCAGCTCGCAGGGTGTGGTGGGCGACCTGCCCGGCGGCGTGCGGCTGCTGTTTGGCCTGTTGCAGATCACCCTGCTGGCGGGTGGTATGGCCGCGCTCTACCACTATGTGCCCTACACCCGGGTGAAGTGGGCGCACGCCTGGGCCGGTGGCGTGTTTGTGGCCATCAGCATCGAGCTGGCCAAGCGGCTGCTGACGTTTTATTTGTCTGCCGTGCCCACCTATTCGGTGGTGTACGGCGCATTTGCCACGCTGCCCATCATGCTGATCTGGATCTACCTGGCCTGGGTGATCGTGTTGCTGGGCGCGGTGATTGCGGCCTACATGCCCAGCCTGCTGGAAGGCGTGCCGCGCCGCTCCACGCCGTACGGCTGGTCGTTTTTGCTGGCCATCGAAGTGCTGCAGCACCTGCATGCCGTGCAGGCCCGCGGCGACAAAGGCCTGGGCGTGGCGCAACTGGCCCACACCATGCAGGTCGATACCTTGCAACTGGAGCCGGTGCTGGCGGCCCTGGGCGGGCTGGACTGGGTGGGGCGGCTGGACGAAGCCGACCCGCTGGACACCACCGCCAAACCCCGCGAGCCGCGCCTGCTGCTGCTGGCCAACCCCGACACCACGCTGCTGCTGCCGCTGGTCGATGCGCTGCTGCTAACCCCGGCCCCGGCGCTGGAGAATTTATGGAAAAACAGCGGTCGCCGCTCTATGTATCTGCGTGACGTGCTCTGAATTTGCTAGCGAATCAGCCCAGCGCGGGATACCGTGGCAGCGGCCAGGCTGGGGGGGACGGCTTCCACCCGGTTGCGGCCCAGGTGCTTGGCGCGGTAGAGCTGCTTGTCCACCGCGTCCAGAAATTCCGCCATGCTGGAATCCGCGCCCGGAATGGTGGTGCCCACGCCCAGGCTGGCGGTAAGCTGGCCCAGGGGCGAGCCCTGGTGCGGAATTTGTAGCTGGGCCAGCAGGTTGCGGCAGCGTTCGGCGATTTTCAGGGCGGCTTTTTCGTCGGTTTCGGACAGCACCAGCACAAACTCTTCGCCGCCGTAGCGGCCCACAAAGTCGCGCGACCGGGTGGCCGCCGAGGCCAGGGCTTGGGCCACCTGCTTCAAGGTGTCGTCGCCCTTCAGGTGGCCGTAGTGGTCGTTGTAGGGTTTGAAGAAGTCGATGTCCAGCATGATCACCGATACCGGCTGGTGGTTGCGCCGGGCGTTGCCCCATTCGATCTCCATGATCGAGTCAAACAGCCGCCGGTTGGCAATGCCGGTCAGGCCGTCTTTGAAGGACAGCTCTTCCAGCTCTTTTTGCAGGGTGATGAGCTTTTCTTCGGTCTTCTTGCGTTCGCTGATGTCGAACATGAAGCCCACCAGCGCCTCTACTTCGCCGTCTTTGCGCACCACGTGCACCACGTCGCGGATCCACATGTAGCCGCCGTCCTGGGTGAGGGCACGGTAGTCGGCTTCGTGGTCTACCCCGGCCTGCGACTGGCTGACGCAGAAGTTGAAGGTTTCCTCGCAGTCCTCGGGGTGCATGCGGTCGGCCCAGTCTTGCGCGCCCACCCAGCTCTCGGGGCTCCAGCCCAGCAGCGCTTCGATTTGCGGGCCGATGTAGGTGAACTTCAGGGTCTTCCAGTCGATCCGCCAGGGAATGGCCTGGGTGGATTCGAGCAGGGTCTTGTAGACGGAGGGGTCAATGTCCATGGGGCAGTGCGCTCAAAGGTCCGCAGCTTACCGCATCTGCATTAATTTGTAACAAGTTGTGCAAATCCCCGTCGAACCCTGAGGCGATTTATAAGAAATCGCCCTCTCGTGCTTATTCCATAAGCGCAAGTAGCTATAAAAACTGGAGTATTCAGGCCCCAGGCGGCACGGGCACCGCATGCAGGTCGGCCCGCCGAAATGGCTTGTCATGCGCCGACAGGCGCAGCGCCAACTGCGTCACCATGTCGTGCGACCGGGACGGGGATGCATGCACCGGCATCACCGCCAGCCAGGCCAGCAGCGCCAGCAGCACCCAGCGGTGCGGGCGCGGGTGGGGCGCGGCCAGCCTGCGCGACAGGCGCCAGATCGTCCAGCCGCTGGCACTGGCCCCCAGCGCCAGACCGGCCACCACCTCGGACACAGAATGCACCTGGATATGCACCCGGCTCCAGCCGATCAGCAGCGCCAGGGCATAACCTGCCAGCGTGGCCCCCACGCGGGTGCCGGTCTGGCGGCTGGATTGCGCGGCCAGGGTATAGGCTAGTACCGGATAAATGGTCGCCGAGAACATCGCATGGCCTGAAAACCCGGTGAAATCGATGGCCGCAATACCCAGGCCCCATCCGATAAAGGCGATTTTGGACAGTGCGGTGATGCCCACCGCCAGGCCCAGCGGCAGCAGCCACAGCAACACCGGGCGGACGGCGCGGGTGCTTGCCAGCATCCACAGCGTGAGCGCCACGGCCAGGGGCACGACGATGCCCATTTCGCCAAAACGGGTGATCCAGTAGGGGGCTTTGGCAATGAAGAAGTCCATGGGCGGATTTTATTGCAGTGCAACATGGGTTAGCAGCGCCACGCAGGCGCATTTCCTGCCGTGCCATAGGCGTTTGTGGGCTATATTGCAAGCACATCTGTCACTTATCCATCCATTGCGCTCTGCGTTACCAGGAGAACCCCATGAAAGTCAGCGACATTCTGCGTGTGAAAGGCAATACGCTCTATACCGCCAGCCCCGACGAGCCGCTGGCGACCGCCCTGGCCATGATGGCTGAAAAGGATATGGGTTCCCTGGTCATCATGTCGCACGGTGACCTGGTCGGCATGCTGACCTTTCGCGAGGTGATCCAGCTGGTGGTGAAGAACGCCGGCTCCATCGGTACCACCCTGGTCCGCACCGCCATGGATGACCACCCCCTGACCTGCACCCCCAACACCGAGCTGGACGATGTGCGCCGCATGATGCTGGAGCGCCACGCCCGCTACATGCCGGTGATGGACGGCAAGATGCTGATGGGTGTGATCAGCTTCTACGACGTGGCCAAGGCCGTGGTGGACAGCCAGAATTTCGAGAACAAGATGCTCAAGGCCTACATCCGCGACTGGCCGGCGGGCGAAGAAGAAGGCAGCTGAGACTTGCAGACCCCCCCCAGGCCTGCCGATGGCTTAGGGGTCTTTTAGGCCGCTCGTGCTTATTCCATGAGCGTGAGCAGCTACTGAATATGTAGCATTTGGTTTTGAACAAAAAAAGCCCGGTGGGTTCCACCGGGCTTTTTGCTGTGTGCCGTTCAGAGCTGGTTGGCGTAGATCATGTCGCGCACGCGCGGGTAGATCTGCTGGTTCCATTTCTTGCCGCTGAACACGCCGTAGTGGCCTACGCCGGTCTGGATGTGGTGGGTGCGCTGGCTGGGGCGCACGCTGCTGGCCAAATCCTGGGCGGCCATGGTCTGGCCGACCGAGCAGATGTCGTCGCGCTCGCCCTCCACCGTCATCAGCGCGGTGCGGCGGATGGCGGCGGGATTCACGATGCGGTCCTTGTAGGTGAGCACGCCCCGGGGCAGGTCGTAGGTCTGGAACACCTTGGCCACGGTCTCCAGGTAGAACTCGGCGGGCAGGTCGTTGACGGCCAGGTACTCGTCGTAGAAGGTGCGGATGGTGTCGGCCTTGTCGATATCGCCTTCCAGCAGGTATTTGTACATGTCCTTGAACTGGGCTTTGTGGCGCGCCGGGTTCATGCTCAGGAATGCGCTGAGCTGGATGAAGCCGGGGTACACCCGGCGCATGAAGCCCTTGTGCGGCAGCGGCACGTAGGTGATCAGGTTCTTTTCAAACCACTCGATGGGCTTGCTCACGGCCAGGGTGTTGACCCCGGTGGGGTTGATGCGGCAGTCCACCGGGCCGGCCATCAAGGTGAGGCTGCGCGGCTGGCAGGGGTTGTCGTCTTCCGCCATGATGGCGGCGGCGGCCAGCGCGGCCACACAGGGTTGGCACACGGCCACCACATGCACGCCAGGGCCAATGGCCTCGATGAAGCGGATCATGTGTTCGACGTAGTCGTCCAGCGCAAAGCCGCCTTCGGTGAGCGCCACATCGCGGGCGTTGAGCCAGTCAGTGATGTACACGTCGTGGTCTTGCAACAGGGTGCGCAGGGTTTCGCGCAGCAGGGTCGAGAAGTGGCCCGACAGCGGGGCCACCAGCAGCACCGGGGGCTGGTCGTCCATGTCCACCGCGTCCCCCGTGCGCTTGAAATGCAGCAGGCTGCCAAAGGGCAGGGCGAGGGTGACTTCTTCGGTCACCGCCACCTCGACCTGGCCGACCTTGACCGAGGTGATGCCGTAGCCGGGCCGTGAATGGGTGAGTCGCAGGCGCGAAAACACGTCGCAGGCGGCGGCTATTTTGCGCACCGGGCTGTTTTCAGTGTCTTTGAACCAGAGCGACGCGCCAAGGCTCTGCGCCATCAGGCGCAGCGGCGACATCAAGTCGGACTGGAGTTGGTAGGCCTGGTAGAGCATGTGTGTTATTCCTGACTTGGTGCGGGGTGTGCACCAACTACAGGCAAGTAACGGGCCAGTTACTTTGCACGGCCTAGACGCGGACATCCACTTCGCGCAGCATACGTAGAAATACGGATTTGGATTGTTGCGGACTCTGGCACAGCCCTTGCTGAAAGCATCCACAACACAAGGAGCTACCCATGCGTAAAGCAGAGTTGACGATCAGCAGCAAAAACTATGGTGCCTGGGCTCTGCGCGGTTGGCTCGCTGCCAAGTTTGCCGGGCTGGAGTTCACCGAAAACGTGGTCTCGCCCGATGATCCGGCCATGAAGGCCGAGATGATGCTGCTGTCGTCCTCGATGCTGGTGCCGTCTTTGCAGCACAACAAGATCAAGGTGTGGGACACGCTGGCGATTGGCGAATACCTCAATGAAATCAAGCCCAAAGCCGGTTTGCTGCCCGCCGAGCAGGCCGCCCGCGCCCACTGCCGCGCCATCTGTGGCGAGATGCATTCGGGCTTCTCGTCGCTGCGCACCGCACTACCGATGAACATCAAGGCGCATTTCTCCGAATTCAAAATCTGGTCGCGTGCCCAAAGCGACATCGACCGCATCGTGGAGATCTGGAAAGAGTGCCTGGCCAACTACGGCGGCCCGTACCTGTTTGGCGAGCAAGTGGGCATGGCCGATGCCATGTACGCCCCGGTGGTCACCCGCTTTTTGACCTACAACGTGGCGCTGGACCCGGTGTGCGCCGCCTACTGCCAGCGCATCATGGCCTTGCCCGCGATGCAGGAATGGGTGGCCGAGGCCATGAAAGAGCCGGAAGAAATCGACGAACTCGACGCGGAGTTCTGAAGAAAAAAGGGGGCCTAGCGGCCCTTTTTTCTTACTTCCAGGGTGTGGATTCGGGGATCTCGCACACGGGCTCCACGTCGACCGACTTGAAATCGGCGGGCGACACAATCTCCAGGTACTCCATGTCGGGCGAGTAATCGAACAGGTAGTGGCGGATGCCGGGGCGCTGGTGCACACAGTCGCCCGCCTGCACCAGGGTCTCTTTGTCCTCGTACATGAAGCGCGCCCAGCCCTTGACCATGATCACGATCTGGAAATCCGCCTCATGCCGGTGCCAGCCCGTGCCCTTTTCTGGAGCCATATTCGCCTTCACAAGGTGCGCAATCACCTTTCCGTGCGTGGCTTCGGCAATGCCAAGGTCGCGGTACAGAAAAAAGTCGCGCAAACCGCCTTGGACAAAATCGGTGTCGCCGGGTTTGACGTGGGAAAACTCGGTCGTGGTTGCTTGCAGCATGGGCCTCTCCTAGGTGAAAAATACGTGTAAACCCGCAAAGGGTGTGAGGGCATAAGCATGAACCGTTCCCAAATCTAGAGCGGCTGCTCCACGTCAGGGATAATCGACGGCTATGAGCGGAAATACCTTCGGAACCCTATTCGCAGTCACCAACTTTGGTGAATCCCACGGCCCGGCCATTGGCTGTGTGATCGACGGCTGCCCCCCCGGCATGGCCTTGTGCGAGGCCGATATCCAGGCCGACCTGGACCGCCGCCGCCCCGGCACCAGCCGCCACGTCACCCAGCGCAACGAGCCCGACGCGGTCGAAATTCTGAGCGGCGTGTACGAGGGTAAAACCACCGGCACCCCCATCGCCCTGCTGATCCGCAATGCCGACCAGCGCAGCAAGGATTACAGCGCCATCGCCCAAAGCTTTCGCCCCGGCCACGCCGATTACACCTACTGGCATAAATTCGGCATCCGCGACCCGCGTGGTGGTGGCCGCTCGTCCGCCCGCCTCACCGCGCCCACGGTGGCGGCCGGTGCCGTGGCCAAGAAATGGCTGGCAGAGAAATACGGCATGGTGTTTCGCGGCTGCATGACCCAGGTGGGCGACCTGGTGGTGCCGTTCGAGAGCTGGGACCACGTGCCCAACAACCCATTTTTCGCCCCGGTGGCCGATGTCTCGGCACTGGAAGACTACATGGATGCCCTGCGCCACGCCCAGGATTCCTGCGGTGCACGCATCCGCGTCACCGCTACCGGCATGCCCGTGGGCCTGGGCGAACCTCTGTTCGACAAGCTCGATGCCGACATCGCCTTCGCCATGATGGGCCTGAACGCCGTCAAAGGCGTGGAGATCGGTGCTGGCTTTGCCAGCGTGGCCCAGCGCGGCAGCATGCACGGCGATTCGTTGTCACCCCAGGGCTTCCGAACCAACAACGCGGGCGGGGTGCTCGGCGGCATCAGCACCGGCCAGGACCTGGAAGTGTCCATCGCCATCAAGCCCACCAGTTCCATCACCACGCCCCGCGAGTCGATTGACACGGCGGGTAACTCCACCGAAGTCATCACCAAGGGCCGCCACGATCCCTGCGTAGGTATCCGCGCCACCCCCATCGTGGAAGCGCTGCTGGCCTTGGTAGTGATGGAACACGCCTTGCGCCAGCGTGCGCAGAATGCCGATGTGGTGCAGGCGGTGGGGCCGATTGCGGCATCGGCGGGGTGATATACGTGAAATAATGCTCTATCGCCCTATTGATGGGCGTGAGTAGCTATCTATTGGATAGCAACTGGGGGCCGGGTAGTGTCGTGCTTTCCCGTTCCAGTGTGAACACCCGTGGCTGGAAGCCAAAATCCCGTGCCGCCTCGCTGTGGTCAAACACCATGTCACGGTTCATGCGCTCGGCCATGGCCGTCGTCCAATGGCGGTAGCGCGGCAGGCAGCGCAACAGCGAAACCGCCAGCTTGAACATCCACAACGGTATACCCAGTATGCGCGTCACCCGCCCCTGGGCGGCAAAAATACGGCCCACCATGCTGCGGTAGGGCAGGGTTTCGCCCCCCGAGATGTTGTATGCCCGGTTGGCGGCGGCGGGCGAATGCAAGGCTGCCACGCATGCACCGGCCACATCGGCGGCGTGGATGGGTTGACGTAATCCCTGGGCCTTGCCCAGTACCGGGAAAAACCCGAAGCGCCCAATGAAACGGGCAATTTCAGAGACGTTTTTGTCCTGCCCGGGTTGGTAAATCAGGGTAGGGCGCAGTATCACCCATTCGATTCCGCGGCTTTCGGCCCAGGTTTGCAGCTTGCTTTCGGCATCGGCCAAGCGCTCGGCAATGGCTTGCTCGTGCGGGTCGGAAGACGTATCTTTGGTGAACCGGCTGGTGGATGAAAGCACCACAATCCGCCGAGCCCCCCGAGCCTCTAGCCAGGAAAAATGGGCAGGCAAGGCCCAGATGGGCG
The DNA here is from genome assembly GCF_056521425.1 of Rhodoferax sp. LS1P39. NCBI lineage: Bacteria > Pseudomonadati > Pseudomonadota > Betaproteobacteria > Burkholderiales > Comamonadaceae > Rhodoferax > Rhodoferax sp. LS1P39. The sequence goes on along the minus strand of NZ_JBWMAV010000002.1, from coordinate 683,345 downwards.
CGATGCAAATCCAATCGGAAATCGTTGCGCCACAGGGTGATGCAAGTGCTGGCGAAGACGGAATCTGCTGCCAGTCCACGCCTTGACCACTAATTTGCAAGGCCTTGCGCGAAAAGGCGCTGACATGCACCTTGGCTTGCACCAATTGCGACAAAACACATGCGCCGACCATGCTGCTGGCACCTAATACGCCGATGGAGCGAGGTAAGGGCGGCGCTGGGCTATCCACGGACCAGTCCCAGTGCCTGTCCGGCCCGTTTAGCCAGGTAATAGGCTGTCACCATGCCGAAGCGCATCCACACGCCGGCCGCCACCAGTCCCATCAACATTCCAGGGTACTGGTGGTGGAAGAATTTTCGGTAGAAGCGCATCATCCCTTTGTGCTTGTGCCACTCTACAAAAATAGGCCTGCTGCGGCTGCTGACACCCAGGGCGTGCAAGATGTGCGCTGAGGGGACGAATAGAATTTTCCAGCCCGCTTTTCTGAAGCGCATGCACCAGTCCAGGTCTTCGCAGTGCAAAAAGTAACCTTCGTCCCATAATCCGACCTCATCCACCGCCTGCCGCTTGACAAGCATGCAGGCACCCGAAATGGCCTCGACGTCGATGGGATGCAAAGGTAGAGCCTGCTTATGCAGGTGGAAATCAAAAAATAGCTTGGGCCAACGGCTTTCAAAGCGGTTCAAACCAAAGGCGCGCACAAATGATCGCCATGGTGTGGGTATGGCCCGCCGCCCACCGCCTTGTTCGGAGCCGTCGAGGTTCATCAGTAGTCCGCCTACCATTCCTGCCAAGGGGTCTGCCTGTAAAGCCGCGAGCAGCGCTGCCACCGCGTTTGATTCCAGGCGGCAGTCCGGATTTAGAAACAGGATGGAGTCGCCTTTGGATTGTAAGAAACCCATGTTGCAGCCAGCCGCAAAGCCCAGATTGGCACCGCTGGAAATAAGGGTCAGGCGCGGATCCGCCGAATACAACTCGGCACATTGCGCCATGCTGGAATCGTGCGAAGCATTGTCCACTACCAATACTTCATCCACTTGCGCTAGGGCCGAACCTACGCACTCTGCGAGAAGGCTCCCCGCGTTGTAATTAACGATCACCACAGAAATCAAAATACGCCTTTTTATTATGGTATTTTTTTCAGTTTCGCTACTTTCGCTTCGTCAATAGCCACTTTTTGGTTCGCAATGAACTTAGGTGGGCAGTGAGATCGACAGATTCGGACTAAGGTCGTGTAAAAAATTTTGCTTGCCAGCTTCTTTGATACCTGTCTACTAAATGGGGAAAAATCAGAGAAATCCAAGCCAATGCAACGAGATGTCTCGATATCATGATTTCGCGAGACCAATTTCTCTGAACATACTCTGGATTTCATTGCCGATTAAACGATGCAATTGTTGGAAATCGAGTTCACGTTACCCAGGATTCTCAGGCTGTTCTTGCACTCTATTCAGGGTTGGCAACACAGGTAGTTTTTATAGGCCTGCTGAATACCTTCCTTCAGTCCGGTGGTCGACCTCCATCTCAATTGCTGGATCTTGCTGGTGTCCATTACTTTTCGCATAGTGCCGTCAGGCTTGCTCGCATCCTGCACAAATCTGCCCTTGTAGCCAACTACCTCCGCTACCGTTTCAGCCAAGGCCCGAATGGTCAGGTCTTCGCCCGACCCGACATTAATCAGAGGGCAGCGTGTCGGATCGGTCAGTGCGCTGTAGCGCGTGTCGTCCAAGGACGCCAGGAACACCAGTGCGTCTGCAAGGTCATCCACATAAAGGAACTCGCGCTTGGGCGTGCCACTTCCCCACAAAACGACTTCTTCTGCGCCAGATGCCTTGGCATCGTGCATCTTGCGAATCAAGGCTGGCAATACGTGCGAATTGTTGAGGTCGTAGTTGTCGCCTGGGCCATAGAGATTGGTGGGCATTGCCGCCAGCCACTTCGTACCGAATTGGCGGTTGTAGGACCAGCACATTTCAACACCAGCGATTTTTGCCAAAGCGTAGGGGCGGTTGGTGGGCTCTAGGACGCCAGTGAGCAAGTACTCCTCCTTGATCGGTTGAGGGCAATCTCGGGGATAGATGCAGGAACTGCCCAGGAAGATCAAGCGCTCCACCTTGCAGGCATGTGCTGCACGGAAGACATTGGCTTCAATGAGCAAATTGCCCATCAGAAAATCGACGGGATAGGTATTGTTGGCATGGATGCCGCCAACCTTGGCTGCAGCCATGAAAACCACTTCAGGGCGTTCCTGGTCGAAAAACCGTTGTGTGGCGGCCCCATCTTCCAGATCCAGTTCGGCATGCGTGCGAACTACCAGATTGGTGTATCCACGGGCTTGCAGGGTGCGCAGAATCGCACTGCCCGCCAAGCCTCGGTGGCCTGCTACATAGATTTTGCTTGTTTTTTCCATGAGCGTGGCGTTACTCGTGGTAATCGTAAGTGGCAAAGCCGTGCTTCTTGACCAGCTCATCACGTTGTGCGCTTTGCAGGTCGGATTGCACCATTTCTGCCACAAGTTGCTGGAAGCTAATTTGCGGCGTCCAGCCCAGTTTTTGCTTGGCTTTGCTCGCGTCGCCAAGCAGTGTTTCCACTTCTGTGGGCCGGAAGTAACGGGGATCTACCTGGACAATGCATTTACCCGTTGCAGTGTCATAGCCTTTTTCATCCACGCCATGGCCTTCCCACCGCATCTGGATACCCAGCTCTAAAGCAGCGGTATTCACGAAGTCCCGCACGCTGTACTGCACGCCGGTGGCGATGACAAAGTCCTCAGCTTGTTCTTGCTGCAGCATCAGCCACTGCATCTCCACGTAGTCTTTAGCATGGCCCCAATCGCGCAGTGAATCCATGTTGCCAAGATACAGGCAGTCTTGCAGGTCAAGCTTGATGCGTGCCAGGGCGCGGGTGATTTTGCGTGTAACGAACGTCTCGCCACGGATGGGGCTCTCGTGGTTAAACAAAATACCGTTGCAAGCATAGATGCCGTAGGCTTCGCGGTAATTCACCGTAATCCAGAACGCATACATCTTGGCTACGGCATAGGGGCTGCGCGGATAAAACGGAGTCGTTTCCTTCTGCGGACTTTCTTGCACCAAGCCGTATAGCTCGGAGGTGGAGGCTTGGTAAAAGCGGGTCTTCTTTTCCAACCCTAGGATGCGAATGGCTTCCAATATGCGCAAGGTGCCAATACCGTCTGCGTTGGCGGTGTACTCTGGCGTCTCAAATGACACAGCCACATGGCTCATCGCCGCCAAGTTGTATATCTCATCCGGCTGCACGAGCTGGATGATGCGGATCAGATTGGTGGAATCGGTCAAATCACCATAGTGCAACTTCAACCTGGCGTTATCGACATGCGGATCTTGGTAAAGATGGTCGATGCGGTCCGTGTTGAACAACGATGAGCGGCGCTTGATGCCATGCACCTCGTAGCCCTTCTTCAGCAACAGTTCGGCTAGATAGGCGCCGTCTTGGCCTGTGATGCCAGTGATGAGCGCGATTTTCGATTTTTTCAATTGATGCCCCTATAGATTAAGTAAGGCTTGAATAAGCAAGAAGAAGCGATAACGCGTTAATTTTAAAATATATGTACAAATGACTAGGTAGATAATTTTATACGAAGCGTGATTGCGAGCCGAACAGATTTGACATATGTGGTTTGGTATGCTGTTTGAATACTTAAGTACATAAATAGGAATTCAACTTGCACCTTCTAAGGAAGCTTGTAGTTTTTCAGTATTCAATTTTCTCAAAATTTATAAAAAATCACTTAAATATTTTTTAAAGCTATTGTGTGAAGTAATCTGTCCACCTATCGTGTAAGCTGCATGCGACGATACACAGGCTTCGGCATCATCAAGATATCTGATAAAAGCGCTTTATCAGATGTTATGCGATTACGCAGACAAGCGCCCGCAATCCGATCAACATCGCAAGCAATGGTGGCGAAAGAACTTGCGGTAAAAGCGCATCATCCCTTTGTGCTTGTGCCACTCTACAAAGATGGGTCTGCCACTGCTGCTGACGCCCAGGGCGTGCAGTATGTGTGCTGAGGGGACGAAAAGGACTTTCCAACCCGCTTGCCGAAAGCGCATGCACCAGTCCAGGTCTTCGCAGTGCAAAAAGTAGCCGTCATCCCACAAGCCCACCGCATCGATCGCCTGCCGTTTGACGAGCATGCAGGCGCCCGAGATGGCCTCGACTTCGATAGGGCCCGGTGGCAAAGCTTGCTTATGCAGATGAAAATCAAAAAATAGCTTAGGCCAGCGCCGTTCAAAGCGGTTCAAGCCAAACGCCCGCACAAAGGAGCGCCAGGGCGTAGGTATGGCGCGCCGACCTCCGCCCTGCTCGGAGCCGTCCATATTCATCAGCAAGCCGCCCACCATGCCCACCGAGGGGGTCGCGTGCAACGCCTCTACAAGTAAAGGCACCGCCGTGGGCTCCAGGCGGCAATCAGGATTCAGAAAAAACACGGTATCGCTTTTGACCTGCGCATAACCCATATTACAAGCCGCCGCAAAACCATAGTTAGCTGTGTTGAAAATAAACTGCACACGCATGTCACCTGCAAATTGCAGGGCGCAATCCTGCATGCTTGTATCGTGTGACGCGTTGTCCACCACCACCACCTCAGCCACTTGCGGCAAAGCTGAAGCGATGCACTCGGCGAGAAGACGACCAGCGTTGTAACTAACTATTACTACAGAAGTCAAAATCGCTTTCAAGGCAAAAAATATCTAATAAAATTTAGGATAATTATCTCTATAAATATATAGGCGCGCGTAAATTTTTATATGGAGTACCAGGCCCGACGGATATATTTAAAGCATCTGTACATTTTTCTTTTTATCAAATTCCGAAAGCTTAGTTGTTGCGTCATCCAAAAGGCCCACTCATCGGCATGGGTAACAAAAACATTTCTAGAGTCTTCAGGGCTTATAGGTCTGGTCAGAATATTTTCTAGAACTGAAGGAAGCAATGCGCTTGAATGGTATTTTTCAAAATGATTTCGACCAGTTCGGCTGGCTTCCGCTAGCTCATCAACCGAAATAGTCTTGCAATAATTTAATAATTCTTCAGGACGATTCCAAACAAATGCGCCATGGTAGGCTAAATCTAGACCAGATAATATTTCCGAATAAATATGATTATGAAGAGCAACTGGAACACCTGCACCCATGGCTTCGATAAGTGTCAATCCTCCCCCGTAGGGAAATGAAGCGATATATAAATCTACTTTGTATGCTATCAAACTTTTCCAAACACTTGGAACGTATGGGATGTATACAAACCTTCCCCTTGAAACACCAAGCTTTTTTAGTCCAGCATGTATTCTAAATATTGCCCAAGGGCTTAATCGGCCTATGTGGATATGTGTGCCGCCAGTAGTTTTTAAAATGTGGGGTAGCAGATCAACATAACCAACAAAATAAGATACCTCAACTTTATTAGATCTTGCAGCCGTGCAGGTTATTAAATTCTTATTGGAAAGAAAAGGCGTTTCTTTGTCCCTATTCCTCAAATCATCGACTGTAAGCGGAACATAAAAATTATCGATAAGTAATGAATTTCTGCAATTGTGGTACCCCATAGGGTGTGGATCTATGTGATATAAATGTTCTAAATAAACACCCAAGCAAAAATGATGGTCCCCGTGATGGTAAAAAAATCCATTAATCTTCATCTCTGGTTGAATCGCGGCGGTTGCCACACTGTCATGGTGATTGTTAAATAAATAAACTCGTACAGGATTAAATTTTATTATATTTTCTTGGAGCCAAGTTAACTTATCAACGAAAGATTTTTTCGGAGATGGATAGAAAGCAATGTTTATTTTTTCTAGGATTTTATTATTAAATATACTTGCATCGGAACTTCCGTCGAGTTCGGTTGACAAAATTACATGTGACGCAGCAGGTTTACTCGATATGAAATCTCTAACGACTTTAGTGTGCCCCCCAGATTTTTGAAGTTTTGTAACGATGTAAACTATAGTTTCTCTTTCACTGGTTGATATATTTAGATGAGGAAAATAAAAGTTATTTAGATAATTTTTGAAATTTATCCCACCAATTCTTAGGCAGAGTTCGTCAAGTGTTTTGGAACCGAATACTTGTGATGTACATAAAGGCTCAGTAATAATTTCTTCAACTACTTGGTGAATACATTTCAATGCTAAGTCAAGCTGGTTAGAATCACACAATTTATTTATATAATCGGCTACAGCACTTACGGATGTGTTTTTCGAAAACATATTTTTTACAAATAAAAATTAATCACCTTCTTTAACCTTTCGAAGATTTTCAAGAGTTTGATTGATTAGCGTCGATGATGTTGTTTTAGTGTAGGGGAAATAAACAACACGAACATTTAAATCTTTAAAATCATCATCTATCTCCTTCCATTTTTTTGATTCATACCAATCGTCCCCAACAAACATAATATTGAACTTATACCTTTTGTAAGCATCAATTTTATCCATTGAATTTTGCGAAACAGCCAAATCGACATAGCGACAGCTAGAGACAATCTCAATTCTTTCAGAAAATGGAATCACTGCACTTTTGTTTTTATAACTTACGAGCTCATCAGTGCTTACGCCCACTATTAGCTTGTCGCAGATTGCCTTGGCATTTCGTAGAAGTCGAACATGACCAATATGAAATAAATCAAAAACACCGGTTGTGTATCCAATTACCATCCTAATACATCCAAATTAAAAGACCTAAAAAATTCATATTCATCTATTCTCGACATGCTTTTGGTGGCGGTAGAGGAAAAGCCTATTTTTTTCCTCTGTAGAGGCCCCCATATATTAAAACTTTCCAAGATATTTCTGAGAGGGATTTTTGAGAAATATTTATTTATTTTTTCTGAAGCAGGTTGTCGGTACATATAACTCAGTATATCCATTGTCACGAAAGGCACTCGAGCCTCTTTAGAAGCCGCCATACTTGCTCCATCCATGCGTCTCAGCAATCCAGGTAAATGGACATCTAAGAAAAAGTCTTCCAAGAAGGCAATATTTGATTTAGAACCTCTCATTTCATCAATATAATCAAATAATCTTTCTGTATTGCAAGACACAGATGCGTAGCCATAAGTCTTTAGAAAATCTGCTGTCGATATAGTGGTCGTATTCTCAATGGCGGAACGGAAAATGTTGTCGTAGCCAAAAAAAATCTCATCAGCCCCTTCTCCAGTTAAAACAACTTTTTCCTTGGACCCCATTGCAGCACATGCCAAATATATCAATCCTTCGTTCGGGACACTCAGAGGCTCACCTCGTAAACGTATTAAAAACTCCCAACTATCCCGCAAATCATCTGGGTGTACGTTAACTTCAATCAGATCCAATTTAAGAAATTCAGCAGTCAATTGAGCCTCTTTAAACTCGTTGTTATCTTGATTTCCGACTGTGTAGGCTTTTTTAACCGATGATATCGCTGCAATAATCGTGCTATCAATACCCCCTGATAAAAGACAAACATTTTCTACGTCACCTAGTTCGTGATTTCTAATAGACTCTTTTATAAGATGTTCTATCTTATGTTGATTAAACTTTTCAGGGTTAACATCGTACTCTCGCCTTTTAATTCGTGATGATATATTTCCATTAAAATATATTGTTCCTGGAATAATTTCTGAAATTTCATTGAAAAATGTAAAACCTGGCAAAGGGCGACGAATTATTTTCCATTCCGCAATAGATTGTTCGCTAACGCTACACTCCACAATTGATCTAATTGATATTGTTTCAGAGGAGATAATTGTCTTATTATTTGTTTTCAATATATAAAGCGGTTTAATACCAAATCTGTCTCTAGCAGCCCACCAGTCACCAGTATTCTTATCAACTATAACAATAGAAAACATTCCATCCAGCATTGGAAATATTTTTTCACCAATTGCAGAAAATCCTTCCAATATAGTTTCTGTATCTGACGAGGTCTTACATTTCAAAAGTAATATTTTCCTTAAATTTTTATGATTATATATTTCGCCATTAAATATAATGCAATATCTACCATTATCTGAGTTCATCGGTTGATCTGCTGCCGGAGACAAATCTTGTATTGATAATCGAACATGACCAATCATTATTCCATCCCGAGCGCGCAAAGTTCCCGATGCATCTGGACCTCTCCAGATCTGCTTATCCAGAGCTCGCCGAAAACTTAAATCATCAATTTCAACTGATGATTTATAAAAAAGAATTCCACACATATAGATCTAGTCGGATTTACTTTTATGGATTAGAACCGCAAATATTTCTTCATTTCTTCTATGATCTTAAATGAAGAACATGGATAATTAACCTTCAACCTCCTATTGACGAATTTAAGTCGTTCCATTTTCATATTATCATTTTCTGATATTATGACATAATCAATAAAACTAATAATATCATTTTTGGATGTCGCGTGGTAGTGATGCTGCAAACAGGCTTTGCCGATTGGTGCAAATTCTTCCAAAATTACATTAGGTCTAGAGAAAATAAAGCAACTTGGTTTATCTGTGAATAAATATTCAGCCACAAATGAACCGCAATCGTGTATCAACGCATCGCTATTTTTAAATAAATCAAAATAATCTGAACCCTCGCTGTACACGACATTTCTATGGTTGAGCAGCGATCTTAAGTATTCGATAACTTTATCCATTCCCCAAAATTCATCCTGTTGTAATGTAACAAAAAGAAGAGGGTGTGGCCTGAATACAAAATCTATATCAGGGTACAGATAAGGCAAATCCAAGAAAAAATTTGCATATTTTAAGAAACTACTAAGATTAACCCCTCCATCCCACTGGCTAACTGTGTGATGTGGTGCAATGATGATTCTTTTACGAACTCTCGGATATACTTGAGTGCTTTCCAAAGCATCCATTTTGGGATAGCCCACAACCAAAGCATTCTTCCCTTTCATTTGAGAAAAGTCTATTAACTCAGTAAGGTTTTCTGGGGTACTACAAAATATTTTCCAAAAAAAATTAAATTCATTGAGTGCTATAACTTTTCTGTCATACAAGCTAACGGAAAAAGTGTAATTAATGAAAAAAGGAATAATATTCTTTTTCACTATTTGGCTAATTTGGAAATATTCGTGCGTAAGACAGTCATATGGGTTTGAAAAGCATACGAAATCTAACTGACTAGAAAAGTCAACGAAGCTATCATTTTTAGCATCGTAACCAAATTTAATTTTTTCGTATTTTTGAGAAAAAGTATTGTATGACTTTTCTAACTGAAAGATCATATTTTCACGACCGCGCATTGTGTCGGGGATTAGAATAATGGTCGGACTAAACTCATCTGATTTTTCGAGTAAGTTATATAAAGATTCTCCGGGAAATGCGCTATCGTATAAAATAAAAAAACCAACAGATATACGTATTCCTTTTGAGTAATTCTCTCTTGCTGACTTTAGACTTTTTTCCAGAAATATTTGACATTCAGGTAATTCTGGTTTGTCTTTAGCTACGGGAGGTGAATTATTCATTTCTTAAATTTAAGATTTCAAAAAGAAGCACCAAAATCTATTAACGTCTGTGCCACGTACGTTGCATCGGCATTAGTAAATGTTGATGAAATTGGAAGACTCAAGACTTCGTCCGCGAGAGTCTCTGAAATTGGTAACTCATAATTTGAATATTCTGTATAACAAGCTTGCTTGTGCGGAGGAGTTGGGTAGTGAACTACAGTTGAAATCCCATTTTTTGCTAAATGATCTATTAATTTTTTTCTATTCTTACTTCTAATGACATAGAGATGCCAGACTGGATCAACATAATTTGGGGTGTAAGGTAGAACTATGTTCTCATCTACCAATAATTTGGAATATGTATTAGCTATTGCGCAGCGGTGAGTATTCCACGAGTCTAGTGCTATTAACTTTACGCGCAGAAACGCCGCTTGAATCTCATCAAGACGGGAGTTGTATCCAGCAATATCATGCTGATACTTCGTCGCTGAGCCATAATTTCTTAGCATTCTGACTTTTGACGCAATCGCTTCATCATTTGTGAGAATTGCCCCTCCATCCCCTAAAGCACCTAAATTTTTTCCCGGGTAAAAGCTTGTTCCTGCGGCATGTGCTAGTGAACCTACGCGACGACCCTTGTAACGTGCCCCCTGTGCTTGAGCTGCATCCTCAATAACAATTAATCCATACTCCTTTGCAATAATATTTATTGCATCCATATCGGCAGGTTGTCCATATAAATGAACAGGCATGATCGCTTTGGTTCTTTTTGTTATTGCTTTTCTAATTAAGTCAGGGTTAATATTGTGTGTACTAATATCTGGCTCAACCGGAATCGGGATGGCCCCGCATTGCGAAACTGCTAACCAAGTTGCAATAAAAGTATTCGATGGTACTAATACCTCGTCGCCCGAACCTATTCCATATGCTTGTAATAGTAAATGAAGCGCTTCAAGTCCATTTCCAACCCCAATACAGTATTTAACCTCACAATATTGAGCAAATTCAGACTCGAATGCTTCAAGTTCAGGACCCATAATGAACCATCCCGAATTCATTACACGATGATAGGCCTCATCGAGCTGTGAACGCTGGCTTGTGTGCAATTCTTGTATGTTTAAAAAAGATATGGATTTCATGTGATTATTTTTTTGCAGAAGTAATGAAGCTATTATATTCTCTATAATAATCTAATTCATCATAATAGTCCGAGGCCAGCACCATACAAACGGCACCTGAGGAAAAATTATCAATTTCGCGCCAAATCATTGGGCAAACATATAACCCATAATAACTTCGATTCATATGGATGGTTTTTTTTCCAAATCCGTCATCAAGATGAATGTCGAATGATCCGGACATCGCTATGACTAATTGATGTAAATTTTTGTGTGCATGGCCACCCCTCTCAGAACCGCCTGGAACATCATACAGATAATATACTCGTTTTATGTTAAATGGTATGTGCCGACCTGCTTCAACAAATGTCAGATTCCCTCTTGGGTCATTTATTTTAGGTAAGTCTATAATTTGGCATTTATTTAAATTCATTTTAATAAACAGGACGACCTGACTCAATTAATTTTTTCTCAAAATATTCAACTATTTCTAATAATTTAATATTGGTTGGTTTTACTCCTTCTAATACATAGCTATATATTTCATTACGAACTGACTCGAAACCATATTTTTTGATTGCATACTCATTGATCGATATGGCTTTGCCAGGTACATATTTGCAAAATGGACGTACATTTTTAGATAATGCCGCACCCATGCCAACGATTGAATAATCTCCAACTACTGTGTGTTGATGAATTGAACATCCGACTGCTAAATTTGCACCTGTTAATATCGTAACAATTCCCCCCATTACCACCATTGGTGTAATAACTACATCGTCGTAAATAATAGCATCATGTGGCACATGAACACTTTGCATTATATAAACTCTATTTCCAATTTTTGTGATGTCGCGATAGCAAGGCTTTTGTATGGCGGTATATTCTCTTATGATATTATCATCACCAATTTCAATCTTCGAATTGGAACTGTCGTATCTTGGATTGCGTGTGTCTTGCCCAGGTGTGCCTATAGTTACATGAGGGCCAATGATGTTACCATTTCCAATTTTAGTTGGCCCAAAAATAACTGAATAAGGTCCGATTGTGTTGTTTGATCCGATTTCAATATTTCCTTCAAGAATAGCTGTCGGATGAATTTTATTGTTCATATGCTGATAATATCTGTTGAATTTCTCTAGTTGAAATAGAGAAATCTGCATGAATCGAGTTTTGGTTATTCAGTGAAGATTCACCAAGTATGTAGTTTATTTTGTTGCCTGTAGAGCAAGCAATGTTTTGCCAGTACCAATAACTTGTATCTGGATTTTTGGATAGAAAAATAAATATATCAACATTATTCTTGCAAAAAATAATGTTCGCTAAAGCTGCACCTGACGCTGAAAAAATTATCCTTGCATTTCTGAAGACATTTACCTGTTCTGCGAAATTTAACTTTTCGGGCTCTACGATTGAGAATCCATTAGATATCAGTAGATTTTCTATTTCGTCTGAATTGGTTAAATTTCTTGCGTGCGAATTTCTTTTTATATATATTTTCTCTGGTGATTCTATAGTTAAGTTATTCTTTAATTTTTCAATAATTTTTTCTTTGAAAGAATTAATGCCGTCAGGACTAAAGAGTCCGTGAGAATGATTAATTAGGAGTTTATTTCTTCTTTCAAAAGGAACATATCCTGTAACTGACATAGCATAAAATTCATTTACGAAAATATCTCTACCTAATGGTACTGTTACTATTTCTCTGAGCTTCCCAACTGCAAGGAATAGAGATTCCAATATATTTTTATGCAAATTGTCATTTATGATTAAAGGAATGTCTTCGTAATCTTTGTTGTTGCAAAATAATGAAATTCTAGGTAGGACTTCCGTTAACCAATGGGCATAATTTGTAGCGCATGCATCGACGAAAAATGCACCACGTTCAATATTAATTGGATTAATATCTTTTTCTAAAAATTTGGCTTTTAATTTATTTTTACTTAGCTGTAATCTTCCGTGAAGCTCTTCGCTTGTATAGTCATGTTTGAAATTGTAAAGATCGTGGTGAATTATAAAATTATCTGAAATTAATAAATTTGATCCTCCCGTTGCAGTGATATTTCTTAGTTTTAAAAAGTAAATTTGCGGGTATAAATAGCTATCGTGAGGAGATATTAGATCCTTTTGATCTTTTGCCGGATTTACTTTGGGCGGTGGGGTAATAACGAGTTTGGGTGTCGAAATTATATTTTTTGTAATATTTTTATACTCGGCATACGTTTCTAATTTTATTAGATTTAACCAAGGTGCGGAGTGATTTTTAAATATTTTGTTTGTAGTTATTTTTATATAAGTTGGATAGTATTTTTTCCATAATTCTATTGCTATAAGTCGTCCGATCGGGTTGGGTTTTATTTTATTTATATAAAATTTTCCAAATGGTGATCCTTTTAATTTTTCGAAGCTACTATATTTTTTTTGATTGTTGGAGTAATGCTTTATTTCATTGATAAACTGGTTTAATTGATCACTGTGTTCCGCTAAGCCTGATTTCTTGGAATGAAGTACCGGGTGTTTTTTTATTACCAGTGATCTTAATATATTTAAATCTATATTTTCTCCGGTAAAATTTACTAGTTTTAAAAAATATTTTGTTGCCTCCCAATTTTCATTGTTCAATAGCGATATTAAGTAGTTTTTTATTTGTATATTTTCTCCGCATGCGGCATGAATAATTTTTTGTTCTAGGGTTTTGGCCTTTGAGAATCTTGCTGACCATTCTTTGGATGCAATAAGCGATTGTCGAAAATTTTCTGCTTCAACGGCAGAAAGTGTTTCTATTCTTCGGTATATTTTTCTTAAATCTGGGAAAATTTCGTACGCTAGAGCCCAGTCTTCTTCTATGGATATGCTTATTATTTTTTTTGTTTTTAAAAAGGTTTTATTATTTTGTATGTCTAACATTTAGTTTCCTAAAATATATTTGTCTACTATATCTTTTGGTTCTCCGTCCCCTACCACTTTCCCGTGATCGATCCATATAACTCGATTACATAGTGATTTAATCAATTCGTGATCATGTGAGACCATAATCATAATTGTTGCATCATTGATTAATTTGTGCATTCTATTTTTCGCTTTTAGCATAAATTTTGCGTCACCACCTGCAAAAATTTCATCTAAAACCAATATGTCTGGGCGCATTGCTGTTGCTAGTGAAAATGCAAGCCGCATGTACATGCCAGTCGAGTAGTATTTAACCGGAGTGTCTATAAATTCTTCAAGTTCAGCAAATTCAATTACTTCACTTTCGATCAAATTTATTTCAGACTTTTTGTATCCAAGAATTGAACCATTTAAGTAGATATTTTCTCGTCCAGTAAATTCAGGATGGAAGCCCGCACCAATTTCCAGAAGTGGAGCAATTTTTCCATTAATAATTACTTTACCACTTGACGGTGAATAGACGCGACATAGAGCTTTTAATAGCGTACTCTTTCCTGCTCCATTTCTGCCGACGATGCCGATCCTGTCACCCGAGTTAATTTGTATGGAAATATTATTGACGGCTAGAAATTCTGTATATGCGGAATTTTTTCTTTTCTGAAAGATTTCAGAAAAATAGCTCTTTAATGACGCTGATTTGTCATGATATATTCTAAACTTTATTGATAAATTGGTTGTTTTAATGCTTGACATTTTATAATCTAAATATTATTTTGTTTTCTTGGGATTTAAATATTAATACGCCAATTGTTATTGCTACTAACGATGTGGCCCCTGCAGTTATTAAGGTTTCAGTGCTAGGTGCTTCTGCATAATATATTGGTATGCGAAAAAGATCGATAAATGGCACTACCGGATTAAATTTTAGAAGCCATTTCGCATTACCTGTTATGGCGTCATGCTTGTAAAAAATAGGAGTTAGGAAAAATAGGCCCTGCATTGCAATTAGTATCACATGTTGTATGTCTCGGAAAAAGACTGTTGCAATTGACATTGTGAGACCTACGCCTAGGGAGAATAAATATAATAGGATATATGATGGAATTATGTATAAAATATTCCAAGATAAACTTCCACCAATTGCAATAATTATTGTGAATAGAGCTACAAAAGATAGAATGCTATCTATTAGTAGTGCAAAGGAAATACTTAGTGGGAAAATTATTTTCGGCAAGTATATTTTTTTTATCAAGCCTTCATTTTGAATTAGTGCTCCGCCGGATTGAGTTACAACTGAACTAAAGAATGTCCATGGAATCATCGCTGAAAAAAGAAAAACTGAAAAATCCTTCAGTTCTGATTTGAATAGAGTTGAAAATACTATAGCCATTATGGTCATCATTAAAATTGGATTTATTAATGTCCATAAGTATCCAAAAAATGTTCGTCTATAGCGAAGTATTAATTGTTGCGAAGTTAGCTGAAGTATAATATCTTTGCTTGCTAATAGTTCTAAAATAATAGTTTTCATTTTTTGTGTGTATGTATTTTGCGGAATTTATTTAATTTTATTTAAATAAAAAAACCTCGTAAACGTTAAGCTCACGAGGTTTTATTTTTATAGACACATAACTTTTCATGACTGTATGTTAGTCCATGAATCTGGCGGAAGCGGTGAGATTCGAACTCACGGATAGTTTCCCATCGCCGGTTTTCAAGACCGGTGCAATCGACCACTCTGCCACGCTTCCAAGCCTTCCATTCTAACCTTGGTATTTACACCTAGGTTACAAAACGTACACCATTTAGAGGATGTCTAAAACACAGGCATCGCCCAGTGCATCGCGCCATACGCGTACCCGGCTCACAGCAGGGCGTACGTCGGCTAGCTGTGCTGCGATATAGGTACACAGGTTCTCCAGCGTAGGAGTGCCGATCTGGGGCACTTCGTCCAGCAGGTGGTGGTCTAGTTGTTCGCGTACGGCTTCCAGGCGCTGCCGCAGAAAGCCCAGATCCAACACCATGCCGTTGGCGGGGTCGCGCGGGCCGCTGACGCTGACTTCGGCGTGGTAGGTGTGGCCGTGGATGCGGCGGCTGCCTGCGGCTTCGATCTCGCGTTGCAGGGTGTGGGCCGCGTCAAAGTAGAAGCGTTGGCTGATGGTGTACTGCATGGATGGGGCCGTGGGTTAACGGATCTGGGTAATCTTGTGGGTCTGCAGGCTCAGGCGCCATGCGGGGTGCTGCATGCAGGTGTCTATGCACAGGGCGATGTTGGCGGCTTGCTCGGGGCCGTCCATGGGCTGCAAGAAGCGGTGGGTGAACTGCCCGGTGTTCGCGAGGGTGGCTAGGTCCAGGCCGGGCTGGGGCCACACCACCTTGAGCTCCTGCCCTCGCTGCTGTATCCAGGGTGCACCGGCTTTGGGGCTGATGCACAGCCAGTCTATGCCGTCGGGCGCGCGCACGGTGCCATTGCTTTCCACTGCGATGCGAAAGCCGCGCGCATGCAGGGCGGCGACCAGGGCGCTATCTACTTGTAGCAGGGGTTCTCCGCCGGTGAGCACGGTGAGGCGGTTGGTGGTGTCGCCTGCAGGCCATTGGGCGGTGATCTGGTCGGCCAGCGCCTCTGCATCGGTAAATTTACCGCCCAAGGTGCCGTCGGTACCCACAAAGTCGGTGTCACAAAAACGGCAGACGGCGGTGGCGCGGTCGCTTTCGCGGCCGGTCCAGAGGTTGCAACCGGCGAAGCGGCAGAACACGGCGGGGCTGCCGGCCTGGCCGCCTTCGCCTTGCAGGGTGTAGAAAATTTCTTTGACGCTATAGGTCATGGGGAAACGCCGTTGTAAGCGGTGTGGAGCTGGCTAAGCCCTTGATTTTACGGGGCAGGAGGCGACACCAGCATTCCCTTGGTTTCGATGAAGGCCACCACCTCGGCCAAGCCACCGAGCGTTTTCAGGTTGGTCATGACAAACGGTTTGACCCCGCGCATGCGCCGGGTGTCGGATTCCATCACGTCCAGGTTCGCGCCCACGTGCGGGGCCAGGTCGGTTTTGTTGATGACGAACAGGTCGCTCTTGGTGATGCCGGGGCCGCCTTTGCGGGGAATTTTTTCGCCTGCGGCCACGTCGATCACGTAGATGGTGAGGTCGCTGAGCTCGGGGCTGAAGGTGGCGGCCAGGTTGTCGCCGCCGCTCTCGATGAACACGATGTCGGCGTTGGGGTGCTCAACCAGCATGCGGTCAATGGCCTCCAGGTTGATGGAGCAGTCTTCGCGGATGGCGGTGTGCGGGCAGCCGCCCGTTTCTACGCCCATGATGCGCTCGGCGGGCAGGGCGCCGCTGACGGTCAGGATGCGCTGGTCTTCCTTGGTGTAGATGTCGTTGGTGATGGCCACCAAATCGTATTTTTCGCGCATGGCTTTGCACAGCATTTCCAGCAGTGTGGTTTTGCCGGAACCCACCGGGCCGCCAATGCCGACGCGCAGGGGCGGGAGTTTTTTGGTGCGGTGGGCGATGTGGTGCAGAGTGGACATGGTGTTTTGCTATTAAATAAAGAGCTGCTTGTGCTTGTGGAATAAGCGCTATGACCTGAAAAGCCTTGAATATTGCACTTCGTGCTGGCTGCTCAGAATAGCCAGCATGGGCGAGAACGCCTGGCGCTGGCTATCGGGGAGTTGGATGGCGCGGTCTACGGCGGCGGGAATGTCAGCGGCCAGGCGCGCCAGGATGCGTTGCCCGGCGCTTTGGCCCAGCGGCACCGATTTGATCGCCGACTGGGTCATGTTCTCGGCCCAGCCAAAGGCGTAGGCCAGCATGCAGTCGCGCAGCAGGGCCTGGGTGGCGGAGGCGGCCAGGGCGTAGGCGATGGGGTAGGTGGGCTGCATCTGGGCGCAGGCCGCTATCTGCTGGGCTGACGCGGTATGGTGGTTGCGCAGCCATTCCAGCAGCGAGCGGCCCATCTGCTCGGCCTGGGCGCGCAGCTCGCTGGTTTCGCGGGTCTGCAGCACCCAGGCGTTCAGCTCGGCCACATAGGTGATATCGCCGCGCCGCCAGGCCGGGATGGCTTTGGCTATTGCCGCCAGGTCGCCCCGGGTCAGCGCCAGGTGCAGTTGGTCGATCAGCCAGTCGGATGCTGCACTTTCTGTAGCTACTCCCGCCCTGTCTACGGCCGCTTCCAGCCCCTCGGAGTAAGAAAATCCGCCTACCGGCAGGGCGGGCGACGCCAGCCAGATCAGTTGCAGCAGGCTGGGTGTGGCCGATTCCTGTGGCGCTACAGTTCTAGCGGGCCTTCTCCGGAATGGCGCAACTTGAGGACGAACGCGCAACATCAGTGGGAATGGCCGTGCCCATGGTCATGCCCGCAGCCAGGGCCATGGACGTGGGGGGCAGCTTTGATCGGAATGGCAACGGGCTTGGGTGCTGCATGGCTGTGGTCGCCATGGCTGTGTCCGCCCGCCGCATAGGCACCGCCTTCGGGCTCAAACGCCACCGTGGCTTCCACCACCGTCAAATGCATGGCGCGCAGCATCTCGGCCAGCACGTGGTCGGGTTCGATCTTCAGGTGGTCGGGCTGCAGCTCAATCGGCACATGGCGGTTGCCCAGGTGGTAGGCGGCGCGGGTCAGGTCGAAAGGTGTGCCATGCCCGTGGATGGTAATAACCAGCACCGGCTGGGGGGCTGCCAGTACCTGGACCAGCGAGCCGTCTTCCACCACCAGCACATCGCCACCGCGCACCAGGGTGCCGCGGGGCAGGAAAACGCCGAGCTGGCGGCCCAGGGAATCGGTGGCATCGAAGCGGCTTTTTTGCCGCACGTCCCAGTCCAGTTCGACGGTGCTGCCACGTTTGAGCAGGGCAGGGGCCAGGCCTTTGCCTTGGGGGATGAGTTTGGAGGTTTGGAGCATGGCGGGCTGTAGATAATCAGTTGAATGCAGTCATTGGAGGATGCGTGTATGCCAGTTCTGAAATTAATCGAAATCGGTGACTCAGTGGGGGTCATTTTGCCCCCCGAGTTGTTGGACCGACTTAAATGCGCAGAGGGCGATGCGTTGCTGTGGACGGTAACCGCTAACGGGGTTTTACTCACGCGAGACGATCAGGTGCCGGATGTGCAACTTCCGTTAGGACGTGAGTTTATGGACGATTACCGCGACACTTTCCGTGGGTTGGATTCGTAAACATTCCCTGATTTACCTACCTAAAACAAAAAATACCGCTGCGCCATCGGCAAGCTTACAGCCGCTTCGCACGTCAGCAGCACCCCATCCGCCCGCACGCTGTAGGTTTGCGCGTCAATTTCCATCTTCGGCAGATAGCTGTTGTGCACCATGTGCTGCTTGCGCACGGCGCGGATGTCTTTCACGGCGCTCAAAGTCTTGGCCAGGCCGAAGCGCTCCTTGATGCCACCGGTTAGCCCGGCTTGCGACACAAAGGTGAGCGAGCCGCGCGCCAATGCCGTGCCGTAGGCGCCAAACATCGGGCGGTAGTGCACGGGCTGGGGCGTGGGGATGCTGGCGTTGGGGTCGCCCATGGCGGCCATGGCGATGAAGCCGCCTTTGAGGATCAGCGCGGGTTTCACGCCGAAGAAGGCCGGTTTCCACACCACCAGGTCGGCCCATTTGCCCACCTCGATGCTGCCCACTTCGTGGCTGATGCCGTGGGCCAGCGCCGGGTTGATGGTGTACTTGGCCACGTAGCGTTTGGCGCGGAAGTTGTCGTTGCGGCTGCTGTCCTCGGGCAGGCTGCCGCGCTGGGTCTTCATCTTGTGCGCCGTCTGCCAGGTGCGCAGAATCACCTCGCCCACGCGGCCCATGGCCTGGCTGTCGCTGCTCATCATGCTGATCGCGCCCAGGTCGTGCAGCACGTCTTCGGCGGCAATGGTTTCCTTGCGGATGCGGCTTTCGGCGAAGGCCAGGTCTTCAGGGATGCTGGCATCCAGGTGGTGGCAGACCATCAGCATGTCCACGTGCTCGTCCAGCGTGTTCACGGTGTAGGGCATGGTGGGGTTGGTGCTGCTGGGCAAGAAGTTGGCCTCGCCCACCACCCGCAAGATGTCCGGGGCGTGCCCGCCGCCCGCGCCTTCGGTGTGGAAGGCGCACAGGCCGCGCCCCTTGGTGGCAGCAATGGTGTTCTCGACGAAGCCGCTTTCATTGAGCGTGTCGGAATGGATGGCCACTTGCACGTCTTCCAGCTCGGCCACGTCCAGGCAGTTGCTGA
Source organism: Rhodoferax sp. LS1P39 (assembly GCF_056521425.1). Lineage (NCBI taxonomy): Bacteria > Pseudomonadati > Pseudomonadota > Betaproteobacteria > Burkholderiales > Comamonadaceae > Rhodoferax > Rhodoferax sp. LS1P39. Next base: position 663,642 of record NZ_JBWMAV010000002.1, on the reverse strand, counting down.
TGGCGGCGGGGGTGGTGCCCCAGTCTTCGTGCAGCTTCATGCCGATCACGCCCGCGTCGATCTGCTCGTGCAGCGCGGCGGGCAGGCTGGCGTTGCCCTTGCCCAGAAAGCCCAGGTTCATGGGGAAGGCATCTGCCGCCTGCAGCATGCGCTCGATATTCCACGGGCCGGGCGTGCAGGTGGTGGCAAAGGTGCCGGTAGCCGGGCCAGTGCCGCCGCCCAGCATGGTGGTCACACCGCTGGCCAGGGCCTCTTCGATCTGCTGCGGGCAGATGAAGTGGATGTGGCTGTCGATGCCGCCTGCGGTGACGATGTTGCCTTCACAGCTGATGATCTCGGTGCCGGGGCCGATGATGATGTCCACGCCCGGCTGCACGTCGGGGTTGCCCGCCTTGCCTATCGCCACGATGCGTCCGTCCTTGAGGCCAATGTCGGCTTTGACGATGCCCCAGTGGTCCAGGATCAGCGCGTTGGTCATTACGCAGTCCACGGCCCCTTCAGAACGCATTTTTTGCGACTGCGCCATGCCGTCGCGGATGGTCTTGCCGCCGCCAAACTTGACTTCTTCACCGTAGGCACCTGCGGCCAGGGTGTAGTCTTTTTCGACTTCGATCAGCAGGTCGGTGTCGGCCAGGCGGACCCGGTCACCCACGGTGGGGCCAAAAATCTCGGCGTAAGCGCGTTTGCCAATGGTTGCCATGGTCAGAGTTTCCCTTGCACAAGTGCGCGAAATCCATACACCGTGCGGTCGCCCGCGTAATCCACCAGTTCCACCGTGCGCTGCTGGCCGGGCTCGAAGCGCACCGCGCTGCCCGACGCAATGTTCAGCCGCATGCCCTGCGCCGCAGCCCGGTCAAAGCCCAGCGCGCCATTGGTTTCGGCAAAGTGGTAGTGGCTGCCAACCTGGATGGGCCGGTCTGCGGTGTTATTGACCACCAAGGTGACGCTGCGTCGCCCGGTGTTCAGCGGGTGCTCACCCTCGTCTACCAGCAGTTCGCCGGGGGTCATTTGCCGCCCCGGTCGCGCCACAGTGCCCAGGCCGACACCCCCGCCAATGCCGCCAGCACGCAATAGCCCACGGCATCCGAGGTATGCCAGTGGCTGCTGCCCAAGCCGGGGACTTCGTGGCCAAATACGGTGCCCGTGCTTATCAGAAAAGCGCAAGCAGCTATCAATTTAGTAGTTTTCATACAAGGCTCACAAAATGGGTTGGTGCACGGTGACCAGCTTGGTGCCGTCCGGAAAGGTGGCTTCTACCTGGATGTCGGGAATCATCTCGGCGATGCCGTCCATCACGTCGGCGCGGGTCAGGATGTTGCGGCCTGCGCTCATCAGCTGGGCCACGCTCTGGCCGTCGCGCGCGCCTTCCATCACTGCGGCGCTGATGAAGGCAATCGCCTCGGGGTAGTTCAGCTTCAGGCCCCGGGCTTTGCGCCGCTCGGCCAGCAGGGCGGCGGTAAAAATCAACAGCTTGTCTTTTTCGCGAGGAGTCAGTTCCATCTCGTTGCACTCGATATTTAGTTAGTTAGCTCGCGCGGCCGCAGAAGCTGGCCGAACGCGCGGCGTGAGTTCCATGGAGGCTCGCTAAATGTGATGTTTGTCACGCATTATTAAGCAAGCGGTATGCCGTAGGCCTACGCCAAATGGCGCACAAGCTTGGTGCATGGCTGGGCACAAAAGCTGCGAAGATCGTGCAGTGACCGACTCCGACCTGACCCCTTTGAATGACGCCCCCCAGCAGGTGGTGAAGATCCGGCGCGACTACAACAGCTGGGTGGCCAGCGAGACCCTGGAAGACTACGCCCTGCGCTTTGCCCCGCAGCGTTTTCGCAAGTGGTCCGAGTGGCGGGTGGCCAACACGGCGTTTGGCGCGGCATCGTTTTTGATTCTGGAGGCGGTGGGGGCCACCTTGCTGGTGCAGCACGGTTTTGTGAACGCCTTCTGGGCGATTGTGGCCACCGGGCTGATCATCTTTCTGGCCGGGCTGCCCATCAGCATTTACGCCGCACGCTGCGGGGTGGACATGGATTTGCTCACCCGCGGCGCGGGCTTTGGTTACATCGGCTCCACGCTCACCTCGCTGATCTACGCGTCCTTCACCTTCATCTTTTTCGCGCTGGAGGCCGCGGTGATGGCCTACGCGCTGGACCTGTCGCTGGGCATACCGCCGCGCTGGGGCTATTTGATTTGCGCGCTGGTGGTGATTCCGCTGGTCACGCACGGTGTGTCCATGATCAGCCGCCTGCAGGTCTGGACCCAGCCGCTGTGGCTGATCATGCTGGTCGTGCCGTTTGTCTACGTGTGGATGCGCGAGCCCAGCGCGTTTGCCGGGGTGCTGCACTATGGTGGTGTGGCCGGGCATGCCGATACTTTTAATCTGCTGTCCTTCGGCGCGGCGCTCACCGTGGGCATTGCGCTCATCACCCAGATGGGCGAGCAGGCCGACTACCTTCGTTTCATGCCCGCCTACACCCCGGCCACCCGCCGCCGCTGGTGGCTGGGCGTGCTGGTGGGCGGGCCGGGCTGGGTGCTGCTGGGGGTGCTGAAGATGCTGGGCGGCGCGCTGCTGGCCTACCTGGCCATTACCCACATGGTGCCGCCCGAGCGCGCGGTCGATCCCAACCAGATGTACCTGGCGGCTTATGAATATGTGTTCCCGCAGTACGGCTGGGCGGTGGCGGCCACGGCCCTGTTTGTGGTGCTTTCGCAGCTCAAGATCAACGTCACCAACGCCTACGCCGGGTCGCTGGCCTGGTCCAACTTTTTCTCGCGCATCACGCACAGCCATCCCGGCCGCGTGGTGTGGGTGGTGTTCAACACCCTGATCGCCTTCATGCTGATGGAGATGAACGTGTTCGAGGCGCTGGGCGACGTGTTGGGGCTGTACTCCAACATCGCCATCGCCTGGATCATGGCGGTGGTGGCCGACCTGGTCATCAACAAGCCGCTGGGCCTGTCGCCGCCGGGCATCGAGTTCAAGCGCGCCTATCTGTATGACATCAACCCGGTGGGCGTGGGCGCGATGGGCCTGGCCTCTACTTTGTCAGTACTGGCCTACCTGGGCGCGTTCGGGCCGATGGCGCAGGCGTTTTCGGCGGTGATCGCCCTGGGCACGGCCATGCTGGTGTCGCCCTTGCTGGCCTGGTGGACCCAGGGCCGTTACTACATCGCCCGTGGGCCCCAGTCGGACTGGAAAGGCATCACCCAGCCTTTGGCCGACGACAGTTACCAGCGCCTGCGCGTGCAGCGCTGCGTGATTTGCGAGCGCGAGTACGAAGCGCCCGACATGGCGCAGTGCCCCGCCTACCAGGGCGCGATCTGCTCGCTGTGCTGCACCCTGGATGCGCGCTGTGGCGATTTGTGCAAACCCCAGGCCAGCCTGAAAGTGCAGTGGACGGCGGCCATGCGCTGGCTGCTGCCCCAGCGCGCCTGGCCCTACCTGGACACGGGGCTGGCGCACTTCATCTTGCTGATGCTGGTGGTGGTGCCCATACTGGCCACCTTGTTTGGTTTGCTATATTTTCAAGAGCTAAAAGCCCTTGTGCAATCGGCGGTAGAGGCCGATTTTGATCCAAGCCTGGCGCTGCGTTCCGGCTTTGTCAAAGCCTACATGGCCCTGGTCGTCATGGCCTGCATCGTGGCCTGGTGGTTTGTGCTGGCGCACAAAAGCCGCCAGGTGGCGCAAGAAGAATCGAATCGCCAGACCCATTTGCTGCAGCGCGAAATCGCCTCGCACGCGCAAACCGACCAGGCCCTGCAAGCCGCCAAGCGGGTAGCCGAGCATGCCCGTGCCCAGGCAGACCAGGCCAACCAGGCCAAAAGCCGCTACATCAGCGCCATCAGCCACGAGCTGCGCACCCCGCTCAACAGCATCCTGGGCTATGCGCAGCTCATGGGCGAAGATGCCAGCGTGCCCCCGCACCGGCAGCAGGCCATCGGCGTGATCAAGCGTGGCGGCGAGCATTTGCTGTCGCTGATCGAAGGCACGCTGGACATTGCCCGCATCGAGTCCGGCAAGCTCACCCTGGCCACCCGGCCCATGCCGTTTGCCGACCTGCTGCACGAGATGGCCGAGATGTTCGAGCCCCAGGCCCGCGCGAAGGGCCTGCAGTTCCACTTCGACCCGCAGGGCGTGCTGCCCGAGCAGGTGCGTGCGGACGAAAAGCGCCTGCGCCAGATCCTCATCAACCTGCTGGGCAACGCCATCAAGTTCACCGCTACGGGCAGGGTGCGCCTGCGTGCCCGCTACGCGCTGGAGATGGCCTTTATCGAGATCGAAGACACCGGCCCCGGCATGCACGCCGACGAGCTGGCGCAGGTGTTCGAGCCCTTTGAGCGCGGTGCATCCCCTGGCAGCGGCGGTGCCGGTTTGGGCCTGACTATCGCCAAAATGCTCACCGACCTGATGGGCGGCGAGATGACCGTGGTCAGCACGCCCGGCAGCGGCTCGGTGTTCCGCGTCAAGCTCTTCCTGCCCGAAATCCACGGTGCCGACCTTCAAGGCGTGCAGCGCAGTACCCCGCGCCTGCGCCGCGCCTACCTGGGGCCGCGCCGCAAGCTGCTGGTGGTAGACAACGAAGAGCCCGACCGCGAGCTGCTGGTGCAACTGCTGCAACCCCTGGGCTTTGAGGTGCGCACCGCCGCCAGCGGCCACGACGCGCTGGACCTGCTGGCTGCCGGTTACCAGCCGGATGCGGTGCTGATGGACCTGGCCATGCCCGGCATCGACGGCTGGGAAACCATCCGCCGCATCAAGTCGGATGGGCTGAGTACGGCACACGTAGCCATCGTCTCCGCCAACGCGTTCGACAAAGGCCTGGACAACGATGTCGGCATCCGCACCGACGACTTCATCACCAAGCCGGTGCGCCACAGCGAGCTGCTCGACTGGCTGGAGCGCCGCCTGCAGCTCCAGTGGCTGGAAGCACCCGCCGTGGCCGAGGTGCCACCGCCCGCGCCGGTGCTGCGCGTCTGGCCCGATGCAGCCCGGCTACAGGCGCTGCGCCAGGTGGCCGAGCTGGGGTTTTACCGGGGTATCCTCAACCAGTTGGCCGCGCTGGAACAGGCGCAGCCCGCATGCCGGGGCCTGGCGCAGGAAGTGCGCACCCTGGCCCAACAATTCCAATTTGAAGCCATCGGTCGCCTGCTGGCCCAGGCACCCGCCAGCCCAGATACCACCCATGCTCCCTGAACCCCAAGCCATCCTCGACCGCAGCAACTCCGACGTGGTGCTTATCGTCGACGACGTGCCCGACAACCTGGCCGTGCTGCACGACGCGCTGGACGAATCCGGCTACACCGTCCTCGTCGCCACCCGCGGTGAGACGGCATTGCAGCGCGCCGCCCAGGCCCTGCCCGACATCGTGCTGCTCGACGCGATGATGCCCGGCATGGACGGCTTCGAGGTGGCCCGGCGCTTGAAGGCCAACCCGGCCACCGCCCACATCCCCATCATCTTCATGACCGGCCTCACAGAGACCGAGCACCTGGTGGCCGCGTTGGAGGCGGGCGGGGTGGACTATGTGACCAAGCCCATCAAGCCCAAAGAGGTGATGGCCCGCATGAACGTGCACCTGCAAAGCGCCCGCCGCGCCCGCCAGCAGGTCCACCAGGCCGGCCAGGCCCGCAACGCGCTGGACGCTTTCGGCTACGCCAGCATCACCGTGCGCGCCAGCGACGGCAAGCTGATGTGGCAAACCCCGCTGGCCCGCGACCTGCTGCGCGACTACTTCGGCACCAGCGCGCCCTTGCCCCAGTTCGCGCCGCCGCTCGTGGTGGAGTGGCTGCAGCAGCATTTACCCGCCGCCCGGAAACAGATCGAGCCCCCGCGCCTGAGCATAGAGCAGGGCGCACGCCGCCTGAGCTTTCGCCTGCACCAGCAAACCGGCGATGGGGAAGGGGAGGGAGAAGGAGAGGGCGATTGGCTGATCGTCATGCGCGAGGTGTCCGACGCGGCAGTGATCGAGGCCATGAGCCTGAGCTTCAAGCTCACCACCCGCGAAGCCGAGGTGCTGTACTGGGTGGTCAAGGGCAAGACCAACCGCGACATCGGCGAAATCCTGGGCAGCAGCCCCGCCACCGTGAAGAAGCACCTGGAGCGCGTCTACGTGAAGATGGGTGTAGAAACCCGCACCGCCGCCGCCGGGGCCGCCATGACCAAGATCCGGCAACTGCATCCGCAATTTGAAGGCTGACCCACCCCATGAACATCGACTTCGCCACCCTTTCTGAGTACCAACGCTACAAGATGATGGCCAGCCTCATCGTGCCCCGGCCGATTGCGCTGGTCACCACGCTGAGCGAGGGCGGGGTGGTCAACGCCGCGCCGTTCAGCATGTTTGCCATGGTGGGCGAGGAGCCGCCTATCGTGATGATCAGCCTCAACCGGCTCAAAGATGGCCAGCTCAAGGACACGGCCGCCAACATCCTGCGCAGCAAGGAGTTTGTGGTCCACATGTGCGACGAAGACCTGGCCGAGCAGATGCACCGCTGCGGTGAACGCCTGCCGCCCGACCAGAGCGAGCTGGAGGCCGTGGGCCTGACGACAGCGCCGTCCTGCGCCATCGCCCCGCCGCGCATTGCCGAGGCCCCGGTGGCGTTTGAATGCACGCTGTGGGAGCTGATGGAAACCGACAGCCGCCAGATTTTCATCGGCAAAGTGCTGTGGATGCACGCCCGCGACGAACTCATTGACACCGAAACCTGGCGCGTGCGCCTGCAAAACTACCACCCGGTAGGCCGTTTCGGTGCCAGCTTCTACGTCAAGACCCGCGAGCGCTATGCACTGCAAGCCCAGGCCGGGAGCCGCTCCACGCCGATCGATGAAATGTGAGCGTTTTAGGCCTCCAGCGCTTATTGAATAAGCGTGAGAAGCTACTATTTAGATAGCAATCAGGCTTCCACCAGGCTGCTGTACGCCCGGCGTGTTTCGGGCGATACCGCGGCTACCAGCTGGGCGTAGGTCGTCTGGTGGCGGGCCATCATGCGGGCCGAGGCCACGGTTTTGGATTTGCAGAACCAGTGGCAGGTGTGCTGCATCAAAAACAGCTCGGCCGACATGGTGAAGGCCTTGTCCTTGGCCGAGGTGCCGACAGCCGTGTCGGCGGCGCGGGCGATGCCCTGGGCGTGGATGGCAAAGGCCTTGCGCAGGTCGAAGGTGGCGGCGGGGAACAGCGTGTCGGCATAGGGCAGGGCGATGGCGATCTTGCTCACGCGGGTCTGCTCGGCACCGGCCTTGGCAAATTCGCTGGCAAAGCGCTTGAACTGCTCGGCCAGCTGGGCTTCGCTGGTGTTCAGCAGGGCCCAGATCTGCTCTTGCCGGGCCGCGTCTTTTTCGCCCAGCGCCCGCAGGTAGCCCTGGGTGACGGTCTCCATCAGTTTTTCGATCTGGTACTGGCTGAGGTGGCTGCCCAGGGTGGCAATGCGCTGGCGCTGCTCGCGCGAGGTCAGCGCGTAGCTGCCGATGGCGATCAGGATCGCCAGGATGAGAAAGTCCATGGAAGGTTAATTCAGGCCTGCATAAATGTTTTGCACGTCATCGTTCGCATCGATGGCGGCCAGGAAGGCTTCGACTTCTTCCAACTGCTCGGCGCTCAGGCTGGTGGCGGCGATGGGGTTCTTGGCCTTGTAGCCCAGCTTGGCCGACAGCACGGTAAAGCCGTGGGTGGGCAGGGCGCGGCTGACCAGGTCCAGGTCGGCGGGGTCGGTCAGGAAGGTGGTGCTGCCGTCTTCCTCGCCGGGCTCAAAATCTTGCGCACCGGCTTCGATGGCGGCCAGCTCGGCATCTGCGCCCTTGGCCGCGGGTTCGGCTTCGATCATGCCGACGTGGTCAAAGTCCCAGGCCACCGAGCCCGACGTGCCCAGCTGCCCCTTGCGGAACAGCACGCGCATCTCGGGCGCGGTGCGATTCACGTTGTCGGTCAGGCACTCAACCATCAGCGGCACGCGGTGCGGGGCGTAGCCCTCGTAGATCACGTGGTCGAAATGCACCGCCTCGCCAGTCAGGCCCGCGCCCTTTTTGATGGCGCGGTCCAGCGTGTCCTTGGGCATGGAAACCTTGCGGGCCTGCTCTACCAGCAACCGCAGCCGTGCATTGGCCGCCGGGTCGGCCCCGCTGCGCGCGGCGATCATAATGTCTTTGGACAATTTGCCAAATACGCGGCCCCTGGCGTTGGCTGCCAACTCTTTACCTTTTGCTTTCCACTGCGCGCCCATAGGGATCCTTCGGATGTTGCTCACCCCCAGGCTGCAGCGCAAGCGCTTTTCGCCAACCCCCTTGCAGGGGGCGATACCAGTGGCCTGGCAAAGCCAGTTCCACGGTATCCCTGGAAGGGCGTGCGTTCCGCCTGACCCTGGGGGGTGTTAATTAACGGGGCTTGGTTATAACACCTTGCAGCAGCGGGAAAGAGGCAGCAGCTAGGCTTTTGCGCGCAGCCATCGGTTTGGCAGAATGGCCAGCCCCGTAGCAATCCGTTCATCCCCCTTCCGGAGACCCCCTTGGCCCTAGAAATCGAACGCAAGTTTCTCGTCACCGGCGATGCCTGGCGCAGCGGCCCCGGCACCCTGCTCAGCCAGGGCTACCTGAACCGCGACAAGCAGCGCACCGTGCGGGTGCGCATTGCGGGCGAGCAGGCTTTTTTGACCATCAAGGGCGCGAACCAGGGCGCGACGCGGGCCGAGTTTGAATACCCGATTCCGCTGGCCGACGCAGCGCAGTTGCTGGCTTTGTGCGATGGGCCCACCGTCGAGAAAATCCGCCGCGTCGTCCTGCACGAGGGATTCGCCTGGGAGGTGGACGAGTTTTTAGGCCAGAACGCCGGGCTGGTGGTGGCCGAGATCGAACTGGCATCCGAAGACCAGGTGTTTGCCCGGCCCGCCTGGGTGGGCCTGGAGGTGACGGACGATGCGCGTTACTACAACTCCCGCCTGGCAACGCACCCGTACTGCGATTGGCAAGTCGCCTGAGTCAGGCGTTGACCATTTCACCGCGCACGGGCACACCCCGGTCCAGCCGAGCCGAGTACAGCGTCAAGGCCAGTGCAGCCAGCGTCACCCCGGCGGCCAGCAGCGGCAAAGTGCGCAGCGACCAGCCCGCGGCAATCGCACTGCCGCCCAGCCAGGCACCCAGGGCATTGCCCAGGTTGAAGGCACCGATGTTCAGCGTGGAGGCCAGGCTGGGTGCATCCCCGGCCTGCGACACCACCCGCACCTGTAAGGGCGCACCGGTGGCGAACGACACCACGCCCCACAGCACCAGGGTGGCCACGGCGGGCCAGACCCATTGGCTGGTGACGGAGAACGCGGCCAGCACCACGGCGATGGTCGCAAAGATGCACATCAACGAGGGCATCAACCGCCAGTCGGCCAGCCGCCCGCCCAGCAGGTTGCCGATGGTCAGGCCCACGCCGCACAGCAGCAGCACGTAGCTGACGTTTTGCGGCGCAATGCCGGTCACGTCGCGCAGGATGGGCGTGATGTAGGTAAACATGGTGAACATGCTGGCCGATGCCAACATGCTCATGCCCAGCGCCAGCCACACCTGCTTGTGGCGCAGCACGCGGAACTCGCCCAAGGCGCTGCCGCTCAGCGTCTGGCGCAGCGCAGGCACCCAGCGCAGCACGGCGGCCATGGCCAGCACGCCGATCACCGACACGGCCCAGAAGGTGCTGCGCCAGCCGGTTTGCTGCCCCAGCAGCGTGCCCAGCGGCACGCCCAGCACATTGGCCAGCGTCAGGCCCGCAAACATCATCGACATGGCCTGGGCACGCTTTTCCGGTGCGACCACCTGGGTGGCCACCACCGCGCCAATGCCGAAGAAGGCCGCGTGGCAGAACGAGGTGAGCACCCGCGCCACCATCAGCCAGCCGTAGCTGGGGGCCAGGGCGCAGCCGATGTTGCCCACCACAAACAAGGCCATCAGCCAGGCCAGCGTGGTTTTGCGCGGCAGCTTGGCCGTGGCCACCGCCAGAAACGGGCCGCCTACTGCCACGCCCAGGGCGTAGGCCGACACCAGCATGCCTGCCGCGGGGATGGTGACGCCCAGGTCGGTGGCGACTTCGGGCAGCAGGCCCATGATGACGAATTCGGTGGTGCCAATGCCAAAAGCGGCAACGGCCAAGGCCAGCAGGGGGAGGTTCATGGGGGGAGGATTGAAGGGAAAACCCCTGCATTTTAGGGGGATTGGCTATTTCGTGCAGGCGCCGAATTTTGTAAGCTTTTTTGGCCTCTAGCGCCCTATCCATAAGCGCAAGCAGCTATTTATTTTGTAGTAAGCAGTGCCTGCGGCTGTTAGGATGCAGGCCATGAACCCAAGCCCTCCCCAAGACCCCGCCGCGCCGCTGATCTTTGTCATCAACGCCGCCTCGGGCCACAGCGATGCCGATGCCAAGCGCTCGGTGATCGAGCAGGCCTTGCAAGCTGCCGGGCGCACCGGCGCGCTGCGCTTTGCCCCCGGCGCCGATTTGCCCCGCGTGGCGCGCGAGGCCGCGGCCACCGCCCTGGCCACCCGCTCGGCGGTGGTGGCAGTGGGCGGCGATGGCACCATCAACGCCGTGGCCCAGGCGGCGCACGCCGCGGGCTGCGCCATGGGCGTGGTGCCGCTGGGCACCTTCAACTACTTTGCCCGCACCCACGGCATCTCTACCGAGCCCGCGCAGGCCGCGCAGATGCTGATGCAGGCCGTGCCCACGCCGGTGCAGGTGGGCACGGTGAACGGCCACGTGTTTCTGGTCAATGCCAGCCTGGGCCTGTACCCGGTGCTGCTGGAAGACCGCGAAACCTACAAAGCCCGCTTTGGCCGCAGCCGCTGGGTGGCCCTGGGTGCGGCCTGCATGACCCTGTTGCGCTTCAACCGCCAGTTGCACCTGCAGATCGACCAGGGTGGCGTGCTGCGCAATGTGCGCACGCCCACGCTGTTTGTGGGCAACAACCGGCTGCAGCTGGAGCAGGTGGGCGTGAACCTCAGCGACCACCCGGCGCGCCCGCTGGACGACGGCCAGATTGCCGCCGTGATGCTCAAACCCATGGGCACGCTGGCCATGGTGGGCCTGATGGTGCGCGGCGCCATGGGCACGCTGGGCGAGGCCGACAGCGTGGAGAGTTTTGCTTTTTCGCGCATGGTGGTGCAGCCGCGCCGGCGCAAGATCAAGGTGGCGTTTGACGGCGAGGTGACCCGCATGCGCACGCCCCTGGAGTTTCGCGTGGCCGCGCAGCCGCTGTATTTGCTCAAACCCGCCGAGGGCAGCCGTTCATGACCGTGCTGCTGCAGATATCCGACCCGCATTTCGGCACCGAGCAGGCCCCGGTGGTCGAAGCCTTGGCCGAATTGGCCCGCCTGCAGCGGCCCGATTTGCTGGTGCTGTCGGGCGACATCACCCAGCGCGCGCGTGGGGCCCAGTTCCGCGCGGCGCGGGCGTTCATGGACCGGCTGGGCGGGCCGCTGCTGGCGATTCCCGGCAACCACGACATTCCGCTGTTCAACCTGTGGGCGCGCTGGCAGCACCCTTACGCCCAGCACCGTGCGGCTTTTGGAGACGATCTGGAGCCGGTGTTTCGCTCTGCCGACCTGCTGGTGCTGGGCGTGAACACCACCCGCGCCGCCCGGCATGAGAACGGCGAGGTGTCGCCCGCGCAGATCGACCGCGTCGCCACCCTGCTGGCCGGAGCCACGGCGGCGCAGTTGCGGGTGGTGGTGGTGCACCAGCCCATCGCGGTGGAGCGGCCTGAAGACGTGAAGAATCTGCTGATCGGCCACGCGCAAGCGCAAAAGGTCTGGGCGCAAGCCGGGGCCGACCTGGTACTGGGCGGGCATATCCACCTGCCGTTTGTGCGGCACCTGCCGGGTCTGGCGCGGCCCCTGTGGGCGGTGCAGGCGGGTACGGGGCTGTCGAGCCGGGTGCGCGAGGGTGCGCCGAACTCGGTGAACCTGCTGCGCTGGCAGGCGGCTACCGGGCGCTGTGAAGTGGAGCAGTGGGATTTCGCTGCCAAAAACGGGGCTTTTGAACGCGCAAAAGTGTCACCAATCCAGGTGGAGCGGGGGCTGCATGCTGCTTGAAGTGCAAGCCTGGGCCCCGTGGGCGGTGGAAATTTATGGGGTTACGCTGGCGTTGCTGCTGCTGACCGCCACCGGCGGCTGGTGGCTGGTGCGGCGCATCCACGTGCCGCGCGACCAAAGCAGCCTGTCGCCCGCGCTGTACCTGGGCCTGCGGCTGGCGGCGGGCTTTGCGGTGATCGTCAGCGGGGCCTGGGTGTTTGCCGAGCTGGCGGAAAAGCTGGGTACCGATGGGACCATGGGGCTGGCCGACCAGGCGCTGGCCGACAGCCTGCGCACCCAGTTGCCGCCCGGCGTGCTGCAGGCGTTTGCATGGCTCACCCGCCTGGCCGATACCCCCACCGTCACCGGGGTGTGCATTCTGGTCGCCGTGCTATTGGTATGGCGTGGTCGCCGCTGGCTGGCGCTGGCCTGGGTGCTGGCGGTGGCAGGCAATGGCGTGCTCAACAACACACTGAAGCAGGTGTTCGAGCGGGTGCGGCCGGTGCACGACGACGGCCTGGTGATGGCCCACGGCTTCAGCTTTCCCAGTGGCCACAGTTCGGGCTCGGTGGTGCTGTACGGCATGCTGGCCTATGTGCTGTGCCGCTTCGTGCCGCCGCGCGCGCATCTGCCGCTGGTGCTGGCCGCGGTGGCATTGGCGTTCTCGGTGGGGGTGAGCCGGGTGTTTTTGCGCGTGCACTTTGCCAGCGACGTGCTGGCGGGCTTTGCGTCGGGCACGGCTTGGCTGGTGGTGTGCATCACCAGCATCGAGCTGACGCGCTGGATGCGCACGCGGCCCTGAAAAATCAAGGCGCTGACAGCAGATGCCGCATCTCAGCCGAGATTTTGGCGCCCAGCTTTTTGTAGCCCTCTGATGTCGGATGGATCTCGTTGAGCCAGTCACCGTCTTGGCCCTCGGTGCCGAGCCGGGCGCGAACCAGGGTTTCGCGGGTGGAGGTGATGGCGTGGAAATGGTCGATTTGGGATGTGAGCGAGATGATGCAGGCCCCCAACTGCTCAAATAAATAATCGGTAATGGATATCCAAAAATCTACGGGAATATCGTGTTGTTTGAATGCCGGAAAAAGCCATGGCCCTTTTACTTTGAACCCCAGAAATGTGGCCTTGGCATCTCTGGGCGTGGGGTAATCATAGACATGGGCAATGATGGGTGTCTTGGCATTTTTCTCGCTGCCGTTGCGAAGATTGGCTATATCTATAAAACCTTTTTTTACTTTCTGCTTCAGGTTTTCCAGATCAATATGGTTGATGTAGTCGTGCATATGGTTGCCAGCGCCAGTGGAGGGCTTGCAAATAATCTGGTTGGCATCGTCAATCAGGTCGTTTCCACCGCCGCTGATAAAAATGGCATCCCATTTGGTGGAGAATTTTTTATCAAAGATGATTTGTTTGAGCACGGGATTTGCGCTGATGGAAGCCATATTGCGGATGGTGTCGCCGGGTTCCGCCAGATTCACCAGCAAAGTGGCTTGGTCAAATTCCAGGGGAAGCAACAGGTTGCCTGAGGGAATGGCACCTATCGAAAACCACGAATCTCCTTCGCAGAGTATTCTTTTGGCAAATTTGGGGTCGTCGGGGCCGGTAGTTCCGGTGGATTTGTACGCATCGGTATTAAATCCATTGAATTTGATTACTTTGCCAACAAAATCAAAGCCCATGATTTTCTCCTGGGGTGCAGCGGTAGCGGTCTGGCGATATTGCCAAGCTGTCATTTTGTTTTTTTACGCTTTTCCCCACATCCCTCATATAGAGGATGTTTTTAAATCTCTCCTTGGCCTCTATTCGCTTTGGCTTAAGGACCGTCCACCACGCTCTGGTTGCGCCCCCGTGCCTTGGCCTGGTACAGGGCCTGGTCGGCTTTTTGCACCAGCAGCTCGGCGGGTTCGCCCACGGCGGGCAGGTGCAGGGCCACGCCCAGGCTGGCGGTGACGGTGCCAAAGGGCGATTGCGCATGCGGCAGGGCCAGGGCGACCAGGGCCTGGCGGGCGGTTTCGGCGATGTGCATGGCATCGGCAGCATCGTGTACCGAAGCCAGCAGCACAAATTCTTCGCCGCCGTAGCGGGCCACCAGGTCGCCGCCACGGTGCAGGTGTGCGGCCAGTACGCGGGCCACGTGGCGCAGGCAGTCGTCGCCCGCCAGGTGGCCGTAGTGGTCGTTGTAGGGTTTGAAAAAGTCCACGTCCAGCATCACCAACGCCAGGGGCTGGCCGTTGCGGGCGGCCCGGCTCCATTCGCTGGCCAGCACTTCGTCGAAGCGGCGGCGGTTAGCAATGCCGGTCAGGCCGTCGGTGGCGCTGAGCGCGGCCAGCCGGGCGTTGGAGGCTTCCAGCGCCTGGGTGCGTTCGCGCACCTTGTCTTCCAGCCGGCGTTCGTGGGTTTTCAGCTCGGACAGCAAGATGGCGCAGCCAATGCCTACGGTACACAGCGTGAAGATGAATTCTTGCGCCCGCACGATTTCCAGGTGCACATCGACTGCCCCGAAAGGCTGTTGGCCGGTGGTCAACACCCAGGCGGTGGCCAGGGAGATCAGCGCCACGGCCAGCGCCGTCCAGCGCACGCCAAAGCGCACCGCCAGGTACAGCACCGGTGGCAGCAGCAGGTCGGGCGTGACCGATACGCCGCCCACCTGACCCCGCTCGGCGGTAAAGACCAGCACGGCCAGCGCCAGGCCCAGCAGCACGATGGTGCCGTCGAGCAGGGTGAAGCGGGTGGGGGCTGAGCGTACCGGCCCCGAGAAGCTGAGCAGCAGCGGCGTGTAGATCAACAGCCCCAGCGCATCGCCAAACCACCACACCCGCACCAGGGTCAGGTACGGCGTGGTGGTGCTGGTATCCAGGCGCTGCAGCACGACCGATGCCAGCAGCGCGGCCAGCAGGGCGGCGATGATGGGCCCGGCGGCGATGAACTTGCCGAAGTCCTGGAACCGCTGCAGCCCCCGCGATACCTGCATGCGGCGCATCAGCCCGTAGGCCAGCAGCACCTCGGCCAGATTCACCAGACTCAGCAAGACGGCACCCCACAGCGGAAAAGCCGAACTGGTGGCCAGCACATCCGAGCTGGTCGTCAGTGCTGCCATGGCCCAGCCACGCTGGCCCTGGTAGCGCAGCAAGGCGGCCAGCAGCACGGCATTGGGCAGCCAGACCACCGCCTCGGTCTCCGGGGTCACGGCGCAGAACAGAGTGAGCTTGACGCTGGCGAAATGCAGCAGGGGCAGCAGCAGGTAAATCCACCAGGGCGGGCGGTCGGGTCCGTGCTGCGACGGGGTGGGTGCATTTGCGGCGTTCACCCACCTATCGTATAAGAATCCAGTTACATCTCTAAACTCTTATTGCGAGTATCTTTTTGGCACCTGGTGCTTACCCTTAAAGCGCAAGCAGCTATGTTTTTTGTAGTACGGGTTCGGTGGGTTGCCAGATGCGCCGCAGCGCGGGCACCAGCGCCAGGTACACCGCGCCAAACAGCACAAAGCCCAGGGTCAGCACCTGGCTTTCGAACTGGGTGTGCAGCAGCACAAACAGGCCTACGCCCACCATGCGGCCCAGGCCCAGCGGGATTTCGCGCACCACGATGTAGTCCAGCTTGTGTTCCTGGTAGTCGGGGGCGGACTCGATGGCGGCGTAGCTCCAGGCCATTTCGCAGGTGGTGATGGTGTTCATGCCGATGGCGCTGGCGATGCCGTAGACCACCAGCATGGCGGGCTCTTGCACCAGGGCCAGCGCGACGGACGCGGCGCACAGCAGCAGCGCGCCCAGGGTGTAGGTGCGCAGCCGGTGCCGGGCCTGGGACCACAGGGCCAGCGCGATGCTGGACACCAGGCCCACCAGCGCCACCATGGCGCTGTAGGCACCAAAGGCAAACTCGTCCTGCAGGATGGCGTAGGCCATGATGGTGACCAGAAAGCTGGTGTAGGTGCCCTGCACCGTGGCCATGGCGGTACTCACCCAGAACATGCCGCGCCAGGTGCGTTGCTTGTTGCGCCAGGCACCCAGCAGGTTGGAGGCGCGGCCCAGCGGCTGGCCGCTGATGCGGGTCGACCACCAGGCGGCGGCGGCAAAGGTCAGCAACGACAGGCCGAACACGGTGTTATAGCCGGGCGGGCCTGCAATGTGCCGTATCAGCCAGCCCGCCAGCAGCGGGGCCACGATGGCGGCACCGCTGGTCATGTAGTTGGCGGCGTAGAGAAAGCGGTCGCGCTGCGCGTCCTGCGCGTTTTCCAGAAACTGCATGTGCTGGCCGATGACGAAGAAGCTCACCGCCAGCCCCAGCAGGCCGCCGATCAGCCCCACGTGCCGGGCGCAGTCCTCCTGCAGCCACAGAATCACCGCGTAGGCCAGCATGAAGATCACCAGCCCGACCCGCGAGCTGGCCATGGGCGAGGTGCGCCGCGCGTGCAGGCTGCACAGCGGAAAGCTCAGCAAGATCGCCGCCGACTGGCTCAGGCTGTAGTGGGCCTGGGTGATCAGCGAGCGGTCGATGTTCCAGATGTAGAGGTTGACGAAGATGTTGGACAAGCCTACGGCAAAGGCCTGCAGCAGCATCAGGATCAGGAAACGGCGGGCGTTGGGGAGCATGGATGGATTGTGGCGGGGGCTGCCCCCACCCCGACCCTCCCCCGGTAGGGGAGGGAGGAAGTCCAGGCAGTTACAGCCGCTTGCCGTCCTCGCCAAACAGCGAGATGCGCCGCACATCGCAGCGCACGCCCAGGGTGTGGCCGCGCTGGTGCGGGGTGTGGCTGTCGGCGATGCACGACATGGCGGTGCCGCCCAGGTCCAGCCACAGCACCACCATCGCGCCCATGGGCTCGGCCAGGGTCACGGTGGCTTTGCCCAGCGCGGGCTGGTCTTCGGGCACCAGGTCCACGTGCTCGGGGCGCACACCCAGCACGGCTTTCTGGCCCATGTGGGGTGGCGAGGCGAAGGGGTAGGCGGCCACGTCCACGGTCAGGCCCGGAGCGCGCCACACCAGTTGGCCGTTGTCGGAGGCAATCACGCCCTCGAAGAAGTTCATGGTGGGCGAGCCCAGAAAGCCCGCCACGAAGCGGTTGATGGGCCGGTCGTAAACCTCGGCGGGGGTGCCGATCTGCTGGATCTTGCCGTCCAGCATCACCGCGATGCGGCTGGCCAGCGTCATGGCCTCGGTCTGGTCGTGGGTGACGTAGATCATGGTCTTGCCGATGTCTACGTGCAGTTGCTTGAGCTCGCGGCGCAGCTCGTTGCGCAGCTTGGCATCCAGGTTGGACAGCGGTTCGTCAAACAGATACACCCCGGCATCGCGCACCAGGGCGCGGCCAATCGCCACCCGCTGGCGCTGCCCGCCTGACAGCTGCGAGGGCTTGCGCTGCAGCAGCGGCCCCAGGTGCAGCATGGTGGCCGCGCGGTCCACGCGGCGGGCGATTTCGTCCTTGGCGATGCCGGTGATGCTGGGGCCGAAGGTCATGTTGCGCTCCACCGACATGGTGGGATAGAGCGCGTAGCTCTGGAACACCATGCCGATGGAGCGGTCCTTCGGGTCGGCCCAGGTCACGTCGTTGCCACCGATTTCGATCACGCCGTCATGCACGTCGATCAGCCCGGCTATCGTGTGCAGCAGGGTGGACTTGCCGCAGCCCGAGGGGCCCAGCAGCACCAGGAATTCGCCATCGACGACCTCGAGGTTCATGTTTTGCAGGATGTCCACATTGCCCAGGCGGATGTGGAGTTGTTGGATGCTGACACTAGACATATGGATTCCTCTAATTTTTGTAAGACCGCCAAGGCAGGTGGTAGACCACCCTTCCAGTAACACCGCAGAACTGGCTCTGCCAGGCTGCTGGTGTTGCCCCCTGCAAGGGGGTTGGCGAAAAGCGCTTGCGCTGTAGCCTGGGGGTGTTCAACCCTTCACTGCGCCAGCGGCGATGCCGCGTACGAACCAACGACCGGAGATGAGATAGATGAACAGCGGCACCGACGAGGTGAGGATGGTGGCCGCCATGTTGACGTTGTACAGACGCTCGCCGGTGGTGGTGTTGATGATGTTGTTGAGCTGCACCGTCATGGGCAGGTTCTCACGTCCGGCAAACACCAGGCCCAGCAGGAAGTCGTTCCAGATGCCGGTGACCTGCATGATCACGGCCACGATGATGATGGGCGTGGACATGGGAATCATCAGCTGGAAGAAGATGCGCCAGAAGCCACCGCCATCGATGCGCGCGGCCTTCACCAGCTCTTCGGGCAGGCTTGCGTAGTAATTGCGGAACAGCAGCGTCATCACCGGCATGCCGAAGATGGTGTGCACCAGCACGATGGCGGGCAGGGTACTGAACAGGCCCATCATGGAGAGCCCACGCACCAGGGGGTACATGTGCACCTGGTAGGGAATGAACGCGCCCAGCAGCAAAATGCCAAAGAACACCCCGGCCCAGGGCCTGCGCCAGTAGGCCAGCGCATAGCCGTTCAGCGCGCCCACAAAGATCGACAAAATCGCGCTGGGGATGACGATCTTCAAAGAGTTCCAGAACCCCACCTGGATACCGGTGCATTCCAGCCCGGTGCAGGCGCTGGACCAGGCGATGCCCCAGGCCTCCAGCGTGGGCTTGCTGGGCAGGGCGAAGATCTGGCCCAGGCGGATCTCTTCCATGGGCTTGAGCGAGGTCACCACCATCACATACAGCGGCAGCAGAAAGAACACCGCGCTCATCAGCAAGAAGGCGTAGATGCCGATGCGGGCCGGGGTGAACCAGGATTTGGCAGGGCGCTGGTTGCGCACCTTGATAGGGGAGTTGGTCGTGCTCATGGTCAGTGGCCCTTTTTATTGTTTTTTTCCATGCGGTTCTTGGCGTACAGCCAGGGCAGCAGCAGGGCCAGCACGGTGAGCAGCAGCACCACGGATGCCGCAGAGGCCAGGCCGATGTTGGCGCGGTTGAACAGGTAGTCCATGATGAACTTGGCGGGCACCTCGCTGGCGATGCCGGGGCCGCCGCCGGTCATGGAGACCACCACGTCGAACACCTTGATTACGCCCAACGACAGCAGCACGGTGGCGGTGGCGATGCTGGGCGCAATCATGGGCACCACGATGCTCATGTAGACGCGCCACACCGGGATGCCGTCGATGCGCGCGGCCTTCCAGATTTCTTCGTCCACCCCGCGCAGGCCCGCCAGCAGCAAGGCCATGACCAGCCCTGCCGACTGCCATACGGCGGCCAGGGCGATGGCGTACATCACCTTGTCCTGGCTGATGATCCAGTCGAATTCAAAGTTCGGGAAGCCGAGCTGGCGTACCGCCTCCTGCAGGCCCAGGCCGGGGTTCAGCATCCACTGCCAGACCAGGCCGGTGGCCACAAAGCTCATGGCGTAGGGGTAGAGAAAGATGGTGCGAAAAATGCCTTCGCCGCGCACCTTCTGGTCGATGAACACGGCCAGAAAGAAGCCCAGCACCAGGCAGGCCACCACAAAGATCACGCCAAACAGCGCCATGTTGTGCAGCGACAGCCACCAGCGGTCGGTGCTGAACAGGCGCTCGTACTGGGTCAGGCCGACGAAGTTGGTGTTGGGGAAGGTTTTGGAGCTGGTCATCGACACCACGATGGACCACAGCACGGTGCCCAGGTAGCAAAGCAGCACGGTCACGGCCATGGGCATCAGGGCGAAGTTGACCGCCCAGTTCTGGCGCTTGCCGCGCCGGGGCGAGGGGGGAGAGTGTGTGGCCATCTAAGGTGTCCTTTGTGCGGTACGGGATACGGTGAGGGATGCGGTCAGGAATGCAGTGCAAAGCTGTGCCGACGTGGGTTTGCACGTCGGCACGGGTGCGGCTGGCGCGTCAGCGCCAGGCCGGCCCCTGCTTAGCCCTTGATGGCGTTCTGCAGGGCTTTGACGACATCGTCCACCGACTGGTTGGTGTTCCAGTACTTGGAGATGATGTCCTGCACGGCGCCGCCCACATCGGGGGCCAGCAGCATGTCGGGCACGGCGATCTGGCGGGTTTTGTCCTTCATGATGGCCAGGCCGGTCTGGGCGCACAGGTCCATCTGCGATGCGTCGACATCGGTACGGATGGGGATGGAACCCTTTTTGTTGTTGAAAGCCACCTGGGTGGTGGCCGAGGTCATCGAGGTGGCCAGCATCTGCTGGGCCTTGATGGCGTTGGCATCCTTGGTGCGGGGGAACACAAACACGTCACCGGCAATGATGTAGGGCGACTTGGGGCCAAAGCCGGGGAAGCAGCCAAAGTCCTTGCCTGCCACCTGCTTGGCGTTGTTGAATTCGCCCTTGGCCCAGTCGCCCATGATCTGTACGCCCGCCTTGCCGGTGATCAGCAACGAGGTGGTGTCGTTCCAGTTGCGGCCAGGAGAGCCTGCGTCGGTATAGCTTTTCAGGCGCTTGAAGTCGGTCAGCACCTTGCGGAAGGCGGGGGTGTTGATGACCGCCGGGTCGTGGCTTTTGAAGAACTTCATGTACAGGTCGGTACCGCCGACTTGGGCCACCCAGCTGTAGAAGGTGATGTATTCCTGCCAGCCCTGGCCACCCAGTGCCAGGGGCACCAGGCCAGCGGCCTTGAGTTTGTCCAGCGCGGCGAACAGCTCGTCGGCGGTCTTGGGTTCGCTGGTGATGCCGGCCTTGGCAAACGCGGGCTTGGAGTACCAGAACCAGCTGGGCATATGGATGTTGACCGGGGCGGCGTAGTAGTGGCCGTTGACCTTGATGCTGTTGACTACGGGCGCTGGCAGCATGGTGTCCCACTTTTCCTTGGCAGCCACGGCATCGATGTCGTTGAGCATGCCTTCCTTGATGATGTCCAGGTACTGCTGCGAGGTGTTGAACATGGCGGCGGTGGGTGGGTTGCCGCCGACGATGCGGTTGATGGCCGCAGCACGGGCGGCCTCGCCACCGGCCACGGCCGTATCGACCCACTGGCCGCCGGATTTGTTGAACGCGGCGGCCAGCTCTTGCACCGCTGCCGACTCGCCCCCCGAGGTCCACCAGTGCATGACTTCCGCCTTGGTTTGCGCCTGTGCGCCCGTGGTGGCCAAGATGGCCAGCGATGCAATGGCCAGGGCCACGGTGGTACGAACTTGTGCTTGCATGTTGTCTCCAGTTTTTATCGAAAGAGGGCTCACTGCCCAGGGGAAAGAAGGGCAGAACCGGCCTGTGTGCGCCGTTCCTGCCAGGGAAAACAAAGTTAGCGCGCGGGGCGTTCCTTGCGCTGTTTCAAGAAGGCCTGTACCGCCAGCGAACTGTGCTTGGGTGTGCGCACCTGGGTGGTGTAGTCCACATGGGTGATGCCGAAGCGGCGCTCGTAGCCGTAGGCCCATTCAAAGTTGTCCATCAGCGACCAGATGAAGTAGCCGCGCACGTCCACCCCGGCCATGATGGCGGTGTCCACGGCCATCAGGTGGCGCTCCAGAAAGCTGATGCGCTGGGTGTCTGCCACGCTGCCGTCGGCGGCTACGCTGTCGTCGTTGGCCATGCCGTTTTCAGTGATGTACACCGGGGGCATGTCGGGGTAGCGGGCGTTGAAGTCCACCAGCAGGTCGGTCAGGCCCTGGGGATACACCTCCCAGCCCATCTGCGTACGCTCTACCGCGTTGGTGTGGGGCGCTTCCTGGTAGCCGCCTTTGCCATCGGACTCGATCTCGGTACGGAAGTAGTAGTTGATGCCCAGGAAATCCATCTTGGTGGAGATGATCTCCATGTCACCTGCCAGCACCAGCGGCTCGCAGCCGGGCCACAGGCGGAACAGGTCTTGCGGGTAGGTGCCCAGCATCAGCGGGTCGAACACCCAGTGGTTTTGCTGCACATAGGCCAGGTAGGACGCGTCCTGGTCGGCGGCGCTGTCGGTACGCGGGCCAAACACACCGGTGTTGCAGACGATGCCGCGCATCGCTTTCGGGTCGTTGGCCTGGATTTTGGCCAGTGCCAAGCCGTGGCCCAGCAGCAGGTGGTGCAGGGCCTGCGTGGTCTGGCGCAGGTCGGTCACGCCGGGGGCATGGCGGCCAATGCCGTAGCCCAGGAAGGCGGAGCACCAGGGTTCGTTCAGCGTGGCCCATGCCGTTACTTTGCCCGCCAGCTCGCGGCTCATCAGGTCGGCGTATTCGGCAAAGGCGTAAGCGGTTTCGCGGTTGGCCCAGCCGCCCTTGTCTTGCCAGTGCTGGGGCAGGTCCCAGTGGTACAGGGTGACGTAGGTCTGGATGCCTTTGGCCTTGAGCGCGTCCAGCAGGTTCTTGTAAAAGCTGATGCCCTTGGCATTGGGGTTGCCCTTTTCGTCCATGACCCGTGGCCAGGCGATCGACAGGCGGTAGGCATCCACGCCCAGGCCGGCAATCAGGTCCACGTCGGCTTGCCAGCGGTGGTAGTGGTCGCAGGCCACGTCGCCGGTGTCGCCGTGCAGCACGCGGCCGGGCTCGTCGCAGTAGGTGTCCCAAATGGACTGCAAGCGGCCATCCTCGTCGGCAGCGCCTTCGATCTGGTAGGAGGCCGTGGCCACTCCCATCAGGAATTCAGGCCGGGCAATGATCGAGGTGGCGGGAATGTTCAGGGCGGGTACAGCAGGCATGGTGCTCCAGAAAAGGCTACAAAGTGGGTAAGTGCCGCGATGTTAGAGACGGTGGATGCACTAGTCTGTAGGGAAAGTTTGATACCCGTACTATGGGTATCCCTGAGTGCCTGTTCTGGCGCTGGGCGTTGCGGCACACTTGGTAACCAATTAGCCAGACCATGCACCACCAACCCCCCCAACTGAGTGACCGCCCGGACCCCGACGATCTGCCGGGTGTCTCCGCCATGCCCAAGCAAAAGCTGCATATGACCGACCGCCTGGGGGCCGACGGCCTGCCCGGCGTGCCCGGCTACAGCGAGCAAAAGCAGAAGAACGACCCCCGTTTCGGCCAGGGCGCGGTATGGCGCTGGCTGAGCGAGGCCGACCTGCTGGACCAGCGCGGCGAGGCCCAGGCCGAGTCGGTGCTGGTGTCCAACAGCCACCGCGTGTGGCAACTGCTGCGCGAGATGCCGGTGGGCCTGGTGCTGTACGACGCGGACTTCAACGTGGTCTACCAGAACCGCGCCAGCGAGCTGATGACCGGCTTTGGCGCCGACGAGGCCGTGGGGCGCTCGCCCATCGGCCTGTGGATCCTGCCCGACCAGGTGGCCAACCTGCAAAACACGTTGCGCCGCATGCGCACCGAACGCATCTCGCTGCACGGGCGCGGCGTGCAACTGCGCCGCGACGGCCACGTGGCCTGGGTGCAGTGGTACACCACGCCGCTGTTTGAGGGCGAGACCTTTATTGGCTACCTGGGCACCCACACCGACATCAGCGAAGAGCTGCGTGCCCACACCGCCGTGCGCGCCGCCAAGCAGCAGGTCGATCTGCTGGTGGACGCGGCGGTAGACATCGCCATGCTGCAGCTCTCGCCGCTGGGCCGGGCGCAAAGCTGGAACCGCAATGTGCAGGCCCTGTTTGGCCTGCCCGCGCTGGACGTGCTGGGCCAGGACATGGCCCAGGTGCTGGCCCTGCCGGAGCAATGGCCCGCGCTGCTGGCCGGGGCCGCAGGCGGCGCGCGCATGGAGTTTGAAGGCTGGCTGCCGCGCCAGCCCGGTGGCCGCTTCTGGGGCAACCTGCTGCTGTACCCCAAAGCCGACGAGAACAACGCCGTGGTGGCCGTGGTGCTGGTGGCCCGCGACCTGAGCGACCGCCGCCTGGCCGAGCAAAAAATCCGCGACAGCGAAGCCCTGCTGTCGGCCATCGTCTCCACCACCAGCGACGCGATTCTGGGCCTGGACGCGCAGCGCTGCGTGGTCTTCAGCAACCCCGCCGCGCAGCGCATCTTTGGCCGCAGCGCCGCGCAGTTGCTGGGCCTGCCGCTGGCCGACGTAATGCCCGATGTGGAGCTGCCCAGCCTGATCGGCGCGGTGCGCACCCTGTCGGCCCGGCACCCCGATGGGGCCACGCTGCACCTGGAGGCCTCGGCCAGCGAAACCCGCGTCAACGGCGAGGTGCTGTTCACCCTGACCGCCCGCGACGTGACCGAGCGGGTCGAATCCGAGCAGGCCCTGCTGCACTACCGCCAGCAGCTGTCGGCCCTGTCGCGCCAGCTCATGGAGGCCGAGCAGCAAACCAACCAGCGCCTGGCCCAGTTGCTGCACGACCAGCTCGGCCAGACGCTCACCACCCTGCGCATTTCGGTCGATGCCCTGCGCGCCCAGTTGCCGCCCCCTGCCACGCCCGCCATCGACAAGGGCTGGACGCGGGTCTCCGGCATGATCGACCGCGGCATGCGCGAGGTGCGCCAGGTGCTGGTCGAGCTGCGCCCGCCGCTCTTGCAAGAGCAGGGACTGGGCGTGGCGCTGGACAACGAAATCCAGGCCGAGGCCGCCAACCACAGCGCCGTGGCCCTGCGCCTGCACATTCCCCCCGCCATGGCCGATCGCCGCTGGAACCCCGAGGTCGAATACGCCGTCTTCATGGTGGCCCGCGAAGCCATTGGCAACGCCCTGTGCCACGCCCGCTGCCACAGCCTCACCGTGGGCATCGAACCCCTGGGCACGCTGGGCCTGCGCCTGCTGGTGCAAGACGACGGCATCGGCCTGGGCCCCATCGGCCAGGCCCTGAAACCCGGCCACCTGGGCCTGGTGGGCATGCGCGAACGCTCCCAGGCCATCGGTGCCCACCTGAGCGCCCGTACCGCCGACAACGAGCGCGGTACCGTCATCGAACTGAGCTATTCCCCATGACCGATTCTGTGTACCTGGTCGACGACCACGCCATCCTGCGCGAAGGCCTGCGGGCGCTGCTGGAGCCATCTGGCTTTAACGTGGTGGGCGAAAGCGGCGACCTGCCCACCGCCTTGCACGACATCGTGCGCGCCCCGCCGGATTGCGTGCTGCTCGATTTGTCGCTGGGCGAGCGCTCGGGCCACGAGCTGCTGGCCGAGCTGCAGCGCCGCAAAATCCCCAGCCGCGTAGTCGTGCTGAGCATGATGGCCCAGCCCCGCCAAGTGATGGATGCCGTGCGCATGGGGGCCATGGGCTACGTGCTCAAGGGCGCGTCGGGTTCCGAGGTGATCAACGCCCTGCGCCAGGCCTGCTGCGGCCAGCACTACTGGAGCCCCGCCATCGAGCGCGTCGCCCAGGAAGCCCTGCTGCCCGCCGACCCCGGCACCGCGCCCGAGCCCCTGCACACCCTGTCGCAGCGCGAGCGCCAGGTACTCAACCTGGTGGTGCGCGGCCAGCCCAGCAGCAGCATCGCCCACACCCTGAGCCTGTCCGCCAAAACGGTGGAAACCTACCGCTCCCGGGTGATGGCCAAGCTGGGCGTGAGCGACATCACCGGGCTGGTGCGGCTGGCGGTGAAGGAGGGGTTGCTGGATGGGGAGTGAGTTTCAGGTTTTTTGGGGTATTTTTGTAGGGTTGAATCGGCAGCCTGCGCTCATGGAATGGGCGTGACGTGCTCCTGTTTTTAACTATCAAAAGTAGAGCAATCTGTAGGGCTGCACCAGCTGTAGCCAATGGGGTCGGATCATCCGCGCGCTCCAAAAGCTGGATGCCGCCCAGGCCGTATCTCGCGCGTGTGCTCCGACCCCTCTGGCGGGTTGGCGTTCCAACGATCCCCGGCCGGGTAGTGCGCCCGGCAGCGCAGTCACTTGTTCTTTTGCGCAAAAGAAAAGTAACCCAAAGAAAGGCGCCCCAACTGTCTGCGCCCTGCGCTGGCGCTACGGGAACCTGCGGTGCGCGCTTTGGGCGGGGTCTGGCTAAACTCGCCTGCGGCTCAGACAGACGCCAGCCCTGATCCGCCCAAAGCTGTGCTCCTCGGCGCACACAGATGGGGACCCCGGGGAGCGGGATCGGCCCGGCGGTGCCGGGCATCGCGCCGGTCGCGAACTGGGGTGTCCAGTGCGTGGGGGGCTATTTCGCCCACCTTTCACACCAGCGGATTCACCGTTTTCAACGCCTTGAACCGCCCAAAATCCCGGTCCGCACTCCACAGCACCGATACGCCGTTTTCGATGCAAATGGCGGCAATGCGCGCGTCGTGGAACTGGCCGCCTTGCAGCTTGGCCTTGCGGGCCAGCTCGGCAAGGATGGGCCAGTGCTGTGCACCGCTGTGCAACACCTGGGCCTGGGGCGATTCCAGCCAGGCATCGACCTGCGCCAAGGCCTGCTCGTAGCTGCTGGCGGGGTTGAAAATCTTGGGGTTGGTGGCGATGGACAAAAACTCGTGCAGGCAAGCCACCGGAATACCCCATGGCTGGCTACCCTCGGCCAAAGCTTGCAGGCAGACGTAGGCCGGGGCGTGGAAGGGCGACTCCGCCCGGTGCGCGTACACCAGGACGTTGGTATCGACGGCAATCATGCCTGGGGTTTGGCAATGCGTTGCCGCACGTGCTCTTCTTCCATCTGGTGCCATTGCCGGGGGTCTGTCACGTGCATGGCTTGTCCACGCACCCGTGCATCCCGGAGCTTGAATGCCGGTGGGGCCTTGGTTTGGGAGTCGGCCAGAACCCGGCGCAAGCCGTCTTCTACCAGGGCGCGCAGCGTGGTGTGGCGGGTGCTGGCGAGTGCTTTGGCAGAGCTGAAAAGTGCGTCCGACAATTCGATGGTGGTTTTCATATGGGCACCCATATTATGAAGTATGGGTATATTTTAACTTTCTTGGGGTTGGATGTTGGTGTTGAATCTGCGATAGGATTTTTTGCCATTTTTTAAGCGATAAATCGGCAGCCTGCGCTGATGGAATGGGCGTGACGTGCTCCTGTTTTTAACTATCAAAAGAGAAGCAATCTGTGGGACTGCACGGGGGGTAGCCAATGGGGGGCGGATCATCCACGCGCGCCGAAAAATGGAGGCCAACCCTCCCGCCCAGTCGCGTGCGTGCTCCGACCCCTATTGGCGGGTTGGCGTTTACGTTTTCTGGGTGTCTGCCAGCATCCTCGGCCGGGTGATGCGCCCGGCGGCGCAGTAACTTTTTCTTTTGCGCAAAAGAAAAGTCACCAAAAGAAAGGCGCCCCAACTGTCTGCGCCCTGCGCTGGCGCTACGGGAACCTGCGGTGCGCGCTTTGGGCGGGGTCTGGCTAAACTCGCCTGCGGCTCAGACAACGCCAGCCCTTTTCCGCCCAAAGCTGTGCTCCTCGGCGCATACAGATGGGTATCCCGGGGAGCGGGATCGGCCCGGCGGTGCCGGGCATCGCGCCGGTCGCGAGCTGAGTGTGGCGGTTAGCTTGGGCTGGTTTAGATGCAAAATCGGCCTCTAGCGCTTATCAAATAAGCGCAAGCAGCTATCTAAAAAATAGCACCCATCACCCCTGCAACGCCCGCCATTCCTCCTGCAGCCAAGCCGCGCAGGCGATGTTGTTGTCCATGATCGAATAGCGGCCACCACCGCCGTAGTCGGCAAACGGGATGAACTCGCAGCTGATGCGCTGGGGGGTGTTGGCGGGGTGGGCGTGCATGGCGGCGAGCAGTTCGCGCACGGCTTGCTTCCAGGGCTCCAGTTTTTGCGCGTCCCAGGGGCTGTGGAACGTGCCTGCAGGGGGCGCGATAAAGGGGTACTGGATGGCGCGGCCGGGCTGGCCGGGTTGGCGGTCCATGGCTGGGTTGTGGGGGATGCCGGGGGCGACGCTGCGGGTGTGGGCGTGGGCGACCCAGCCCTCGGCCAGCCACTGGCGGTAGAAGGCGGGCAAGACTTCGCGGCTGCCACCATCGGGCAGGCCGCTCAGGGCCAGTTCTTCGGGGTGGTCCATCTTGAACACCAGGTGCGAGTGGTCCAGGGTGATGCGCAGGGGCACGTGGCGGCGCGCCAGCAGCTCGGCTACGCGCTCCACGCGGGCGAACTGTTCGCTCCACATGTCCACGTGCACTTCCAGGCTGGGCAGGCAGCCCACCGGCGCGCCCACCTGCATGGCATCCAGGAAGAAGTCGGCCACTTCCTGGTCGGTGATGGCGGCACCGTCGGCGCGCCGGGCAAAGAGCTGCATGTTGAACACTTTGGCACCGAGCTGGCCGCCGGTGGCCACGCACCAGCGCATGCGTTCTTCATCGCGCCCGGCGCAGAAGATGCCGCCGAACACGCCGATCGGCACGCCGTATTCCTGCACCAGGTCGGGGTAGGGTGCGAAGTCTTCTGCCGGGTTGTGGTTCTTCTCGATGTAGGCAAACGCACCGCTGTCGCGCACCCATTTAAACCGGGTGGCGGCATCGGGCGTGGGCAGGCCGTCGTGGTGGAGCACGCCGTCGAGGTTGATGCCGATGGGCAATGTAGGCAGGTTGGCAGTGGTGTTCATGTCCAGGACTTTAGTTTCTATTTCATTATAAAATAGAAAATAATTTCCTGTGGTGAAACTTAAGCTTTGGCAATCACCGGCATCGCCACAGCGCGGCGGCTGGCCGCCACGTACACCACGGCCCCGGCCACCGAGCCGATCAGCCAGCCCCAGTCGCCCACATTGAACATCAGCCCGAACGCGCCCGCCAGCGCCAGCCCGATGGACAGCGTGCCCGACACCGCCAGCGCCAGCAGCGCCTTGCGGTTCCAGCCACCGTCAAAGTACAGCGCGCCTTTGGGCGACAGGGTGTAGAGGTCTTCCAGGTGGATGCGTTGGCCTTTGATGAGGTAGTAGTCGGCCACCATGATGCCGAACATCGGGCCCAGCACCGCGCCAAAGATGCTGACAAACAGCGTGATGGCGTGCGCGCTGGACACAAACAACCAGGGGCACACCAGCACCGACAAAATGGAGGTGATCAGCCCGCCCATCTTGAAGTTGATTTTTTGCGGTGCCAGGTTGGCGATGTCGTAGGCGGGCGAAACAAAGTTGGCCACGATGTTGATGCCCATGGTGGCCACGATGAAGGTGATGGAGCCCACGATGGAGGCAATCGGGTTGTTGATCTTTTCCACGATCAGCACCGGGTCCATGATGACCTCGCCAAACACCTTGAGTGAGCCGCCGGTGACGATCACCGTGATCACCGCAAACACGATGAAGTTGACCGGCAGACCCCAGAAGTTGCCCTTTTTCATGGCCGCCTCGTCCTTGGCAAAGCGCGAGAAATCGCCAAAATTGAGCAGCAGGGCGGCAAAATAGGCCACGATGAGCATGGCAGCATTGGCCATCAGGCCCAGCGACTCCAGCCCGGTGAATTGCTTGTCCGACAGCTGCATCGAGAAGCTCGACATGCCGGTCTGCGAGATCATCCAGCCCGCCAGAATGAACATCACCAGGTACACCACGGGGCCACAAAAGTCGATGAACTTGCGGATGGTTTCCATGCCCGACAAAAAGATCACCAGCTGGAAGAACCACATGAACAAAAAGCTGGCCCAGCCCAGGGTGGATAGGCCCAGCACGCTGTTGTGCGTAAGGTCGGCTGCCGACGGCATGAGCGTGACCACCAGAACCTGCACCGCCTTGGACGCAAAGTAGGTTTGCACCCCGTACCAGACGATGCCCACGATACCGCGCACGATGGCCGCCAGGTTGGCACCCATCACCCCAAACGCCATGCGCGCCACCACCGGAAACGGAATGCCGTACTTCAGCGATGGCCGCCCGATCAGGTTCATCAGGTGGTAGACGATGGTGATGCCCACCACCATGGCCGCCAGCACCTGCCAGCCCGCCAGCCCCAAAAAGAACAGGCTGGCCGCAAAGGTGTAGCCGCCCACCGAATGCACGTCCGACATCCACATGGCAAACAGGCTGAAGGTCCCCCAGGTGCGGCCCTCGGGCGCGGTGGGGGCCAGGTCGTGGCTATAGAGCTGCGGGTGGGCACCGGTAACGGCGAGCACCGGGACTTCAGAGGATGTGCTTGACATAGTGATCCTTGTGAAATAAGTCACGAACAGACCACCAGTTTTGCAAAAACCATGCCATTGAGGGTGGTTTTTGCCTTGCCGTATTGCAACGGATTGCAAGCTTCGTAAGCGCTCAACCCTTTAGCAAGCCCTTGAGCTTGGTGGCCGGGTCGGCCAATACCTCGGCGCTGGCGCTGATGCGTTTTTCCACCAGGGTGCGGGCCAGCTTCAGCTCTTTGGCCACGCG
This sequence comes from Rhodoferax sp. LS1P39, assembly GCF_056521425.1. NCBI lineage: Bacteria > Pseudomonadati > Pseudomonadota > Betaproteobacteria > Burkholderiales > Comamonadaceae > Rhodoferax > Rhodoferax sp. LS1P39. The sequence continues at coordinate 633,577 of NZ_JBWMAV010000002.1, read as the reverse complement.
GCTGGTTTCGCCCCAGCCGCAGGCACCGACCAGGCGGCTGTCGGCATCCAGGTAAAAAATCACCATGCCGCCTGCGTCGTCCAGCGTGCGGGTGGCGCTGCTGGCGGCCAGCGCGGGCTCGCCCATCACCTGCAACTGGTGGTCGTACTGGTCGGACCAGAACCAGGGTAGCGACGTGTAGCTGGCCAACTCACCTTGCAGCATGTTCTGCGCGGCAATGGCGGCCTGGGTTTCGGCGTTGTGCCAGGTTTCCTGCCGCACCAGCTGTCCCGACAGCACGCTGGGGAATTCGGCGACATCGCCCGCCGCAAAAATGCCCGGCAGGCTGCTCTGCAAATGCGCGTTGACCAGCACGCCGCGGCCCACCGCCAGGCCGGCGGCCTGCGGCAGAGCCAGGTCGGGTTCGATGCCGATGCCGGCCAGGATGGTGTCGGCCTCTATGCTGCTGCCGTCGGCCAAGTCCATGCGCACGCCGTTGGCGGTACGGGTAATGCTTTGCGGGCTGACACCCAGCAGCACGCGCACGCCGCGGGCCCGGTGCAGGGCCAGGGCGCGCTCGGCTATCGGCTCGGGCACGGCGCGGCCCATCAGGCGCGGCGCGCCCTCGACCACGGTGACCTCGCAGCCCAGCTTGCGGGCCGAGGCCGCCACTTCCAGGCCGATGAAGCCGCCGCCCACCACCAGCAGGCGCTGGCCCGGGCTGAGGCGCTGGGCCAGCACGGCCGCATCACCCAAATTGCGCAGCGTCATCACCTCGGGCAGATCGCCGCCGGGAATGCGCAGCGTGCGCACCTTGCCGCCGGTGGCCAGCAGCAGCGACTGGTAGGCCAGGGTTTGGCCGTCGGACAGGGTGAGGCTGCGGGCCGTTGCATTGATGGATGTCACGCGGGCGACATGGCGGGTGATGCGTGCTTCCAGCATATCGGCATCCGACAGCAAGGCGCAGGCCTCGGCGGTTTTGTCGCCGGTGAGCAGGTCTTTGGACAGGGGCGGGCGCTCGTAGGGGTGGTGCGGCTCGTCGCCCACCAAATGGATGCTGCCTTGCCAGCCCGCGGTGCGCAGTGCCAGCGCCGCGCGGCCACCACAATGGCCCGCGCCCACGATGACCATGGCAGCAGGGGACGTACTATCGGGGGTTTGCATGGGTGGTTACCGCTTGAAAATAGAAAATAATTATACGAACGCTATCCAAAAAATAACCTAGTATTTCTATTTAGTTTTTGCAATAGAAAATTTTTTACACGAAAGAATCCATGGCCGTTGACAAGGTCCAGCAGCTCAGCGTTGACCAGCTGATCAAGCGCATTACCGGCGAGTACGAGTCCTTGAGCAAACAGCTCAAGGTGATTGCCCGCCACGTCGAGCTCAACCGCCACCACATCGGGCTGGACGGCATCCAGCAGGTGGCCTCGCAGTGCAGCGTGCAGCCCTCGGCGGTGGTGCGCTTTGCCAAGCACTTCGGCTTCTCGGGTTTTTCGGAAATGCAGGCCATCTTCCGCGAAGGCCTGTCGCGCCAGCTGGCCCCGGCGCGCAACTACAAAACCCGCATCCGCGACGTGATCGAGTCGGGCGCGGGCAGCCTGTCCAGCGTGGAGATTGCCAACGAGTTTTTATCGGGCAGCATCGCCGGGATGCAAGAGCTGCAAAACAGCCTGCACGGCCCCACCTTCAAGAAAGCCGTAGACCTGCTGGCCGAGGCCGACAGCATCTGGATCGCCGCCTCGCGCCGCTCGTTCCCCATCGCCGTGTACCTGGATTACGCCCTGCAGCACACCGACAAGCGCGTCGGCCTGGTGTCGGGCATGGGCAGCATGCACCTGGGGCAGATGCGCTCGGTGCGCAAGGGCGACGTGATGGTGGCCATCTCGTTCCTGCCCTACGCCGACGAGACTATTGCCGTGGCCAAGATGGCCGTGGAGCGCGGTGCCCGCCTGATCGCCATCACCGACAGCCGCATGAGCCCCCTGGCCAAGCTGGCCCAGGTAACCCTGGTGGTGCAAGACAACTCCACCTTCGGCTTTCGGTCACTCAACAGCACCATGGGCCTGGCGCAAAGCCTGTTCATCGCCCTGGCCTATATGCTGGAGTTGCCGTACCAGACGACTACGCCGCAGGGTACGCCTTCTTAAGCTTGAAGCCGGGCAAAGTGCTTTGGTGGGCGAATCTCCAAAATCTTCCAATGACCCGGCACTTCCCCCAACCATTCCACGCCGCTGTCTTTGTAAGCCGGGTAGCGCGGGAAGCTCATGGGTTTAGCAGGGCCAGATCCAGCCCCTGCGGCACGAAGTTTTTGAAGTCCCGGTCCAGCGTGACCAGGCGCAGCCCGCCCGCAATGGCAAAGGCGGCCAGGTAGGCATCCATCCAGACTTTGGGCGACGCGCTGTCCAGTGCGGCCAGGGTACGCCATTGCGCGCCCGCGCCCGGTGGCTCGTCGCGCCATGCCACCTGCGGCAGGGCCTGCAGGGCATCCAAGGTCATCAGTGCTCCCCGGTTGGTAAGAGGGGGTTCTCCGTATGCTTTGGCAATGCCTGCAGTGGACATCAAGCGCAAGGCGCTTTGCTGGATGGCACGGCATAACACCGCCGGTTGATGGGGTGAGGCTTGCTGCAATGCCTGCCGCGCGATGCTGTGCATTGGGTGCTGCGCAAAGATGGCGGCCAGCCAGACGCTGGTGTCAAACAGAGATGCCGGCACGTTGCATGTCCTCGCTGGTGAGGGCATCTTGTTCGAGTTGCAACAATTCCTCCAGGCTCATCTGCGCCGCGGGCGCGTTGGCATTGCCTCGAAAGAGGGGTATGCCGTCTGCACCCCGTTCAAATGGCGCGTCCTGCGGTGGTGTGCTCGCTGACCGCGGTGCGGCCATGCCCAGCCCCTGGCGCAAAAAATCAGCGGCCAAGTCGCGCAGGGTGCGGCCTTGCATCACGGCACGAAGCTTCATTTCGCGTACCAGTTCGTCGGGTAGATCGAGGGTGGTTTTCATGCGAGCAAGCTTACCAGCTCGGCGGTAAGCTGTAAAGCTGGGTTGCTTGCCACTATGTCGTCAGCTTCCTGATCATGGCCACGCGGGGAGCTTAGTGAGAATTTATAAGAAATCGGCCTCTAGCGCCCATTCCATAAGCGCAAGAAGCTATTTATTCTGTAGCGACCCACTCCCCGGCAAGTACGGTTGGCTGGGCAGGTTCTCAGCGCAGAACAGGCGGAACTCGTTGGGGCCGGCCACGGGTTTCTGGGCCAGCCATTTGTTTTGGAACAGCAGGTGCTGCATGCCCGACAGCACCTGGCCATCCGGGTCCTGGTCGATCACCAGGTCCATCGCGCCCTGCTGCAGCCAGCGGCGGTGCTCGTCGCTCAATTCGTGCCCAATCCACACTACTTTGCCCGCCAGACCATGGCGCTGCAGGGCCTGGTGGATGCCTGCCGAGCCCGCACCGCTGTGGTAGATGCCCGCCAGCGGGCCTTGTTGGCAAGCGGCATCCACGGCCTGGAAAACCTGGTCGGGGTCGTCGAAGCACGGGATGGCGGAGGTGCAGGTGAACTGGCCAAACTTCTCCTGCACCACGTCCAGAAACCCGGCGGTGCGGTCGCGGTGGGCGCGGAAGTGCAGGTCGTTGGTCAGCAGCAGCAGCCGTCCGCCTGGCCGGGCCAGTCGCCCCATGAAATGCCCGGCAGTGCGGCCTGCGTGCAGGTTGTCGATGCCTGCGTAATGCAACCGGGATACGTCGCTGATGTCGCTCATCAACGTGACCACAGGCACGCCCTGCTGGCTCACCTGTTGCACGGCGGCGCGCAGTACAGGGGTGTCGTGCACGGCCAGCAGCAGGCCGTGGCGGGGGTGCGGGGGCTGGCGGATGAACTGCGCGGTGCGCTCATCGTCACCGGGCGCGAAGGTGTGGCGGTGCACCACGATGCGCCGGTCCAGCAGGGGCATGAAGCGTTCCAGGGCCAGCTCCATGCGCCGAAAAAATGGGGTCTGGCTGCGCGCAAACACGACATCCAGCCGGGTCAGGCCCCGGTGCACTTCGGGCATCAGGCGTGGCACGGCGAGTTGCTGCGCCGCGCGGACCACCTTTTCACGGGTGGCGGTGGAGACGCTGCCCCGGTCGTTCAGCACCCGGTTGACGGTGGCCGGGCTGACCTGGGCCAGCGCGGCAATGTCGATGAAGCGGGCGCTGGATTTTCTACGGGGCGGGGGCAGTTCTGGCGTTTCGGGCATGCCTTGACTGTAGAGGCAATGGAGCAGCCCGGCTTTTCTCCCTCCCCCTGTGGGGGAGGGCCGGGGTGGGTAGTTAAGCGCAGCCCCCATCCCAACCTTCCCCCGGAGGGGAAGGAGCCACGCGCATGCAATCAGGCGGGCTGGGCTTCTTTTTGGCGCGCTGCTGCCACGGCCTGGGTCAGGTAGGCCATGCTGGAAGCCAGTTGCTGCTCGATCTCGGCCTCGGACGCGGCGGCGATTTCTTCGGCGAAGGGCTCGAACGACACAAATCCTGCATAGCCCGCGTCCAGCAGCGTGCCGAGCTGCGCGGCATTGCCCAGGCGGTCGCTGGAACCCACCAGCACGCGGTGGCTGTCGCGCATCTGGTTGGGGGTCAGGGCGGTGTCTTCCACGCCCGAGATGTGGATGAGGCCGGTGTGCTCGGGGAAGAACAGGCCTTCGCCCGCCAGGTGGTGGTGGAAGGTGTCGTGCACCAGCTTGAAGGTGCTGCCGCCGCCAATCTCGTCGATGGCGCGCACGGCCTGCGACTTGCGGCGCACGGCGCATTCTTCGAAGCCCAGGGGCTCGACCAAGCCGACCAGCTTGGCAGCTTCCAGCAGGGGCTTGAGCTGGGTCAGGGCGTTGACCAGATCGAGGTGGCGCTGATCGGCGGTGCGGTGGTCGCGCAGGTCGTTGGTGGGGCAGAGCACCAGGGCTTCGGCTCCGCAGGCCACGGCGTAGGCAATCATCTCTTGCGCTTCCGCCAGGCGCTTGGCATCGAACTGCTCGAAGCGCTGCAGGGCGTTGATGGAGCGGATGGTCAGGCCCTGGGTCTTGGCGGCAGCGCCGATGTCGGCAGCCTTGGCACCGTTGACCATTTCAGCCTCGGGCAGGTCGTTGCGGATTTCGATGGCGCCCACACCCAGGCGTTGGGTCATGGCGGCGAAAGCCGCGAAGGGGATGCGGGGGGCGCTGATGCGGTTGATGGAAAAAGGGATGCTGGTGGTCATGGGGTTTGTCTCCTGGAATAAACGGGCTGAAATGTGGGCTGGGATGGCCGCCACTTTAGACAGGCCGTGCCGCTTTGGCAGCCGGTTTTTTGACCATTTATGGTCATTTCTAAGGGTTTACCTTGAAGTTAAATTCGAATTTAAATTTTTTTGGAAAATTATTTTCGTTTGTCGAAAATCCCCGTATAGTCCGGCATCTTGGTTCCCGCCGTTGCCCTGTTCAGGCGGATTTTTTGTGTTTTCTTCTCTGGTAAACCCTATGAAAAACGTTGCTGTATTCGGTGCCGGTCGCATTGGCCGTATCCACTCTTCCAATATCGCCGCACTGCCCGGTGTCAAGCTGCAAGCCGTGTGCGACCCGGTGCCCGCCGCCGCCGCCGATTTGGCGCAACAACTCGGTGCCCAGGTGTCCACCATCGAAGCCGTGCTGGCCGACAAGAGCATTGATGCCGTGGCCATCTGCTCGTCCACCGCCACCCACAGCGACCTGATCACCCGCGCCGCCGCCGCAGGCAAGCACATTTTTTGCGAAAAGCCGGTCGATCTGTCTGTGCCCCGCGCCGTGGCCTGTGCCGAAGCCGTCAAGGCCGCCGGTGTGGCCTGCATGATCGGCTTCCAGCGCCGTTTCGACCCCACCTTCAACGATGCCAGCCGCCGCCTGGCCGCCGGTGACATTGGCAAGCCCGAGATGCTGATCATCACCAGCCGCGACCCCGGCGCGCCCCCGGCCGACTACATCAAGGCCTCCGGCGGCATCTTCCGCGACATGCTGATCCACGACCTGGACGTGTTCCGCTGGATCCTGTGCGCCGACGGCGACGAAGCCGTCTGGCTCAGCGCCACCGGCTCGGTATTGACCGACCCCGCCATTGCCGACCTCGGCGACGTGGACAGCACCGCCGTGACCATCCGCACCAAATCCGGTCGCCTGTGCCAGATCAACACCACCCGCCGCGCCGCCTACGGCTACGACCAGCGCTTTGAAGTGCTGGGCTCGGGCGGCTTGCTGCAATGCGGCAACCAGACCCCTTCGGCCGTGGTGCAGTGGGATGCCGTTGGTATCCGCGCCGACAAGCCCGAAGCCTTCTTCCTGCAACGCTACGCTGCGGCCTACAAGCTGGAAATGGCGCACTTCTTTGAATGCCTGCAGACCGGCTCGCCGTTCAAAACCACGGTGGCCGACGGCGTGGCAGCGCAAAAGCTGGCCGATGCCGCCGCGGAAAGCTGCAAGAGCGGCCAACCCATCCTGTTCTAAGCCATGGCTGCCGCGAAACCTTTACGGATAGGTATTGCCGGCCTGGGCCGCCTGGGCCAACGGCACGCGGAGGCCTTGGCTTTCCGCACCCGCCACTGCAGCCTGGTGGCGGCCTGCAGCCCGGTGGCCAGCGAGCGCGCCTTTGCGGGCGAGCAGTTGGGCATCGGTCGTCTGTATGACGACTTCGACGCGTTCATTGCCGACCCGGATATCGACGCAGTGGTGCTGGTCACCCCCACCTCGCTGCACGCCAACCAGGCGATTGCCGCGCTGGAAGCAGGCAAGCATGTGTTTGTGGAGAAGCCGCTGGCGCTGAACCTCGCCGACTGCGAACGCGTGCTGGCCGTGGCCGACAAGCACCCGGACCAAGTGGCCATGGTGGGCTTTGTGCGGCGCTTTGACCCCAGCTACCAGGCCGCGCAGGCCAGCGTGGCGGCGGGCGAGATCGGCAAGCCGTTTCTGGTGCGCAGCCAGACCTGCGACCAAAACGACCCCGAAGGCTTCTTTGTGCGGTTTGCCCCCACCTCGGGCGGCATCTTCATGGACTGCAGCGTGCACGACATCGACCTGGCGCGTTGGATGCTGGGCCGCCCCAAGGCCTTGCGCGCTTTTGCCACCGGCACCAACGCGCTGCACCCGGCGCTGGCCGAGTTTGGCGATGTGGACAACGGCCTGGCCGTGGTGGAGTTTGAAGGCGGTGCCAAGGCGGTGTTGTACGCCTCGCGCACCATGGCGCACGGGCACGAAACCAGCACCGAAGTGATCGGCACGGCAGGCAAGCTGCTGGTGGGCGAGCACGCCGCACGCGACCGCGTGGTGCGCAGCGACAGCCTGGGCGTGCGCCACGCGGTGCTGGGCGACTTTTACGAGCGCTTCGAAGCCGCCTTTGCCGCCGAAATGGCTGCGTTTGTGGCCGCCTGCCGGGGTGTGCAGCCGCTGACGCTGACCTTGTCGGACGCACTGGAAGCCACCCGCATCGGGCTGGCGATTGCCAAGTCGCTGCGCAGCGGGATGCCAGAAGCGGTCTGAACCGGTTCTTTCCTGCCAACGGGCGGTGTACGGGTGCAAGCCTGTATACCGCCCGTTGGCTTTTGGCCTTGTGCACTCCGCAGTCGCCTTGGTTGCCGATAGTGCCTCAACACGGGTATGCTTCGACCCGTAAACTAATTGCATTCGGGGTATGTACCTAGCGAGCCCGGGTCCTTTCTCGCTTGTTCGGCAAAAAATACTTTTCTGCTTTATCCATGGACCTTCCAACTACCTTCATAGACAAGCCGGTCGTGACCGTGTTGGTCGTGGACGACACGCCGGACAATTTGTCCCTGATGAGTTCGTTGCTCAAGGACCACTACAAGGTCAAGGTGGCCAACCATGGCGAAAAGGGCTTGCGCATCGCCAATTCCGATGCGCCGCCTGACCTGATCCTGCTCGACATCATGATGCCCGACATGGACGGCTACGAGGTCTGCCGCCGTCTCAAGGCCGAGCCGCGCACCCGCCATATCCCGGTGATCTTTCTCACCGCCAAGTCCGAGGTGGAAGACGAGACCAAGGGCCTGGAGCTGGGCGCGGCCGACTACATCACCAAGCCCATCAGCCCATCCATCGTGCTGGCGCGCGTGCATGCCCATCTGGCGCTCAAGGCCTCGGCCGACTTTTTGCGCGACAAGAGCGAGTTTTTAGAGCAAGAGGTGGTGAAGCGCACGCAGGAAGTGCATGCCATCCAGGACGTGACCATCATGGCCATGGCCTCGCTGGCCGAAACCCGCGACAACGAAACCGGCAACCACATCCGCCGCACCCAGATGTATGTCAAGCGCCTGGCCGAGCAGCTCCGGGACCACCCGCGCTTTTCCAGCTTTTTGACCGATGCCACGATCGAGCTGCTGTTCAAGTCGGCACCGCTGCACGACATCGGCAAGATCGGCATTCCCGACAATATTTTGCTGAAGCCCGGCAAGCTGACCCCGGAAGAATTCGAGATCATGAAGACCCACAGCCGCCTGGGCCGGGATTCGATCGAGGATGCCGAGCGGCGGCTGGGCATGGAGGTGGCGTTTTTGACGCTGGCCAAGGAAATCGCCTACAGCCACCAGGAAAAATGGGACGGCTCAGGCTACCCCGAAGGCTGGGCGGGCGATGCCATCCCGATCTCTGCCCGCCTGATGGCGCTGGCCGATGTGTACGACGCGCTGATCAGCAAGCGCGTCTACAAGCCCGCCTTCAGCCACGAAGAGGCCTGCCGCATCGTGGTGCAGGGCCGGGGCACCCACTTTGACCCCGACATCTTGGATGCGTTTGTGGCCATTGCGGACGATTTCCAGAAAATCGCCCTGGCCTACAGCGACAACGACTGATCCGTTAGAAGGGCGCGTCTTCGCTCTTTGCGGCATCTGCAGCTGGAGCGGCTTCTTCTGCAACTTCAATGGTTTCTGCCGATGGTGCCTGGCGCAAAGTCGCCTTCTCGCCCGCGCTGGCAAACTTGCTGTACTTGCCCAGCACCGACACCAGTTGGCCGTACACGCGGGGGTTGCCGGCCATGCATTCCTTCTGCTCCAGGAAGTCGGCTTCGCCGGTGAAGTTGCCCACCAGGCCACCGGCTTCGGTGATCAGCAGCGAGCCCGCGGCCACGTCCCAGGGGTTCAGGCCGGACTCGAAGAAACCATCGGTGAAACCTGCGGCCACATAGGCCATGTCCAGTGCCGCCGCGCCAGGGCGGCGGATGCCAGCCAGCTTGGGCATCAGGTCGGACATCATGCCCAGGTAGTTCTTGAAGTTGTCACCCGGGCGGAACGGGAAGCCGGTGGAAATCAGGCATTCGTTCAGGCGCACGCGCTTGGAGACGCGGATGCGGCGCTCGTTCATGTAGGCGCCACGGCCTTTGGTGGCGGTGAACAGGTCGTTGCGGGTGGGGTCGAAAACCACGGCTTGTTCGATCTTGCCCTGCACGGCCAGCGCGATGCTGACGCAGTAGAACGGAAAGCCGTGGATGAAGTTGGTGGTGCCGTCGAGCGGGTCGATGATCCACACAAATTCGGAATCTTTGGCGCCAAACTCTGAACCCGATTCTTCTGCCAGGATGCCGTGGCCAGGGTAGGCCGTGGTCAGCGTCTCGATGATCACTTTCTCAGCCGCCTGGTCGACTTCGGTGACGAAATCGTTGATCTGCTTCTGGTTGATACGTACCGCTTCGACATCGAGTGCCGCACGGTTGATGAGCTTGCCAGCTTCGCGGGCGGCCTTGACGGCCACGTTCAGCATCGGGTGTAGGTTTGGGAGCGCCATAGATTTTTAAGAAGAGCAAAAGAAGAGCGGCCAGGCGATGCAGGCAGCGACAATCGCAGGATTTTACCCGCCCCACCGTTTCAGCCATGCAAAGCCGTTTTATTCTGATCCAACCCAGCCACGCTGGCAATGTGGGTGCTACCGCCCGCGCCATGAAAGTCATGGGCTTTGACGACCTGGTGCTGGTCAACCCGCGCTGGCCGAATGTGCTGCGCCGCCTGGAAACCATACAGCGCGCCAGCGGTGCCCTGGACGTGCTCCACAACGCCCGCATCGTCGCCACGCTGGACGAAGCACTGGACGGCATGGACCACCTGTGCGCCACCGCCATGACCCCGCGCGATTTCGGCCCGCCCACCACCACGCCGCGCCCGCATTTTGAAATGCTATTGAAAAGAGAGCTGTCTACGCTGATGAATTCAGCGCAAGAGGCCGATTTGGCACTGAAAAGGCCCGAGGGCGTCGCTTTCCTGTTTGGCTGCGAACGCTTTGGCATGGCCAACGAAGACGTGTACCGCTGCCATGTGGCATTGAGCATTCCCACCAACCCGAACTTCGGCTCGCTCAACTTGGCCGCCGCCGTGCAGCTCATCGCCTACGAATGGCGCATGGCGCTGGGCGGCTACGGCGTGGAGGCCGCCACCCCGCCGCCCGTGCAGGCCGACGCGCGCCAGGTGGGCGGCATGCTGGCGCACTGGGAGCAGGCATTGACGGCGCTGGGCTTTCTGGACCCCGCCGCGCCCAAGAAGCTGATGCCGCGCCTGAACCAGCTGTTCAACCGCGCCCAGCCGCTGCAGGAAGAAATCCACATCCTGCGCGGCATCGCCAAAGCCATTACCCAAGCTGCGGGCAAAGCGAAACCTGAAATGAACGACTAGACTTCGACCATGTTCTCCCGCCTCCGCTCCGACATCCGCTGCATCCTCGACCGCGACCCCGCTGCGCGCACCACCTGGGAGGTGCTGACCTGCTACCCCGGCCTGCATGCGGTGGTGCTGCACCGCCCGGCCCACTGGTGCTGGCACCACGGCTTCAAGTGGCTGGGGCGGTTTATCTCGCACATCGCGCGGGGGCTCACCGGTATCGAAATCCACCCCGGTGCCAAGCTGGGCGAGCGGGTGTTCTTTGACCACGCCATGGGGGTGGTGGTGGGCGAAACCGCCGAAATCGGTGACGGCTGCACCATTTACCAGGGCGTGACGCTGGGTGGCACCTCGCTGTACAAGGGCACCAAGCGCCATCCCACGCTGGGCCGCGACGTGGTGGTCAGCGCCGGGGCCAAGGTGCTGGGCGGCTTTACCGTGGGCGATGGCGCGAAGATCGGCTCCAACGCGGTGGTGATCAAGCCCGTGCCGGCAGGGGCCACTGCGGTGGGCATTCCGGCCCGCATCATTCTGCCCAAGGACGGCCCCGCCGGGGATGCCGCCATGGCCACGCCGCGCTTTTCGGCCTACGGCATCACCCCCGACGGCGACCCGATTGGCGAAGCCATGCGCGGCCTGATCGACAGCGCCTCCAGCCAGGAGCACCAGATTGCGCTGCTCTGGCAGGCCATCGAAAAGCTCTCGGCCACCCAGACCACGCCCGACTGCGTGCCCTGCGACGCGGCCCGCACCGAGTGCTTCGAGGCCGAGAAATTCACGCAACTGGTGGGGAAGTAACTGCGCTCGGGGCCACCCGCAGCAGCGCATACCAGTCCAGCTTGCGGGTCAGCGCCATCACCCCGGCCAGTACCGCGAACAGGGCTAGCGCGCCCACCACCATCGCCGTTTGCTCCAGTTGCAACAGCACAAACAGCAGACCGTACAGCGCCGCAATGCCTAGGCCAAACGGCAGGCCGCGCCGCCAGCTGTGCAGCATGTGGCTGGCGTAATAGGCCAGCAGCAGCACGCAAGCACTGGCGGCCAGCGCATAGGCGGTGTTGAAGGCCAGGTGTTCCGACAGACTCACCAGCAGCAAAAAGAAGATGCTGATGGCCGCGCCCACCAGAAAGTACTGGATGGGGTGTACCCGCAGCCCGCGCATGCACTCAAACAGCCCCACCGCGCAGAAGGTCAGCACGATGAACAGCAGGCCGTATTTGGTAGCCCGGTCGGACAGCGAATAGGTGTTGATCGGGTCGATAAAGCCCAGCCCCAGGGTTTCCACACAGGCCGAGCCGTGGCTGCTTGCATCTACCGCCGTGGTGTGGGCGACGGCGTATTCGGCACTGTCCGCCGCGCTGCGTGGGACCATGCTGGCACTGCACAGCGCGCCTCCGTCCACCACCGCCTGCTGGGCACTGCTGGCCAGTGCCGAGACGCGCCAACTGGCTTCAAAACCCTGGTCGCTGATCGTGCGCTCGGCGGGCAAAAACTGCCCTTCAAAACGCGGGTGCGGCCAGTTAGACGACAGGCTGATCTGCGTCGCACTGCCCAGTGGCACGAAGTTCAGCGCCTCGGTGCCCAGCAGCTCCAGCTCCACCTCGGCGCGCAGCGGCGTAGCCAGTGTGGTGTTGGCGGGCAGGCTGGCCTGCACCCCGCGCGGGTAGGCGCTGTGTTGGGTGCCCGCTTGCACGGTTTGCGGCTGGCCGTTGACCTGCACCACCGCCTGGCGGATGCCGCGCGCGTCGCTCACCGCCAGCATCAGCACCGGCGGACCGCAGCGCACGGTCCCCCCCGCGTGCCGCGCCTGGCTGGCCAGGCCTTGCAGGTCCGCCCACTGGGCCGACAGCTTGGCTTTGAGGGTGAACACCTGGGTGGCGTGCAGGCCACGCGCCCGCGCCTCCACCTGGCTGGTGCTGACCACATTCAGCGTGCTGGGCGCGGCCACCAGGTTGAAACTTTGCCGCTCCAACACCACACCTTTGTCACCGGTGTGGCTCCATTCCTCGGTACAGGCGCGGTGCACCAGCGGCCCCAGCACGGTCTGGCTGCCCGCCAGGCTGCGGGCCACGCTGTCGACCGCGCTCTGGTGCCGCCATTGGCGCTCTTGCACCAGGTCGGTAATCTGGGCCAGGCCCAGCAGCAGCAAGACTGCCACCACCAGCAGCCCGGCAAATTTGCCAAAAATCAATGCTTTCATCGCCCACTCCTTGTTGAAAGCGGCCAGTTTCTGGGGCGCTCGTGAGGGCAGGGTGAAGTCTGTGAAGTGGCTGTGAAGAGGCTAGGGAAACTGCAGCGTCAAGCGCAAACCGGGGTGGGTGTTTTCAATGTGCAGCGTGCCGCCATGCAGCGCCATGGTCTGCGCCACGATGGCCAGGCCTAGGCCCGAGCCTTTGGTGATGCCATCCGGGCGCACGGTGGAGAAGAATTTTTGCCCCAGCTTGGGCAGGGCAAAGTCGGGCACGCCGGGGCCATCGTCCTGCACCACGATGCTGCGGCCCACGGCGGCCAGGGTAGTGCGGCCCCCGGGCGGCGCAAACGCGGCGGCGTTGTCCAGCAGGTTGGCCAGCGCCAGGGACAGCAGGGCGGGCTCGATACGCACCACCTCGGCACTGTCGCTTGCTATCAAGGTAATAGCTAGTTGCGCCCTTTCCACCAGCGCCTGGGCCATAAAAGATGCCAAAAAATCGGCCAGCACCAGGCTCTGCGGCTGGTGCAGTTCCTGGCGTTGCTCCAGCTTGCTGAGTTCCAGCAGGCGGTCTACCAGCGACTGCAGGCGCTGGGTTTGCGCCAAGATGTCGGTGGCGAATGCCTGGCGGTCGGGCTCGGGCAGCGGGTCTTGCAGCAGCTCGCCCGCGCCACGGATGGCGGCCAGCGGGCTTTTGAGTTCGTGCGTCAAAGCACGGACATAGCCCTCGATGTAGTCACGCCCCTCGACGCGCTGGCGCATGGCCTGCATAGCCTGGGCCAGCTCGCCCAGCTCGCCCTGGATGCGCGGCAGCGGCAGCTTTTTGCCCGATTCCATGGCGTTGGCGTAGCGGCGCAGCTGGCGGATGCTGTGCACCACCCACAGCGTCACCGCCACCCCCACCGCGGCAGACAGGCCCAGCAGCCAAAACCCGCTGACCAGAATCTTGCGCTCGGCCCGGTCGATGAAGGCCTGCACCGTGGCCACTGGCTTGGCCACCGTCAGCACGCCGATCACGCGGCCCTGGTCGGTGACCGGCGCGGCCACGTACAGCACCGAGCTGCGGTCGTCGGCGTACACCTCGCGGGTGGCGCGGGCCCCGTACTCGCCGCGCAAGGTGCGGGCCACGTCGCGCCATTGCGAATAGTCTTGCCCCAGGGCGGCGTGGGCCGAGTCGAACACCACCAGGCCCTTTGCATCGGTGACGTAGACGCGGAAGTCCAGCGACTGCTTGTCCAGCCCCCAGATGCGAGCATCGATGGGACGCCGGGCATAGGCTGCCACCTGGGTGGCAAATGGTCCCTGGGCCATGCGGCCCGCACGCAGGTCGTCAGCGGCCAGTTCGGCCAGGATGTTGGCGGTGTCCACCATCATGTCTTCCATCACCTCGCGCACGCTGGGCTTGACCTCGGCCACGAAAATCCGCAGCACAAAAATCCCCGCCAGCCCGGTGATCAGGAAAAAGCCGAACAGGATGCGGATGCCTAAATGCACGGCTAGCTTTGCGCCGAGACCGAGTAGCCCAAGCCCCGGTGGGTGGTGATCGGGTCGCGCTCGGGGGTGATCTGCTGCAGCTTGGCGCGCAGGGTTTTGATGTGCGTGTCCACCGTGCGGTCGGCGCTGTCCGAGTCATGGCCCCACACGGCGGCCAGCAGGGCATCGCGGCTGCGCACCCGGCCCGGCTGGCGCAGCAGCTCGGCCAACAGGCCCAGCTCGCGCCGCGTCAGCGCCAGCGGCTGGCCCTGCCAGGTGGCACGCTGGCTGTCGGAGTCCAACGTGAAGCCGGTGGGTGGTGGTGCTGCCACCGCCGGGGCCGTGGCACGGCGCAGCAGCCCGCGCACCCGCGCCACCAGCTCGCGCGGGCTGAACGGCTTGGTCACGTAGTCATCCGCCCCCAGCTCCAGCCCCACCACGCGGTCGATCTCCTCGCCGTGGGCGCTCAGCACCAGCACCGGCAAATGCTGCAGCGCCGGGGTGGCCCGCACATGGCGGCACACGTCCAGCCCCGAGCCGTCAGGCAGCCCGATGTCCAGCACCAGCGCATCCGGCGCTGCCAGGGCCAATTGCCGCAATGCATCCGCCACCAGCAGGCAATGCGTCACCCGCAGCCCCGCGCGCTCCAGGGCATAGACCACGGTTTTGGCGATGGCCGGGTCGTCTTCTAGCAGGAGGATGTGGGGTGGGGGCATGGGCGCGTAGACTGGTCGGCGGGAGGCGAAGGCGGTAGGATAAGCCATGTCCTACGCCCAACCCCAACACCGTTTTGATGCCGATGCCTACCTGGTTTGGGAGGCTAACCAGAGTGAGCGCCATGAATACTTTCAGGGCGAAGTCTTTGCGATGGCGGGTGGAACGGAGAACCACAACACGGTGGCCTTGAATGCCGCCGTGGCTTTGCGCAGCCATCTCAAAGGCACGCCCTGCAAGGTGTTCATTTCCGATATGCGGGTGCATGTGGCGACTGCGGATGCCTATTTCTACCCCGATGTCGTGGTTCGTTGCCAGCCAAAGACTCCTCTCGACGGAAAGGCGGTATCGACGGATACGCCCGTGCTGGTCATCGAAGTCCTGTCCGACAGCACTGCCACCTGGGACCGGGGCGGTAAGTTCGCGGCCTACCGGCAACTGCCCAGCCTGCAAGAGTACGTGCTGATCGACCCGCAGGTCCGCACGGTCGAGCTGTACCGGCGCAACGCGGCCCAGCGGTTTGAACTCTATGCCTGGGATGCCCGCAACCCCGGGCCTTGCGAATTTGCCAGCGTGGGGCTGCTGTTGCCCCTGGAGGATGTGTTCGAGGGCGTGGTGATGGACCCACCCTTCGATGCCGCCGCTGCCTGAAAACTACAAGCCTTTTAGGCCCCTCGTGCTTATTCCATAAGCACAAGCAGCTCTATTTTAAATAGCAATCTAGTCCGCCATCACCCGTGCCGTGCCGGACACGCGGACCGAGCTGCCCGGCGTGTCGGACAGTTCGGCCCGCAGCAGCGAGCGCATGCCCATGTCTTCGCCTTGCACCACGTCGATGCGGCCCGCGTGCGGCCAGGTGATGTCGCGCAGGTAGCCTGCGAGAGCGGCGGTGGCGGCTCCGGTGGCGGGGTCTTCCAGCACGCCGCCCCCGGCAAAGGCGTTGCGGGTGTGCAGGCGCTGGGCGGATTCGGCGAACACCCACACGATGGTGGTCAGGCCTGCGCTGCGCATCAGCGTGCGGCCTGCGGCCAGGTCGTATTGCATGGCAGCCAGGGCAGAGCGGGTTTTGAGTGCCAGCACCAGATGGTCGGCACCGCCGTGGGCCAGGGCGGGCGGGATGCGTGGGTCCAGGTGGTCTGGCGTGTAGCCAAACAAGGCCAGGGCGGCATCCACCAGCGCCTTCGGGGCGGGCTGGCTGCGGGTGGGAGGTGACTGCAGCGCGGCTGCCACGGTGGCGCCCTCGCGGCGGCCTTCGACAGTGACGTGGGCGTGGTTCAGCGCCAGCGCAAACACGCCGTCGCCCTGCTGCAGCGCCAGGGCGGTACCCAGGGCAATGGTGGCGTGGCCGCAGAAGGGGACTTCACTCTCGGGCGAGAAGTAGCGCACGCGCCAGCCGTCGCCCACCGGTGTGGCAAATACGGTCTCTGAAAAGCCTACCTGGGCGGCGATGCGCTGCATGTCGGCATCGGGCGGCAGTGCGTCGGCCAGCACCACACCAGCCGGGTTGCCGCCGCTGGGGCCGTCGGAGAAGGCGGCGATTTTCTGGATGTGCATGGGGTTCTTTCTACAGCAGGTGGGCGACATGCGGCCCCAGCGAGGCCAGGTTCACAAAGCTGAGTGCGTGCAGGGCCGACAGCCCGGCGGCTTGCGCGTCGCTGAGGTCGGCGGCGCACAGGATGAAGCGGCTGCGGTCGATGCCCAGGCGGTGGCGCAGGCGCAGGCAGGCGTCGATGTCATTGCGCGTTGCCGTGGTGGTGCAGGCCACGCACACGGGCGGCTGGCCTGGCGGCAGGAACAGCACGTCCACCGTGTGCTGCACCTCCTGGCTGGGCACCAGCTTGGCACCCCGGGCGCAGGCATGGCCGGGTGCGCGGTGGGTGAACAGGTCTTGCAGGCGCAAAAACACCGCCCGTTGCAGCCAGCCGCCGTCGAAGAAGTCGCGGATGGTAACGGACGGGCGCAGCGTCAGCTGGATGGCTTTTTCGGGCTTTTGGTACTGGTAGCGGGCAAAGAAGCTGCGCACGTACAGCCAGCCGCACAGGGTGTTGACCGCCTGCGCGTCCTGCGGGGCCTGGCTGCCCAGGTCCAGGTGCACTACGGTGTGGCTGTTGCGGTAGGCGTAGCCGATGCGTTCGATCAGCTCGGCAAACCGGTTGTATTGCGCGCCGATCTGGCGCGCTGCGTCGTCGAAATAGCCGTGGGTATCGACCTGGGCGTGCTCGAAGCGGATGTCGATCTGGCGGGCGGCAAACCAGGCGGTGAGCGGGGCGGTGTGCTTGCTGTCCACGCTGGCCAGCAGCGGCAGCAGGGTGGCAGGCAGGGTGTACGGTGCGGGTGCGCTGGGGATGTCGGAGTTGTCGAGTGTCTGTAGGGCCTTGATTTCGCGCAGCGCAGCAGAGTAGCGCTTGATCAGCTTCTCCACGAAAAACACTGTGCCGTAGACCACGCAGGGCGCGCCGCAGCGGGCACAACCAATCTTTTCGCCGACCGGGGTGGACGTGTCTTCAGCGACAAAGCTGCACTGCTTGCATCGGTAAATCGGCATGGCAGGGTTACTCTGTTTTTGAGAGCAGCTTGTGCTTATGGAATGGGCACGGGGGCCTCATTTGGCTATATTTTTGGTGCCCGCAGCGCCGACTTGGGCCGAAACGCCTTGCACACCGCGTCATCGCTCTCCAGGTACGGCCCGCCGATCAAATCGATGCAGTAGGGCACCGCCGCAAAGATGCCGGGCACGCCGCGCTCGGGCAGGCCTTCCAACGTCTCGGCAATGGCCTTGGGCTGGCCGGGCAGGTTCAGGATCAGCGCCTGGCCGCGGATGACGGCGGTTTGGCGCGACAGGATGGCGGTGGGCACAAACTGCAGGCTGATCTGGCGCATCTGCTCGCCAAAGCCGGGCATGACCTTGTGGGCTACGGCCAGGGTGGCCTCGGGGGTCACGTCGCGCAGGGCCGGGCCGGTGCCGCCGGTGGTCAGCACCAGGCTGCAACCGGCATCGACCAGCTCGATCAAGGTGGCGCTGATGGTGGCCTGCTCGTCGGGGATCAGGCGGGGGACAAATTCAATCGGGTTCTTCAGGGCGCGGGTCAGCCAGTCTTGCAGGGCGGGCAGGCCCTTGTCTTCGTACACGCCAGTGCTGGCCCGGTCGCTGACCGAAACGATGCCGATCTTGACCGGATCGAAGGTGCTCATTCTTCCGCCGTGTCGGCTATGGTGCCGTCGTTCAGCGGGCCGTCGATGTCGGCCAGTTGCTCGCGCACCAGCTGGAAGATGTCGCGGTAGGCGCGGCCATGGCGGGGCAGGGCACCGGGCTTTTCGGGCACCAGGTCTTTGCGGGCCTGGCGCACCAGGGCACGCAGCTGCTGGGAGTCGGTTTGCGGGAACTCTGCAATCCACTCGCCAAAGGCATCGTCTTCAGCGATCAGGCGGTTGCGCCAGGTTTCGGCCTTGTGCAGGGCCAGGTTTTCCTGCGCCGAGCCCGAGTGCTGGATTTTCAGCGTAGCGCGGATTTCGTCGAGCTTTTCGGGCTCTTGCTTGCGCATGAGTTTGCCGATGAACTGCATCTGGCGGCGCTTGCCTTCGAAGTTGGTGATGCGCTTGGCTTCCAGCACCGCGTCATGCAGCTTCTCGGTGAGTTGCAGCTTGGTGAACAGGTCCAGGCGCAGGGTCAGCAGGCTTTCGCCCAGGGCTTGCAGTTCGTCGCTTTCTTTCTTGAGGTCGGTGCGGCTGGAGGCATCCGTGCCCTTGAGTTCGGCTTTGAGCTGGATGTCCAGTTCGCTCCCTTCGGCAACGAATTTGCCCTGGACGTAATAGCCTTTGGTGAGTTTGCGTGACATGTTTTTAGTGCGATGGGCGCGGTGAGCGGGGTATCCGATGGGGGTGCCGCAGAGTGGGCGGCGTGGCCGGTATCATAGCCGCCACCATGAAAAAACCAGTTTCCAACTCCTCTGAACCCGCAACCGGCTTCGCCTACAGCCGCCCCTTCTTCGAAGAACTCGTCGATAGCGCCCTGGCACACGCCAAAAAACTCGGTGCCACCAACGCCGGTGCCGAGGCTTCCGAGGGCTGCGGCCTGAGCGTTTCGGTTCGCAAGGGCGCGCTGGAAACCGTGGAACGCAACCGCGACAAATCCTTAGGCATCACGGTGTACGTAGGCAAGCGCCGGGGCAATGCCAGCACCTCCGATTTCTCCAAGGCCGCCATCCAGCAGACGGTGCAGGCGGCGTACGACATTGCGCGCTTCACTGCCGAAGACCCGTTTGCAGGCCTGCCGGATGCCAAGAACATCGCCAAGCGCCAGGTCGATCTGGACCTGTTCCACCCCTGGGCCATCACCAGCGAAGATGCCGCCCAGATCGCCATGGAATGCGAGGCTGCAGCCCTGCAAACCAGCAAGAAGATCACCAATAGCGAAGGCGCGGGCGTGTCGGCCCAGCAATCGCATTTCTTCAGCGCCCACACCAACGGCTTTCGCGGCGGCTATGCCAGCTCGCGCCATTCCCTGTCGGTGGCACCGATTGCGGGCAAGGGCAGCGGCATGCAGCGCGACTCCTGGTACAGCTCGATGCGCAGCGCCGAGGAACTCGCTTCGCCCGAGGCCGTGGGCCGCTACGCCGCGCAGCGTGCCCTGAGCCGCCTGAAGTCGCGCAAGATCCCCACGGTGGAATGCCCGGTGCTGTTCGAGTCGCCGCTGGCGGCCGGGCTGCTGGGCGGCTTTGTGCAGGCCGTGAGCGGCGGCG
Source organism: Rhodoferax sp. LS1P39 (assembly GCF_056521425.1). Classification (NCBI taxonomy): domain Bacteria; kingdom Pseudomonadati; phylum Pseudomonadota; class Betaproteobacteria; order Burkholderiales; family Comamonadaceae; genus Rhodoferax; species Rhodoferax sp. LS1P39. Next base: position 613,858 of record NZ_JBWMAV010000002.1, on the reverse strand, counting down.
CGCTGTACCGCAAGAGCACGTTTTTGCTGGACTCGATGGGCAAGCAGATCTTCCCCAAGCACATCCAGTTGCTGGAAGACCCGTTTGTGAAGCGCGGCAAAGGCAGCTCGCCGTTTGACGACGAAGGTGTGCGCGTCAAGGCCCGCACCGTGGTGGACGCAGGCCGCGTCGAGGGCTACTTTTTGAGCAGCTATTCGGCCCGCAAGCTGGGCATGCAAACCACCGGCAACGCAGGCGGCTCGCACAACCTGGTACTGAGCTCCAGCCGCACCCGCCCCGGCGACGACCTGGATGCCATGCTGAAGAAGCTGGGCACGGGTTTGTTCGTCATCGAGCTGATGGGCCAGGGCGTGAACTACGTGACCGGCGACTACTCGCGTGGCGCCAGTGGCTTCTGGGTGGAAAACGGCGAAATCGCTTATCCCGTGGAAGAGATCACCATCGCAGGCAACCTGAAAGACATGTTCAAGGGCATCCAGGCGATTGGCGCGGATACCTACAACTATGGGGCGAAGACCGTGGGCTCGATTCTGGTTAACAAGATGAAGGTGGCTGGGAGTTGATGTAAGCCTTTTAGGCACCCAGCGCCCATTCCATAAGCGCCACCAGCTATTTAAATGATAGCTGGTGGCGTTTTTGTGTGCGGGGCTCTGGGTCGGGCTTATTTGCCGCGTTTCTTGGCCAGTTCGGCCTGCGTTTCCTGCCACAGTTCCATGCCCACATTGGTAGCGACCAGGGCGTTGACCTTGGTGAGTTTGTCGCGCATGCGAGCGGTCTCGGCGGGGGCGAGTTCGTTGATTTGCATGCCCTTGGTCTTCAGGTCGGCCAGGGCTTTGGCGGCTTCATCGCGGGTGTCTTTGCGCTCGAAGTCGCGGCTGGCCTTGGCAGCATCGAGCAGCACTTTTTGCTCGTCCTTGCTCAAGCCGTCCCACCACTTTTTGCTGGCCAGCACGATCCAGGGGCTGTAGACGTGGTTGGTCACGCTCAGGTATTTTTGCACCTCGTAGAACTTGCTGGAGACGATGGTGTTGAACGGGTTTTCCTGGCCGTCCACGGCCTTGGTTTCCAGCGCGCTGAAGAGTTCGCTAAACGGCAAGGGGATGGCGTTGGCACCCAGCGACTTGAAGCTGCTGAGGAAGACCTCGTTTTGCATCACCCGCAGTTTGATGCCGTCCATGTCTTCCAGCTTGGTGACGGGGCGTTTGTTGTTGGTCAGGTTGCGAAAGCCGTTTTCCCAGTAGACCAGGCCGACCAGGCCTTTTTCCTGCAGCTTGGCCATGACTTTCTGGCCGACCGGGCCGTCCAGCACCGCGTCGGCTTCGGCGGCGTTGTTGAACAGAAAGGGCGTGTCCCACAGCGCCATTTCCTTGGTGATGCCGACCAGGGTGGCGGTGGAGCCGACCATCATTTCCTGCGCGCCGCCGACCAGGGCCTGCTGCATCTGGGTGTCGGGGCCGAGGGCGGCGGCACCGATGGCGCGCAGCTTCATCTTGCCGCCCGAGGCTTTGGCGACCGCGTCGCTAAACACTTTGGCGGCGCGGCCCTGGTTGCTTTGCTCGTTCAGGCCATAGCCAAAGCGGATGATGCGTGGCTTGATGTCCTGGGCCAGCGCGTTGGTGGCGGCACCGACGGTAAGGGCGGCCAGGGTGGCGAGCGCGGTGCGGCGAAGTAGGTTTTTCATGGGGAGTCTCCTGGGGTAAATTGGAAAAAATGGTTTAGCGCATCCACGCGACGGGCGCGGTGACGAGCTGGGGAAAGGCCACAAACAGCAGCAGGATCAGCGTGTAGGTGATGAGGAAGGGGCTGACACCCTTGATGACGGTATGCATGGGCACCCGGCCCACGCCCGCCACCACGTTCAGCACCGTGCCCACGGGCGGAGTGATCAGGCCGATGGAGCCGTTGAGCACAAACATCAGGCCAAAGTACACCGGGTCGATACCGGCCTTGGCGGCGATGGGCAGCATCACCGGGGCGAAGATCAGGATGGTGGGTGTCAGGTCCAGCGCGGTGCCCACCACGACGAGCACCAGCATCATCACCAGCATCAGCAGGCGCGGGTTGTCCACCAGCGGGCCCAGCCAGCCGGTGAGCACCGAGGGCAGGTCGGCCAGGGTGATCATGTAGCTGGCCACCTGGGCCCCGGCGCACAGAAACATCACGATGGCGGTGGTCTTGGCGGCCCGCACCAGCACGCCGTGCAGGTCGCCAAAGTTCATCTCGCGGTGCACCACAAAGGCCACAAACATGGCGTAGAAGGCCGCCACCACGGCGGCTTCGGTGGGGGTGAAGACCCCGCTTTTCATGCCGCCGATGATGATCACCGGCATCAGCAGCGCCCAGAAGGCCCGCGCCGATACCAGCAGGCGCTGGGCAATGGGCAGGGGGGCATCGGCCTGCACGGTGAACTTGCGCAGCTGCATCTTCCAGGCAATGACCAGGCCCAGGCCCATCATCAGGCCGGGGGCAATCCCGGCGATGAACAGCGAGGAGATGGAAGTGTTGGTGGTGACGCCATAAATCACAAACGCCATCGACGGCGGGATGATGGGGCCGATCACGCCACCCGCCGCAATCAAGCCGGCCGACGGGCCCACCGGGTAGCCGTGCTTGCGCATCATGGGCAGCAAAATGGTGGACATGGCGGCGGCATCGGCCAGCGCCGAGCCCGACATGGCCGACAGCATGATGGCCGTGCCGATGGTCACATAACCCAGCCCGCCGCGCACATGGCCAAACCAGGCCTGCGCCATGTCGATGATGCGGCGGCTGATGCCGCCCGAATTCATCAGCTCACCGGCCAGAATGAAAAATGGCACCGCCAGCAGCGGAAAGCTGTCCACCCCGGCCACCAGGTTTTGCGCCAGCAACTGGGTGTCCCAGAAGTCCAGCACATAGGCCATGCCCGCGCCGGTGAGCACCAGCGCCAGCCCCATGTTCATGCCAATCCCCATCAGCACCAGCATGCCGAGGGAGAAAACGATAAATGCTTGGCCTTCGACCGACATCGCGATCACTCCAGGTCAGCGCCAGGACCGAGGTCCAGCGCTTGGTTACAGATAAGTTCGCGCAAGGCCATCAGGCCAATCGCCACCGAACACAGCAAGGCGGGCAGTGGCAGCAGGGCCGTGGAATAGCCCAGCACCACCGACTGGCTGCCCAGGCCCACCTGCACCTGTTGGTACGCGCCCCAGGCCAGCAGGCTGCAGCCCAGAATCACCAGCAGCCGGACCAGTACCGCCACAGCGGCCAGCAGGCGCGGCTTGTCGCGCAGCGCCACCAGCAGGCTGTTGAAGGCCATGTGCTCGCCGGTGGGGTAGGCGGCGGTGGCACCGATGAACACCATCCACACAAACAGCAGGCGCGACAGCTCTTCGCTGGCGGCCACGCCGCTGCCAAAGCCGTAGCGCAGCACCACGTTGACAAAGACCGAGACGGCCATCACCGCCAGGCACAGGGCCATGGCGTTGTTGGCCAGGCGCTGCGGCCAGGGGGTGTGGGTGGGCATATCAAGCGGCTGCATCGGGGGTCTCCTGCGTCCAGCGGACGGCGTGGGGGGTGAGGGCGGCCAGGGTCTGGGTGGCATCCAGCGTCAGCACACCGGGCTCGCCCTGGGGCGCCTCCAGCGTGGCGAACTGGCTATCCACCAGATTGGCCTGGAAGTAGTGGCCGCCCGCGCGCTGCGCCACGCGGGTGCGGGCGGCATCGATGCTCAGGGCCAGGTGCACAAAGCGCAGGCCGGGCAGGGCGGCGCGCAACTGGTCGCGGTAGGCGCGCTTGAGAGCCGAGCAGGTCAGCACCGCACCACCGGGGTGCCGTTGCAGCTCGGCCCCAAGTAGCGCCAGCCAGCCTGTGCGGTCGGCATCGACCAGCGGGATGCCGGCGCGCATTTTTTCCACGTTGGCGGCGGGGTGAAAGTCATCCCCCTCCACCAACGGCCAGCCCAGGGCTTGGGCAACCGCGTGGCCCAAGCTGGATTTGCCGCATCCGGCAACGCCCATGACAACCAAAGAAACCATATTGGACAGCGCTATCCCAAGAGGGTTGAAAAAAGCAGGCCACCACGTGAACGCAGGGCCTGCGGAAAATCCGGGTCTGCAGTTTGCAAATTTGGACAGCGCTATCCTAAGGGCGATGCCAGGCTTCCGTGCTCAGGGTTTTCACCAGCTACTGCTACTTATTTTTGCGATGCCAGGAACCGCTAAAACCAGGGAAAGCCGTGGTTAGAATCGCCTCCAAACCCCATGGACAGCCCTCCCACTCCTCCTCTGCGCCGCCGCGCCACAGGCCGCGCCACCCTGGCCGATGTGGCCGCTGCCGCTGGTGTCAGCGCCATCACCGCCTCCCGGGCACTGCGCGGTGCGCGGGCGGTAGACCCGCTGCTGGTGGAGCGTGTGCAGGTGGCGGCGCAGCAACTCGGCTACGTGCCCGACCCCGCCGCGCGTGCGCTGGCCTCGGCCCGCAGCACGCATGTGGCGGTGCTGGTGCCGCTGCTGTCCAATGCCTTGTTTGTGGAACTGCTGGAGGCCGTGCAGGCCACCCTGGCCCCGGCGGGCTACCAGACGCTGATGGGTGTGACGCACTACCAGCCCGCCGAAGAAGATGCCTTGCTGCGCAGCTACCTGGCGCACCGCCCGGCGGGCCTGCTGGTCACCGGCCTGGACCGCAGCGATGCCGCCCGCCAGATGATTGCTGCCAGCGGTGTGCCCTGCGTGCATTTGATGGAGACCGCGCCCACCCCCGGTGTCTACGGCGTGGGCTTGTCACAGATGGATGCGGCCCGCACTCTCACCGAACACCTGCTGCAGCGCGGTCGCCGCCGCATCGCCTACGTGGCGGGCCAGCTGGATCCCCGGGTGATGCAGCGCGCCGATGGCTACCGGGCGGCCATGCGTGCCGCCGGTTGCTACGACCCGCAGCTGGAGGTGCTGGACCCTGCGCCCACCTCGATGGCGCTGGGCGCGCGCTTGCTGGAAGACCTGCTGGCGCGCCACCCCGATGTGGATGCGGTGTTTTTCTGCAACGACGACCTGGCCCAGGGCGGGCTGCTGGCGGCGCTGCGTTTGCAGGTGGCGGTGCCGCAGCGGATTGCGGTGGTGGGTTTCAACGATCTGGCGGGCAGCGACCAGATGCTGCCGCCGCTGACCACCATCCGCACCCCGCGGGCCGAGATCGGCACCCAGGCCGCCCGCATGCTGCTGGCGTTGATGCGCGGCCAGGATGTGCCGCAGAACGCGCTGGACCTGGGCTTTGAGCTGGTGGTGCGCGGCAGCAGCTGAATGTGGTTTTAGCGGCTTTTTTCAGTGCCGAAATAGCCACTCAGCGCTTATTCCATCAGCACGAGCAGCTCTCTTTATTCATTAAAAAACCATAGCATGCCGCGCAGTCGGCAGAGCCGCGGCTTTACCGGCTTGACTCTTCACCGGAACGTTGGCCCGGCAACAGCAAGCGGCGGCGCGGCTCGGGTGCGCCCGGCTGGGGCTCCACCATCGGCGCGCGCGGTGCGGGGCGGGCCTGCTGCTGTTGTTGTTGTTGCGCCTGGGCGTCGCGCTGCTGCCTTTGCTGCTGGTCGCGCATCTCTTGCTGCATCCGCTGCTGCATCGTCAACTGTTGCTGTTGCTGCTGTATCTGTTGTTGCCGCTCTTGCTGTTGCATCTGCTGCTGTGCGGCCTCGCGCTGGCGCTGCATTTGCTCACGCTGGCCCTGTTGCTGCATCTGGTTGCGGTTTTGCTCTTGCTGCTGGCGTTCGCGGTCTATCTGCTGCTGGCGCTGCATTTGTGCCCGCTGCTCCAGCTCGGCCTGGTTGCGCGGGGCATCCTGCATGCGCAGTTCCGGGCGTGGATGGGGAATGGCCTGCGGCTGCTGCGGCCATACGCCCTGGGGCGCTGGTTGCACCATAGGCTCCACCCGCGTCGGGCGTGGGTCGTTCGGGCGCGGGGCACGGTTCCAGTCTTGCTGCTGGGGGCGGTTGAAGTTGTTGTTGGGGCGCTGGTACTGTGGGTTTTGCGGATACTGGGGCCGCCAGGTCTGGCCGGGAGCCAGCGGAGTCCAGTTGCCTTGCGGGGGGCGGCGGCGGTCCTGGTCGAAACGGTTGGCACCGTCAAACTGCACCAGGGCGGGCGCGTAGCTGGGGCGCTGCTGCCGTGGGCCGGGCACCCAGCCCCATTGCGCGCCAATCTGCGCCCAGCGGCCATAGTGGGAGGGCGCAAAGCCCCAGGGCGCGTTGTCTACCCAGGTCCAGCCCCAGGGGGCAATCCAGCGCCATTGGCCGTTTTGGTAGGGTGCCCATTGGCCCACGGTGACGCGTGGAAACCACACCGCCCCGTATTCGCTGTCGGTGCGCCAGTCGCCATGGCCGTCCAGCTGCTGGTAGCCAATGACTTCGCGCGACACGTAGCGGGCGCTTTGCGATTGGTCTTCGGCCTTGTCGCGGGCATACGACCAGAGGTCGAATGCGTCGCGTTGCAGGTTGGCGCGTATCTCTTCCTGGCCCAGTTGCCGGTCGAAATAGCGGGCTTGCTGCTGGCTGCCCAGGGTGCGGGAGACACCGTTTTCACCGTACACCACGGCACTGCCACTGCGCACGGTGACACCCGTGGTGCCAGAGCGGGCATCCACATCCAGCCGGTACTCGCCGGGCTGGCTGGCGGTGAAGGCCAGGTTGGGGGTGTTGACCTCCAGCGTTTCGCCGGGGTAGAGCTGGCGCACGCGCAGCGCCAGGCTGCCCTGGGTCAGGGTGAGGCGGGTGCTGTTGTCGTCTTGTTCGCTGAGCTCCAGCGCGGTTTGGCCGTTGATGCGCATGGCGGTGGAGCCGCTGTGCAGCTCGGCCCGCGCGCCGGGCGCGGTTTGCAGCCGGTCGCCATTGGTCAGGGGGCGGTTGAACTCTGCCGGGCTCCAGTCGTCGCTATCGGCTGGGGCGAAGCTGACCGATCCTTCCATCAGGCTCAGGCGTGCGACCCGGCCCGGTGGGACATCTTGGGCCAGGGCGTGGCTGGTGGCCAGGGCAATGGCCAGCGCGCCCAGCAGGTGGGCGGCTTTCTGCAAAAAGGTGGATGGCATGGCTTTTACGTCGCTTGCGACGTTCGCGAGAGTGATCACTCTGCTGTTAACGCGGCAGCCTGCCGTTTGGTTGGCTTAAGGCAACGCAAAACAAGTCCCTCGCGGTCTGCGCATCCCTGGCCTCGGGCGGTCTGCGTCGTTGCAAATCCTCGCCATAGCCCAAGCTATGTCTGCGGTTTGCGCCTAGCATCCCATCCCGATCCAGGGCGCGCATCCTCGCGGGGACTTATTCAGCGTCGCCTCACCCGGCTAATGCGGCCTTGACGGCAGCAGATACCTGGCCCATCTCGGCCTTGCCTGCCAATTGCGCCTTGGCGGCACCCATCAGCTTGCCCATGTCGCCCGCACCCAGGGCGCGACCCAGCTCGGCCACCATCGCGGCGGCCAGGGTACGCACCTCGGCGGCCACCTGCTCGGCATCCAGGCGCTGGGGCAGGTAGGCGGACAGCACGGTGAGCTCGGCTTTTTCGATGTCGGCCAGGTCGGCGCGCTCGGCCTTGGTGAAGGCATCGATGGAGTCCTTGCGCTGCTTGATCAGCTTGTCGACGATGGCCACCACGGCCGCGTCGTCCAGCACCACACGCTCGTCCACCTCTTTTTGCTTCAAGGCGGCCAGCAGCAGGCGCACCGTGCCCAGGCGAACGCTGTCCTTGGCGCGCATGGCGGTTTTCATGTCTTCGGTGATTTGTTCTTTGAGGGACATTGGTTGCTCCTGGATTTTCGGATTTTGCAAAACAAAAAGCCCGCCCTGGCGTCCCTGGGCGGGCTTGTCAAACTGCGGACAGTTTGAAAAGGCGCTTAGTACAGCTTTTTAGGCAGCTGCATGGAACGCACGCGCTTGTAGTGGCGCTTGACAGCGGCCGACTTCTTGCGCTTGCGCTCGGTGGTGGGCTTTTCGTAGAACTCGCGCGCACGCAGGTCGGTCAGCAGGCCGAGCTTTTCAATGGTGCGCTTGAAACGGCGCAGAGCGACGTCAAAGGGTTCGTTTTCTTTTACACGGATGGTTGTCATGACAGGAATGGGTTCCGATTTAGGTGCAGGTCTTGTCGAAAGGAAGATCAGGCCGTTGGACGCAACATCTGCGGTGTTCCCCTGCTATTAAATTGATCAGGCAGCAGGGGTTTGCCAGCAAAGCCTTGGATTATAGCCTGTAACCTGCCCGGTTGGCGCGTGCTTCCATCTGGTTAATAGCGTCGTAGTCGGTGAGCGGCAGCTCGGCGAAATCCGCGATGAGCAGCGCCTTGCGGGCATCGGCCAGGGCCGGGTCGCGCATGGCGTGCTGCAGGGCCTGGCGCAGGGCCAGCAGCACCTCGGGCGGGGTTTTGAGGGATGTGATCAGCGGCAGGCCCGGTGCCGGTGCGGTGTGGCCGCAGACCTGCACGCCGCGCACCATCTCGGGGTGGTCGCGCTGCAACAGCGCCAGGGTCACGCAGTCGATGGCGGCCAGGTCGGCCTGGCCGTTGCGCACGCTGTCCACCGAGGCATGGTGCGAGCCGGTGGCCACGGCGTTGCCAAAAAAGTGGCCATTGCGCGCCAGCGGGGCCACCAGCGCCCGCAGGCTGTTGTAGCCGGATTGCGAATCTTCCGAGTTATAGGCCACGGTGCGGCCCCGGAACCCGGCCAGAGGCAGCCCGGCATCGGCGCTGCGGCAGACCAGCTGGCTGCGGTAGCGCAGGCCGTCGCAGCCGGGGGCGGTGTAGCTAAAAGCGCCCACCACCTGCACCCGCCCAGCCAGCGCGTGGGTCAGGGGGTAGCCGCAGGTTTGGCTCAGCAATAGTTCAGGGTCCAGCCAGTGCGCCATCAGATCGCTGGGCTGGGCCAAGCTGACGGGGAGGTTCAACTGCGCGGCCACAGATTGCCACAGCGCGGCATTGGCGGCCGACCCCGCCGCGTACATCGGGAAAGAACTCAGCATCGGGTCAGTGGGTCGAGTGGCTCTTGGGGTGCAGCACCAGGTCTTCGGGCAAAACCGGCGAATCGATGGGCGACAGCGCAAACCGGCGCACCAGATGGCCGTAGCCGGGCACCAGAAAACCGCCGTTGCGTCGCAGGTAGCCCGCGCGGTCGGCCAGGTAAGTGGTGCGCAGCCGGTACCAGGGCATGCTGGGGGTTTCGTGGTGCACCACGTGGAAGTTGTTGTTCAGGTAGAGCAGTCGCCAGAAGAAGCCCGCCTCGTTGATGGCAATGCGGTGCGCCGGGCGGTCGGCCGGGCGGTGCTCGTACAGCGAGCGCAGCATGGCCAGGCCCAGCGCGGGGTAGACGACCAGCAGGTAGTGCAGCGGGTGGATGCCGGCCCAGTGCTGCAAGGCCCACAGCATGCTGGCCAGCAGCAGCAGGTGCTCGGCCCAGCTGGCCGTTTGCGACCAGTCGCCGCGCAGCGGCTTGCGCACGATGTCGGCCCAGGTCGGCACGATGGCCAGCGCCGGGCCTACCACCAGGCGGCCCAGCACCGAACGCTGCCAGCGCCAGCAGACCTTTTGCCAGGCGGGCAGGGCAGCGAACTGGGCGGCGGTGAGGTAGTTGCTCTCGGGGTCGATGCCGGGGCGGGTCAGGTGCTCGTCCTGGTGGTGGATCAGGTGGCTGTGCAGGTACAGGTCAAACGGGTACCACACGGCCAGCGGTGCCAGGCCCAGCAGGCGGTTGATTTTGGGCGATGCGGTGGGGTGGCCGTGCACCAGCTCGTGCTGCAGGCTCATGTACCAGCAGGTCAGCAACAGCAACGCGGCACTGCCCCAACCCGCCCCCAGCTCCGACCAGTAGCCCACCACCAGCCCCCAGCCCAGGTACACGCAGGCCGCCAAAAGCCAGGTCGGCCATTCAAAGCCGTGGGATGCTGCGTCGCTGGTGCGGGTCATGGGGAGGGTACTTGTATAGGGTGGTATGGACAGGTGATGCTAAATGAATTCACCCGGGTTGCGCAACTGAATAATGCGCATAAGCATATTCAATGCCAGTGGCAGGCCCTGGATGTATGCAAACCAAGGCACGCACTAGAATGTTTGTACAGGCTGCCGGTACATGTACATGCAGCCCGGTCTTTTCAACTCCCCTCCAAAGGTATTCCATGCTGAAAAAAATCTGCGCCGCGGCACTGTGCTTAGGCCTGGCCCATGCGGCCCTGGCCGACGACCTGCTCGACACCATCAAGTCCAAAGGCGTGGTGAAGATCGCCATGGAGGGCACCTACCCGCCGTTCAACTTCAAGGATGCCAAGACCGGCGCGCTGCAGGGTTTTGATGTGGACATCTCCAACGCCATTGCCGCCAAGCTGGGCGTGAAGCCCGAGTTCGTGGCCACCGAGTGGGCCACCATCCTGGCCGGTCTGCAGGTGGGCAAGTACGACCTGGTGGTCTCGCAGGTCACCATGACCGAAAAGCGCGCTATGGAATTTGATTTCTCGGTGCCCTACACCGTGTCGTTCGCGCAAATCATCCTGCGCAAGGACGACAAGGCCGAGTACGCCAACCTGGATGCCCTCAAGGGCAAGAAGGTTGGCGCGGGCCAGGGCAGCATCTACGCCGAAACCCTGGCCAAGGTCGGCGGTATCGACATCAAGGCCTACACCTCCGCACCGCTGAACCTGCAAGATTTGGCCAATGGCCGCATCGACGCCGCGCTGAACGACCGCCTGCTGGTGCCCTACATGATCAAGGAAGCCAAGCTGCCCCTGCGCCCCTCCACCGTGCTGCTGGACAACCCGCAAAAGCAGGGCATCGCCTTCCGCAAGGGCAGCCCCAAGCTGAAAGACGCGCTGGACAAGGCCCTGGGCGAGATCGTCAAGGACGGCAGCTACGCCAAGATTTCCATGAAGTGGTTTGGCGTGGACGCATCCAAGTAACGCAAATCCAATTCCTGTGACAATGCGCCCGCCCACCAGCGGGCGTTTTTGCGTGAAGGCCTTGCTAAGTGATCGACTACCTCCAACCCATCTGGGATTCCGCGCCGCTCATCGCCTGGGGCACGGCCTACACCATCGGCTATGCCTTGCTGGGCATGGTGTTTGGGCTGCCGGTGGCGCTGTTCATCACCTGGGCGCGGTTTGAAAAAATCCCGGTACTGGCGGGGTTTTTCGGCCTGTACGTGAGCTTCATGCGCGGCACGCCGCAGCTGATCCAGGCGTTTTTGATCTACTTTGGCATAGGCTCCATGGGGCTGGATTTGCCGCTGGTGGTGATCGGCACGCTGGTGCTGATCGTCAACGCCAGCGCCTACCTGTCCGAGACGCTGCGCGGTGCGCTGAACGGCATCACCCACGGCCAGTGGAGCGCGGGCCTGAGCCTGGGGCTGACCCAATTCCAGACCCTGCGCTTTGTGGTCACGCCCCAGGCGCTGCGGCTGGCGATTCCGGGCATCAGCAACACCTTGATCGGGCTGTTCAAAGACACCTCGGTGCTGTCGGTGATCACCGTGGCCGAGCTGCTGAAGATCATCAACGACGTGATTTCGGCCACCTTCAAACCCTTCACCTTCTACCTACTGGCCGCGCTGATCTACTGGTCGCTGTGCCTGGTCTACGAATACGCGGTGCACCGCCGCCTGGAAGCGCGCTACAGCAAGGCCTACGCGCGTTAAGTTTGCTATTTAATTTGTAGCTTATCGTGCTTATGGAATAAGCGCTAGAGGCCTATTTTTCTTAAATTCGGGCAGGGCTGCGGGGCCTTCACAAATGGCAGCGGCATGGGGATACTGGTTGTTACAACACCGGAGATTCCCATGGACAGTGCCACCGCCCCCGCCGCCTCCATGCCAACGCGGCCCGCGCGCGTCCAGCCCCGGGCTCTGGCCTATACCGGTATAGCGACCGTGGTGGTGTCGCTGAACCTGCTGGCAGCCCAGCAAGCCCTGCACCTGCCCGGCGGCCAGGGCATCGAAGACCTGCTGGGCTGGGTGCGCATCGACGCGGTGGGCCGGGCCGTCCACACCTGGTGCGCGCAGGCCGCCCAAGCCGCTGAGCTCACCAACGCAGCGGAGCAAGTCCAAAGCCTGCCGCAGCACCTGCGCTGGCGCATCGCGTCCGCCTACCTGCTGGTGGATAGCTTTCTGTTCATGCCGCTGTATGCCCTGCTGCTCTTGCTGGTTGGCGCTCAACTGCACCAGGCGATGGCCACCGGCCTGACACCGGTAGGCCTGCACTGGCGGCAAGGGCTGTGGGCCTGGACGGTGGCCGCCGTGGTGGTATTGCTGGCGCTGGACACCACCGAGAACCTGGGCGGAGCCGTGCGCATCGGGCTGGCTGCCGGGTGGATATGGGGGGCGACGGCCTGCGCCGTCGTGCTGGCCAGCGGGCTGTGGTGCCTGGGTTTGTTCGCCGATGCCCCGGTGCGCCAGCGGGCGATGAAAAGGGCCGTGGGTGCACTGCTGGCGGGCATGGCGCTGCTGTTGCTGTCTGTCTTTAACCCGCCGCCCCCGGCCTGCGTGGCGAATCTGTCACTGGACGACCTGCTGCTGGGCGGCTTTGCCCACAGCGTCAAATGGCCCGTGTTCGGCCTGGCCGTGGCCCCGGTGCTGCTGGCGGCGGCCATGTGGTTTTGGGGTTTGGGGCTGAAGCCTGCGGACGACCACAGGCGCCACCGCGCCAGCCTGCGCAGCGGCATCGCCGCCATCGTGGGCCGCAGCCGCTATGTGCTGGTGGGCCTGGCGGTATTTGCCGGGCTGACGCTGGGACTGGACCAGTGCCGCGACCTGCTACTGGGCCTGGCCAAACGGCCCAGCCTGGCGGAGCTGTCCAACGGGACGGGCGGGTGGGGCGTGCTGGTGCTGGTGGCCACGCCCATGGCCGTGGGTTTGTTGGTGTATTCCACCTGGCTGTGGACCCGGCTGGCCTGCCGCATCCAACAGGCGGGGTCGGGCGATGTCCCTGCGGAGGTGCACGCACAGCTGGGCCAGTTTGCCCAGGGCTGGGCGCGGCTGCTGGCCATGCTGCCGCTACTGTGCGTGTACGCACTCACCGCCTACGCGCTGGGCGATGCCTTCACGGCGGCCGCGCCCGCGGGCGGGCCGGTGAAGGAGGCCGATCGCCTGGTGGAAACCGTGTCGATGCTGCTGTTGTTTGGCAGCGGATGCGTGGGCATGGGGCTGGTCTTTTTGGGCTTGCGCACACGGCTGGCGCTGAAAGACCCCAAGGAATATTACAACCATGCAACGAGCGTGTACGACCTGCTGGCCGATGCAAACAAGCCCGAACAGCGGCTGCAGGGCCGGTTCGTGCAGCACACCGCGAAGCTGCTGCGCTGGGTGACCCCGCGCCACCTGCCCATCGTGGCTTTGCTGGGCATGCTGCTGCTGCGCGTGGCCATGGCCTGGGCCCCCGAGGTCACCGCCAGCGCCCCGGTAGCCCTGGCGGTGGTGGCCTTGGTGCTGGTGTGGTGGATGGGTGTGTTTGGCGCGCTGGGTTTGGTCGAGCAGGCCCAGGCGCGGCCCTGGCTGCTGGTGGGCGTGCTGATGGTGGGGGCCATGGGCTTTCTCGGCCTGTCGGACAACCACGCCTTGCCCTGGGCGCTGACCGATGCCGCCTCGCTACCCGCGTTGCGCTTCAGCAGCACCTGGCTACTGGCGACGCTGGTGCTGCTGTCCGTGCTGGCCTGGCTGCTGGTGACCTGGAAGGTGCCAAGCGGCCCATCCACCCTGCTGCGCCGCTGGGGCCGCCTGGGCGGATCGGTGCTGCTGTGGCTGCTGGCGGTGGCGGCGCTGCGGGTGTTCGACGCGCGGATGCCGCCCCCGGCTGCGCTGGCCGATGCCGCCAGCCGCCCCACCGTGCAGGCGGCGCTGAAAGACTGGGTGACCGGGCTGCCGCAGAACACCAAACGGGTGTATCTGGTGGCCAGCGAGGGCGGCGGCATCCGCAGCGCTTACTGGACGGCGCAGGTGTTGGGCAAGTTGCGCGTGCAGTTTCCCGATTTCCACCAGGCCAGTTTTGCGTTCTCTGGCGTGTCGGGCGGGGCGGTGGGCATGGCCGCCTACAGCGCCTGCCTGCGCCAGGGCGAGGCGGGGCTGGATACCTGCTTGAAAGCGGGTTTCAGGCAGCAAGATGCCCTGTCGCCACTGCTGGCCGTGGGTCTGTTTGAAGATGGCCTGGCCCGCCTTTTGCCCACCTCGGGCGGCCCCGGCTGGAACCGCTGCGAGCACCCCGGCTGCGGCAGCATGAGCCGGGCACTGGGCTTCGAGCGCGAATGGTTGCGGGCTTTCCCCGCGATGGCCCAACCCATCCGGAACGTGCCCACAGCGCCCACCGTGCCCAAAGACCAGCCGCATCTGCTGCTCAACAGCACCTGGGTGGAGAGCGGTGAACTGGCCGTGGCCAGCAGCCTGCGGGTGGACGACGGCAGCTTCCCCGCCACCCGTGACGTGCAAACCCGCCTGGGCGCACCGCTCAACCTCATGGCCGCCGCCCACGTGGCCGCGCGCTTTCCGTTCATCAACCCGCTGGCGCTGGTGCAGCCCGTCTCGGGCTACGGCGAAACCGGCCACCTGGCCGATGGCGGCTACTTCGACAACAGCGGCGTGACCAGCACGGCCCACCTGTGGCACGCCATGCAGCAGGCCTTCAAAGATGCAAACCGCACGCCCCCCGAGCCCCTGCTGGTGCTGATCCGCAACGGCCAAAAGAAACCCGGCTGCGACAAGCCGCCCGACACCGGCCCCGAGCCCCGGTGCATCGTCTCCGACCTCAGTCCGCTCAGCCCGCCCGCCGAGCTGGCCCCGCCCGTGCTGCGCGAAAGCTGGGGCCTGTACGCCGACCTGCTCGGCCCGGCGGTGGCCGTGCTCAACGTGTCGGGCATCGGTGCCCATGGCCGCCTGCCGCCCGCCGAAATGCGCCAGGCCCTGGGCGAAGTGCAGCGCACCGGTCCCGCAGCCAGGGTGCTGGTGATCGACCAGCTCACCGACGCGTCGCTGGTGCCGCTGGGCTGGTATTTGTCGCCCCAGGCCCGCGATGCCCTGGACCAGCAGGCCGATGGCGTAGCCCAAGCGTTAAAAGAGGTTTACGGAAATTGATAAGCCAAATCGGCCTCTAGTGCTTATTCAATAAGCGTAAGCAGCTATCAAACCGATAGTGAGCGGAGCTGTGTGAGCGATTGCCGCTGCTGCCCCTGCGCGTCAAAGTTGCCTGCCGCCAGCCACTGCGTGAAGGCTTCTCGCAGCACCGGCCATTCGGTGTCGATGATGGAAAACCAGGCGGTATCGCGGTTGCGGGCCTTGTAGACCACGGCCTGGCGGAAGATGCCTTCAAACTGGAAACCCAGCCGCTTGGCCGCCACCATGGACGGCGCATTCAGGCTGTCGCACTTCCACTCAAAACGCCGGTAACCCAGGTCGTCGAACGCGTACTGCATTAGCAAAAACTGCGCCTCGGTAGAGATGGGCGTGCGTTTGAGCAGGGGCGAAAACGCCACAAAGCCCACCTCGATCACGCCATTGGCCGGGTCCATGCGCATCAGCGCCAGCGTGCCCACGGCGCGTTCGGTGCGCAGGTCGATCACCGCGTAGTGGAGGAAGCCGGGGGCTGCCGCCGCCTGCGTGGCATGGGCCCGGTAGTCGGCCAGCGTGGCAAACGGGCCCACCGGCATGTAGGTCCAGTCGCGGCCATCCGGGGCCTGGCTGTAGGCGGCAAACAGGTCGTCGGCGTGGCGGGCGGCATCCAGCGGCTCCAGGCGGCAAAAGCGCCCCGGCAGCGGGCTAGGCGAGGGCAGGGCGCGGGCGCTCCACTGGGGCAGGGCATCGCCGATGGGCTGGTCGTAGGTGTTGGTGGTGGGCATGGTGCGGTCCTGGGTCAAATAAGCCCTAAAGTTACGCCATCCGTGGCTGCATGAAAAGCACCACATAGCCTTTGATTCATGGTGCCATGACTACTGCCCACGCCCTGTTTGACACTCCGTTGGATAAAGAATCCACCGCCGCGCCCCTGCAGCGCCAGCTGCACCACCGCCTCAAAACCGCCATTCTGGACAACCGCCTGGCCCCCGGCAGCCGCCTGCCCGCCTCGCGCGGCCTGGCCGAGGTGCTGGCCATTTCGCGCAACACCGTCACTGCCGCCTACGAGCACCTGGCGGCCGAAGGCTATGTGCTGCAAGACCGCCAGGGCACGCGGGTGGCGGCCTTGTCTGGCAGCCGCTCAGCGAAGCCCAAGGGGGCGCGCGAGCCCACCGCGCTCCCTGTCACTGCCCAGCGGCTGGCGCAGATCCGCCCCACCGCGCCGCACACCGCCACCGGTAATGCCTTGCGCCCGGGCATCCCGGCGCTGTCGCACTTTCCGCTGGCGGCCTGGCGGCGCGCCTGCGACCAGGCCATCCGCCGGGCCGGGCCCAGCGCCCTGGGCTACGGCGACCCGCTGGGCGAGCCGGCATTGCGCACCGCCATCGCCCGGCACCTGGCCGTGGCCCGCGGCGTGCGCTGCACGCCGGAGCAGATCGTGGTCACCGAAGGCGCGCAGGAAGCCCTGGCCCTGTGCGTGCGCCTGCTGTCCAACCCCGGCGACACCGCTTGGGTGGAAGACCCCGGCTACCGCGGTGCACGGGTGGCCATGCAGGGCGGCGACCTGCGCATCCTGCCGCTGCGGGTGGATGCCGACGGCCTGGTCGCCACCGAGGCCGACTGGAAAACCCAGCCCCCGCGCCTGGTCTACACCACGCCCTCGCACCAGTACCCGGTAGGTGCCGTGCTCACCGTGGCGCGCCGCCTGGCCCTGATCGCCCAGGCCCGCGCGCAGGGCGCCTGGATACTGGAAGACGACTACGACAGCGAATTCCGCCACGCGGGCGAGCCGATCGGCGCGATGCAGGGCCTGGTGGCGCAGGCCCCGGTGCTGTACCTGGGCACCTTCAGCAAAACCATGTTTCCGTCCCTGCGCCTGGGTTTTCTGGTGCTGCCCGAGGCCCTGCTGGAGCCCACCCGCACCCCGCTGCAAGAGATGCTGCGCGGCGGCCACCGGTTTGAACAGCTGGCCCTGGCCGACTTCATCGCAAGCGGCCAGTTCAGCCGCCACCTGGGCCGCATGCGCCGCCTCTACCGCGACCGCCAACAGGCTCTTCGCGAGGCCCTGACTGAGCACCTGGGCGTGCCCCACCGCATCGAAGGCGGCCACTGCGGCCTGCACCTCACCGTGCGCCTGGATACCTGCTACCCCGACACCGCCATCGCCCAGGCCGCCCAGCGTTACGGCATCGCGCCCACCGCGCTGTCCAGCTTCGCGCTGCAACCGCAGCCGCAAGACAACGGGCTGGTGCTGGGCTACGGCAACAACTCGGCGGAACTGTTCGCGCCGCTGGTGCAGCGGCTGGGGGCGCTGGCGCGGGAGCTTGGATGAGGTGCGGGCCTAGCCCGCCACGGCCAGCTTGGGCCTGCCGCCTTTGCGGCCATTGGCGCGGGCGGCTTCCAGTTTGGCGGGACTGCTCTTGCGGCCATTGCGGGCAGCCACCAGACTGGCGGCCATGTCCATGAGGGGCTGGCTGGCCGCTACCAATCCGGCAATCGATATGTGCAAATCGTGGGCATCCAGGCACAGCGCGCTGCCGCCAAAATCCACGGTAAAAGCCTCCAGATCGGCACGTGCCAGATCGGCCAGCTCCGGGTAGTTTTTGACCGGCAGCACCACCGCGCTATGGTCGATGAAGCCCACCAGCAACGACTTCAGTGCTGGGATATAGCGTACCTCCGTGGCATGCACGCCCTGGTCCACCCGCTTGCGCCCCCGTACCACCGCCTGCGCCAGTACCTCGGGGGTCACTGGCGCATCGAAACCGTCCGGGGCCAATGGGGTTTGGGGGCTTGTCATAGTTCAATCTCCACAGGGTGGCTGGAGCCAGCCAATTGCAAAATAGTCCGATAACGCAGAGCATCAAAGTGCGCTTCCAGGATCGTGTGCCTTTGGGCCATGGTTGGCGACGGGGCCAGCACCGTCTGCTTGGCATCGTCCCAATACTGGTTGACCAAGCACACAGATTGCACACTTTGCCACCAGCATTCGCGCGCCCGGCGCAAGTGCGCGGGTATTTTCAGCGCTTGCCGCAAACCCTCCAACACTGCCACTTTGGGTTGGTTTTTGCTTGGGACCACATCCCATAAGCGAACCCCGTTGTGCCAAAAACTGAATTCGAACCGAGCCTGCCATAAAATCCTAACAGCTGGGTTATTTTAGTCCAGCTGCTACAGCTCTGCCAGCCCCAGCGCCATGGCTTTCTGGTCCATGTCTTTCATGCCCGCGTAGGCCGCCGCATCCACCACTTCAAACCCGCCGATCAACAGCTCTGCCCGCGTGGCCGCCAGGGCTGGGTCGGCCATCGCCCGCTGCAGGCTTTGGCGCAGCAGGGCCAGCAGCGCGGGCGGGGTGCCCAGGGCGGTGACCAGCGGCGTGCCCGGAGCCGACGCGGTGCGGCCCAGGATGCGGATGCCTTCCACCACCTCGGGTTGGTAGCGCTGGAATTGCGCGTAGCTGATGCAGTCGATGGCCGCAATATCCGCCTGCCCGCTGCGCACCAGGGCCAGCGAATCGACGTGCGCGCCCGAAGCGACCGCCCGCGCAAAAAACTGCCCATTGACTGTCAGTGGCACCACCATGTCGCGCAGGCTGCGGTAGCCCGACTGCGAATCGGTGGAGTTGTAGGCCGCCACCCGGTGGCGGAACGCGGCCAGGGTGCGGGCCGGGTCGTCGGTGCGGCACACCAGGTGGCTGCTGTAATTTATGCCGTCGCAGCCCGGCGCGGTGTAGCGGAATGCACCGACCACCTGCACCCGCCCCTCCAGCGCATCCACCATCTGGTAGCCGCAGCATTGGCTCAGCAGCAGGTCGGGCCGCAGCCAGTGGGCGGTGAGGTTGGCGTTGGTGGGGATGTCCAGTTCGGCAGGTACATCGCCCGCCCCCGCCTGGCGCAGGCTGTCAGCGATGGTGCGCCACAGCGCGGCACTGCCTGCGGGGTGGGACAGGTACATGGGGAGGGAGGCGATCATGGGGATGCTATTGAAAAGAGAGCTGCTCGTACCTATGGAATAAGCGCAGAGGGGCTAAACGATACGCAAATTAGCTTGTATGTTAATCCGTCCCGTATGCAAGATTTTTTGACTTGCACCTCCTCGTATTAAAGAGTGCTTTAATAACGGCGTGCTAAATACAAGCCATCTTTAAAATGAAACGTACCTCTGGCAACTATGCCACCTCCACCACGTCAGGTGAGTCCGTGCAGGCTTTTGTGCCGTACCCGCTGCCGCCTGCAGCACCCCCGTTGGTGTTGGAGGGATTTTCCGAAGCCAACAACCGTGCCGAGTTGGCCCTGGCGCGCTTGTCCGGGGTGTCGGGGTTGGTGCCATCGGTGGACTGGCTGTTGTACAGCGCCATCCGCAAAGAGGCCTTGCTCACCTCGCAAATCGAAGGCACCCAGGCCACGTTGACCGATTTGTTTGACGAAGAAGCGGGCATCAAAGTGGGTAACACGGACGACGTGGAGGAGGTCACCAACTACCTGCGCGCCTTTCGCTACGTGCAAGACAATTTGCGCGACCCGCGTGGGCTGCCGATCAGCGTGCGGCTGCTGTGCGAGGCCCACCGCCTGCTGCTCGATGGCGTGCGCGGGGCGGGCAAGCAGCCTGGAGAGTTGCGGCGTTCGCAAAACTGGATCGGCGGCACCCGCCCGGGCAATGCCGCGTTTGTACCGCCACCGGCCGGCGAGGTGGCCCGTTTGATGGGCGAGCTGGAGCAATTCATCCACAGTGCGCCGCCTGGTTTGCCGCCGCTGGTGAAGATGGCCCTGGTGCACGCCCAGTTTGAAACCATCCACCCGTTTCTGGACGGCAATGGCCGGATTGGCCGCCTACTGATTGCCGCGCTGCTGGAGCATTGGGGCATGCTGGCCGAGCCACTGATGTACCTGAGCGGCTACCTCAAGCAACACCAGGCCGAGTATTACCGCCGCCTGTCCATCGTGCGCAGCGAAGGCGACTGGGAGGCCTGGATTGCGTTCTTCCTGGAAGGTGTCGCCGTGGCCGCTGGCGATGCCGAACGCAACATCATCGCCATCGCCAGCCTGGTCGCCACCGACCGCCGTCGCCTGCTGGCCGCACCCAAGGCGGGCTCCGCCAGCTACCGCTTGTTTGAGCTGCTGCCCATGATGCCGCGCTTCACCATCGAGCGGGTGCGCAAAGCCCTGGACACCAGTTTCCCTACCGCGAATGCTGCGGTGCAGGTGCTGGAGGAGTTGGGCATCGTGGCGGAGCTTACGGGGCAGAAGAAGAACCGGAGCTATAGCTACCAGGGGTATGTGGAGTTGCTGACGGGGTGATTGTCTGTTTTGTGCTTGGTTTGGAGAGCTTCAACGGAAAACTAAGTCGCTACTGGCTTGTCCCGATGACCAAAGTCTTCCAAGATCTCGAAATGGGTTAGTCCCATGTTCAATTTCATAGCTCGACGCAAATGACGCGTGTACCTGCTTATTGGCAAACTGAAAAAGCATCACCTGTGTGTGCGCATCAAAAATCCGGTGACGCTTTCGAAAGTACTGTCCCTTACCGAGGAATTGCATTTACTCAAGCAGTTCATTCCCGAAAATGGGAATCTTCATGCGTACTTCGCCGAGCACGGGTTCCGCGTTTACCGTCATTTGAATGAATCTTTCAGACGATCCACCATCTTGGTCAATGGCTTTGATCAGTGACGCTACCGCAAACTCGGTGTCATGCGACTGACTCTTTACAACTACCCCAAACAGGTAGTCGACGTGGCTTTTCTTCGAGTTGCAGCGTCGGCATGCAAGGAAGTCTCCTTTATCGTTCTTTCGCTTTTCGCGTAGAACCGTATTGGGCACAAGGTGCTCTACGGATTTGCTGTTTGGCTGATTCTCGGCTTTGATGAGGCGGACGGAGCAATAGGGGCATAGGGCATTGGTGAGCATGTATCACTGCCCAATGTGATGAGCATCGAAAGCCGCGATCTTTAGTGCCCCCCCACACGCAAACCCACTCGCCCAGGCCCACTGAAAGTTATACCCCCCCAGCCACCCGGTCACATCCACCACCTCGCCAATGAAAAACAACCCCGGCTGCTTCGACTCCATGGTTTGGGACGACAAATCCCGCGTGTCCACGCCTCCCGCAGTCACCTCGGCCTTCTTGTAGCCTTCCGACCCGTTGGGCGTCAGCTCCCAGCGGGCGAGCTTTTCGGCCAACTGGGCCAGGGCCTTGTCGGTGGCATCGCAGATGGGTTTTTGCCAGGCGGGGTCCTGGCCTGCCCAGGCATCGGCCAGGCGGGACGGCACCAACTGCGCCAGTTCATTCGCAATCAGTTTGCGCGATGTGGCTTTGGCGCGGGCCAGGGCGGGGGGCAGGTCGACCTCGGGGGCCAGGTTCAGGCGGATGGGGGTGCCCTCGCGCCAGTAGCTCGATATTTGCAGCACGGCCGGGCCGCTGAGGCCCCGGTGGGTGAACAGCAGGTCTTCCAGGAAGGCGGTTTTGGTTTTCTTGGCCCCCACCTCGATCTGCACCGGCAACGCCAGGCCGGACAGGTGGGCGTAGGGGGCCCAGGCTTCGGAGTCGAATGTCAAGGGCACCAGGGCCGGGCGGGGGGTGACCATGCGCAGGCCGAATTGTTGGGCGATGCGATAGCCAAAGTCGGTGGCGCCGATCTTGGGGATGGACAGGCCGCCGGTGGCGACCACGATCTGCGGCGTGGTGATTTGGCCATGGCTGCTATCAATGGTGTAGCTGCCTACGCTGGTTCCATAAGCGCTGGCGGCCGAAAAGGCGATGTTTTTGACGGTGCACGGCTGCCAGCGCGTCACGTTGCCTGCGGCGCATTCGGCCAGCAGCATGGTGATCAGGTCTTCGGCGCTGCGGTCGCAAAAGAGCTGGCCTTTGTGTTTCTCGTGGAAGGGGATGCCGTGGCGGGTCATCAGCGCGGTGAAGTCCTTGGGGCTATAGCGGCTCAGGGCGCTGCGGCAGAAGTGCGGGTTGTCGCTGAGGAAGTTGGCCGGGGTCACGTCCTTGTTGGTGAAGTTGGCGCGGCCACCGCCCGAGATGCGGATTTTTTCGGCCACCTTTTCGCTGTGGTCGATCACCAGAACCTTCAAACCGCGTTGCCCGGCGATACCGGCGCAAAACAAACCGGCGGCGCCTGCGCCGATGATGACAGCGTCAAACTTGTGCATTAAATCGGCCTCCAGCGCTTATTCCATGGGCGTGAGCAGCTACTAAATTCATTGCCCGGCTCCCAGCGCCTTGGCGCGGGCTTGGGTATCGGCCAGGGCCTTTGCATCCGGCGCGGCCTGGGTGGGCCAGCCTTGCAAATGGGTTTGCACGATGCTGCTCAAGGCGGTGATCCAGTCCTGTTCGCCGTTCAGGCAGGGGATGTAGTGGAACTCTTTGCCGCCCGCATTCAGAAAGGCGGCTTTGCCTTCCATGGCGATCTCTTCCAGGGTTTCCAGGCAGTCGCTGGTGAAGCCGGGGCAGACGACATCCACGCGCTTCACACCGGCCTTGCCCATGGCAATCAGGCTGGGCTCGGTGTAGGGCTCTAGCCATTTGGCGCGGCCCAGGCGGGACTGGAAGGTGAGTTTGTACTGCTCTTTGGTGAGATCCAGCGCGTTGGCCAGCAGGCGGGCGGTTTTCTGGCATTCGCAGTGGTAGGGGTCACCCAGCTGCAGAGTGCGCGCGGGCACGCCGTGGAAGCTCATCACCAGCTGGTCGGGCCGGCCGTGCTGTTGCCAGTGGCTGCGGATGCGGCGGGCCAGGGCGGCGATGTAGCCGGGATCGTCGTGGTAGCGGTTGATGAAGCGCAGCTCGGGGATGTTGCGGGTGTGGGCTGCCCAGTCGTACACCGCGTCGAACACGCTGGCGGTGCTGGTGGCCGAGTACTGCGGGTAGGCGGGCACGATGAGCACGCGGGTGACACCATTGGCCTTGAACTTGTCGAGCTGCTCGGCGATGGACGGGCTGCCGTAGCGCATGGCGTAGTCCACCTGCACCCGGTGGCCGCGCTCGCCCAGCCAGCCCTGCAGCAGCGTGGCCTGTTGGGCCGTGCCGGTGCGCAGCGGCGAGCCCTGCGGGGTCCAGATGCTGGCGTATTTGGCCGCCGACTTTGCGGGGCGGGTGCGCAAAATGATGCCGTGCAGGATCACGTTCCACACGATTTTGGGGATTTCGATGACGCGGTGGTCGCTGAGGAACTGCCGCAGGTAGGGGCGCACGGCCGCTGCCGTGGCCGCGTCGGGCGTGCCCAGGTTGCAGTACAGCACGCCGGTGCGGGCGGCTTGGGCGTGGTTAAAAGGGGGTTCTGGGCGAAAGGGAGAAGCAAATAGGGGCATGGCGGTATTCTCCCGTACCTATGCTGACTACTTCCTCCATCCAAGCCATATCCCTCGACCTGGACGACACCCTGTGGCCCGTGTGGCCCGCCATCGAGCGGGCCGAGGCCACGCTGCTGCAGTGGCTGGGCGACCATGCCCCGGCCACGGTGGCCCGTTTCCCCACCACGCTGGCGCTGCGCGCGGTGCGTGAGGAATTGGAGCTAGAGCGGCCCGATCTGCGGCACGACCTGAGCACGCTGCGTCTGGAATCTATCCGTCGGGCGCTGCGCCACGCGGGCGACGACCCGGCCTGGGCCGAAGAGGCGTTTGAGGTGTTTTTTGCCGCCCGCCAGCGGGTCGACTTCTACCCCGATGCCTTGCCCGCGCTGGCCCGGCTGGCGGCGCGCTACCCGCTGGTGGCTTTGAGCAATGGCAACGCCGACGTGCACCGCGTGGGCGTAGGCCATTTGTTCCACGCCGCAGTGAGTGCCCGCGAATTCGGCGTGGCCAAGCCCGACCCGCGCATCTTCCACGCCGCCGCCAGCGCCGCCCGGGTCGCCCCCGAAGCGGTGTTGCACGTGGGCGACGACCCGCTGATGGACGTGGTGGGCGCTGCGAATGCCGGCATGCAGACGGTGTGGGTGAACCGCGCGGGCCACACCTGGAGCCACCCCGTCCAGCCGCACCTGCATGTGGTGGAGCTGGGCGCGCTGTGCCTTGCGTTGGGGATTTAGACAAAATCGGCCTCCAGCGCTTATTCCATAAGCGCAAGCAGCTATTAAATGCATAGTGCGTGACGGCCCGGAGCAGCGGCGCTTTTTCCTACACACACGGCATGGCTTGGCTGACGTACAGGCCCCGCTGCCCGCAGGAAGATGGATGCACTTGCCGAGAAGCCTACCTATCCAGGTCAGGCGGCTCGGTTTCCATTCCACTTCTTGAAGGAACATCTTTATGTCGAACGAAATCAATCTTAACCCTGGCATGCTGGGCAATCTGGGCGTTCCCGTGGGCAGCATCGTTGACGCCGAGCCGACCATGGACAACGACGACGTGGTCGACACGCTGAACGACCTGATCGAAACCTGTTACGACGGCGAATACGGCTTCAAGGCCTGCAGCGAACGCACCAGGGCCTCCAATCTGCAGGCTGTGTTTGCAGCCCGTATGCACGAATGCGCCAGCGCCGCAGCCGAGCTGGCCAGCGAGGTGGTGCGCCTGGGCGGCACGCCCGAAGACAGCGGCACCGTCAGCGGCACGGTGCACCGCGGCTGGGTGGCCGTGCGCGAAATGCTGGCTGGCGACGATAACAACGACCTGGCTGTGCTGGAAGAGTGCGAGCGTGGCGAAGACATCGCCCTGGGCCGTTACCGCAAGGCGCTGAAGCAGGCGCTGCCGTCCGACACCCGCGCCCTGGTAGAGCGCCAGATGGTGGGCGTGCAAAAGAACCACGACACCATCAAGTCGCTGCGCGACGACCACAAGCCTATGCGCTAAAGCCGTTAAAGCCGTTAAAGCCGCTAATTCCGCTGCGCACCGCGCCCTCCAGCGTGGCCGGGTAAGGCCCGTCCACATAGTCGCCGCAGGCCACCAGGCCGGGCGCGATGTGCTGGGCGGGCCGCTGCAGCCCGGGCGTGCAGGCGAAGGTGGCGCGCTTTTCGACCACGGTTTGCACGGCGTGCAGGTCGGGCAGGGCGAGTTGGGTGCGGCCCTGGGCGATGACCGCATCTTCCAACGCCTGTTTGTCGCCCTGGCTGGCACTGGCCACAAAAGCCAGTTGGCCTGCCGGGCCGCCGAGTTGGCCCCGGTCGAACACAAATTGTGCGGGGCCACCCCTCAGGGACAGCATGGGCTGAAAAAGCCGCGCCGTGCTGGTGGCATATACGGTGGCGATGGACTCGAATTGCAGGGCGTGGGTGTGCGCCAGCCACGCGTCTGCCGCCACGCCGCTGCGCTCTACCAGCCGGGCGGCATCCCACGGCGGGCAGGCGAGCAGCACGCTGTCAAACACGTCCCCGTCCACTTGCCATTGCGTGCCTTGGGGCCGCAACGTCTGCACGCGGTGGCCCAGCGTGACGGTGGCTCCGTGGGCTTGCAACCAGCGGTGGGCGGGTACCGGGAACAGTGCGCCCAGGTCCACACGGGGCAGCAGCAGGTTCGAACCCCCAGGGGCTCCGAACAAGGAGTCCTGGATCACGCGCAGAAACACCTGGCCGCTGGAGCGCTGGGCGGGCGTGTTCAGCGCCGCCACGCACAGGGGCTCGACCAGTTCATCCACCACCCGTGGCGTGAGTCCCGCGCACAGGTCGGCCACCGATTGCTGGGGGCTGCACTGGAAGCGCGCCAGCTGCCAGCCCACCGCCGTGCGCAGCAAAGCCGCCTTGTCGCGCCAACCCCAGCCTCGGGCTTGCACGATGCCGACAAAGGCATCGAAAGGGGCGGGCAGGGCGGGCAAACGCAGGCCGTCGCCATTGGGGAACAGCAGGGTCAGCGGCAGGCGCAGCAGGGCCTGGTCTGGGTCCACGCCCACGGTGCGCATCAGCCGCAGGGTATCGGTATAGGCCCCGATCAGGATGTGCTGGCCGTTGTCGAATTGTGTGTCAAATAGGGCTCTAGCCCTTCCACCAACGGCACGGGCAGCTTCAAAAATTGTAGCATGGTGCCCGGCCTGGGTGGCGGTGACGGCGGCTGCCAGCCCGGCCCAGCCTGCGCCGATCACCGCAAGGTTCAGAGAGGACTTTCGCAGCGCCCCCTGTGCCGCCCGCTGGGCGCACAAGTGGTCTTGCGGAAGTCCTGTCATAACTTGTTGAGCGCCTGGACTTTCCATGCCAGCCACAGCTTGCGCAAGGGTGTGAGGCTGACGCGCTGGTGCAGCACCTGGAAGTTGTCGGCCTCGATTTCGCGCAGCAGGGTGCGGTAGATGCTGGCCATCATCAGGCCCGGCTTTTGGGCGCGGCGGTCGGCGGCGGGCAGCATGGCGAAGGCTTCTTCGTACAGGCCGTGCGCACGCTGGGCCTGGAAGCGCATCAGGGCGGTGAAGCGGTCGGAGTAGGTGCGCTTCAAGACTTCGTGGGCTTTCACGTCGAACTGCTGCAGCTCGTTAACGGGCAGGTAGATGCGGCCCATCAGCGCGTCTTCGCCCACGTCGCGGATGATGTTGGTGAGCTGGAAGGCCAGGCCCAGGGTGTGGGCGTAGTGGGTGGTGGCGGGGTCGGTCTGGCCAAAGATCTGCGCCGACACCTCGCCCACCACGCCCGCCACCAGGTGGCAGTAGCGCTGCAGGCCGGGAAAGTCGAGGTAGCGGGTCTGCTCCAGGTCCATGGTGCAGCCTTCGATGATGGCCTGCAGGTGGCGCTGCTCGATCTGGTAGTCGGCGGCCAGCGGCATCAGGGCCAGCATCACCGGGTGGGTGGGCTTGCCCGCAAACGCGTTGGCCACTTCGCCCTGCCACCAGGCCAGCTTGGTGCGGGCGACGCTGGCATCGGCGATTTCGTCCACCACATCGTCCACCTCGCGGCAGAAGGCATAAAAGGCGGTGATGGCGGCCCGGCGCGGCTTGGGCAGAAACAGAAAGGCGTAGTAGAAGCTGCTGCCTGAAGACGCGGCTTTGTTTTGGACGTATTGCTCGGGGGTCATAAATAGTGGCTCACCCCCAGGCTCCGCACTGCGTGTCTTCGCCAACCCCCTTGCAGGGGGCGATACCAGCAGCCCGGCAAAGCCGGTTCTGCGGTATCTCTGGCGTGTAACGTGCCGTGCACTGCGTTGGAGGGGTTGAAATGGCGTGTATTGTTACATCCACAGCGCGCGCCACAGCATCACGGCGTAGTCGGCTTTGCGCACAGTAGGCCTTTGGTGGCGGGTGGCACAGCCCATGGCTTCAATCTTGTCCAGAATGCGCAGGCCGCCTTGCACCACCAGGCGCAGTTCCCACCCGGCACGGCCCGGCACGCGGTGCACCAGGGGCGCGCCACTGAGCATCAAGGCGCGCGCCCAGGCCACGTTTTCTTCCATCAGCTTGGTGAGGGCGGGGCTTTGGGGATTTTGGGCCAGGGCGGCGGCACCTACGCCATGGTGCTGGCTGCGGTCTTGCGGCAGGTAGAAGCGGCCGCGTGGCAGATCGCGGCTGAGGTCTTGCCAGAAGTTGATGAGTTGCAGGGCGTTGCAAATGGCATCGCTGTGTTGCAGCGACTGCGCGTCGTCCACGCCATACAGGTGCAGCAGCAGGCGGCCCACGGGCGCGGCGGAGCGTTGGCAGTAGTCCAGCAGCTCGGTGCGGTCGGCGTAACCCATTTCTTCATCACTTTTGATGACGTCTTGCTTGAATGCGCTGAGCAGGTCGGCCAGCAGTGGCTCGGGCAGTTTCCAGGTGGCGATGGCCGCCTGCAAGGGGCCGAACACCCGGGGCCAGCGCTGCGAGGCGCTGCGGCCTGCTGCGGCATCGGCCAGGTCGGCCCGGTACGCGGCCAGGTCGGCTAGCCGCTGGGCAGCCGGGGCATCGCCCTCGTCGGCTATATCGTCTGCGGTACGGGCAAACCAGTAGATAGCGGCGATGGGCGGGCGCAGTCGGGGCGGGCACAAGACCGATGCCACCGGAAAATTTTCATAGTGGTCCACCGTTTGTGGGATAGCATTTTGTTTCAAAGTAGGTGGTGCGTTCACGCCAGGATTGTCGCTTGACCGGTCGGCGGTTTTGCTGTCTCACTAACCCGCGAGTCAGTAATAATGGTTCTGGAGGCGCTCTTGCCGTCTTTCGTAGTTTTTCCGACTTTTGCAGTGCCCTGGTGTGGGCCTTGGGTCCGCCGACGGACGCTGCGCCAGTCCTATTTTCTTAGGCTCGCCATGTCATATCCATTTTCGTTGCTGCCCCGCCTGCGTCCCCTGTTCCGTGCCAGCGTGTGCTGCCTCGGGGTGGTGGCGGTGCTGGCTGCATGTTCCAAGCCTGAGCCTGCCCCTGAGCCTATCCGTTCCGTCAAGATCTTGACCGTGGCCCCCAGCGGACTGCAGGCTTCGCTGGAGTTTGCCGGTGAAGTGCGGGCGCAGACCGAGTCGGCCCTGGGTTTTCGGGTGGCAGGCAAGATCACCCGGCGCCAGGCCGAGCTGGGCCAGCGCGTCAAGGTGGGCCAGGTGCTGGCCCAGCTGGACCCCAGGGACTACCAGTTGGCCGCCGATGCGGCCCGCGCGCAACTGGCCGCGGCCGCCACCAACCGCGATCTGGCCAGTGCCGACTACAAGCGCTACAAAGAGCTGAAAGAGCAGAACTTCATCAGCGGTGCCCAGCTGGAGCAGCGTGACAGCGCCCTCAAGTCGGCCCAGGCCCAGGTGCTGCAGGCGCAGGCGCAGTTGTCGTCCCAGGGCAACCAGGCGGCGTACACCCGGCTGGTGTCGGACGTGGCCGGTGTGGTCACCGCCGTAGCCGCCGAGCCGGGCCAGGTGGTGGCCGCTGGTGCGCCGGTGGTGCGCGTGGCCCGCGACGGTGCGCGCGACGTGGTGTTTGTGGTGCCGGAGGACCGGGTGGCGGCAGTGACGCTGGGCTCGGCCGTGGAAGTGCGGGTATGGGCCAGCAAGACCACGCTGGAGGGCAAGGTGCGCGAGGTGGCGGCCAGTGCCGATCCGGTGACCCGCACTTTCCAGGTGAAGGTGGCGATCGATGCCAAGACGGCACCCGGCCTGGGCACCACGGTGAGCGTGCTGCCCAAGGCACTGAGCCTGGCGGGCACGCCGGTCATCAAGCTGCCGACCAGCGCACTCAAGCAAGAGGCCAATGGCGCGACGGCGGTGTGGCTGGTCGACCCGGCCACGATGACGGTGAAGTCCCAGCCGGTGGTGGTGGCCACGGCAGATGGCAACGAGACGGTGATTGCCAGCGGTTTGCAGCCCGGCATGCAGGTGGTGGCCGCTGGTGTCCATGTGCTGGCCGAGGGGCAAAAAGTATCCATTTACCAGTCAAAACCGACTCCAGGGCAATCTGCACCAGCGCAAGCAGCTACTGAAAATGTAGCGCCACCCGTGGCGGCCCCCGCATCTGCTGCACAGTGAGTTTTTGATGACGCAACCCCATACCTCTGAGCAGCCCCAACCGGGCTTCAATCTGTCCAAATGGGCGCTGGAACACCCTGCGCTGACCCGCTACCTGCTGGTGGTGCTGATGGTGATGGGCTTTGCCGCCTATTTCCAGCTGGGCCAGGACGAAGATCCGCCGTTCACCTTCCGGGTGATGGTGGTCAAGACTTTCTGGCCGGGGGCTACGGCCCAGCAGGTAGCCGAGCAGGTGACCGACCGGCTGGAGCGTTCCCTGCAGGAGGTGCCTTATGCCGACAAGATCCGCAGCTATTCCAAGCCGGGCGAGTCGCAAATCATCTTCCAGGTGAAAGATTCGAGCAAAGGCAGTGATGTGGCCAACCTCTGGTACATCGTGCGCAAGAAGATTGGCGACATGGCCTACACCCTGCCGCCGGGCGTGCAGGGGCCGTTTTTCAACGACGACTTTGGCGATGTGTACGGCGTGATCTACGCGCTGGAGTCGGATGGCTTCAGCAACGCCGAGCTCAAGGTGTTTGCCGACGATGTGCGCCAGAAGCTGCTGCGCGTGCCCGATGTGGGCAAGGTGGAGCTGTTTGGCGTGCAGGACGAAAAAGTGTACGTGCAGGTGTCGCAAAAGCGCCTGGCCCAGCTCGGGCTGGACATGAACCAGGTGCTGACCCAGCTGGGCCAGCAAAACGCGGTGGAAAGCGCTGGCGCGGTGCAAACCCCGCTGGATGTGGTGCAGGTGCGGGTGGGCGGGCAGTTCCAGTCGGTGGAGCAACTGCGGGCCATGCCGATCCGCGGGGCTACCAGTACCACGGCGGGTTCCGGCCAGCTGCGGCTGGGCGATATCGCCGAGATCACCCGCGGCTACACCGATCCGCCCAGCGTGAAAGTGCGTTTCCAGGGCCGGGAAGTGATTGCCCTGGGCGTGTCGATGGCCAAGGGCGGCGACATCATCAAACTGGGCAAGGCCATGGATGCCATGGCGCTGCAGATCGGCAAAAGCCTGCCCGCCGGGGTCAAGCTGGTGCAGGTGCAAGACCAGCCCAAAACGGTGAGTACCTCGGTGAACGAGTTCATCCATGTGCTGATCGAGGCGGTGGTGATCGTGCTGGCGGTGAGCTTCATCAGCCTGGGCCTGCACAAGCGCCCGGGTAAAAACCCCCTGTGGCGCCGCTACACGCTGGATATGCGGCCTGGCCTGGTGGTGGGCATCACCATTCCGCTGGTGCTGGGCGTGACCTTTCTAGGCATGTGGTACTGGGGCATCGGCCTGCACAAGATTTCGCTGGGCTCGCTGATCATTGCGCTGGGCCTGCTGGTGGACGACGCCATCATCGCGGTGGAGATGATGGTGCGCAAAATGGAGGAGGGCTATGACAAGGTGCGTGCTGCCACCTTCGCCTACGAGATCACCGCCATGCCCATGCTGACGGGCACCCTGATTACGGCGGTGGGCTTTTTACCCATCGGCCTGGCCAAGTCCACCACCGGCGAGTACACGTTTGCCATTTTTGCCGTGACCGTGATGGCGCTGCTGCTGAGCTGGATTGTGTCGGTGTACTTTGTGCCCTACCTGGGTGTGGTGTTGCTGAAGGCCCCGCCGCATGCCAAGGTGCTGCCCGATGGCGCGCCAGAGGCAGGGGCGGTGCATGGGCATGAAAGCTTTGACAGCCCTTTCTACCAGGGCTTCCGCCGCCTGGTGGGCTGGTGCGTGCTGCACCGCTGGATCACCATCGGCCTGACCCTGCTGATCTTTGCGCTGGGCATTGTGGGCATGGGCAAGGTGCAG
This sequence comes from Rhodoferax sp. LS1P39, assembly GCF_056521425.1. NCBI lineage: Bacteria > Pseudomonadati > Pseudomonadota > Betaproteobacteria > Burkholderiales > Comamonadaceae > Rhodoferax > Rhodoferax sp. LS1P39. The sequence goes on along the minus strand of NZ_JBWMAV010000002.1, from coordinate 582,721 downwards.
CAGCAGTTCTTCCCCGACTCCAGCCGACCGGAAATTCTGGTCGACCTGTGGTTCCCCGAGGGCACCTCGTTCGCGGCCAACGAAGCCACGGCCAAGCTGGTGGAGGCGAGCCTGTTGAAGGAGCCGGGTGTGAGCTCGGTGGTGGCCTGGGTGGGGTCGGGCGTACCGCGCTTCTTTTTGCCGCTGGACCAGGTGTTCCCGCAGACCAATGTGTCGCAGCTCATCGTTATGACCAAGGACCTGAAGGCCCGGGACGTTTTGCGCAACAAGCTGCCGACCCTGCTGGCCACCGAGTTCCCCGAGGTGCGCGGGCGGGCCAAGCTGTTGTCGACCGGCCCGCCAGTGCCGTATCCGGTGCAGTTCCGGGTGATTGGTGCCGACCCCGCCGTGTTGCGGCTGCGTGCCGACGAGGTCAAGGCCGAGATGCGCAAAAGCGCCAACACCCGTGGGGTGAATGACAACTGGAACGAGTCGGTCAAGGTGATGCGCCTGGAGGTGGACCAGACCAAGGCGCGTGCGCTGGGTGTCACCAGCCAGTCGATTGCCCAGGCGGCCAAGGTCATCCTGACCGGCGCCACCGTGGGCCAGTTCCGCGAAAACGACAAGCTCATCGACATCGTGCTGCGCCAGCCGCTGGACGAGCGCAGCGCCATCACCGACATTGGCAACGCCTATTTGCCCACCGCGTCGGGGCAGTCGATTCCGTTGCTGCAGATTGCCAAACCGGTGTTCGAGTGGGAGCCCGGCGTGATGTGGCGCGAAAACCGCGACTATGCCATCACCGTGCAGGCCGACATCACCGAAGGCCTGCAAGGTGCCACCGTCACCAACGAACTGCTGCCCACATTGCGCGCCCTGGAGGCGCAGTGGGCGGGCAAAGGCCTGGGGGCGTACCACATCGAAGTCGCCGGAGCGGTGGAGGAAAGCAGCAAGGGCTCGGCCTCTATTGCCGCAGGCATTCCCATCATGCTGTTTCTGACCTTCACCTTGCTGATGCTGCAACTGCAGAGTTTCAGCCGGGCCATGCTGGTGTTCTTGACCGGCCCGCTGGGCATTGCCGGGGTGGCCGGTGCCCTGATCCTGCTGGGCCGCCCGTTTGGCTTCGTGGCGCTCTTGGGGGTGATTGCGCTGATGGGCATGATCCAGCGCAATTCGGTGATTTTGATCGACCAGATTGAGCACGAACGGGCCCGGGGTGTACCGACCTGGGACGCGATTGTGGAGTCGGCCGTGGGGCGCTTGCGCCCGATCGTGTTAACCGCTGCGGCGGCCGTGCTGGCGATGATTCCACTGTCGCGCTCGGTGTTCTGGGGCCCGATGGCGGTGGCCATCATGGGCGGCCTGATCGTGGCCACCGTGCTGACCTTGCTGGCCTTGCCCGCCATGTACGCCGCCTGGTTCCGGGTCCAGCGCGACTCCCGTTGAGGCCCGGGTTGGCCCGCACAAAATCTGGTTTGCGAGCACGCTAAAATAGCGGGCTGACCGATTTCACACAAACGGTCTTGGGTTTACCCCCAAGACCGTTTGTTAGTTCTGAATCTGCGCGGGTGGCGAAATTGGTAGACGCACCAGGTTTAGGTCCTGACGTCCGCAAGGATGTGGGGGTTCGAGTCCCCCCCCGCGCACCACACTTTTTTATACGAGACCGAGACCAAGATGGCTGTTACTGTTGAAACCCTTGAAAAGCTGGAACGCAAAATCACGCTGTCCCTGCCTGTGGATGTGATCCAGAACGAAGTGGCTACCCGTCTCAAGAAGATGGCCCGCACCGTCAAGATGGACGGCTTCCGTCCAGGCAAAGTGCCCATGAACGTGGTCGCCCAGCGCTACGGCTATTCGGTCCACTACGAAGTGATGAACGACAAGGTGGGCGAGGCTTTTGCCGCTGCCGCCAACGAAGCCAAGCTGCGTGTCGCAGGCCAGCCCCGCATCAGCGAAAACGAATCCTCGCCCGAAGGCCAAATGGCTTTTGACGCGATTTTCGAAGTCTTCCCCGATGTCAAGATCGGCGACCTGAGCACTGCCGAAGTCGAAAAAATCACCACCGCGGTGGACGACGGCGCGATCGACAAGACCGTCGAAATCCTGCGCAAGCAGCGCCGTACCTTCGCCCAGCGCGCGCTCGAAGCCGCTGCCGAAGACGGTGACCGCGTGACGGTGGACTTCGAAGGCAAGATCGACGGCGAAACCTTCGAAGGCGGCAAAGCCGAAGCCTTCCAGTTCCTGGTGGGCGAAGGCCAGATGCTGAAAGAATTCGAAGATGCCGTGCGGGGCATGAAGTCCGGCGAAAGCCGCACCTTCCCGCTGGCATTCCCGGCCGACTACCACGGCAAAGACGTGGCTGGCAAGCAAGCCGACTTCATGGTCACCGTGAAGAAGATCGAAGCCGCCCACCTGCCCGCAGTGGACGAAGCCCTGGCCAAGTCGCTGGGCATTGCCGACGCAACGGTCGAAGGCCTGCGCGCCGACATCCGCAAGAACCTGGAGCGCGAAGTCAAGTTCCGCGTGCTGGCCCGCAACAAGCAAGCCGCCATGGACGCTTTGGTGTCCAAGTCGGAACTCGATCTGCCCAACTCCAGCGTGCAGTCCGAACTGAACCGCCTGGTCGAAAACGCCCGTGCCGATCTGAAGCAGCGCGGCATCAAGGACGCAGACAAGGCACCGATTCCTGACGACCTGTTCCGCCCACAGGCCGAGCGCCGCGTGCGTCTGGGCCTGGTCGTGGCCGAGTTGGTGCGCAGCAACACGCTGCAAGCCACCACCGAGCAGATCAAGGCCCACATCGAAGAGCTGGCAGCCAGCTACGAGAAGCCTACTGACGTGGTCCGCTGGTACTACAGCGACAACCAGCGCCTGGCCGAAGTCGAAGCCATCGTGATCGAAAGCAATGTCACCGAATTCGTCCTGGGCAAAGCCCAAGTGGTGGAAAAAGCGGTTGCCTTTGACGAACTGATGGCGCAGAACTGAAGGTTTTGCATTTTTAAAGCAATGGGGTTGGTGTGTGGATTGAACTCCCGCGCACCAGCCCCATTTGTTTTGTCTAAAGTAACATCTATCTAACCTTCGGAGTCATCCCATGTACAGAAACCAAGCTGACAGCATCCCGTTCGGCGCTTACGATTCACTGCAAACCGAGGCCCTGGGTCTGGTGCCCATGGTGATTGAGCAGTCCGGTCGCGGCGAGCGTTCGTACGACATCTACTCGCGCCTGCTCAAAGAGCGCGTTATTTTTCTGGTGGGCCCGGTAGAAGACTACATGGCCAATCTGGTGGTGGCCCAGTTGCTGTTCCTGGAAAGCGAAAATCCAGACAAGGACATTTCGCTCTATATCAATTCGCCTGGTGGCTCCGTCAGCGCAGGTTTGGCGATATTCGACACCATGAATTTCATCAAACCCGATGTATCTACGCTGTGCACCGGTATGTCGGCCAGCATGGGCTCTTTCCTGTTGGCCGCCGGTGCCAAGGGCAAGCGCTTTGCATTGCCCAACTCCAGCGTCATGATCCACCAGCCCTCGGGTGGCGCGCGCGGCATGGCCAGCGACATCGAGATCTCGGCCCGGGAAATTCTGAAAACCCGCGAGCAGCTCAACAAGATTTACGCCGAGCGCACCGGCCAGCCCGTGGAGAAAATTGCTCGTGACATGGAGCGCGATTACTGGCTGTCCGCCAATGAAGCGAAAGAATATGGCTTGGTAGACCAGGTCATCGCCAAACGCACTTAAGCCTGGAAATACGCGGCTAACAGGCCCATAACGGCGTTTTCTGCAACAGAAAGCGCCGTTTTTATTTGGTTATCATTCAGTAACGACTGAAAAGGCATTCCTCCCATGGCCGAGAAAAAAGGCTCCTCCAGCGAAAAAACCCTGTACTGCTCCTTCTGCGGCAAAAGCCAGCACGAAGTGAAAAAGCTGATTGCAGGGCCTTCGGTGTTTATTTGCGACGAATGCATCGACCTGTGCAACGACATCATCCGTGACGAGCTGCCCGCAGGCACCGAAGCCCGCGATGCCGGTGCTGCGTTGCCCACGCCGGTAGATATCAAGAACAACCTGGACAACTACGTCATCGGCCAAGAGGTCGCCAAGCGCACCCTGGCGGTGGCGGTGTACAACCACTACAAGCGCCTGCGCCACAAGGAAACTGCCAAAAAGGACGAGATCGAGCTCACCAAGAGCAACATTTTGCTGATTGGCCCCACCGGTTCCGGCAAAACCCTGTTGGCGCAAACCCTGGCCCGCATGCTGGACGTGCCCTTTGTGATGGCCGATGCCACCACCCTGACCGAAGCCGGTTACGTGGGTGAAGACGTGGAAAACATCGTCGCCAAGCTGCTGCAAAGCTGCAACTACGAAGTCGAGCGGGCCCAGCGCGGCATTGTCTACATCGATGAGATCGACAAGATTTCGCGCAAGTCCGACAACCCTTCCATCACCCGCGACGTGTCGGGCGAGGGCGTGCAACAGGCCTTGCTCAAGCTGATCGAAGGCACCATGGCCAGCGTTCCGCCACAGGGCGGGCGCAAGCACCCCAACCAAGACTTCCTGCAGGTCGATACGACCAACATCTTGTTCATTCTGGGGGGCGCGTTTTCGGGGCTGGAAAAAGTTATCGGCAACCGCACCGAATCGTCGGGCATCGGCTTTGGCGCTGCGGTCAAAAGCAAGGCGCAACGCAGCCTGACCGAGGTGTTCCGCGATGTCGAGCCCGAAGATCTGATCAAGTTTGGATTGATTCCCGAGCTGGTGGGTCGTATGCCGGTAGTCGCCACTTTGGCCGAGCTCAGCGAAGATGCGCTGGTGCAAATTCTGACCGAGCCCAAAAACGCCCTGGTCAAACAGTACAGCAAGCTGTTGGCCATGGAAGGCGTGGACCTGGAAATCCGTCCGTCGGCTCTCAAAGCCATTGCCAAAAAGGCACTGGCCCGCAAGACCGGCGCGCGCGGCCTGCGCTCGATTCTGGAGCTGTCCTTGATCGACACCATGTTCGATCTGCCCACCAACCACAATGTGGATAAAGTGGTGGTGGACGAATCGACGATTGACGAAAACAAGCCGCCGCTGCTGGTGTACCGCGAAGCCGCCAAGAAGGCCTGACAGGAGTCAACCGGCCCCCGCTGCAAAATAGGAAGCGGGGCCGGTTGAAAATTACCGCGCGAAGTCCATATTCAACAGGTTACTCAAAGGATCTTCATGTCCGGACACACTCCACTACCTGCCGAACCCCTCGACCTGCCCCTGCTGCCTCTGCGCGACGTGGTGGTTTTCCCCCATATGGTGATCCCCCTGTTCGTAGGGCGACCCAAGAGCATCAAGGCACTGGAAGCCGCGATGGAGTCCGACCGCCGCATCATGCTGGTGGCCCAGAAGGCCGCCGCCAAGGATGAGCCCTCGGTGTCCGACATGTTCGATGTCGGCTGCATCTCCACCATCCTGCAGATGCTGAAACTGCCGGACGGCACGGTCAAGGTGCTGGTCGAAGGCCAGCAACGGGCCCGCGTCAACCACATCGACGACGGCGAATCGCATTTCACGGCCAACACTACGCCGGTGGTCGCCGCTGCGCCGGTGCAGAAAACCACCGAAATCGAAGCCCTGCGCCGCGCCGTGATGCAGCAGTTTGACCAGTACGTCAAACTCAACAAGAAGATTCCGCCCGAGATCCTGACCTCGATCTCCAGCATCGACGACCCAGGTCGCCTGGCCGACACCATTGCCGCCCATTTGCCGCTCAAGCTCGACAGCAAGCAGGTGGTGCTGGACCTGTCCGATGTGCGCGAGCGCCTGGAAAACCTCTACGGCCAGCTAGAGCGCGAAGTGGACATCTTGAATGTCGACAAAAAAATCCGTGGCCGCGTCAAGCGCCAGATGGAAAAGAACCAGCGCGACTTCTACCTGAACGAGCAGGTCAAGGCCATCCAGAAAGAATTGGGCGAAGGCGAAGAGGGCGCAGACATCGACGAGATCGAGAAAAAGATCAAGCTCGCCAAGATGTCCAAAGAGGCCTTGAAAAAGGCCGAGGCCGAGCTCAAAAAGCTCAAGCTGATGTCGCCCATGTCGGCCGAAGCCACGGTGGTGCGCAACTACATCGACGTGCTCACCGGCTTGCCGTGGAGCAAAAAGACCAAGATCAAGCACGACCTGCGCAATGCCGAAGGCGTGCTCAATGAAGACCATTTCGGGCTGGACAAGGTCAAAGACCGCATCCTGGAATATCTGGCGGTGCAACAGCGTGTGGACAAGGTCAAGGCACCCATTCTGTGTCTGGTAGGCCCTCCGGGTGTGGGTAAAACCTCGCTGGGCCAGTCGATTGCCAAGGCCACCGGGCGCAAGTACGTGCGCATGGCCCTGGGCGGCATGCGTGACGAGGCCGAAATCCGCGGTCACCGCCGCACTTACATCGGTGCCTTGCCGGGCAAGGTGCTGCAAAGCCTGAGCAAGATCGGCACCCGCAATCCGCTGTTTTTGCTGGACGAAATCGACAAACTCGGCACGGATTTCCGTGGCGACCCGTCGAGCGCGCTGCTGGAAGTGCTGGACCCCGAGCAAAACCATACCTTTGGCGACCACTACGTGGAAGTGGACTTCGACCTGAGCGACGTGATGTTTGTCGCTACCTCGAACTCCATGAACATCCCTTCGGCCCTGCTGGACCGCATGGAAGTGATCCGCCTGTCGGGCTACACCGAAGACGAAAAAACCAACATCGCCATCAAGTACCTGCTGCCCAAGCAGTTGAAGAACAACGGCCTCAACGAGTCCGAGCTGTTGGTCAGCTTCGACGCGGTGCGCGACATCGTGCGCTACTACACCCGCGAAGCCGGTGTGCGCTCGCTGGAACGCGAACTCTCCAAGATCTGCCGCAAGGTGGTCAAGGGCCTGTTGCTTAAAGAAATGCAGCCGCAGGTCAAGGTCACGGCCGACAACCTGAACGACTACCTGGGCGTGCAAAAGTACACCTATGGCCGTGCCGAGCAGCAAAACCAGATCGGCCAGGTGGTGGGTTTGGCCTGGACCGAAGTGGGCGGCGATTTGCTCACCATCGAAGCCGCCATCATGCCCGGCAAGGGCGTGATCACCCGCACCGGTTCGCTGGGCGACGTGATGAAAGAGTCGGTGGAAGCGGCCCGTACCGTGGTGCGCAGCCGTTCCAAGCGACTGGGCATCAAGGACGAAGTGTTCGAGAAAAAGGACATCCACATCCACGTGCCCGATGGCGCCACGCCCAAGGACGGCCCCAGTGCGGGCGCGGCCATGACCACCGCCTTTGTGTCGGCCCTGACCGGTATTCCGGTGCGCGGCGATGTGGCCATGACCGGTGAAATCACCCTGCGCGGCGAAGTCACGGCGATCGGCGGCCTGAAAGAAAAGTTGCTGGCTGCTTTACGCGGCGGCATCAAGACGGTGCTGATCCCTGAAGAAAACGCCAAGGACCTGCAGGACATTCCCGAAAATGTCAAAAACGGCCTGGAAATCATCCCGGTGAAGTGGATCGACCAGGTGCTGGAAGTGGCCTTGGAGCGCATGCCCCAGGCCTTGCCAGATGAAGAGCCGGTGGCGGTGGCCCCTGCGGCCCTTGAGGCTGCGGTGGTCGCACCAGCGGTTTCGGTTAAGCACTAGGTTTGCAGGCTTAAACAGAAGGCCGATGGGACGTTGGCTCCATCGGCCTTCTGTCGTTTTAGACCGGGTTTTGCAATTTCAGAGATAATCGGGGTTTACCCACGCCACGTGGGTGCAATTTGCTATTGTTTGAATAGCCACAACCCCTCCGGAATTGATGAGCGATACCCCCCTGGATTCTTTCTCGCAGCTGCAGCTTGCAGAACCCCTGTCACGTGCTGTGGCCGACATGGGCTACACCGCCATGACACCCATCCAGGCGCAAGCCATTCCGGTGGTGTTGCAAGGCCGTGACGTGATGGGCGCGGCCCAGACCGGCACCGGCAAGACGGCAGCTTTCTCGCTGCCCTTGCTGCAACGCATGCTCAAGCATGAAAACGCCTCCACCTCGCCCGCCCGCCACCCGGTGCGCGCCCTGGTGCTCTTGCCCACGCGCGAGCTGGCCGACCAGGTGGCCCAGGCCGTCAAGTCGTATGCCAAGCACACCAACCTGCGCAGCGCCGTGGTGTTTGGCGGCATGGACATGAAACCGCAAACGCTGGAGCTGAAAAAAGGCGTGGAGATTCTGGTCGCCACCCCAGGCCGCCTGCTGGACCACATCGAAGCAAAGAACGCGGTACTGAACCAGGTGGAATACGTGGTGCTGGACGAAGCCGACCGCATGCTCGACATCGGTTTCTTGCCCGACCTGCAGCGCATCCTGAGCTACCTGCCCAAGCAGCGCACCACCTTGCTGTTTTCGGCCACGTTCTCGCCCGAAATCAAGCGTCTGGCCAGCAGCTACCTGCAAGACCCGGTCACCATCGAAGTGGCCCGCTCCAATGCCACCGCCTCCACGGTGGAGCAGCATTTCTACAGCGTCAACGCCGACGACAAGCGCCGTGCCCTGCACCAGGTGCTCAAATCGCGCGGCATGAAGCAGGCCTTTGTGTTTGTGAACAGCAAGCTGGGCTGCGCCCGCCTGGCCCGCTCGCTGGAAAAAGAAGGCCTGAAAACCACCGCCCTACACGGTGATAAAAGCCAGGACGAGCGCCTGAAAGCCCTGGACGCGTTCAAAAAGGGCGAAGTGGACTTGTTGGTGTGTACCGATGTGGCCGCGCGCGGCCTGGACATCAAGGACGTGCCTGCGGTGTTCAACTTTGACGTGCCATTCAATGCCGAAGACTATGTGCACCGCATTGGCCGTACCGGCCGTGCCGGTGCATCGGGCTTGGCGGTGAGCTTTGTGGCGGGCAGCGATGCACGCCTGGTGGCCGATATCGAGAAGCTGATCAAGACCAAGATCGAACTCGAAGCCATGGAATTCGAAGAAGACACCCCCAAGATCCGCGAACAAGGCCGTATCAACGACGGTCGCCGCGCCTGGGGTGGTGATGATCCGCGCGATGTGATCGATGCGCCGCGCCCCCCACAACATAACGTGCGTCCCCAGCGCCACAGTGCGCCGCGCGATCCGTTCTTTGACAAGCCCTACGAAGCACCTACGGCCACTACCGTAGCTCCCAACTGGGAAGCGGCGGCCAAGCACGCTACCGTGCGAGGCATTTCCGCCAACATCAAGCCCAAGCGCAAAGTCGCGGCTTTGTTCAAGGCCGTTGCCCAGCCGGTGGCAGCTTAACTTCCTGGGCGCTGCGCCTGCTCGCAGCGCACCTGGATGAGTTCGTTGGCGGCCGGGCTGGCCCCGATCTTCAGCGCGCTCAGCGATCCACCCCATACACAGCCGGTGTCCAGCGACAGCAGGTCGCTGCGTCCCAGCCAACCCAGCGTGGACCAATGGCCAAAAGCCACGGCCATGTGGGCGGTCTGTCGGCCCGGCACATCAAACCAGGGCATGTAGCCCTCGGGGCGGGTGCCCGCGCCTTCCTTGCTGTCGAATTCCATCACGCCGTCGGCGGTGCAAAAGCGCAGCCGTGTCAGGGCATTCACGATCACCCGCAGCCGGTCCGCGCCCTGCAAGGCCTCGCTCCACTGCGCCGGGGTGTTGCCGTACATCTGGCCTAGAAACGCGGCCAGGTTGGGGCCGCGCAACACCGCCTCCACTTCACCTGCCAGCGCCATGGTCTGGGCCGCGCTCCAGCTGGGCAGCACTCCGGCGTGCACCATCAGGATGTCCTGGCCCTCCAGCGTCTCGCGCAGGGCCAGGCGCTGGTGGCGTAGCCAGTCGAGCAGCGCGGCGCGGTCTGGGGCCTGCAGGATGCCTTGCAGCGTGTCCAGGCGGTGGGTGGGGCGGATGCCATGGGCGGCGGCCAGCAAATGCAGGTCGTGGTTGCCCAGCAGGCAGCGGGCGGCATCGCCATAGCCCATCAGGCGGCGCAGCACTTCTAAAGAAGACGGGCCGCGGTTCACCAGGTCGCCCAAAAAATACAGGGTGTCGCGGCTGGGCGAGAAGTCCAGCCGGTCCAAAAGCCGTTGCAGCGGACTATCGCAGCCCTGCAAATCCCCAATCAAGTAAAGTGCCATGTGTTCATTTTGTTTGAAGATCCATGGATTTATTGCTGATTTTGCTGTTGACCTTGCTCAACGGCGTGTTTTCGATGTCAGAGCTGGCGCTGGCTTCCAGCCGCAAGGCGCGGTTGACGGCCATGGCCGAGTCGGGGGACAAGGGGGCCAGGGCGGCCCTGGTGTTGCTGGAAAACCCCACGCAGTTTCTGTCGTCGGTGCAGGTGGGCATCACCTCGATCGGCATGGTCAACGGTATTTTGGGCGAGGCCGCTTTCAGCGACGGCGTGTCGGCCTGGGTGCAGAGTTTCGGTGTCGCCGTGGGGGCCGCCGATGTGACCGCCACGGTGGTGGTGGTCACGGTGATCACCTTCATCACCATCGTATTTGGCGAGCTGGTGCCCAAGCGCATTGGCCAGTTGTACCCCGAGCTGGTGGCGCGCCATGTGTCGCGCCCCATGACCTATGTGGCCTCGGGGGCCAAACCCTTTGTGCGCCTGCTATCGGTCAGCACCCACGCGGTGCTGAAGCTGCTGCGTATCGACAACGCGGCCGGTCGTGCCGTTACCGAAGAAGAAATTGTGGCCAGCCTGGAGGAGGGCGTGGACGCAGGCGTGATCGAGGAGCACGAGCACCAGATGGTGCAAAACGTGTTCCGGCTCGACGAGCGCCCTCTGACCTCGCTGATGGTGCCGCGCACCGACGTGGAATGGATGGATGCCTCGCACACCGTGGCGCAGTGCCTGCAAAAGGCCAGCAGCAGCGCGGCCAAGGGCTCGCACTCCTGGTACCCGGTGTGCCGGGGGTCGCTGGACGATGTGGTCGGCGTGATCAGCGTGGGCCGCCTGCTGGAGCTGGGGCCTGACTTGCCCGGCCCGGTGGAGGCGCATGCATTGCCCGCCGCGTTTTTGCCCGAGACCCTGAGCGGCATGGAGCTGCTGGAGCAGTTTCGCGAAAAAGCCGGCCGCATGGTGTTTGTGGTGGACGAGTACGGTGTGGTGCAGGGCCTGATGACCCCGCGGGACCTGCTGGAGGCCATCACCGGCGAGCTGCAGCCCGGTGCGCAGACGGATGCCTGGGCCACCGAGCGCGAAGACGGCTCCTGGCTGCTGGACGGGCTGATGCCGGTCAACGAGCTCAAGTCGCGCCTGGACATCAAAGACCTGCCCGAAGAAGACCGGGGCCGCTACAACACCGTGGCCGGCCTGCTGATGTCGGTGTCGGGCCGCATGCTGGCCACGGCCGAGCGCATCGAGTGCGCAGGCTGGGTGTTTGAGGTGGTGGACCTGGACGGCAAGCGCATCGACAAAGTGCTGGCCTCGCCGCTGGCCGTAGCGGATTAGGTTTTTGCCTGGCGCAGCCGGGCCAGCTGCTCGTCTTCCATCTGGCGGCGTTTTTGCTGCTGCTTGAGCAGCTCTTCGGCGCGCAGGGCTTCGATTTCTTCGGCGGTTAGCGCCTTGTCAAACGTCAGCTCCATGCCGCCCGCCGTGGCGGGCTCGCCCCGGGCGCTCTTGAGCTTCATGTTCAGGCGCAGCTCGTTGGTGGAGTCGGCGTTGCGCAGGGCTTCCTCGTAGGAGATCTGGCCGTCGTTGTACAGCTCGAACAGCGCCCAGTCGAAGGTGCGCATGCCCAGTTCGCGCGATTTTTCCATCAGCGCCTTGAGGTCGCCAAACTGGCCTTTGAAGATACGGTCGGCCACCAGCGGGGTGTTGAGCAAAATCTCTACCGCCGCACGGCGGCCCTTGCCGTCTTCGGTGCGTACCAGCCGCTGCGACACAATGGCGCGCAGATTGGCCGACAAGTCCATCAGCAGCTGGTTGCGCCGCTCTTCGGGGAAGAAGTTGATGATGCGGTCCAGCGCCTGGTTGGCACTGTTGGCGTGCAGCGTGGCCAGGCACAGGTGGCCGGTTTCGGCGAAGGCAATCGCGTGCTCCATGGTCTGCGGGTCGCGGATTTCGCCGATCAAGATCACGTCCGGGGCCTGGCGCAGGGTGTTCTTCAGCGCGTGGTGCCAGGAATGCGTGTCCACCCCCACCTCGCGGTGGCTCACCAGCGACATCTTGGAGGTGTGTACGTACTCCACCGGGTCTTCCACGGTGATGATGTGGCCGCCTGAGCTGCTGTTGCGGTGGTCGATCATGGCCGCCAACGATGTGGACTTGCCCGAGCCCGTGCCGCCCACCACCAGCACCAGCCCGCGCTTGTGCATGATGACTTCCTTCAGCACCGGCGGCAGCGCCAACGTGGCAAAGCTGGGAATCTCGGCCGCAATGGTGCGGATCACCATGCTGACGTTTTGCTGCTGCACAAACACATTCACCCGAAACCGCGCCACGCCCGGCAGTGCCATGGCGAAGTTGCACTCCATTTCCTTGGCGAACTCGGCGTTTTGCCGCTCGTTCATCAGCGACTGGGCCAGCATGCGGGTGACATCGCCGCTGAGCTTTTGGGCGGACAGCGCCTTCATCTCGCCGTGCGCCTTCATGCTGGGCGCGAAGTCGCTGGCGATGAACAGGTCCGAGCCGCCCGCCTGGTGCATTGCCGCCAGCAGCTTGTGCATGTAGCTGCGGGCCTGGTCTTCGGTAAGTGCGGACATGGCGGACCTCTATGCTACATTTTAAATAGCTGCTCACGCTTAAGGAATAAGCGCTGGCAGTCCATTTTGTATAAATTTACGCTACCACTACCGCAGCGCCTTCGCCGCGTGCGCCGATCACGCCGATCTGGTAAACAGCCTCGCCCAGGCCACGCAGAGTGGCTGCGGTGGCGGCAGCGTTCGCCGCGTCCACCACCACCACCATGCCAATGCCGTTGTTGAAGGTGCGGTTCATCTCGAAGTCGTCGATACCGGCGGTGGTTTGCAGCCAGGCAAACAGCTCGGTCTGGGGCCAGCTGCCCTTGACCAGGTGCGCTGCCGTGCCTTCGGGCAGCACGCGGGGGATGTTCTCCAGCAGGCCGCCGCCGGTGATGTGGGCCAGGGCCTTGATGGGGTGCTCGGCCAGCGCGGCCAGCACGTTTTTCACGTACAGGCGGGTGGGCTCCATCAGGGCTTGCTTGAAGGGCTTGCCGTCCAGCGTGGCCGGGGCTGCGTCACCGGCGCGCTCGATGCACTTGCGCACCAGGCTGAAGCCGTTGGAGTGCACGCCGCTGCTGGCCAGGCCGAGCACCACGTCGCCGGGCTGGATGTCGCGGCCCGTCAGGATCTTGGATTTTTCGACCGCGCCCACGGCAAAACCGGCCAGGTCGTACTCGCCCGCAGGGTACATGCCGGGCATTTCTGCGGTTTCGCCGCCAATCAGCGCGCAGCCGCTCAGTTCGCAGCCCTTGGCGATGCCGCCCACCACGGCCGCGGCGGTGTCCACGTCCAGCTTGCCGCAGGCAAAGTAGTCCAGGAAAAACAGCGGCTCGGCACCTTGCACCAGCACGTCGTTGACGCTCATGGCCACCAGGTCGATGCCCACGGTGTCGTGCATGTTCCACTCAAACGCCAGGCGCAGCTTGGTGCCCACGCCGTCGGTGCCGCTCACCAGCACCGGCTCTTTGTAGCGCTTGGGCACTTCAAACAGCGCGCCAAAGCCGCCAATGCCCGCCAGCACGCCTTCGCGCATGGTCTTTTTGGCCAAAGGTTTGATGCGTTCGACCAGCGCGTCGCCTGCGTCGATGTCGACCCCTGCGTCTTTGTAGGAGAGGGGGGCGGTGTGGGAAGAAGTCATGGTCGGTGCGTTCACGCGGGGTGAATCAAGAGGTGGAGGGCGGTAAAACCGCCCAGATATCAGGGCCAGCGGGATTTGCCCGCGTAGCCCTCTACAATTTGCACGGATTTTAAGGGCAGGCGGCATGCCGCCGAATTGGCCCGAATCTCTGTTTTCATTCCACACTGAGCCCCACACCCTCCATCCGATGCAATTTACCTCTACCCAACGGCGCGCCCTGGCCTGGTTCTCGATCGCCGTGGTGGCCGTGCTGGCCCTGTGGCTGCTGGGGCCGGTGCTGACCCCGTTTGTGGTGGCTGCCGTGCTGGCCTACATGCTCACGCCGCTGGTAGACCGGCTCGACAGCCTGTGCCGGGGCCGCGTGCCGCGCGCGCTGGCGGTGGCCGTGGTGGAGCTGCTGTTCATCGTGGTGATGCTGGCCATCCTGCTGCTGATCGTGCCCATCCTGGTCAAGGAAGCGCCCTTGATGCGCGAGCAGCTGCCCTTGCTGCTGGACGGCCTGGCCAACTGGCTCAAGCCCCTGCTGGCCCAGCTGGGTGTGAAGGTGGCGCTCGATCCGGTCAGCATCAAGGCTTTTGTGTTCAAGTACCTCAACGCGAATGTGGAAGACGCGCTGGGCTCATTGGTGTCGTCGGTGCGGCTGGGTGGTAGCGTGGCCATGGCGGTGCTGGGCAACCTGGTGCTGATTCCGGTGGCGCTGTTTTACCTGCTGATGGACTGGGACCGCTTCATCGCCCAGCTGGTATCGCTGGTACCCACCCGCGTGCGCCCGGGTTTTGACAGCTTTGTGGCCGAGGCCGACGAGGTGCTGGGCCAGTACCTGCGCGGCCAGTTGCTGGTGATGCTGATCATGGCGGCGTTCTACGCCATCGGCCTGTCGCTGTTCGGGCTGGATCTGGGCCTGCCCATCGGCCTGTTTACCGGGCTGGCCATGTTTGTGCCGTATCTGGGCTTTGGCGTGGGCTTGGTGCTGGCAGCGCTGGCCGGGCTGCTGCAGTTTGCGTCCATCAAGGCGGTGGTCATGGTGGCGGTGGTGTTTGGCATTGGCCAGTTTGTGGAGAGCCTGTTTCTCACGCCCCGGCTGGTGGGTGAGCGCATCGGCCTGCACCCGCTGGCGGTGATTTTTGCCCTGCTGGCCTTTGGCCAGGTGTTTGGCTTTGTGGGTATTTTGGTAGCGCTGCCCGCCAGCGCCGTGCTGTTGGTGGCCATACGCCGCATCCGCGACAGCTACCTGGCCAGCAGGCTGTACCAGGGATAGGTCAGGATGCAGCAACTGGTACTCGATATCGGCCTGGGCACCAGCCCCACGCTGGCCAACTTCTTTGGTGGCCCCAACGCGGCGGCGCTGCAGCATGTGCAGCAGGCCGTGGTGGCTACCGGTCGCCCGCTGCAAACCTACCTGTGGGGCGGCCCCGCCACCGGCAAAACCCATATGCTGCGCGCCGTGCGCGAGGCCTACCGCATGCAGGCCGCGCGCGTGGGCTGGATGGACCCCAGCGTCTACGAGCCACCCGAATTCGACGACGCCTGGGCGGCGGTGCTGCTGGACGACGTGCACCTGTACAACCCCGCGCAGCAGCACATGGCCTTCAAGTGGTTTGTCAACGCGCAAACCTGTAGCTGCTGGGTGCTGGGCGCGGGCGACGTGCCGCCGGCCGACCTGCAACTGCGTGAAGACCTGCGCACCCGCCTGGGTGGTGGCAATGTGTTTGCCCTGCAACTGCTCAGCGAAGCCGAGCTGCGCACCGTGCTGGGCCAGGAGGCGCAGGCCCGTGGCGTGGCGCTGAGCGCCGAGGTGGTGGACTACCTGCTGCGCCGCTTCAGCCGCGACCTGGGCAGCCTGATGCAGCTGCTGGAACACCTGGACCGCTACGCCCTGCAAACCCAGCGCGCCATCACCATCCCTTTGGTTAAATCCATGCTGGAAACAATCTGAAAGTGACCCCCATGAAACTGGCCCTGTTCGACCTCGACCACACCTTGCTGCCCCTGGACTCCGACTACGCCTGGGGCGACTACACCGCCACCATCGGCTGGGCCGACCCGGTGGCCTTCAAGCAGCGCAACGACTACTTCTACGCCCACTACAAGGCCGGCACGCTTGACATTGCCGAGTACGTGCTGTTTGCCACCGAAGCCGCGCGCAAGCATGGTGCTGCAAAATCCATAGCTGCCCACGCCGATTTCATGCGCACGGTGATCCTGCCGGCCATACAACCCGTGGCGCGCGATCTGCTCAAACAGCACCAGGACGCGGGCGACCAGATCATCATCGTCACCGCCACCAACACCTTCGTCACCCGCCCCATCGCCGATGCCCTGGGCGT
This sequence comes from Rhodoferax sp. LS1P39, assembly GCF_056521425.1. Lineage (NCBI taxonomy): Bacteria > Pseudomonadati > Pseudomonadota > Betaproteobacteria > Burkholderiales > Comamonadaceae > Rhodoferax > Rhodoferax sp. LS1P39. The sequence continues at coordinate 566,624 of NZ_JBWMAV010000002.1, read as the reverse complement.
GGCCGAGCTCATCGCGGTCGACCTGGAGCACGGTGCCGATGGCTGGATGACCGGCCAGATCCAGGGCGTGCCGTCGTTCCGCGAAGGCAAGATCACCCGCGTCGAGAACTGGCTGGCCGCACGGGGCTTAAGCTGGCACGACGTGGACGCCACCTTCTACTCCGACTCCATCAACGACCTGGCCCTGCTCGAAAAAGTGCAGCACCCGGTGGCCACCAATCCCGATGCGCCCCTGCGCGCCATCGCCACCCAGCGCGGCTGGCGCATACTGGACCTGTTTACTGAGCAACCATGATCAAGACCTTCATCGACAAAATACTCGGCAAAAAGCCTGCCGCCAAAACGCCCAAGTTTGGCAAACGCGTCGAAATCCCCGTCTCCGAGCACGGCATCAACCCCAACCTGGTCGACGAGCGCGCCCTCAACGTGGTCAGCACCCTGCAGCAGGCCGGTTTTGAGGCCTACATCGTCGGCGGTGCAGTGCGCGACCTGCTGGTCGGCCTGCGGCCCAAAGACTTCGACGTGGCCACCAACGCCACGCCCGAGCAGGTCAAAGGCCTGTTTCGCCGCGCCTTCATCATCGGGCGGCGCTTTCGCATCGTCCACGTGGTCTATGGCCGGGGCCGCGAGAACGAAGTCATCGAAGTCTCCACCTTCCGCGCCTACATGGACAACGCCGCCGCCGAGCAGGTTGCGGGCAACGAGCGCACCAGCAAGAGCGAGCTGGCCAACATGAAGCACGCGGTGGACTCCAGTGGCCGCGTTCTGCGCGACAACGTCTGGGGCCCGCAGGAAGAAGACGCGGTGCGCCGCGACTTCACCATCAACGCCATGTACTACGACCCCCAGAGCCAGATCGTGGTGGACTACCACGGTGGCCTGAAGGACAGCAAAAACAAAGTCATCCGCATGATTGGCGACCCCGCCACCCGCTACCGCGAAGACCCGGTGCGCATCATCCGCGCCGTGCGCTTCTCCGCCAAGCTGGGCCCGCTGGGCTTCGCACTTGAGCCCAAAACCGCCGCCCCGCTGGTGAATTCGCAAAAGCTGCTGGCCGACGTGCCGCAAAGCCGTTTGTTTGACGAAATGCTCAAGCTGCTGCAAACCGGCCACGCCGTGGCCACCATCGCCCAGCTGCGCAAGCTCGGCATGGCCACCGGCATCTACCCGCTGCTGGATGTGGTGGTGGAGCGCGCCGACCAGCCCTTTGTGCTGGCCGCCCTGCAAGACACCGACCGCCGCGTGGGCGAGGGCAAACCGGTCGCGCCCAGCTTCCTGCTGGCCTGCGTGCTGTGGGCCGACGTGCGCGACGGCTGGGCCGCCCGCTCGGGCCAGCAGCCCTCGTTTGCGGCGCTGCAAGACGCGGTGGAAGACGTGTTCAACGCCCGCATCGGCGACGTCTCAGGCCGGGGCCGCCTGGCCGGGGACATGCGCGAAACCTGGCTCATGCAACCCCGCTTCGAGAAACGCGTGGGCAGCGGCCCCTACGGCATGATCGACCAGCCGCGCTTCCGCGCCGCTTTCGACTTCATGCGCCTGCGCGCCGATGCCGGAGAAGTCGACCAGCTGATCGCCGACTGGTGGCAAGAGTTCACCACCGGCAGCGACGACCAGCGCGAAGACCTGCTGGCCCAGGCCCGCGAAGAGCAGGCCCGCCGCCAGAAGCCGGTGCGCGTGCCCCGCGTGGTGCCCGTGGCCAGTGCCGGTGCTACTGCAGACGCGGCGCCCCAGACCGATCCCGACGCCGCCCCCAAAAAACGCCGCCGCCGCCGCAAGCCCGGCGGTGCTGGTGCCGCACCAGGCTCCGATGCCTGAGCCGGTGACTGCCTACATCGCCCTGGGTGCCAACCTGGGCGATGCCGCCAGCACCGTGCGCAAGGCCATGGACAGCATCCACGCCTTGCCCGGCACCCAAGTGGTGCACCGGTCTGCGCTGTACCTCACCACGCCCATCGACTCCGACGGGCCCGACTACGTCAACGCTGTTGTAGAGGTTTTAACCACCCTGTGCCCGCCACACCTGCTGGAGCAGCTGCAAAATGTAGAGCGCTCAGCAGGTCGCAAACGCCCCTACCGCAACGCGCCGCGCACGCTGGATCTGGACATTTTGTTGTTTGGCAGCGGGCAGGTCAGCAGCCCGGCATTGACCATCCCCCATCCGCGCATGCAGGAGCGGGCCTTTGTGCTGCGGCCCCTGGCTGAGATCGCACCACAGCACGTCAGCGCCAAACAGCTCAGGGCGGTGCGGGAGCAGGTGGTGGAGAAGCTATAAGAAAAATAGGCCGCTAGCGCTTATTCCATAAGCGCGAGCAGCTATTAAACCTGTAGCGTACGTCTTCAGTACGCTTTTTTGTCGTTCAAAACCACCAGCACGGTTTTCACGATGATCCACAGGTCAAACCCCAGCGACCAGTTGCGCAGGTACTCCAGGTCGTACTCGATGCGCTTTTCCATTTTGTCGATGGTGTCCGTCTCGCCGCGGTAGCCGCTGACCTGCGCCCAGCCGGTAATGCCAGGCTTTACCTTGTGCCGCACCATGTAGCCCTTGACCAGCTTGCGGTAGGTCTCGTTGTGCGCCACCGCATGCGGGCGCGGCCCCACGATGCTCATGCGGCCTTGCAGCACGTTGAGGAACTGCGGCAGCTCATCCAGCGACGTCTTGCGCAAAATATTGCCCAAGGGGGTGATGCGGCTGTCGTTCTTGGTCGCCTGCTTGACGACAGCACCGTTGTCTTCGGTGGTCATCGAGCGAAACTTGTAGACCAAAATCTCTTTGCCATCCAGCCCGTAGCGGCGCTGTTTGAAGATGATCGGGCCGGGCGAAGTGAGTTTGACCGCCAGGGCCAGCAGCAGAAAAATCGGCGCACCCAGCAGCAACACCAGCAGCGAAATCACAATGTCGGAGGCACGCTTCACCAGTCCGCTGGTGCCGTTGAACGGGGTTTCGCACACCGCCATCACAGGCATGGGGCCTACATTCGTCAGCCGCCCCTGGATCAGGTCGGTCATGAAGATGTCGGGCACAAAATAGATCGATGCCGTGGTGTCCTTCAGATCGTCCAGCACGCTCAAAATGCGGGGCTGCGAAGCCATGGGCAGCGCCAAATAGATGGCCTCCACATCGGTTTCTTTCATGTAGTCAGCCAAGTCGGCCATGCGTCCCAGCATCGGTACGCTGCCGAGCTCGCTCAAACGTTCTGAATTACGGTCGTCAAAAAACCCCAATACCTGGGTGTTCAGGTAGGGGTTGGATTCAAACTCCCGCAATAAGCGAAGTCCGACTTCATTCACACCTGTGATCACCACTTTTCGCTGTTGACCGCTCTTGGCAATTGCTTTGGGCATGGCCCAGCGCAGAAAAAAGTGGCTGCCAATTTGCACAAACGGCGTGACGATGGCCCAAGCAACCAACACCGGTCGGGTAAACGTCTGCGCATAGCCGGTGGCAAGGCCAAAGCCGCCCAGAATCACCAAAAACACCAGCCAATTGGTCAATAACTTACGCACCATGCGCCGCGGGATTTCATGGAAACCAACGTTGCCGGGGAACGATAAAGAAAACGTGATCACGCCCAAGATGAGATAGCGCGCCGAAGGCGGGTGCGCAAACCACGCCAGGCAGGCTGCCAACGTGGCCATTGCAATCAATGGATCGAGAAATGCCTCAATGGCGCTGGTTAGCGTAAAGCTCGGGCGTAAGAAATTTTTGTGTTTGTCAAGAGCGTTGATCATGGGCAAGTAGAAAAACAAAGCCTTTTAGTGAAATGTATGCACAAATGTAGCGATATCTGCGCTTCGCATGTGTTCAAAAGTTGTATGCCATGTCGGTATTTTTTACATTTCAGCCATCTTAGCGTGGCCAGACGTAAGTGTAAAAAATATTGTTGCAATGCAACATATTGTTTTGATTGGGCATTTTTTGGCAAATTAAGGGTTTACCATCGGTTGGGCATGGATGTTGCTGATTGCTTTTCATCCAAATTTAACGCTGGAGTTTTTTATGGCCAACCTGATCAAAATCATCGCGAGTTTCGTGCTTTGCCTTGCATCGGCATCAGGTGCCTGGGCAGCGACAGCGGTCAATGCAACGGCGCACCAGTCTGTTTTGTCGGCAGGTTTGGGGATTGCGAAGGACACGGCTGGAATGGATGCACTTGTAGATTCTCTACAAGGCGGGAGCATGGTGAAGGTGTCCTTGTCCTCTCCGCTACTGCGTAGCCGTACCGACGACAAAGCGGCTTTCTCGGCACCTGCTGCGATGGATCGCACCGAAGAGGCTACTGAGGTTGATCTGCGTATGTTGATAGCGGGGCTGGTGCTTGTCGGTGTGATTGCTCTGCGGCGAATGTCTTAAGAGTTTTTGGTTTCAATTTTTACTTTTCTTACAGCGAGCAGGCAACGCCCCGGGTTGGTGCTTCGCCGGTGCCCAGGACACTCGGGCTTCTTTCGGGTCTTTTGGAGTCTGCGGCACGGGCCTTTGTACTTTGCCAAACCTCTGTGCCTTAGGCCTCGCACTCTCTCCGGTTTAAGCTGTTTTCTGTGCTTGCATCCACAGAGATCTGTGTTTTTGCGGCGTTGCAAAAGCGTGTCTGGAATCTTGATGGTCATGGCACAGTGCCAAAATGGTGCGTAGTTTGTTGGGCGGTGTGGCCATTGCGGCAATTGCTGAATGTTTTGGAATTTGACTAAAGGGCGTCTGTTATGAAGATCACGGTCATTGGTACCGGCTATGTGGGCCTTGTGTCGGGCGCTTGTCTGGCCGACGTGGGCAACGACGTGTTGTGCCTGGATGTAGACCCGACCAAGATCAAGATCCTGGAAGAAGGCGGTATCCCTATCCACGAACCTGGCCTGCAGGAAGTCGTGCGGCGCAACGTCGAGGCGGGGCGGCTGTCGTTCACCACCGATACCCAGCGCGCGGCCCAATTTGGTGCCATCCAGTTCATCGCCGTAGGCACCCCCCCCGACGAAGACGGCTCCGCCGATCTCAAATATGTATTGGCTGCGGCGCGCAACATCGGCAAGCACATGGACGGCTACCGCGTGGTGGTCGACAAATCCACCGTACCCGTGGGCACCGCAGACAAGGTCCGCGCAGCGATACAGGCTGAGTTGGCCGCCCGCGACAGCGGCCTTGATTTCAGCGTGGTGTCCAACCCCGAGTTTTTGAAGGAAGGCGCCGCCATTGAAGACTTCATGCGCCCGGACCGTATTGTGGTCGGCGCGGATGACGACAAGGCCATTGGCCTCATGCGCCAGCTCTACGGACCTTTTCAGCGCAACCACGAAAAGCTGGTCCTCATGGATGTTCGCTCGGCAGAGCTCACCAAATATGCGGCCAACGCCATGCTGGCCACGCGCATCAGCTTCATGAACGAGTTGGCCAATCTGGCCGAAGCCCTGGGGGCCGATATTGAATTGGTGCGCATGGGCATCGGAAGTGACCCGCGTATTGGCAGCCACTTTCTCTACTCGGGCTGCGGCTACGGTGGCTCCTGTTTCCCGAAAGATGTCAAGGCGCTGATCAAAACCGCCGGCCAGCATGGCAATGTCTTGCGCGTTTTGAGCGCTGTAGAAGAAGCCAACGATGCGCAAAAGCATGTGCTGGTCCAAAAAATAATCCAGCGCTTTGGTGAAGACCTGTCGGGTCGGCGCTTTGCGCTGTGGGGTTTGGCTTTCAAGCCCAATACCGACGACATGCGCGACGCCCCCAGCCGGGTTGTGGTGGCCGAGTTGTTGCGTCGCGGTGCCACCGTCACCGCCTACGACCCTGTGGCCATGACCGAAGCGGAGCGCATTTTTGGCGATGAGCCGCGCCTGAGCTTCGCAGGCCGCCCCAAAAGCGCTCTGGATGGTGCCGATGCCCTGGTCATCGTGACGGAGTGGAAAGAATTCCGCAGCCCCGATTTCGATGCCATCAAGAGCCGTATGCGCCAACCCGTGGTGTTTGATGGGCGCAATTTGTACGACCCGGCCTTGGTAAGAGACCTGGGTATTGAGTATTTCAGTATCGGCCGGGCATGAGCGGGCGCGAGATTATTTGTTACGCAAAGGTTCCGACGCAGTCATTGTGCAGTGCAGCAAAGTAAGCTAAAGTTCTCAGAAAGTGCCAAAACTGTTACCAAGAGCGCAAAAGGAATATTAATTTTTGCATTTTGTCTGTCGTCAAATATTCCAAGGTGTGATAGCCATTTTGGGGGAAACCAGGGCCTGTAACACCCGACTGGTAAAGTGAGTCGCTAGGCCATTTGGGTGCAACAAAACGCCGCTATTGAAATTTGTATGTTGAACCAGGTTTGTACGCTAATCAGCGGGCCTGCTGTTTCCCCAGAAAGTTCCTCCAAAATCTTATGACCCACCGTCTGGTTCGCGCATTCTTTTTATCCATCGCTTTATTCGCTATCAACGCCTGGGCACAGCCAAAGCAGGAATTCGTGCTGGGTGCTGGCGACACCATCCGTGTCCAGGTTTTTCAGAATCCAGATCTCACTATTGAAGCCCGTGTTTCAGAGGGCGGCGCCATTACCTATCCGCTGGTGGGGGCGGTTCAATTGGGTGGCTTGTCTATCGGTGCCGCAGAGCAAAAAATTGCAGATGCCCTGGTGCAAGGGGGCTTTGTTCGCAAACCCCAGGTCAACATCATTCTTTTGCTGGTGCGCGGTAGCCAGGTGTCTGTGCTGGGGCAGGTCACCAAGCCTGGGCGTTTTCCGCTGGAAATTGTCAACACGCGCGTCAGTGACATTTTGGCTGCCGCCGGTGGTGCTATCACCGGTGGGGGAGCTTCTCCGGGCGGTGGCGATGTGGTCATCATCACCGGCTTGCGTGAGGGCAAGCCTTTCCGCAAAGAGATAGACATCCCTTCGCTTTACCTGACCGACCGACCCGACGAAGATATTCTGGTGATGGGTGGCGACACGGTGTATGTGCCGCGTGCGCCGGTTTTCTATATCTACGGCGAAGCACAGCGCTCAGGTGTGTACCGCATCGAACGCGGCATGACCGTCATGCAGGCACTGGCCACCGGCGGTGGCCCCACCTTGCGCGGCACCGAAAGAGGCGTGCGCCTGCACCGCAAAAATGCTGCGGGCCGCGTGGAAGAAATTTCTCCGCCCATGACCGATCCGGTTCTTCCCAACGATGTGCTTTACATCCGTGAAAGCCTTTTCTAGGCACGCCCATCTACTATGACCCCCCAGCTTTTTCTGCTCATCCTGCGCGCGCGTTACAAGATAGCGCTCTTGACGCTGATCGCCATTGTGGTTACGACCTTTGTGGTCAGCGTGCGCTTGCCCAAGCAATACATCGCCAGTACCGCACTGGTAATCGATGTCAAGTCGCCCGATCCGGTGGCCGGTGTGGTTCTGCCAGGCTTGATTGCGCCTAGCTACATGGCCACCCAGCTCGACATCATCAACAGTGACCGAGTTGCCCAGCGTGTGGTGCAGCTGATGCACCTGGAAGACCTCCCTGGCATGAAAGAGCGGTGGATGACCGCCACCAAAGGCAAAGGCCAGCTCAACCTGTGGCTCGCTTCGGGCTTGCAGCAAAAGCTGGATGTCAAGCCCTCCAAAGAAAGCAACGTCATCAGCATCGGCTTCTCGGGAACCGACCCGGCCTATGTGGCGGCGGTGGCGAATGCTTTTGCCCAGGCCTACATCGATGTCAACCTCGACCTCAAAATCGAGCCCGCCCGGCAATATGCCAACTGGTTCGAAGGCCAGGCCAAAACTTTGCGTGACCAGCTCGAAAAAGCCCAGGCTGCCCTGACCCAATACCAGGAAAAGAACAACGTCCTGGCCATGGACGAGCAGCGGGTGGACTATGAAAAGGCCAAGCTCAGCGAACTCTCGCAGGTCTTGACCACCGTGCAGGCCCAAACCTCCGATAGCTCCAGCAAGCGCCAATCCAGCGGCAACTCAGACACGCTGTCGGATGTGATGCAAAACCCGGTCATCGTGAGTCTCAAGTCCGATGTCAATCGGCTCGAATCCAAATTGCAAGACAGCAATGTCAATCTTGGCCAAAACCATCCGCAAACGCAAAGCATGCAGTCGGAGCTGGCATCCCTGAAGAGCAGGCTGGCGGCAGAAACCCGGCAAATTTCCAGCAGCATCAACACCTCCTACCAGGTGGGTCGGCAACGCGAAAAAGAACTGGCCCAGGCGATTGAGTCGCAGAAAAAGCGCGTGATCGATCTGAGCCAGCAGCGCGACGAAATCACCATCCTCAAGCGCGAAGTCGAAACCGCGCAGCGCGCTTTCGACACCGTCAGCACAAAATCCATGCAAACCCGCATGGAAAGCCAAACGGTGCAGACCAACGTGGCCGTTCTTACCCCTGCCGCGGAGCCCACGGCACCGGCCAAGCCCAATATCTTGATCAACGTTGCCGCCTCCATCATCATGGGAACCATGCTGGGGCTGGGCATTGCGCTGCTGCAAGAGCTCATCAACCGCCGCGTGCGCTCTGCGGAAGACCTGGCATCCATCACCAACCTTCCAGTGCTTGCCTCTATTGCATCGGTGGCCACACCGCCGCGGTGGCGTGATCTTCTGAACCCCTTGTTTAAGCGCCGATCGCGTGTCGGTGCGGCAGCGACTTGAATGCGATTCGGAACCCAATTATGAAAGCGATGGACGCTCCCCTCTACGCCAACCTGGGCACCGCTGGTGCTACCCGCTCTATCGGCGCCATTCTGGTCGATGCAGGCCGCCTCACCCCTGAGAACGCCGAACGCATCCTGCGCATGCAAAAAGAGCAGGGCAAGCGCTTTGGTGATGCCGCCATCCAACTAGGGCTGCTCACCGAGGACGACATTCGGTTTGCCCTGTCGCACCAGTTTGACTACTCCTACCTGCCTGCCCGCGACTCCAGCTTTGGCACAGAGCTGGTGGCCGCCTACACGCCTTACAGCAAGGTGGTGGAGCAACTGCGTGCATTGCGTAGCCAGCTCATGCTGCGTTGGTTTGATGCCGAGACGCACCGCAAGGCGCTGGCCATCGTCAGCCCGGGTGCTGGCGATGGCCGCAGTTTTATTGCCGCCAACCTGGCCATCGTGTTCTCGCAACTGGGCGAGCGCACCCTGCTGATCGATGCCGACCTGCGCAAGCCACGCCAGCACGAACTGTTCAAGCTAGGCAACGAATCGGGCCTGTCCAGCATTCTGGCGGGGCGGGCTACCACCCAGGCCATAGTCCGTATTCCATCCCTGCTGGCCTTGTCGGTTCTGCCTGCCGGGCCCACACCGCCTAACCCCCAAGAGCTGCTGGGCCGCCCCGCGTTTTCCGAGCTCTTGCAATCCGTGAGCGCAGATTTCGATATTGTGATTATCGATACGCCCTCTGGTACTGCCTATGCCGACGCGCAAACCATTGCGGTGCGTGCCGGTGCTGCCTTGCTGCTGGCCCGTGAAAACCGCAGCCTGGTTCCCGAGGTGGCACAGCTTATGCTGAGCCTGCAGCAAGCAGGGGCCACGCTGGTGGGTTCCGTCATCAACGATGTTTGAATGCCTTCGCGTACTTACAGCGTATTTGCCAACGGGTAACTCCGTTGTGTGCAAATACAACCATTCAGTCGGCTAAATACCCGCCTCCCATAATCTGGGAGGCACAACCAATCTTTCGTAACTGGAGTTTTAATTGACCACACATAAGATCGCTCTCATTACCGGCGTCACCGGCCAAGACGGTGCCTATCTTGCAGAGTTTCTGCTTAAGAAGGGCTATGAGGTGCACGGTATCAAGCGGCGCAGCTCGCTGTTCAATACCGACCGTATTGACCACCTGTACCAAGACCCGCATATGGACGGTCGCAAGTTTGTGCTGCATCACGGTGATCTGACCGACTCCACCAGCCTGGTCCGCATCATCCAAAAAGTGCAACCCGACGAAATCTATAACCTGGCGGCGCAAAGCCACGTGGCGGTGTCGTTCGAAGAACCCGAGTACACCGCCAACGCCGACGGCATTGGCGCGCTGCGTATCCTGGAAGCCATGCGCATCCTGGGCCTGGAAAAGAAGACCCGTTTCTACCAGGCATCCACCAGCGAACTTTATGGCCTGGTGCAAGAAATCCCCCAAAAGGAAACCACGCCTTTCTACCCGCGCAGCCCTTACGCGGTAGCCAAGATGTATGCCTACTGGATCACGGTGAACTACCGCGAGGCCTATGGCATGTACGCCTGCAACGGCATTTTGTTCAACCACGAAAGCCCCGTGCGCGGCGAAACCTTCGTGACCCGCAAGATCACGCGCGCCATCTCCCGCATCGCGCTGGGCCTGCAAGAAAGCCTGTTCCTCGGCAACATGAGCGCGCTGCGCGACTGGGGCCACGCACGCGACTACGTCGAGATGCAGTGGCTGATGCTGCAGCAAGACAAAGCCGAAGACTTCGTGATCGCCACTGGCGTGCAATACAGCGTGCGCCAATTTGTGGAGTTTGCAGGTGCCGAGCTGGGCATCACCATTCGCTTTGAAGGCGAGGGCGAGAACGAAGTCGGCATCGTCGACAAGGTCGAAGGCGACCAGGCCAAGTGCAAGGTGGGTGACGTGATCGTCAAGGTCGACCCACGCTACTACCGCCCCACAGAAGTCGAAACCCTGCTGGGCGATGCCACCAAGGCGCGCGTCAAGCTGGGCTGGACACCGGCGACTTCGCTGCGCGAACTGGTGAGCGAAATGGTGCAGTCCGACTATTCCGCCGCCAAGCGCGACGCGCTGGTCAAACTCGCCGGTTTCAACACCTACGACCACCACGAGTAATGCCCATGGACCGTGATACGAAAATATTCGTTGCCGGCCATCGCGGCATGGTGGGCTCGGCCATTGTGCGCAAGCTCCAGGCCAAAGGCTACAGACATATCGTCACCCGCACCCACAAGGAACTCGACCTGCTGGACCAGGCTGCAGTGCGGAAATTCATGCAGTCTGAGAAACCGGGCTACATCTTTCTGGCCGCGGCCAAGGTGGGTGGCATCCACGCCAACAACGTCTACCGTGCCGACTTCATCTACCAAAATCTGATGATCGAGGCCAACGTCATTGGTGCGGCGCACGAAGCCGGTGTGCAGCGCATGCTGTCGCTGGGCTCCAGCTGCATCTACCCGCGCGACTGCCCTCAGCCTATCAAGGAAGAGTATTTGTTGACCGGTCCGCTGGAAGCCACCAACGAGCCCTACGCCATTGCCAAGATCGCAGGCGTAAAGATGTGCGAGTCGTACAACCGCCAGTACGGACGGCATTACGTCAGCGCCATGCCCACCAACCTGTATGGCCCCAACGACAACTACGACCTGAACAACTCGCACGTGCTGCCCGCGCTGATCCGCAAGGCACACGAGGCCAAGCTGCGTGGTGACAAACAACTTGAAGTCTGGGGCTCCGGCAAACCCATGCGCGAGTTTCTGCACGTGGACGACATGGCCGATGCCAGCGTGTTCCTCATGGAAAACGAAGGCGTGAACGACGGCCTGTACAACGTGGGCACCGGCACCGATGTCACCATCCGCGAGCTGGCCGAAACCATCAAGGCGGTGGTGGGGTTTGAGGGCGAGCTGGCCTTCGATGCCTCCAAGCCAGACGGCACCCCGCGCAAGCTGCTCGACGTATCGCGACTGGGTGCCATGGGTTGGACAGCCAGCATTGATTTGAAGCGCGGCATTGAAATGACGTACAAGGACTTTAGTGCCTCGGTGGCGTGACGGACGAGGCCTATTACAGCGGAGCGAAGCCGTGCGCAATTCGGACCAGCCTTGCAGATTGGATGTCTCATGAATGCCGGCTGGTTTAAGTACCTCCCCATCTCTGTTCGGAAGAGACTCGACGGGCGCCAGGGGCTCCAGGCAATACTTGGAAATAGCAGCTGGCTCTTTGCAGACAAAATTCTCCGGATGGGAGTGGGGCTTATCGTCGGAGTCTGGGTGGCAAGGTACTTAGGTCCATCAGGACTTGGAGTTCTTAGCTATGCCGGAGCTTTCGGTGGGCTGTTCGGTACCTTTGCCTCACTGGGTTTGGATAACATCGTTATCCGTGAATTGATAAAGAACCCAGAAAGAGAAGATGCGTTACTAGGTACCGCATTTGCTTTGAAGTTAGTTGGCGGAGTATTAACTATTCTTATAACGATGGTTGCAATAATGTTTTTGCGCCCAGGTGAAACGGAAGTTTTTATACTTGTTGGGTTAACTGCTGCTGGCTTTATATTTCAATCGTTCAATGTCATAGATTTCTATTTCCAGGCTACGGTAAAGTCAAAATACACCGTAATTGCGGCAAATAGTGCATTTGTACTAATGACACTAGTTAAGATAGTGATGCTATTAACTTCCGCGTCACTTATTGGATTTGGCCTGGTTGGTTTGGGTGAAGTTGCCTTGACCTCATTTTTTCTAGTTCTGGCGTATAAGAAAAATCTAAAAAAAATTAAAACTTGGCGATACAGAAAAGACGTAGCCCGCGAAATGCTTTCACACAGTTGGCCATTGATTCTATCTGGCTTAACTGTAATGATCTACATGCGGATCGATCAAATCATGATCGGCCAAATGCTTGGAGATAAAGAGGTTGGACTATTTTCTGTTGCTGTCCGACTCAGTGAGATTTGGTATTTTGTACCGATGGGAATTGCCAGTTCTGTTTTTCCTGCAATTATGAGTGCCAAGAAGCAAAGTGAAGCACTCTATCTTGCAAGAATTCAACAGTTATACGATTTCATGACTTGGCTCGGCATATTTGTGGCGGTAGTTGCAACGTTGCTGGCTCCATTCGCTATTAATTTAATGTATGGCGAAGCTTACGCTGAAACCGCATCTGTTTTTTCAATACAGATATGGGCAGGAGTCGCGGTATGTATGTCGTTCGCTCATGGAAAGTGGCTTATTACAGAGAACTTACAAAAGTACAGTATGTATTACACCGCTTTCGGGGCAGTTCTGAATGTGGCATTTAATTTAATCCTAATTCCTATTTATGGAATAAAAGGTGCAGCAATTGCTACGCTTATTGCTCAATTTAGTCCGAATATTTTGCAAATTTTTATAAGACCGGCGCGCCAGAATTTAAAGATGATGTTGATTTCATTGATTGCGCCTTATAAGTACGGATGTAAATTTTTTAAAAAACTGAAACGACTGTAGGTCTTTAATGATTATTCATAAAATTATTAAAAGAATTCAATATTATCGATGGAAATTCGATGACTATTACTGGCGTATTAGTGTTCCAAAAATTTTAAAGGAACAAGGGCTGATTTTTCAGAACTGCCGATTTTATGGCTTGCCAATAATTGAGAAGCATGAGAAGTCTGTAATTGAACTGAGCAAAAACGTTGTTCTGTGCTCGGTGTCGACTCATACCGCTTTGGGTGTTAATCACCCCGTTATTCTTAGGACATTGCGCGAAGGTGCTCAGATTAGGGTTGGCGAAAACTCCGGATTGAGTGGGACGAGTATCTGTGCAATGAAATCTGTATCGATTGGCCGTAACTGCTTGATAGGTGCTAATGTAACTATTGCTGATACAAATTTCCACTCATTAAAATCTGAAAATAGGCGATTTAATAATAAATTTGAAGAAATCGATAGTTCTCCGGTTGTAATTGAAGATAATGTTTTTATTGGAACTGGATGTTTTATTTTAAAAGGGGTCACTATTGGGGAAAATAGTGTCGTAGGAGCTGGATCGGTTGTAACTAGAAGCATCTCGGCAAATAAGATTGCGGCTGGTAATCCGGCTAAAATTATTGGGGAAATTTGACGTGGATAGTTTGTATATTATATTGCCCGTTCATAATCGCATAAAAATAACAGAGAAATTTATTGATTGCTTATCTCGGCAAACATTTCGGAACTATAAATTAATTTTAATAGATGATGGTTCTACAGATGGTACCGCTGATATGGTTTCTGAAAATATTTCAAATAGCGTTATTTTGCGTGGACAGGGTAATTGGTGGTGGGGCGGGAGTTTGGAGAAAGGGCGAAAATGGTTGGAAGACCAATCTGTTGCAGCAGACTCACTGATTTTGATAATCAACGATGATGTGGCGGTGGAGGAAAATTATCTCCAGCAAGGCATTGATATGATGAAATCAAGAAAGGGATGTTTACTACTTTCTCAATACAAGAGTGAAAATGGTAAGGTTTCCGAATCTGGCGTTCATTTTGATTTGAAAAATATTACTTTTCAACCGGCAAAAAATTCTCATCAAATTAACTGCCTCTCAACCCGCGGCCTTTTTCTACATTGGTCAGATTTTTTGGTTATAGGCGGATTCTATCCAAAATTGCTGCCCCATTATTTATCCGATTACGAGTTTACTATTCGTGCCCATAGAAAAGGGCTTAAATGTCAGACCGACCCCGAATTATTTCTCGTTCAAAATGAGGAAACTACGGGGTACCATAAAATTGAAGAAGTTAGTTTTCTTAAGTTTTTAAAGAAGTTTTTTTCCAAGCGATCTACAAATAATCCGATTTACTGGACTGTTTTTATATTTTTAGTTGCCGATAGAAAATTTTTGATGAAAAATTTGTACTGGTTTTGGAAGAACTCTATTCATGTAGTAATGCAGGCTTACCGTAGTTCGAGGACCCAATGACTGCTCCAATAGCTTTGTTTGTTTACAACCGACCAGAACACACAAAAAAAACTGTAGAGGCTCTTAAGAAAAACTTTCTTGCCTCAAAGAGTGATTTGATAATTTTCTCGGATGCACCTAAAAACTCAAATGCAGTGGAAGCTGTGAGTCTGGTGCGAAAGTACATCAAGACAATTGATGGATTCAACTCTGTAGTTATTGTCGAAAGAGATTCGAACTGGGGATTGGCTCGTTCAATAATTGATGGCGTAAGCCAGCTTTGCAACAAGTATGGTCGGGCTATCGTTCTTGAAGATGATTTGGTCAGTTCTCCTTATTTCTTGACTTTCATGAATGAGGGGCTGAACTTTTACCAAGACAAACCAGAGATCATGCATATCTCCGGTAGCACCTATCCTGTTGATGTAAATAAAAAAGTCGATACTTACTTTTTGAAATTGCCATTGTGTTGGGGTTGGGCAACTTGGGATAGAGCCTGGCGTGATTTTCAAAAAGATATCGCTGTCATGGATAAATTTACGCCAGATTCCATATCGAGATTTAATTTTGATAATTCAAATCCTACATATTGGGGTCAACTTGAAGCCAATCGCCAAGGTAGGATAAGCACTTGGTTTATATTTTGGTATGCAACTATTTTTTTAAAGAATGGATTGGTTCTTTTCCCTCAGCAATCATTGTTGCAAAACATCGGAATGGATGGCACGGGTGTGCATTGCGATGCTAATGATGACTACACCGTTGAAATGAGTTCAGAGCCTATAAAAATAGCGGATATTCCACTGGTTGAGTCTAACGAGGCTTTTGCTAGGCATAAGAAATACTTTAAAACACTGCAGCCATCTATTTTCTCTAGAGTAGTAGGGAAAATTAATCGCATCATCGGTGGTTTAAGTAAATGAGATCGGAAATAACCGATCGATTAATTTGGTCACTGTACAGACGGCATAAGCTTGCTCGTAGAGTTGAATGTTTAACTACGTCCCCAATTTCATATGTTAACGGGAATACCAAGTTTGAGGGCTTTAATCGGGTATTTGATAGGGCGGTAGTTGGGGATGCAACGGTCGGTCGTTTTACATATTTTGCTCCTGATTCCCGGGCTTACAATGTTTCAATAGGCCGATTTTGCAGCATTGGTCCCCATGCTTTAATCGGTGGTATGGGTGTTCATCCTAGTAACTGGTTGTCGAGTCATCCAGCTTTCTTCTCCACAAAAGGTCAAACGGGGCCGGTAACATTTTCCGATAAGGACTATGTGGACGAGCAACCGTCTGTGACTATTGGCAATGATGTTTGGATTGGTGCCCGCGCAGTCATTTTGGATGGCCGAAAAATTGGCGATGGGGCAATTATTGGTGCTGGTGCAATAGTTGCTAGGGATGTTGAACCATATGCAATTGTGGGTGGTGTACCTGCCAAGTTGATCAGAATGCGGTTTAGTCCAGAAGTTGTACGTAAATTATTGGAAATAAAGTGGTGGGACTGGTCCATAGATAAGCTGAATGGCGCTGCGCATATATTTCGTGGCGGGGATGATCATGCTGTTCAGGCGTTAATGGACGAGAGTTATAAAATTGATGCTAATGATTGGAAACCAAATGCCCGGCATTAAAATTTCCGTGGTCACCGTCTGCTTCAACGCCGCAAAAAGCATTGAGCGAACGATCCAATCCGTGATGTCCCAGCAGGATGCCGATATTGAGTATGTGGTGGTGGACGGTGCCTCTACCGATGGCACCATGGCCATCGTCTACAAGTACGCAGACCGCATCACTACCATCGTCTCTGAAAAAGATGGCGGCATCTTTGATGCCATGAATAAGGGCATTGCGCTTGCTACCGGCGATGTGGTGTATTTTTTGAATGCCGACGATGCGTTTGCCGACGACCGCGTGCTGGCCGATGTAAGCCGTGCGTTTATGGAAGACCCGTCCAGAACATTCGTTTACGGCAACGTGATCCTGGAAGACGAGCCGGGTGGCCGACTGCGTTTTCCGGCCAGTGCGTTCAAGAAGCGGTCTGTATCGGAGTTTTTGCACAACTCTTTTTGCCACCAGGCGGTGTTTGTGCGGCGCTCGCTGTTCTCGCATCTGGGCACGTTCGACAAGGCCTATAAATATTCGGCCGACTACGAGTGGATCATTCGCGCGTTCAAGCGCAATGGCGGTCGGGACTTCTATTTTCTTGAGCGCGACATCGCTTTTTACTCGTGCCTGGGGCGTAGCAACCAGCATGTGCTGGTGACCCGCAAAGAGGTCAACCGCATGCAGCGCAAGCATTTTGCGTCGCTGGAGTACGCATGGTATTTTTTCCGCTATGTCTGGGTGCGCGGCTTGAAGAAGCGCCTGATGAACGAATCGTATTGAAGTATTGAGAAAGAATTTGCCATGACACCAGCCAGCGTTACAGCTGCACCGCAGGCCACGCTTCCGAAAGTCACGGTGATCACCGTGGTGCTCAATGCCGTGGACCTGATAGAGCGCACGCTGCAAAGTGTGATTGCGCAAGACTATCCCAACCTCGAGTTCATCGTGGTGGATGGCCTGTCCACCGATGGCACGCTGGACATCGTGGCCAAGTACAGCCACGGCATCACCAAGATGGTCAGCGGCAAAGACGGTGGCATTTACCAGGCCATGAACAAGGGTGCCGACCTCGCCACCGGCGAGTGGGTGCTGTTCCAGAATGCGGGCGATTTTTTTGTGGATAGCGGCGTAATCTCGCGGTCGTTCCAAGCCTGCGACTCGGCAAAGTGCGATGTTATCTACGGCGACAGCATCTACGTGTTTGAAGACTACCGTTGGGTCGAGCGCGCCGTGCCACAGGCCACGATGGAAGATGGCCTTGGTTTCTGCCACCAGTCGTGTTTTGTGCGCACCGCCTTGCAAAAAGAATATGGTCTGGATGCCACCGAGCGCGTGGCGGCAGACTATGACTTGGGCCTGCGTTTGCTAAAAGCCGGCAAGGTGTTTCAGCATGTCGATGTGCTGATTACCGAGTTTTTGACGGGCGGCTACTCCGCGCTGGCACCCCAGGATACGGTGCGCCTGCGCCACCGCGTGTACACCAAGTATTTCCCCCGCAGCAAGTTGGTGATGTACGCCAAGCTCTCCAAGCTGGCAGTCAAGCGTAGCCTGAAGGCGGTGTTTCCCAGCAAGGCCTGGGGCGCGCTAAAGCGCCTTCGAGACCGTGGCAGAGCGCTGCCCGCAGAGGGTAGGTAGTGGTGATGGTGAAGCCCGCAGCGCTTATGGGCGGCCTGGCCTGGCTGGCACTGTGCGTGGTGGCGGGCATGGGTGCGGTGTCGTATGGTGCCTGGGTGGACGAGAAGTTGATTCGTATCGTTCTGGTGCCCGCGGCGCTGTTTTTGGTGTTTCTGTTTTTTGCAGACAAAGCCAGGCTGTTCCTGCTGCTGATTTTGGTGCGGGTGGCCATCGACCCCGTGATTGAGGCCACGCGGGCCGGTGCCTTGAGCGCGGGCGCCTTGATGAACCTGCTGGTTTTGCTGATCGCCTTTTTGATGTTCGTGGAAAAGCCCAAGGTGGTGGCATCGGTGGTGATTCCGATGTGGCTTCCACTGGTGTTGGTCATGGCGCTTGCCGCATTGCGTGCGCCCGAGCTGGGCAAAGGTATTCGGGTGTTTCTGGGCTACCTGACCAGCGTGGCCGTGTTCATCGTGCCTTTTTACCTGAAGCAATGCCAGAAGGATTTGGGCTTCACCATTCGCATCGTGCTGCTGTCATCGGTGGTGCCCGCGTTCTACGGTTTTGTCGACTTTGCGCAAGGCGGTATGGGCGGTGTTAATGGCAACCGGGTAAGCAGCGTGTTTCCGCATGCCAACATTTTTGCGTTTTACCTGCTGGTGGTGATCACGCTGGCTTTCTACATGGCAAAGAGCGAGGTACTGAAGGTGCCGCGCGTGCAGCGGTGGATACTTTTCGCCTATATCGGCGTGCTGTTCGCCGATCTGCTGCTCACCAAAACCCGCAGTGCATGGGCCGCTTGCGCGGTGGTATTTTTGATGTACGGCCTGATTTTTGAGCGCCGTTACCTGGTCTACATGGTGATTGGGGGCATGCTGGCCATGCTGGTGCCCGACGTGCGAGAGAGGGTGCTTGAGCTGGATTCGGCCAAGGTGTATTGGACCAACAACATGCCGTCCAACTCCTACGAATGGCGCAAGATGATCTGGGAATCGGGCATCGGCTTCATGCAGTGGTGGTCGTACCCGCTGGGTTACGGATCGCAGTCGTTTGCTTTTTATTCAATCGATTTTTTCCCCTTGGCCAATGGGGGTAACTGGGGGGCGCACAATGTGTATGTGCAGTGGCTGTTTGAAGCCGGCATTCTGGGTTTGGCTTGTGCCGCCTGGCTGTACTTCCGCATCTTTTCCATCCTCAAGCTGGGCATGCAGGGCGACAAGCTTGGCACCGTGATCGTGATTGCGGTGGTGATTGAATACTTGGTAGTGTCTTATTCAGACAATATGCTGGACTACCTTGCGTTCAACTGGTACTTCTGGTTTGTGATTGGTACCGCCTGCGCCATCATCGTGCGGCAGCAGGCACTACTGGCTAGTCCGCAGGTGAATCCGCAGAACAGTGTGGGCTTGCGGCCCGACCCCTTGACTTCCACGTCTGTCTAGCGGGGTTTCTCCGCAGAAAGGTCTTCGCCATGAAAAGCACCACCAAGTTCATATTTCGCACCGGGAGCGCATGGCTCCTGGCCGCGCAGCTCGCACTGGTTTCTATGCCGACCCAAGCAGACATCCCTGCGGCTGCTGCGGACGCTTTGATGACAGATTCTGTGTTTGCGCCAGAAAGCTTTTGGTACACGCCCATTCCCGCAGATGCGCCGCTGCACGCCAATTCAGCCCGCTTTGTAGAGTCGTTTCTGAGGCAGAAAAAAACTTACTACAACACGGTGGCCATCAATTTCGAGTCGTGGGCAAGCCCCGTGTATGTGGTGGGCCCCGACACGCCCAAAAAGCGCATTGACCAATGGGTGTGCATGCCCAAGTTTGGACGCGACCCGGGCCTGCCGCAGCAGTGGGCCGAGGTGCCGTGGCCCGACTACGCGGTACCCGCTGGCGGCAGCGATGCGGAAATGACCATCTACCAGCCGTCCACCGACACCATCTGGGAATTCTGGCTGACCCGCAAGGTAGGTGAACAGTGGCAGGCCTGCTGGGGAGGGCGCATGCAAAACGCTTCCAAAAACGATGGACGCTGGCCTGGTTACTATGGCACCACGGCCACAGGCCTGCCATTTCTGGGCGGGCAGATCACGGCCGAAGAGCTGCGCCGCGGCGAGATTCGCCACGTGATTGGCATTGCCCTGCCCGAGCTGGAGGCGGCCAACGTTTTCTCTTGGCCCGCCAAGCGGTCCGATGGGGCGAATCCCCAAAAAGAGCCCAACCGCATTCCGGAAGGCCTGCGGTTCCGTCTGGACCCCAGCGTCAATGTAGATGCCTTGAAAATGCGCCCCGCGGGCAAGGTGATCGCCAAGGCTGCGCAGATTTACGGGTTTGTGGTGTGGGACTACGCGGGTGCCATCGGTATCCGTGCCCAAAACCCCAAGTCTTACACTGCCGCCGGGCTGCCCAATCCGTACCCCGCCATTTTGAACAACGCGCCGGCCTGGGCCATTCTGGATGGCTTCCCCTGGGACAAGCTGCAGTTTTTGCCCCATGACTACGGCAAGCCGTAATGGGCACGTCGGGCCGCATCCACTAGAACACCTTGCTTAAATTTCTCAAATTGGCCGCCATGGTGGTCAGCGGCATACGTCTTGTGCCCCATATGCTGCTGCTATGCATTAGTGCCCGCCGCACCGTCATCCACCAGGACCTGGACCGCTGGGGTGCCGTGATCTGCGGGGCGCGGCCCCACGGAACCCTGGCATCTATGGGGCTGTTTGTGCGGTTCATGACCTTCAATCCAGAGTACCGCAACCTCTTCTACTACCGCGTGGGAATCGTCGGGTTGCTGTTGTCATGGCTGTGCCGCCCCATGCCGTCGCTCTACATCCACACAAAAAAAATCGGTGGTGGGCTGTTCATCCAGCATGGCTTTGCCACCATCATCGCGGCGGCGGAGATCGGACAAAACTGCTGGATCAACCAGCAAGTGACCCTAGGCTTCTCAAACGCTACAGATGCCCCCACGCTGGGCGACAACGTGACCATCTCCGCAGGGGCCAAGGTCATCGGCAAGGTGACGGTGGGCGCGAATTCGCAGGTGGGTGCCAATGCGGTGGTGGTCAAGGATGTACCGCCAAACTGCACGGTGGTGGGCGTGCCTGCCTACATCGTTCGAAAAGATGGCATCAAGGTGCGCATGGACCTGTAGTAGAAGCCACGCTTGGCACGCACTTCGCTTGGGGTATTTCCATGGATAGAGGGTCTGCGCCGGGGCGCGGCGCAATTTTTACCGAGTGACTCGGCCAGTGTTTAAACCGGAGCCTGCTCAAGCACCATGCAACACCACACACACTTCAAGGTCCTGGACGGCTGGCGCGGCCTGAGTATTTGCTTGGTTTTGGTGGCACATATTGTTCCACTGCCTTTTGGCCCCAAAACCATGGATTGGTTGTTTCACAAGCTAAATGCCTGGTCACCGGGGTTTCTGGCCCATGCACCCCAGGCCTGGGCGGTCAATGATTCGGTGGGTATTCTGGGCATGGTGCTGTTTTTTAATTTGTCCGGGTTTTTGATTACCAGTTTTTTATTGCGGCCTAGCGCCACGGTGTCTGATTTTCTGATTCGGCGTTTTTTTCGCATTGTGCCGCTGGTGTGGCTGTTTCTGGCGCTGGTTCTGCCTTTCAGTGAAAGGGCTAATCTTGAAACATGGGCCGCGCATTATTTCTTCTACGCCAACCTGCCACCATCCCATTTAGTGCAATTGACCGATCACCTTTGGAGCCTGTGCGTCGAGATGCAGTTTTATATTGGCGTTGCTATTTTGTTCTTTTTGTTCAGGGCGAAAGGCATTCTGGTTCTTCCCCTTTTTGGTTTGTTTTTTACGCTGTTTCGCATTTACCACCATGTGTACGCGTCCAGCGTCACTTACTTTCGCATGGACGAGATATTGGCGGGGTGCACGTTGGCCCTGGTGTACCAGGGGCGGCTGGGCAGGGTGGGTGAGGGGCTGCTGCGCTTCATGCAAACGGTACCTCGCTGGCCCTTGGTGTTGTTGTTGATCGCTTCTTGCTTTCACCAGGGCGAGTGGCTGAACTTTGCGCGTCCGTATCTGGCTGCTGCGTTGATTGGCGCGACCCTGCTCAATCCGGGCATCGCCATGGTGCAGCGGCTGCAGGCCCGCCCATGGATCTACCTTGCAGGCATTTCCTATGCCTTGTATGTGTGGCACGTAGGGTTGACTGGCACCTGGCTTTGGACCGGTGACACCGTGATGGAGCGCATGGCAAAGCGCCCCTTGTTCCTGGTGGTGCTGTTTGTGCTGGCACACTGCTCCACCTATTACTACGAACACCGCTGGATGGCGCTGGGCAAGGCCCTGTCCGCCAAGTTGCGACCTGCGGCGATCTAGAGCCTGGTCAGCGCCTTTTTGGCTGCGGGTGATAGCAGGCTGCGGTACACACCCAGCGTCTCGTCTGCAATGTTGTCCCAATTGAAGGCCCTGGCGATGTAGGCGATCTGTGCCGCTTTTTGTTCTGGCGTAAAGCTGCACTGTGCGTGGGCCTTGATTCTTTCGCTGGCCAGCGCGATGTTGCCCGCCGGGAAAAACCGGTCTTCGCTGATCTCCACCTGGCGGTTGGCCGGTATGTCGGAAACGATGACCGGTAATCCGTAGCCCATGGCTTCCAGCAGCACAATGGGCAGGCCTTCATGGTACGAGGGAAGGGCAAACAACCCGGCGTGGCTATACAGTTGGACCAGGGGTTGGCCGGTCACAAAGCCGGTCATCACCACATGGGGCATGGCCGATGCTTTGGCCTTGAGGGCCAGGCTATAGGCATCTTCGTGGTCGGCTCCTCCCGCAATGACTAGTTTCCACCCTTCCAGTTGGGCCATGGCAAATGCATCGAGCAGGTCGTGCAGGCCTTTTTCTGGCACAAGGCGGGCGACAGCCAGCAGGTAACGCCCAGGCTCCAGGCCGAACTGTTGCAGCGTGGTGACCGACTCCGACGGAGCCCGCGGCACCACGCCATTCGGTATGACAAAGGGTGTGCAACCATGCCGCTGCCGCAAATGCAGCGCGATGGGTTCGGAGATGGCTACCACCGCACTGGAAAAGCGGCTGCCCATGGTTTCGCCGATGCGCAAAATCGACCGTGCCATGTGGCCCCACTTTGCGCGGTCGTAGTCGGGCCCATGGTTGGTGCTGACCACCCTCAGGCCCAGCAGCCGGGCCAGTGGCACAAAAAGTGAAGGCCCGATGGCATGGATATGAAGAATGTCGGGGTTCAGGGTTCGAGCCTTCAGAACACCCAGAAAGGTGTGCAAAAAAGCCTCCAGCGAGCGCTTGCGTGGGCATGGCAGCGGCACCAATTGCACGCCTTTGTACTCGGTGACCGAAGCGTCCATGTACGGCTTGCGGCCTAGCACCAGTACCTCGTGGCCGCGTGATGCAACCCGGGTGTAGAGATGCTCGCAGTGGGTCTCTACACCCCCCTGGATGTTGGGAAAACCGCGTAGGCCCAAAACAATGATTTTCATGGGTGTGCGCTCATGTAGCCATCACCGACTGGATCCGCTGTGCGATGCCATCGGCCACGTCTTCCCAGGTTTGGTGCTGGGCGAAAGCGATGCGCTTTTCTCGGCTGGCGGCGCTGTCGCCGTCGATGGCTTGGCGCAGCAGCGCGCTGTACTCCGGGTACGAGCGGGCAATGGCCACGTACTCCCGGAAATGCTCGACTTCCAGAATCGACACCGACACGATGGGTTTACCGGTCGCCAGGTACTCGAGCAATTTTTTGGGATTGCGGTAGTTGTTGAATGTGGCTTCGGTCTTGTAGTAGAGGCAGCAAACGTCGAAGCACTGCAGATAGGCGGGCAGCTGCTCGTAGGTGCGTTTGCCCAGAAAGTGCACGTTTTTCAGCGCGTTGACCACCTGCATGTCAGCAAAGATGTCGCCAATGAACACGAAAGAAATGTCGGGGTTGTTCGTGGCCAGGTAGACCAGAAGGTCAATGTCCAGGCTGTTGATTTCGCCCATGTAGCCTGCAATCGGCCCTTGGATTGCGGCGATGTCATCGGGCGTTGCCAGCGTGCGGCTCTGGGCTTGCGAGAAGTGCGGGTAGTTGACACCGTGCCCGGTGTAGAAAGTGTTGGGGTTGAAGGATCTGCGTTCTTCTAATAGCGTGTGGTTCACAAACAGCGCGAGATCGGCCTTGCGGTGCAGGTCGTTTTCTAGCGCGATCATGTAGGCGTGGTCTACACCCGGATAGTGGGGTGTGTTGTCTACGCAGTAGTACACCAAGCACTTGCCATCATCTGCCCGCAGCTTCAAGGCCACGTCTTTGGCGACCAGCACCGTGACCCAGAGGATGGGGTTATCCAGCTTGAGCCACCATTTCAAAAAACGGATCTGAAACAACAGCATCGCCGTATTGAATGCCGATATCGATTTTTGGTACTTTGGAATAATCGGTATCGCAAAAGGCGTAAACACCCAAATATTTTCTTGGGCCTGTTTTACAAACCGTGCAAAGCTTTTTAGCTTCTTGAAAACCCGCTTGTAGGCAAATTTGTCTTTCTTGAAATCCGGCATTTTGATACCGGGAGAATTGACAAACAAAATGCGGTTACGCGCCGACAGCGCCTGCATGATGTGCAGGTTTGAATGGGGGTTGTGAAACCACCAGTCTTCGCCTGCGAAACAAATGATGTTTTGGTTTTGGAGTGTCATTCTTCGAAGTGTTTGGAAGCCGGAGGGGCGGGCGATACGGTAGGCATTTATCGCTGAGTGCGGTTTTGTTACAAATTGATTCTACCGGCAAAGTATTTTGCAAATATTACATATTGTCGCAATACCCGTGCCAACAGGCGTGGCAAACACCCTTACGGGTCTACGCTGTTGCCGCTTTCTAAGCACCTAGCCTGTGGGTACCGGCGCACCTCTCTCCACACCATGACCAGCCTCGGCTTTTTGAGGAGCTAGCTCGGTTTTCGTCTGCGCATTGCCGCTTGCATGGTTCCAAAACCATTCCAAACGTAAGCGGATGCGACTGAATGGGGCGCTGATTCTCCGTGGGGCCTCACTCTGGGGCATCGCGTTGATGTTACTTACATTTGGATTCATTTTGGATGGCTTGATAGCCACAGCGCGTCGGTAAGCTGAAATCGAAATCGGTCAACGGAAACTTCGATGGTCAAAAAGCAAAGCAGGGGGTCCGAATTTCGCGCGGACATCAATGGATTGCGCGCCTGGGCTGTTGCGGTTGTGGTGCTCTACCACTTTGGGGTTCCGGGATTTGCCGGAGGGTTCGTGGGGGTGGACGTCTTTTTTGTGATCTCAGGGCTTTTGATGACCGGGATCGTGGTGGAGGGATTGGAGCGCGGCAGTTTCTCTGTGCCCGCGTTCTACATGGCCCGGGCGCGGCGCATTGTTCCGGCGTTGATGGTTGTGTGTGCTGTGCTGTTGTGTCTGGGTTGGTGGCGGATTCTTCCTGCGGACTACCAGCGACTTGCATCGCATGCGCTTTCCAGCATCTTCTTTCTCTCCAATATGGTGTTCTGGAAAGAGGCTGGGTATTTCGATGTGCACTCGCATGACAAATGGCTTCTGCACACCTGGTCGCTGGCGGTGGAGTGGCAGTTCTATCTGGTGCTGCCGGTGGCTTTGTGGGGGTTATGGAAGTGGGTGCCGGGTCGCCGCTCGGCTACCTGGGCCTTGGCGGTCAGCTTTATCGTTTCACTGGGATTGTGCGTTGCCGTAACCGCATCGAAACCTTCCACGGCCTTCTTTTTGCTGCCCACTCGGGCTTGGGAGATGCTGGCGGGAGGGTTGGTGTATTTGCTGGCCAGTCCCACGGCACTTACTACACGCCACCGCGTTGCACTGGAGCTGTGCGGCCTGGGCTTGATCGTGGCTTCCGTGTTGAGTTTTGACGCAGGCTCGGCTTGGCCTGGCTGGCGTGCGCTGCTGCCGGTACTGGGCTCCGCCATGGTTTTGGCGTCGGGCCGTGGCCAATCCCTATGGACCGGCAACACCCTGGCCCAGTGGCTGGGCAGCAGGTCCTATTCGCTGTACCTGTGGCATTGGCCTATCGTCGTCGCCTTGCGTTATGCCGACCTCCAAAGTGCGCACTGGGCCGTGGCAGCAGGGCTGGCGTTGACGGGGATGTTGGGACACTTGTCTTTCCACCTAGTCGAAACGCCCGCACGGCGCTTGTTCAGTCGGCTTTCATTCGGTGTGAGTGTGGGCAGTCTGGCCGGAACAGCCGCCCTATTGGCAATGGGATGCGGGGCGGTAGTACTCAAAAATGGTGTTGCGGGACGCTTTGACCCGACCATTGAGCAGGCCAGCCAGGCCGCGCTGGACCGCAATCTGCGACGTGCCGACTGCCATGCGGGCAAAGGGATGGCCTCGCCCTCATGTCTTTATGGCACTGGCCCGCTCAAGGCCATCGTGCTGGGCGATAGCCATGCGGATGCAGTCATGTCGGCAGTGGCCGCAGCGGTACCGTCTGATGCGCCTGGCTCCGTGATGCAGTGGTCCTACAGTGCATGCCCGATCATTCAGGGCGCACATCGAACCGCAATGGACCCGACCAATGAATGTGCTGGCTTTGTGGACTGGGCCTTGGCGCAGCTGGAAAAAGTGCCCAGTGATGTCCCGGTGGTTGTGGTAAATCGCCACGGCCAATACGCCTTCGGTAAATTCGTCGAAGGCCCTGCCAACGTGCCATGGGTTTACTTTTCTCGCCCCTACGCGACATCCGAGCCCGCCTTCCTCAAAGAGTATGCGCAACATTTGACCAGCACCGCTTGTACCTTGGCCAAGCGCCACCGTGTGTTCCTGGTCCGACCCATCCCGGAAATGGATGTCGATGTGCCGGGCACTGCTCGTGCCATGCTGTGGGGACGACGCAGCGAAGTGACGGTGTCTTTGGCAGGCTACCACCACCGTAATGCTCTTGTTTGGGCCGCCCAGGACGCTGCACGAGACCAATGCGGTGTCCAAATTCTGGATCCGCTTCCGTACCTGTGCCGTGGGGCGGACTGTTACGGGAAAGAGGCGGGCCGACCGCTCTACTACGACGACAACCATTTGAGTGAGCACGGCAACAAGCTTCTGGTGCCCATGTTTGCCAAAGTATTTGGTGGTGGTTGAAGGTAGGGAGCGGGGCACTTTTTCTGTGCTGGCGATCTACATGGCTCGGGCGGGCCGAATGTTTACGCCTCGGTTGTTAGGTGTGCAATAGGTTGGACACCCGTGCAATACGGGCAAAGCTGGGGCGCGTAAGTCCATGGTGTGGCGTTCATCTAGCACGGACAAAGTGTTATGCTGAAATTGCACTCCAGGCCATAAATCAATCTAAAAATTTAATAGCTGCTTGTGCCTATCTAATGGGCGATAAGTGCAAATAAAGTTCGTATTCTAGTAAATATAGATATTCTTAAAACACATATCATCTTTGGGTAGTGATGGATGGACTGTCCGCAAACCATTTTTTCCCGCCCTGTTTGTGCTCTACGGGGCAATCAAGCCCACCCAAACGCGGCCTCAACTCCTAACCGGCGCGCTTGTAGACATCGCCAAGGCCTTAGCCGCCGCAGGTGTATAGGGCTTAAGGGTATGGGTCATGCACGCATGGGTCGGGGGACTGCGTGGACATTGCACCGGTTGATGCTGTGCCTTTGTCGCGAAAGAGCGTGGAGGCTATGGCTTGCCTGCATTGCGCCCGCCAACGCGCTGACACATTGCCATCCCTACAATGGGACAAGTCGAAAATTATTTTTCGGCGCATTAAGACGGACGCGATGGTCGATTAATCCCCGGATGCATTGTGGTGTACTTGGGAGGGGCTAATTTACAAGCTTTATTTTTGCTTGGGCTCATTTCTTGCATGGCCGAAGTGAGGGCTAGGGACTTATTGCTGGATAGAATATTGCCTAATTAATGTTTCTTGGTCCAAATAATACAAATTGTAAGATCGTAACGCATGAACTATACAACCGTAGATTTCTTCTGGTTTTTCGGGGTGGTTTTTATATTATTTTATGTTTTGCGCAGTGGGCCTGCGCAGGTACTATTGTTGGTGTGTGCGTCCTTGTTTTTTTATGCATGGGAATCGCCAAAATTGCTGGTGGTGTTTTTGTGTTCTTGGCTGATAACTGGTTTATCCAGTTACCAGGTTTTGACGGCGACTGACGCAAAAATGGCCAAATTATTTGCAACCACAGGTGTGGTGGCGAACTTGGCTTTACTTGCATTTTTTAAATACAAATTTCTGGTTCTGGATTCTGCATTTATCCAGGCGGATGAAGCAAGTGCTTCTATTGGCGCGCAGCTTTTGCTGCTGCCGTTGCCGATTGGCATTTCTTTTTATACCTTTCATGGAATAAGCCTGCTGGTAGATGCGTACCGGGGGAGCGATGCCATCAAGATTAGTCCGGTGAAGGGGTTGGCCAAGCACCTTACCGATACCTTGCTCTACCTGGTGTTCTTTCCACAGTTGATCGCCGGGCCTATCATTAAGGCCAAGGATTTTTATCCCCAGGTCAAGCTGAAGGAATTTAAAAATATCGATTGGTTAGGATGCTTTCGTATTTTGATTGTGGGGTATTTTTTAAAGTCGGTGATTGCCGACAACCTTGCTGAGCAAACATTTTGGATTGCCTACCCATATTTTCAGTGGAAGTCTTCCATTGATTTGTTGCTGCTGCTGTATGGCTACTCTGCCCAGATTTTTGCAGACTATGGCGGGTACTCGTTAATTGCCATTGGTTTGGCAAAGTTGCTGGGGTATGAGTTGCCCCATAACTTCAATTTTCCGTATATTTCAACCTCGGTTTCTGAATTTTGGCGGCGATGGAATATTTCACTTTCAAGTTTTCTGCGCGATTATCTTTATATACCGTTGGGCGGTAACAAGAAGGGTGAATTTCGCACCTACCTGAATCTGATTATTGTGATGTTCTTAGGTGGCCTGTGGCACGGGGCCGCATGGAGCTTCGCTATATGGGGGCTGTGGCATGGCGTTGGGTTGGCCATCGAGCGCCCCTTCATGCACACCCGGTTCATGAAGAGTCATTCAAAACTAGCGCGGGGTCTGCGCATGTTTATGGTGTTTAACTTTGCAACGATAGGGTGGCTATTCTTCAAGCTGCAAGAATTTCAGCATGCACAGCTTTACCTTAAAAGCCTATTTTCCAGTAGTGCGCATGGACTGAATATAAATGCAGCTTATTATATTAGTGTGCTCAGCATTCCTGTAGCGCTATACCACATTGCCTATCTTTACAAAGATAAAATATCAACAGGTTGGAAGGATGTGGCGTACGGGTTGATGGTGTTTTTCATCATTACCAATGCTGGTCCGGTTACTCCCTTTATTTATTTTCAGTTCTGAAATAAAAAAATCACTTCTTGTGGCATTGCTGGCGACGGCGCTATATGCTTTATTCTTGCATTTTGCACCAGAGCCCAAAGAATTGAAGTTGCAAAGCCAGTGGCAGAGCAATAGATTTCTTCTGGAAAAATATATGGCTTCACCCGAGGCTGCGCCCATTGTTTATGTGGGTAGTTCTTTAACCAAACGGCTTGATTTCAAAGATTACGCCCCCTGTGTTACCAACCTGTCTTTGGATGGTGAATCTACTTTAAGTGGTCTGGTCTTCGTTGATAAAAGTAAATTGATTCCCAAAAGGGTTTATGCGGAAATCAATGTGCCAGATCGCCTGGTCAACAAAGAGCTTGTAGATGGTGCGTCGGGAATACTCCCGCAGCTATCTGCGATATTCCGCACCGAAAACGCTCCGACGAACCTGGTGTTCAGCTACCTGTGGGGATTAAAGTCGCACAAGCCCTACGTCAGCGAATTTAACCAAACGATTGTAGACAAC
The DNA here is from genome assembly GCF_056521425.1 of Rhodoferax sp. LS1P39. NCBI lineage: Bacteria > Pseudomonadati > Pseudomonadota > Betaproteobacteria > Burkholderiales > Comamonadaceae > Rhodoferax > Rhodoferax sp. LS1P39. The sequence continues at coordinate 536,995 of NZ_JBWMAV010000002.1, read as the reverse complement.
GAGCTGGTCCGGCATAAACGAAACTACGAGACAAAAATCAAGCCTGCCTTGCTGGAGGCCCAACTGGCCGAATACCGCCGTGTGATCAGCAGTATTGAGAAAAAGGGCGTAAAAGTGGTATTGGTAGAGATGCCGGTTCATCCATCACTGGAGCATTTGGCGCGGGCAGAGCAGGTGCGGAGTGAATTCAAACGCGTATTCCCCTCCAATACTTTCATAAGCTCGGCCGAGCTCTCCAATGGGATTGTCGTCAATACAGTAGATGGTTTGCATTTGGGTGCCAACGAAGCCAAAGCTGCCACTTTGCAACTCGCCAATACCTATGCAGATATTTGCCCTAAAAAGCCTGTTTGATTGGTATTTCGAATGACGGTTTGAATGGAAGCCAGGCCGGCTGGACTTACTTGCCCTGCATACCTTACTTGTTATTGGCCCACGCCCGCGCTTTCATCAGAAATGCGGGATTGCCCACCATGTACCGGTGAAACAGCCGACTGGGTTCCTGGGCGAAGCGGTAGAGCCACTCCAGCCCTGCGCTGCGCATGACCCTGGGGGCACGGGTCACTTTGCCGCCCAGAAAATCAATGATGGCACCGCCACACACGATCAATGGCGCGCCGTGTGCGTGGGCTTTGAGCAATTGCGCCAACTGCTCTTGCTTGGGCATCCCCATGCCCAATACGATCAGGTCTGGCCGGGTATGGGAGGCCAGCTTCAGGTAATGGTCGAGGCTCTCGAAACCACCTTCGCAGGAGGTGAGCTTTACGCCGAACTCGCTTTCGCTGCGCAGTTTGGCTTGTGCCAAAAAAGGTTCTTGGGTGCCCCAGAAAGCCACGTTGCGGCCTTTGAACGCAGACAGGATTTTGGGGATGAAATCCGTGCCGTTCATGTTGATGCCTGGATTGCGCTGCGCTTGCTTGTAGAGCATGGCCATTCCAGAGCCATCGCGCAGCAAGAGATCGGCGCTGACCAGGGCATCAAAAAAGGCCTTGTCGGTGGCGCAGGAGTTCATGGCATGCGCATTGACGAAGGCCAACACCTGGGGTTGGCTGGCGCTGGCCAGGGCAGACAGCAGTGCCTGCTCGGCCTGGGGCGTTTCCACTAGGCGAATTTTGTCGATCACTGCAGTCCAGCGGAGCTTCCACGTCATCGGGGCTCCTTCAGGACTGGTCGCGTTTGGAGCGGATCCAATCGACTTGTTTGTGGACCAAGAACTTGGCATAGAGGGGGATTTTTCGAAGCGCATAGAGGGGCGCATAGGCCAGGCGCGCAAACGTAAGCACTTGCCGACCGAAGAACACCCAGGCCAGCAATATCGCCATCCCCAGAAAGAGCAGCGTTACCGCCGCGAATTGCAGCACCACGATTTCGCCCGTAACCGCAAACACGGCAGTGCCCAGGGCACAGGCCGCAAGCACCAGCAAGGTCAGCAGCGCAAGCGGTGGAACGCAGAGGTCTAGCACCAGCGCCAGGAGCGCGCCGTTGCGTGTCTTGAGCGCTTGCAAGAAATAGCGTGGTGCCTCGCTGGCGATCATGCCCAGGTGGCCGTGTTCCCAACGGGTGCGTTGGGACTGGGTGCCCTCCTGGTTTTCAGGAAAGGTGCTGGTGACCAATGCACCTGGGCAAAAGACCGGCGCAAAGCCTTTGTCGGCCAGCTCGATGCCCATTTTCAGATCTTCGACGATGTGGCCGCTGGCCAGCGAGACTTGGGTAATCACGGGCCACGGAAACGCCATGCCGGTGCCCATGAGTTGGCAGGGTTGTCCAAGCTGGTGGTAGCCCAGGGGGCGCACCAGGTTCTTCACCACCCAGGCGAACTCGGCGATGGGTGCCATGGGGCCTGCGGATGCGGGCGTTTTCATCAGGTACAGAGCCTGAACCGGTTTGCCCTGGGCCATGGACTGCCTCGAGATGGTTTCCAGAGCGTGGGGCAGCACGATGCAGTCTGCGTCCACGATCACTGCGACTTCGGGTGCATCAAGAGCGAGGTGCGCAACCCCAAAGGCCAATGCATAGCCTTTACCGCGGCGGGACGTGTCGTGCCGTACCAGCACCTCCGCACCATTGGCTGTCGCAATCTGTGCCGTGTCGTCGGTGCAGTTGTCTGCAATGACGATGATGCGATCACCCGCAGCCAACTGGGGCCGAAGAGATGCCAGCGTCGCAAGAATGCCGCTGGACTCGTTGTGCGCGGGCACCAGCACGCCGATCCGTGGGCGGTGGGCCGTAGGTGCCGGTGTGGGCTGGAGGCGGCGCGCTGTGAGCGCGGCAAGCACCTGGATCAACAGCAGGGACGAGACCAACAGCAGGATTCCGACCGGTACCAGCAGGACAGCATTCAATGCAATATTCATGAAAATTGAGAGATCAACTCTGTGACGGTGCGTACACCAGGCAACAAAGGATCGAAGTAAAAGGCACGCAGTGTCGTACCGAAGTGAATATGCGAAATAGGTTGGGTTGCGGTATGCATTTATTCCAGATGGAGGAAATATTTTTCGATATATAAATAACCTATTGTATATGCAAGTTTTTTTGCATCCGCTGTGATATAGTTTTCCCCAAATTTATCCATCTTAACTCGTAAAAATGTGTTGATATGTATGCAAGTGCAACTAGTGCCACAAATAGAATCGGGCGTTTGGCATATTTTTCGAATATATCCCCGCTACCAAGCCAAGAATGCGCCAGCATGGGATGTATGACGTACAGCGCATACGATATGCTAGCCGCAAATAATAATGGCCGAATGCTCAGCAGGCGTGAAAACTTCGAATCTGCATGGAGCATGGTAACTGCCACCGCCAGCGCTGCGAAATAAGGTCTGAATAAATACAACTTTCCAATATGCAGGCAAGAGGCAATCAATAATGATAAAATGACCCACAGCGGTATTTTCTTGATTTTTTCAAGTAGGCCTTTGCCCACGTGGCCATGCCAAATTAACGCGAGAGTGCATCCAGCCAGTATTTCGTCAATGCGGTAATAGGTCGCAATCACCGCGTCCACGCTGTTCCAGGCCCGCAGCGCGGTGAAAGACAGTGCCAGCCATGGCAGCATATACAGCCCACGCACACCCGCAAATTTAAACCAAATGGCGATGGCCACATAAAACTGCACCTCCACGCACAGACTCCACATGTGCTCGGTCATGGGAATAAAGTCTTCTGGCGGTAGGTTGGCGTAAAACAAAAAGTGGGGCACCCAGCTTCTGGGCGATGCGCTCCACAGCAGCATGACCACGATGCAATATAGCCAGGCAAGTGGAATCACCCGAAAGAACCGGCGTGCAAGAAACTGGGATACCGAAATATTCGTCAGGAGTATTGAAGTAATCAGAAAGCCGGACAATATGAAAAATATCACCATACCCAGTACCCCGGTGGCAAAGTTCAATTCCCAGCTTTTGGGGCCTAGGGGTAGTAAATGCGCCGCTAGTACCAACAGGATGCTCATACCCCGCCAACCATCCAATACCTTGATGTGTCCGTTTGAATTCATGTGCATTCAATAGCTATTTTTGAAGTGCGCGTAGTTCCAGCGCAGCTTGTGCCGCATGCCCGGCAGGTCAGTCCACCAACTCGAAATAAAGCTTTTCGAGCTGGGCCGCCGTGGTGTGGATGTCGAACAGACGGCGGCAGGTCTCATGCCCCTTCATGCCAACGCGTTGGCGCAAGTCGGCGCTGTTCGCCAAGGTGGTGAGGGCATCAATCCAGGGTTGCTCCTGAAAAGGGTCGCACAGAAAGCCGTTTTCACCACTCTCAATAAACTCCCCGTTGCAGCCCACGTCTTCCGATACCACCACGGGTACTTTCATCTTGAGCGCTTCCAAAATGGCGATCGAGTGGAGTTCGAGAAATGAGGGGAGTAAGTAAATATCAGACGTTGCCAGCAACGCGTACATATCCTGGTGAAACCCCATAAACAGTACGTGCCCATCCAGACCTGATTCTCGGCAGCGCTGGCGGTATTCATCCAAATGCGCACCATTGCCCGCCACCAGAAAAAATGCATTGGGTGCCGCCTGTACCACCCGCTTGGCGATGCGAAGGATCAAATCGACGTTTTTGGTGGGGTCCATGCGTGCACTGGTCAAAATGACCACGGCTTCAGCGGGAATATTGAGTTTGGCCCGGAGGTTATTGGCCTCGCCAGTGGGCGTATCATCCAGCGGGATACCATTTTGCATTTCTACCACCTGCTGTGGCTGCGCGAAACCATTATTCACCACGTACTCCATGTCACCCTGGGTCAGCACGATCACCCGATCAGCTTGGTTTTTAAAGTATTTGGTGAACCGGTATTGATCTTGCAGGCCATGGCGACGGGCCAATTCGTGCGTAGCGGTATACCGAAAATCGTGTACATGCTCAATGAGCTTTGTTCGGCTCAATTTTGCAGCCATCAGTCCCCACACATGGCCATTGAAATTATGGGTCTGGATGATATCAATTTTATGCTTTTTGATATATTGAACCAGTTTCATAACAATCAATAAGGTGTGCAGGCTTTTGACGCGGTGACTTTGATCGGCATATTTAAAAAGCCGCATGCCTGCGTTGCTAAACCGTTGCTCTATTTCGCCGCCATAAGAATAGGCGACATGGGTTTCTATTTTTTGAGGGTCAAAGGCACCAGCCAGATTCAATAAATTGGTTTCTGCGCCTCCCAGGCCAAGCGTCTTGATGATGTGCAGAACTTTGATTTTTTTCGTCATAAAGATTTTTTTGATCTTGCCTGGAAAATTAGTTTTTAAATGTCAATGAATTTCGGAGTTTTAGAGGCTAAAAAATAAACCTTGCAATGACCGAGACGCTGTTGTTTTTGTAGCCCAAGCTGGGGTCGCTGGCCGATCTGCGAGAGTTTTGCAGTGTGGTGCTGATGTCTACGGAGGTGAGAGGGCGCCAACCCAAAACCAGGGATGCATCCCGGCTGGAATCGCTTCTCTCTGAGACGACTCCGAGCCCGGGGTCTCCGCCGTAACTTCTGTTGGTCAGGCTGTATTGCATGCCTAGCCTGGTATGGGCAGTCAGTTGCCAGGCGGGGCCAATCGAATACTTATCGACCGTGGAGTAGTTGAAGCTGGATGTCTGAAGCGCAGAAATATCCCGGCGCCATTCCACATTGAGTGCAGATTTGGCCGATATGAGCCAGGTCAGCCGGGTATTGCCTGCCAAGCCGCTGTAGTTGCGCTCAGAGAAGTTGGCGTGCTGGCGCCGCAGGTAAATAAGGGCGGCGTTCGCAGTGGTTTTGTCGCTGAGCTTCCAGAGCATGTTGACTTCGCCATCGCGTTGGGTGAAGGCGTTTTCAAGCCGATTGGCCACCGAGGGGGCCTGGTCGGTGTAGGTGCCGTCGTAGTTTCGCAGTACGAATCCCATATACGTTCCCGATGGGAATTCATACCGCAGGCCTGCATCCATGACGGTTTGCCGGGACCCACTTTCGGTGGTCAATGGTTGGCGGTTGGTTTGCTCGGTTTGCATAAGTGAACCCAGCACACGCCATCTGGCCCCCATCTCGTAGATGGCGTCGATGCCGGTGCTGGTATTGATGCGCTCGTTGCGCTGCTTGGCACCCAGAAAATCCGAGAAGCTGTTAAGTGTCTTATCCCTTGAGCTGGTCAGGTTGCCATGGAGGTGGGGGGTTACGCTCCAGCGCCAGCCCGCGCGGTAGTTGATCGCGGAAAAGTTCAAATAGTCAAAATTTTCATAGCGGTAGTCGACCGCGCTTATATCAATTTGCACCCTTTGCAGGCTGTATTCCTTGTCAAATTTGAGTCCCAGGGTGGTGGCCGAAATGGTTTCAGCCGGGGACGAGCGTCCGATCAAGGCCTGCGCGTTGTCGAGCGGGGAGAGCCGGAACAGGTTGCTTTCGTGCCGCACGTTTTCCGACACGTAAAACTTGGTGGCGCTTCCTTCTTCTGCGTGCGCCGAGCCGATGGCTGCCAAGCACAAGGTTAGAAAAAAACGGGAGCGGGTCAATGAGAACAAGAGCAAAGCGCCTTTTGGAGGTGTTGACAAGATACTGGCTGCAGCAGCATCGTATTTTGATTGCGGAGTTTCTGTGCCGTTGTTTGCCGCCGTTTATGTGCAGCCGTTGTTTTTAGAGCGTGTTGCGACGGTTTTGTCGACGCGGATAAACCCTGAGCCCACGAACGCCGATGGTCTCATACATCACGCTTGGACTCCGCAAAAGTCGGCAACAGTTCGTATCGATAGCCTTGTAGGCCCCGGTTAAACTCTGCGCTGTCATCCATCCGTCACATTTCTGACGCAATCCCCCCACTAGGAGTCCGCCATGCTGTTTGGCAAGTTGTTGCCGCGTGAAGGCAATTTTTTTGAAATGTTCAACCAGCATGCAGACCGCATCGTGGAAGCGGCGCGGGCCTTTTCGCAGTTGGTGGCGAACTATGGCGATCCGTACCTGCGCGAGCAGTACAACCGCGAGGTGGACAACGCCGAAAGCGCGGCCGACAGCGTTACGCGCGAGGTCAACCAGCTGTTGCACAAGACGTTCATCACGCCCCTGGACCGCGAGCAGATCCATACCCTAATCAACACCATGGACGATGTGGTGGATTTGATCCAGGATTCGGCCGAAACCATGGCTTTGTACGATGTGCGCCACATGACGGAAGAGATCACCCGCTTGACCGATCTGAGCGTGAAGTGTTGCGAACGCCTGAAAGATGCCGTGTACATGCTGGGCAAGATTGCCGAGCCTGCTACGGCCGAGGCGGCGCTGAAGACCTGCGAAGAGATTGACCGCCTGGAGTCGGATGCCGACCGCGTGATGCGCTCGGCCATGAGCAAGCTGTTCCGCGAGGAGCCGGATGTGCGCGAGGTCATCAAGCTCAAGGCGATCTACGAACTGTTGGAAACCATTACCGACAAGTGCGAAGACGTGGCGAATGTGATCGAGGGCATCGTCCTCGAAAACTCCTGAGCCGGGGATTTCCATGGAAACGGTGCAGGTTGCTTTGTGGGTGGTCGTGGTGCTGGTGGCGTTGGCGCTGGCATTCGACTTTATGAATGGTTTCCACGATGCGGCAAATTCGATTGCCACTGTGGTGTCTACGGGTGTGCTCAAGCCCGGCCAGGCGGTGGTGTTTGCGGCGTTCTTTAATTTTGTGGCGATTTTCATCTTCCACCTGAGCGTGGCGGCCACCGTGGGCAAGGGGATTGCCGATCCGGGGGTGGTGGATGTGCACGTGGTGTTTGGCGCATTGGTGGGAGCGATTACCTGGAATTTTGTGACCTGGTACTACGGAATTCCCAGCAGTTCGTCGCACGCGCTGATCGGCGGCATTGTGGGTGCGGTGATGGCCAAGGCGGGTTCCAGCGCGCTGGTGTCCAGCGGCATTTTGAAAACCGTGGCCTTCATCTTTATCTCGCCCGTATTGGGCTTTACGCTGGGTTCGCTGATGATGGTGGTGGTGGCCTGGGTGTGCCGGCGTGCCACGCCGTCCAAGGTGGACCGCTGGTTTCGCCGTCTGCAGCTGGTGTCCGCAGGGGCGTACAGCCTGGGCCACGGCGGCAATGATGCGCAAAAAACCATCGGCATCATCTGGATGCTGCTGATCGCCACCGGCTATGCGTCGGCTGCCGATGCCGCGCCCCCTACCTGGGTTATTGTGTGCTGCTACACCGCAATTGCGGTGGGCACTATGTTTGGCGGCTGGCGGATCGTGAAGACCATGGGCCAGAAGATCACCAAGCTCAAGCCGGTGGGTGGCTTTTGTGCCGAAACTGGCGGTGCGTTGACGCTGTTCCTGGCCACCGCTTTGGGCGTGCCAGTGTCCACAACGCACACCATCACCGGTGCGATTGTGGGTGTGGGCTCTACTCAGCGGGCCAGTGCGGTGCGCTGGGGCGTGGCGGGCACCATTGTGTGGGCCTGGATTTTCACCATCCCTGCCAGCGCCTTTGTGGCAGCTATTGCTTACTGGATCAGCCTGCAGATTTTCTAGGCTACGGGCTTATTGGCTCAGCTTTTGGCCTAGTTCGATCTGGTATTCGAAGTAGCGCTGGAAGCTGAACGCCAGGCTGGCCATCAGGGTGCCGGTGCCGACCAGTAGCGCACAAACGAGCGCGCCCACCGTGAACCAGTTGGTTTGGCCGGGCAGGGCATCGGCGGGGTTGCGGGGGTTGAATCGGGCATTCCATTTTTCCGGGGCCATCAGGCCGTAGACGATGGCGGTCAGGGCGCTGGCGGCCACGCTGAAGCCCAGCATCGGAATCAGCACCCAGCTCCAGTGGTCGTCCACCCCGGCCACTTGTACCCGCTGGATGCCGTACAGCCCCAACGCGGTAGGAATCCAGTACAGCCAGCCCCACAGGTCGCCCAGGCTGTGGAGATAAAAGCGGTGCAGGCCCAGTGGGCCGCCGACGAATGCCAGCCAGGCGGCCAAAGTTTTGTTTTTCATGGGCCCGATTATTCCGGCGAATTGCTATCCGCCGCGCCCAAGGCCTTTTCCATCATCACCACGTCCAGCCAGCGGCCAAACTTCCAGCCACAGGCGCGCAGCACGCCCACGTGGGTAAAGCCCAAAGATTGGTGCACGCCGATCGAGCCCGCGTTGGCCGAGTCGCCGATCACGGCGATCAGTTTGCGCACACCCACACGCTCGGCCTGGGCAGCCAGTTCGGCCAGCAACAGCCGCCCCCAGCCTTTGCCGCCACTGTCGGGGGCGAGGTAGACCGAGTCTTCGGCAGAAAAGCGGTAGGCCGGGCGCGGCTTGAACCAGTTGCAGTAGGCAAAGCCCAGCACCTGGTCGGCATCAAGCAGCACCAGGTAGGGCAGGCCCTTGGCCAGCACGTCGGCGCGGCGGGCGGCCATGTCCTCGGCATGGGGCGGCGCGGTCTCGAAAGTGCCGGTGCCATGCAGCACGTGGTGGGCGTAAATGGCGGTGATGGCGGCGATATCTTCGTCGCGGGCAGGGCGGATGGTGGGCATGTCTAAAGTGGAGCTTGGTCGCGGTATAATGGAAGGCTTTTCAGCGTGTCACTGGCTAGGTGGTCAGTTGCGTGTCTCAACGCTGGGATAAAACGTCAAGTAAGCGCCAACTGCCTACTTGGTGCACTTGATAAACGGCTGAAACCATTTTCAGCCACCCCGAAGGATAAATCATGGTCGTTATTCGACTCGCCCGTGGCGGTGCAAAAGCACGCCCGTTTTTCAATATCGTTGTGACCGACAAGCGCACCCGCCGCGACGGTCGTTTCATTGAGCGTATCGGTTTTTACAACCCTATCGCTACCGCCAATGAAGAAAGCATCCGCATTGCACAAGACCGCCTGACCCACTGGCGCAGCGTTGGTGCCCAGGCTTCCCCCACCGTGGAACGTCTGATTGCACAAGCTGCCAAAAAAGCAGCCCCTGCCGCCTAAATGGGACCCGCGGGCGAACAGCTTTAAGCTTTTTGCCTGCTCCGCAGCACCATGATGCCCTTACTCGAAGCCGCTGATTTACCGGCGGATGCCATAGAAGTAGGGCGCATCGGTGATGCCTGGGGGATTAAAGGCTGGTTCAAGGTCGTCTCCCACAGCGCCGCACCCGAGGCGCTTTTTTCTTCCAAACGCTGGTTTCTGCAGCCCACCGAGCGGGGTGCCAAAACCTTTGTCGGCACCAAGCTGCTGCGCGTGATCGAAGCCAAAGAACATTCCGGCGGTGTGGTTGCCCAGGCCCATGAGGTCGTGGGGCGCGACGCTGCCGAGGCATTGCGCGGCTCCCGCATCTTTGTGGCCCGTACCAGTTTTCCTAGCGTGTCTACCGATGAGTACTACTGGGTCGATTTGATCGGCCTGGACGTGGTCAACCGCGAAGGCGTGGCGCTGGGGCAGGTCAAAGAGCTGCTGTCTACCGGCGCGCAAACCGTGCTGGTCATCGCCTACCAAGAGGCCGACGAAGCCGGTGTGCTCCAAACCCTGGAACGCATGGTGCCGTTTGTGGCCGTGTACGTCGATAAGGTCGATTTGCCTGCGCGCCTCATCACCGTCGACTGGCAGCCCGACTACTAGTCCTGCACGCACTGCGCATGCGGTTCGACATCATCAGCCTTTTCCCCGAATTGTTTACGCCGTTTTTAACCAGCGGCGTAACGCGCCGTGCGTTTGAATCGGGCCTGGTCGAGCTGCACTTGTGGAACCCGCGTGATTTTGCCGATGGCAACTACCGCCGGGTAGACGACCGGCCTTTTGGCGGCGGCCCCGGCATGGTGATGCTGGCCGAGCCGCTGGCACGCTGCTTGGCGGCCATCCAGGCGGCCCGCGCCGATGTTGCCCCCGTTGTTCTGTTTTCCCCCTTGGGCTCCGCGCTCACGCACGCCACCGTGGAAACTTGGTCGGCCAGCGCAGGCGCGGTACTAGTGTGTGGCCGCTATGAAGGCATAGACCAGCGCTTCATCGACCGTTTTGTCACCCACCAGATCAGCCTGGGCGACTTTGTGCTGTCGGGTGGCGAAATTGCAGCCCTGGCCTTGCTGGACGCGGTGGCGCGCTTGCAGCCCGGCGTGTTGAACGACGCAGGCAGCCACCAGTTCGACAGCTTCAACCCCGCGCTCGACGGCCTGCTGGACTGCCCGCACTACACCCGACCGGAAACCTGGGAAGGCCACGCCGTGCCTGCCGCCCTTTTGTCGGGCCATCACGTGCAGATCGAGCGTTGGCGGCGGGACCAGCGGCTGCAGCTCACCGCGCAGCGCCGCCCTGATCTGCTGCAAGCCGCGCGCACTGCAGGCCGCCTGGGTCGCGACGATGAGCGCTTTTTGAAGAGCCTGCCACCCGTCTGAAAAGTATGTGTAGCCCGAAATGCTATACTCAAAGGCTTTTCGATCCTATACCCGGCCGCTTTCCATTCTGGGAAGCATTAGCTAATTTTGGCGCGGGCATGATCACTAGAGGAAAACCATGAACTTAATCGAAATCCTGGAACAGGAAGAAATTGCCCGTCTGGCCAAAGTGATCCCGTCGTTCGCCCCTGGCGACACCGTGATCGTGAGCGTCAACGTGGTTGAAGGCGCGCGCAAGCGTGTGCAGGCCTATGAAGGTGTCGTGATTGCCAAGCGCAACCGTGGCCTCAACAGCGGCTTCACCGTGCGCAAGATCTCCAGCGGCGAAGGCGTGGAGCGTACGTTCCAAACCTACAGCCCGTTGATCGCCGGCATCGAAGTCAAGCGCCGTGGTGACGTGCGCCGCGCCAAGCTGTACTACCTGCGTGACCGCAGCGGCAAGTCGGCGCGTATCAAGGAAAAGCTGCCCAACCGTATCAAGGTTGCAGCAGCCAAGGCCGCCGCTTAATCCGCGTTGTTGCTTTGAAAAAGCCGCCACATGCGTCAAGCTGTGGCGGCTTTTTTGTGGGCCAATAATCCTCTGAGATGTCGCAACTACCGCTGACCCCCTTATCGAAGCTGCCTAACTTTGACCCGCGCCAGGTACCGGTGCTGGGCCATGACGCGCACCTGCCTGCGGTGGCCGCAGCCCAGCTGCTGCCCGAGGCCCTGCGCCAGCGTTTTCGAAGCCCGCCGGTGTGGCAGCCCGAGGTGCGCGCCGAGCCGCGCTTTACCGACCGCGCACCCCGCCACGCTGCGGTGCTGATCCCCATCGTGCTGCACAGCCAACCGACCATCCTGCTGACCCAGCGCACGGCCCACATGTCGTCCCACGCCGGGCAAATCGCCTTTCCGGGTGGCAAGGTCGATGCCACCGATGTGGATGCCCGTGCCGCCGCGCTGCGCGAGGCCTGGGAGGAGGTGGGCTTGCCGCGTGACTACGTGCAGGTGATCGGCCAGCTCCCGGCCTACGTGACCGGCACAGCCTTTATCGTTACGCCCGTGGTGGCGTTGGTGCAGCCGGGTTTCACACTGCTGCACCAGCCCGAAGAAGTGGCCGATGCCTTCGAGGTGCCGTTGGCTTTTCTGATGGACCCGGCGCACCACCGCCGCCACGCGTTCGACTGGGAAGGCGTGCAACGCGAGTGGTTTTCCATGCCTTACACCGACGCGCAGGGCGAGCGCTTCATTTGGGGTGCCACGGCGGGCATGCTGCGCAATTTCTACCGATTTTTGGCGGCCTGAAAACCCGTCACGGCAGCCCGTTATCATCCTGCCATGAGCTTTTTTGCGATCATGTTTGCGCTCTTGCTGGAGCAAGTGCGCCCCGTAGCCCGAGACAACCCCATCCACGGCCTGGTGCGTGCTTGGGTGCGGGCCTCCAGCCGCAACCTGGACGCGGGCACACCCCAGCATGGCTGGCTCGCCTGGGCCCTGGCCGTCGTGGTGCCCAGCTTGGCTGCGCTGGGCCTGCACTGGTTGCTGGTGTGGGCCATCGGCTGGCCGGTGGCAGTGCTGTGGAACGTGGCCGTGCTGTATGCCACGCTGGGTTTTCGCCAGTTCAGCCACCATTTCACGGATATCCGCGATGCGCTGGAAAGTGGCGACGAACCGCTGGCCCGCGAGCGGCTGGCGCATTGGCAACAGGTGGATGCCAGCGAGCTGCCACGCAGCGAAATCGTGCGCCACGTGATCGAGTACTCGGTGATTGCCTCGCACCGCCACGTGTTTGGCGTGCTGGCCTGGTATTCGGTGCTGGCCGCGTTGGGCCTGGGGCCTGCGGGCGCAGTGTTTTACCGCCTGTGCGAATTCGTCTCGCGCTACTGGAAGCACAAGGCCCGCGACCGGCACCAACCTGCCAGCGTTTCGCTGCAAAAAGCCGCCGCCAGTGCCTGGACCGCCATCGACTGGCTGCCCGCCCGCGCCACGGCGCTGGGCTTTGCCGTGGTGGGCAGCTTTGAGGATGCGATTGACAGCTGGCGCAACTACGCCCAGCGCTTTCCCAACGACAACGACGGCGTGGTGCTGGCCGCCACCTCGGGCGCGCTGAACGTGCGCCTGGGCGGCGAGGCCCTAAAAACTGTCGAGGCCATTGGCTACAGCCAGGCCGCACCCTTGGAGCAGGGCGTAGATACCGAGTCCACCCCGGGCCGCGACCCCGAGCTGGCCCATTTGCGCAGCGTGGTCGGCCTGGTGTGGCGCGCGGTGGTGCTGTGGATGGGCATGCTGGCCTTGTTGACCCTGGCCAACTTGCTGGGCTAGTCTTTTAAAGAAAATACGGCTCTAGCGCCCATTCCATGGGCGGTGGCAGCTATGAAAGTAGTAGCATTTTGACTTCTTCCCCTTTCTGGAGCCCGGTGGTTGCCGGGCTGGTGCCGTATGTCCCCGGCGAGCAGCCCAAGGTCGCTAACCTGACCAAGCTCAACACCAACGAAAACCCGTACCCGCCGTCGCCCCAGGTGGTGGCCGCCATCCAGGCTGCGGCCCAGCAGGGCTTGCAGCTCTACCCCGACCCGGAATCGGTGGCCCTGCGCACCGAGATTGCCCGGCAGTACGGCCTGCAGATGGACCAGGTGTTTGTGGGCAACAGCTCGGACGAAGTCCTGGCGCATGCCTTCTTCGCCCTGTTCCAGCAGGGTGCGCCGCTGGTGATGCCCGACGTGACCTACAGCTTTTACCAGGTGTATTGCGGGCTGTATGGCATCCCCATGCACATCGTTCCCTTGGCAGACGGTTTGCGTGTCGACGTCGAGGCGCTGACGGCCCCCACACTGGCGGGCGTGGTGATTGCTAACCCGAACGCGCCCACCGGCATCGGCCTGCCGCTGGCGCAGATCGAGCGCCTGCTGCAAATGCACCCGCAGCATGCGGTGCTGGTGGACGAGGCGTATGTGGATTTTGGCGGCACTTCCGCTGTGGGTTTGATTGACCGCTACCCGAATTTGTTGGTCACGCAAACCCTGTCCAAATCGCGCTCCCTGGCCGGTTTGCGGGTGGGTCTGGCCTGCGGCCAGCGGCCCTTGATCGAGGCGCTGGAGCGGGTGAAGAACAGCTTCAACTCCTACCCCCTGGGCCGCCTGGCGCAGGCCGGTGCACTGGCGGCGTTTGAGGATAAAGCCTACTTTGCCCAGACCTGTGCCGCCGTGGTCCACAGCCGAGAAGGCCTGGTGTTGCAGCTGGAAGACATGGGTTTTGAGGTGTTGCCGTCGCAGGCCAACTTTGTGTTTGCCCGGCATCCGCAGCATGACGCGGCAGAGCTGGCGGTGCAACTGCGGGCGCGGGCGGTGCTGGTGCGGCACTTCAAGCAGGCCCGCATTGCCCAGTACCTGCGCATCAGCGTGGGTACGCCTGCGCAGTGCGACACCTTGCTGGAAGCTTTAGCCGCGATCCTGGGTTAGAACTTCGGCGCGTCCAGTTCGGCAAACAGGTCTCTATAGATTTTGTAGCGCCTGTCGCTGATGGAATGGGCGCTGGAGTCACTTTTGACGTTGGCAATCACGCCGCAGCCCGGCTCGTGCAGGTGTGTGCAGTTGTAGAACTTGCACTGCTCCACAAAGGGTTTGATGTCCGGCATCAGGCCCGACAAATGCCGGGCATCGATGTGGTGCAGGCCAAATTCCTGGAAGCCGGGCGAGTCGATCAGCGCGGTATTTGCTTCTTTGTCCACCCAGTACCAGGTGGTGCTGGTGGTGGTGTGCTTGCCGGTGTTCAGCGCCTGCGAGATTTCGCGGGTGGCGGCCAGCGCGCCGGGCACCAGGTGGTTGGTCAGCGTGCTTTTGCCCGCACCCGAGGGGCCCAGCACCAGCGTGGTCTTGCCCGCCAGCTCGGCCTTCAACGCATCCAGGCTATCGCTGGAACCTTTGAGCGACAGCGGCAGCATGCGGTAGCCCATGTCGCGGTAGGCAGCCAGCCAGCCCCAGGCGCGCTCGAAAGGCACGGTCAAATCCTGCTTGTTCAGCACGATCAGCGGGCTGATGCGCTCGGCCTCGGCGGCGATCAGTGCGCGGGAGAGCTGGGTTTCCGAGAACTCGGGTTCGGCGGCGATCAGGATCAGCACCTGGTCCAGGTTGGCGGCAAACGACTTGGTGCGGATCTCGTCCTGGCGGTAGAACAGGTTGCGGCGCGGCTGCAGCTTCTCGATGGTGCCGTCGTCCCCCTGGCCCTCGGCACCGGGCAGCCATTGCACCGTATCGCCCACCACGGCGGTGCTTTTCTTGCCGCGGGGGTGGCAGATGAGGCGGGTGCCGTCGGGGCGCTCCACCATGCAGTGGCGGCCATAGGTGGCAACCACCAGGCCGGGCAAGAGGGCAGGGCGGCCGCTCAAGCGGCGGCTTTCGTCACCAGCAGGCCATTCACCAGCGCCGCGCAGTCGAAGTCACTCACCGACAAACCCCCCACGTCGTGCGTGTTGAAGCGCACCACGCAGCGGTTGTAGCTGACCTGCAAATCCGGGTGGTGGTCTTGCGTGTGGGCCACAAAGGCCACGGCGTTCACAAAGGCGATGGTCTCGAAGTAGTTGGCAAAGCGGAAGGTCTTGGTGATGGCCACCGAGGCCCCATCGCCGTCCAGTTGCCAGCCGTCCACATGGGCCAGCTTTGCTACGATTTGTGTAGCTGTCAGCGCAGGTCGCTTAAGCACAGACCAGTCTTTTGGTTTGAAATCAGATGTCATGCAAACGCTCCTTGGGCCATGCGCGCCAGCCGCTCGGAGGCGGGCGGGTGCGAGTAATAGAACTTCACGAACACCGGGTCGGGGGTGAGGGTGGAGGCGTTGTCTTCATATAGCTTGAGCAGGGCGGTGGACAGGTCTTGCCCGCTGGTGTGCCGCACCGCGTAGGCATCGGCCTGGAACTCGTGCTTGCGCGACACCTGGGCCGATAGCGGCGCGATGAAAAAGGTCACCACCGGTGTCACCAGCATGAACAGCAGCAGTGCCAGCGCGTCGTTGGGTGCGCCGGACATGTTGGGTATGACGCTCAGGCCAGTGTAGAACCACACCTGGGTCGACAGCCAGCCCAGTAGCGCAAAGCCCAGCAGGCTGAAGGCAAACATCGTCACGATGCGCTGGATGACGTGCTTGTGCTTGAAATGGCCCAACTCGTGGGCCAGCACCGCATCCACCTCGGCGGGGGCCAGTTTGCTGAGCAGGGTGTCGTAGAAGACCACGCGCTTGGCCGCGCCGAAGCCGGTGAAGTAGGCGTTGGCATGCGCGCTGCGCTTGCTGCCGTCCATCACAAACAGGCCTTTGGCCGCAAAGCCGCAGCGCTGCATCAGGGCGGTGACGCGGGCTTTCAGGGTCTCATCTTCCAGCGGCTGGAACTTGTTGAACAGCGGGGCGATGAAGGTGGGGTAGACCATCAACAGCAGCAGGTTGATGCCCATCCAGGCGCACCAGGCCCACAGCCACCACATCGGCCCGGCGCTGCCCATCAGCCACAAAATCAGGGCGGCAATCGGCAGGCCGATCACGGCACCCACCAGGCTGGACTTGAGCATGTCGCCCAGCCACAGCGCAAGCGTCGTCTTGTTGAAACCGAAGCGCTCTTCGATCACAAAGGTTTTGTACAGCGCCAGGGGCATGTCGATCAGCCCGCTGATGAGCACAAAACCCGCCAGCACGGCGAGCTGCTGCAGCATGCCGCCGCCCAGCCAGGCCAGCAGGCTTTGGTTCAGCAGGTTCAGGCCGCCCAGCAGCGTCCAACCCATCAGCACCGCGGTGCCCAGCGACAGCTCCAGCAGGCCAAAACGGGCCTTGGTGATGGTGTAGTCGGCGGCTTTTTGGTGGGCTTCCAGGGTGATGCTGCCCGCGAAGGCGGCGGGGACGGCGTGGCGGTGCTGGGCCACGTGGCGGATCTGGCGCGAGGCCAGCCACATCTTGACGATGATGCCAATCAACAGCACGGTGGCAAAGCCCAGACTTAGAGCTAAAGAGGGAGAAAACACGTTGGGATCTTGCATGCCCGCGAGTTTAGGCCATCGGTGACAATGCGGCCCATGGCTGAAATCAACACCCTATCCCCTGTATTGCTGGCCAAATCGGACCAAAACCTGATCTGGCTGGACTGTGAAATGACCGGCCTGGACCCGGAAGTCGAACGCCTGATCGAAATTGCCGTGGTCGTGACCGGCCCGAGTCTGGAACCCCGCATCGAAGGCCCGGTGCTGGTCATCCACCAGTCGGATGCGCTGCTGGACAGCATGGATGCCTGGAACAAGGGCACGCATGGCCGCAGCGGCCTGATCGACAAGGTCAAGGCCGCCACGCTGACCGAAGCCGAGGCCGAGGCGCAAATCATCGCGTTCTTAGCCCAGTACATCCCCAAAGGCACTTCGCCCCTGTGCGGCAACAGCATTGGCCAGGACCGCCGCTTTCTGGCCAAGTACATGCCCAAGCTCGAAGCCTTTTGCCACTACCGTAACCTGGACGTGAGCACGCTGAAAGAGCTGGCCAAGCGCTGGCGGCCCGAGGTGGCGGCCTCGTTTAAAAAGCAGCAAGCCCACACCGCGCTGGCCGATGTGCATGAATCGATTGAAGAACTTGTGCACTACCGCACACACTTTTTGAAGATGGCTGCCGATTAAATTAGGTGGAAACCCGAATCCGGGCTATAATTCGAGGCTGCACTGAAAACACTTTAGTGCACTTTGCACATCTCCCTTCACACATCTGGCGCACAAAGTTGCGCCAACTGGTACCAGGTCTCTAGACCGTTTCAAGTACCGGCCCCGTTTGATGGTTGATGTTTTTTAACCATTAACGGGCCACATCGCTACCTTGGCGGTGTCTCCGTGTGAGTAATTAAATGAACGACTCTTTTGACGTCGCGGGTGATTTTTCGCCTGCCGCTAACTTTTCTTCCGCCAACGACACCTTCGTGACCGAGACTTTGCTGTCCGTCGAAGGCGCTGAAGTGGTTGTTGCCGCCGAAGCCGAAGCCGCTCCCGCACTGCCCAATGGCTTTGTGACCCTGGGCCTGGCCCCTGAGCTGGTGCAAGCCGTGGCCGACCTGGGCTACACCCAGCCCACCGCCGTGCAAATGCAAACCATCCCCATGGCCATGCAAGGTGAGTCCGCCCGTTTTGTCGACCTGATGGTGTCCAGCCAAACCGGTAGCGGCAAAACCGCTGCTTTCCTGCTGCCCGTGCTGCATACCTTGCTGAAACAGCAAGCCGAAGCCGAAGCCGCTGAGCGCGCTGAATACGAAGCTGCTGTGGCCGAAGCTGCCGCCAATGGCGAACCCGCTCCCAAGCGCGCCAAGCGCAAGGACCCCACCAATGCACGCAACTTCAAGGCCGCCACCCCCGGTGCCCTGATCCTGTGCCCCACCCGCGAGCTGGCCCAGCAAGTGGCCCACGACGCGATTGGCCTGGTGGCCCATTGCCGTGGCCTGCGCGTGGCCAACGTGGTGGGCGGCATGCCTTACCAGTTGCAAATCGCCAAGCTGCAAAACGCCAACCTGGTGGTTGCCACCCCAGGCCGTTTGCTCGACTTGCAGCGTTCGCAGCAAATCAAGCTGGACCAGGTGCAATTCCTGGTGGTGGACGAAGCCGACCGTATGCTCGACCTGGGCTTCTCGGACGACCTCGCCGACGTGAACCAGATGACCATTGGCCGCAAGCAAACCATGATGTTCAGCGCCACCTTCGCGCCGCGCATCCAGCAACTGGCCCAGCGCGTGATGCGCGAACCCCAGCGCGTGACCATCGACAGCCCGCAAGAAAAACACCAGAACATCAAGCAAATCCTGTTCTGGGCCGACAACGCCCAGCACAAGCGCAAGCTGCTCGACCACTGGCTGCGTGACACCTCGATCGCCCAGGCGATTGTGTTTGCCAGCACCCAGATCGAGTGCGATGGCTTGGCCAACGACCTGCAACAAGAAGGCTTCAGCGCCGTCGCATTGCACGGTGCCCTGAGCCAGGGTCTGCGCAACCGCCGCCTGATGGCCCTGCGCCAAGGCCAGGTGCAAATCCTGGTGGCTACCGATGTGGCAGCACGCGGTATCGACGTGCCCAGCATCAGCCACGTGTTCAACTTTGGCTTGCCCATGAAGGCCGAAGACTACACCCACCGCATTGGCCGTACCGGCCGCGCTGGCCGCGACGGTATCGCCGTGACCTTCGCCGAAATGCGCGACCGTCGCAAGATTTTCGACATCGAAAGCTACAGCCACCAGCAGTTCAAGGCGGAAGTGATCCCCGGTATGGAGCCACAACAGCGCCAGCCCGATTCGCGTCCTCCCCGCGCCGGTTTCGGCGGTGGCAGCCGTGATGGCGCGCCCCGTGGCCGCAGCTTCGGTCCTTCGCCCCGTGGCAATGACCGCGGTGGTTTCGGTGGCGGCGGCTTCGGCGGCGACCGTGGTGCAGACCGTGGCGGTCAGCGCGATGGCGGCGGCTACGGCGGTGCCAGCGGTTTCAACGACCGCAACAGCCGTCCTCCAGCCCGTACCGGTGGTTTCCAAGGTAACCGTGATAACGGCGGCGGCTTTGGTGGCGACCGTGGTGCTCCACGCGGTGACTTCGCTCCCCGTGGCGACCGTGCCGACTTCGCCCCGCGTGGTGATTTCGCTCCCCGCCCTGACTTCGCCCCCCGTGGCGACCGTGCCGAGCGTGGTGACTTCAATGCACCCCGTCCCGCCTTCTCCAAGCCTGCTTTCAGCAAGCCCGGTGTCGGTGCTGGCAACGGCGGCAAGGTGTTTGTGCCCCGCGACACCAAGAAGCGCCTGGCCCCCAAGCCCGCACGTTGATTCGTAAGCTTCTCAGCTTCTAAAAAACCAGGCCCCTGCGGCCTGGTTTTTTTTCGTCCAAAGCATCCTGGCGTTCTATTGGCACCATGGCGAGCCGCCACAATACCGGCATGACCGCTACCCACGTGCCCCCGATCTCATCCCCCGCCGACTACACCCAGCTGTTCACGCTGGCCCCGGTATCGCTCTGGCTGGAAGACTTCAGCGCGCTCAAGCGCCTGTTTGATGGTTGGCGCGCCGAGGGCATTACCGACCTGCGTGCCCATATCGCTGTGCACCCCGAATGCCTGGCCGAATGTGCCGCATCGCTGCAGGTGCTGGAGGTCAACCAGCGCACGCTGGAGCTGTTCGGTGCCAGCAGCCAAGAACATTTGCTGGCCAATCTGTCGCAGGTGTTCCGCGGCGACATGCTGGACCACCTGGCGCAGCAGATGGTTCCGATGTGGGACGGTGAAATGGGTTTTGCGGTGCAAACCGTGAACTACACGCTGGATGGCCGCAGGCTGGATGTGAAGGTGCAGGCCCGCGTGCTGCAAGGCCACGAAGTCTTGTGGGACCGCGTGATGCTGTCGCTGCAAGACATCACCCAGGAGCTGCAAAGCTCGCGCCTGCTGGCCGACAGCGAACAGCATGCGCGCAACCTGTTCGACTACTCGCCCGTGTCGCTATGGGTGGAAGACTTCAGTGCCGTGAAGCGGTTGATCGAAGACGTGCGCATGCGCGGCATCGAAGACTTTCGCACCTTCATCAACGTGCACCCCGAGTTTGTGTCGCGCTGCATGCAGGAAATCCGCGTCATCGACGTGAACCAGCAAACCCTCACCATGTTTGGCGCGCAGAACA
The DNA here is from genome assembly GCF_056521425.1 of Rhodoferax sp. LS1P39. Lineage (NCBI taxonomy): Bacteria > Pseudomonadati > Pseudomonadota > Betaproteobacteria > Burkholderiales > Comamonadaceae > Rhodoferax > Rhodoferax sp. LS1P39. The sequence goes on along the minus strand of NZ_JBWMAV010000002.1, from coordinate 516,578 downwards.
AGGCCGAGCTGCTGGCCGGTCTGGGCAAGGTGTTCCAGGGTGAAATGCGCGACTCGTTTGCCGAGCAATTGATCGAGCTGTGGCAGGGCAAAACCACCCTGATGCGCGAGGTGGTGAACTACCGGCTCAGTGGTGATCTGGTCAACATCCACATGCAGTTTGCCGTGCTGCCCGGCCACTTGGCCGAGTGGGACCTGGTGCTGGTGTCGCTGGTGGACATCACCGCGCGCAAAAAGGCCGAGGCCTACCTCGAATACCTGGGCAAGCACGACTCGCTGACGCAGCTGCGCAACCGCGCCTTCTACATGGACGAGCTCAACCGCCTGTCGCGCAAAGGCCCCTGGCCGCTCAGCGTGCTGGTGATGGACCTCAACGGTCTGAAGCAAATCAACGACGAACACGGCCACGTGGCGGGCGATGCACTGCTGCGGCGCGCGGGCGAGGTGTTCAGCAAAGTGGTGGCGCCCCAGGCCTGTGCGGCCCGCACCGGCGGCGACGAATTCGCCATGCTGCTGCCCGGCACCGACGAGCGCGGCGCGCAGGCCACCATCGACCGCATCCATTCGATTCTGGAGCTCAACAACCAGTTCTACACCGGCCACAAACTCAGCATCGCCATCGGCATGGCGACCTGCATCAGCAGCGACCAGCTGGAGGCCACGCTGATCCGCGCCGACCGTGCCATGTACACCGAGAAGACCCGCTACTACCAGGAGCAGCACATCGAGCGGCGCGGGCTCCACGGCTAGGCCACCATGGTCCAGACTGTGGTGGATACCGTCCGCGCGTTTGCGCCCACGCTGCCGTTGACGGTGGCGTTCAGCGGCGGGGCCGACTCCACGGCCTTGCTGCTGGCCTGTGCCGAGCGCTGGCCCGGTCAGGTGCACGCCGTGCACATCCACCACGGGCTGCAGGCCGCCGCCGACGATTTTGTGCGCCACTGCGAAGCCTTTTGTGCCGGGCTGCAGGTGCCGCTGCAGGTGCTGCATGTGCAGGCCCAACCCGCGCCGGGCGAAAGCCCGGAGGATGCCGCCCGGAAAGCACGTTACAAGGCTTTTAAGGCTCTAGCGCTTATTCCATCAGCGCAAGCAGCTATCAAAACCATAGTTTTGGCGCAACACGCCGACGACCAGGTCGAAACCCTGCTGCTGGCCCTGAGCCGGGGTGCGGGTCTGCCGGGCCTGGCCAGCATGCCTGCCAGCTGGGTGCGCGACGGCGTCCAGTACCACCGCCCGCTGCTGGGCGTGCGCGCCGACCACATCCGCGACTGGCTGGCGCAGCGCGGCGTGGCGTATGTGACCGACCCGACCAACGCCGATGAACGCTTCACCCGCAACCGCATCCGCGCCCAGTTGCTGCCGGTGCTGGAGGCGGCGTTTCCTGCGTTCCGCGAGACCTTTGCCCGCAGCGCCGCCCACGCCGCCCAGGCGCAAACCGTGCTGGCGGAGGTGGCCGTACTCGACCTGGCATTGGTCGGTAACCCGCCCAAGATCGCCGCCTTGCAAGCCCTGTCGTACGCCCGCCAGGCCAACGTGCTGCGCCACTGGCTCACCGGCACGCACAGCACCACGCCCAGCACCGCGCAACTGCAAGAGCTGCAGCACCAGATCGTCGCCTGCGCCACGCGCGGCCAAAAAATCCATATCAAAGTAGGCGCGGGCTTTGCCGTGCGCCGGGGCGTGTTACTGGATTGGTACAATCCGAAGGCTTTGCCTACCGCATCCGCGACACCTGCAAAGCCCGGGTAATTTGTGCCGTCAGGCATTCAACTTCTAGCGTCTTCAACATTCCATGGCATTGATCGTTCACAAATACGGCGGCACGTCGATGGGCTCCACCGAGCGCATCCGCCTTGTCGCCAAGCGCGTCGCCAAATGGGCACGTGCGGGCCACCAGATGGTGGTGGTCCCCAGCGCCATGAGCGGCGAAACCAACCGCCTGCTGGGCCTGGCCAAAGAGCTGGCGCCTTCCAAACTCACCGAAGCCTACCAGCGCGAGCTCGACATGCTGGCCTCTACCGGCGAGCAGGTCTCGGTGGCCTTGCTGGCCATTGCACTGCAAGGCGAGGGCATGGAGTCGGTCAGTTACGCCGGCTGGCAGGTGCCCATTTTGACCAACAGCGCCCACACCAAGGCCCGCATCGAGTCGATCGACGACCAGAAGGTGCGCGTTGATCTGGCTGCGGGCAAGGTCGTCATCGTCACCGGCTTCCAGGGCGTGGACGAGGCGGGCAACATCACCACGCTGGGCCGTGGCGGTAGCGACACCTCGGCCGTGGCCGTGGCCGCCGCCATGAAGGCTGCCGAATGCCTGATCTACACCGACGTGGACGGCATCTACACCACCGACCCGCGCGTCGTGCCCGAAGCGCGTCGCCTGCAGACCGTGGGCTTTGAAGAAATGCTGGAGATGGCCTCCATGGGCTCCAAAGTGCTGCAGATTCGCTCGGTCGAATTTGCGGGCAAATACCGGGTGCCGCTGCGGGTGCTGTCCAGCTTCACCCCGTGGGATATCGACATCGACATTGAAGCCAAATCTGGCACCCTGATTACTTTTGAAGAAGACGAAAATATGGAACAAGCCATTGTCTCGGGCATCGCGTTCAACCGCGACGAAGCCAAAGTCTCCGTGCTGGGCGTGCCCGACACCCCCGGTATCGCCTACCAAATCCTGGGTGCCGTGGCCGATGCCAACATCGAAGTCGATGTGATCATCCAAAACGTCAGCAAAGACGGCAAGACCGACTTCAGCTTCACCGTGCACCGCAACGACTTCGCCAAGACGGTCGATCTGCTGAAAGAAAAAGTGCTGCCCAAGCTGGGTGCTACCGAGATCATTGGCGATGCCAAGATCTGCAAGGTCAGCATCGTCGGCATCGGCATGCGCAGCCATGTGGGCGTGGCCTGCAAGATGTTCCGCTGCCTGTCGGAAGAGGGCATCAATATCCAGATGATCTCCACCAGCGAAATCAAGACCTCGGTGGTGATCGACGAGAAGTACATGGAACTGGCCGTGCGCGCACTGCACAAAGCTTTTGAACTCGACCAGCCTGCGGCCTGAAAACCGCTAAAAGTCGTGCGATAATATTGGTCTTGGAGACGTGACCGAGTGGCCGAAGGTGCTCCCCTGCTAAGGGAGTATGGGACTTAAAATTCCATCGAGGGTTCGAATCCCTCCGTCTCCTCCAAAAACACGAAAGCCCTGCAACTGCAAAGTTGCAGGGCTTTTTTGTTGGAATTTTTTCCGCAATACCCCAGCGCCAGACCCAAATTCGCAAATCGGCGACAGTCAGCCCATGAGCGTTGTTGTCTGGTTGAAAAAGATCTGCGGTCGGCGGACCACGCACCGCTGGCAGCTGCGGCGGCCCTGCCGGGCGCGGCCTTGGCGGTGTTTGTGATTGAGCCCGAATGGCTGGCAAGCCCCGAGTGCGATGCCCAGCATGTGGAATTCACCCTGGCCTGCCTGGCCGAGTTGCGTTTGGCGTTGGCCGCGCGTGGCCTGCCGCTGCTGGTGCGGGTGGGGCCGGTACTGCAGGTGTTTGCCGAGCTGCAGCAGAGCCACGGCTTCCAGCACCTTGTAAGCCACGAAGAAACCGGCCCTGGCTGGACCTATGCACGCGATCTGGCAGTGGCCGACTGGTGCCGGGCGCAGAGCGTGCAATGGCAGGAATTTGCGCACACCGGGGTCATTCGCCGCCTGCGTTCGCGCAACGGCTGGGCGGCGCGCTGGCAGCAGCGCATGGCGGGGCCGCAGGTTGCGATGCCCGCAGGCTGGGCTGGTGCGCGGGTGGCCGTGGCGGACTTGCCTACGCTGGCCCAACTGGGTTGCACGCCCCATGGCCGCCAGGTGCAGGCGGCAGGCGAGGGTGCGGCACACGCCACCTTGCACAGCTTTCTGCACCTGCGCGGTGGGGACTACCGGCAGTCGCTGTCCAGCCCCTTGACGGCCGAGGACGGCTGCAGCCGCCTCAGCCCGCACCTGGCCTTTGGCACGCTGTCGGTGCGGCAGGTGCACCAGGCGACCGAGGCCCGCATTGCGCAGATCAAAGGGGAGGGCGGCCCCGACGGGCGGCACTGGGTGGCGGCTTTGCGCGGTTTCTCGGGGCGGCTGCATTGGCACTGCCACTTCATGCAAAAGCTGGAGGACGCGCCGCGCATCGAGTTCCAGAACTTCGCCCGCGTGTGCGACGGCCTGCGCGAAAACGACTTTGACGCGGCCCGCTTCGATGCCTGGTGCGCAGGCCAGACCGGCTACCCCATGGTCGATGCCTGCATGCGCAGCTTGCGCGCCACCGGTTGGCTGAACTTTCGCATGCGCGCCATGCTGGTGTCGTTTGCCTCCTACCACCTGTGGCTGCACTGGCGGGCCACGGGCCTGTTTCTGGCGCGGCAGTTTCTGGACTTTGAGCCCGGCATCCACTGGAGCCAGATGCAGATGCAAAGCGGCACCACCGGCATCAACACCTTGCGCATTTACTCGCCCACCAAGCAGGCGCAAGACCACGACCCGGCCGGCGTGTTCATCCGCCGCTGGGTGCCCGAGCTGGCGCAGGTGCCGCTTGCCTTGCTGGCCACGCCGTGGCGCATGGGGGCGGCGCAGCAGCGCGCCGTGGGCTGCGTGCTGGGCCAGGATTACCCCGTGCCCATCGTGGACGATGCGGTGGCCGTCAAGGCGGCCAAAGAGCGGCTGTATGGCCTGCGCGGCACGGCGGCATCGCGCACCGAAGCGGATGCGATCCAGGACCTGCACGGCTCGCGCAAAGCCGGTTTGCCGCGCACCGGCATGGCCCGCAGCAAGGCCGCACGCGCACTACCGCCTTCACCGCAAATGGACTTGTTTGCGGATTAAGGAGTGGAGATAAGCTATTGAATGTATAGCTGCTCACGCTTATGAATTAAGCACGAAAAGCCATTTTCATTCAAATTTTCGTCCTCACCAGGGCCCCAGCGCAGCATCTCCCTGGGTGCGGTAGGGCGCAAACTGTTCCAGCAAGAAGTCCACCAGCGCCCGGGTTTTGGCGGGCAGCCTGGGCTGGGCCTGGAACACCAGAAAGATGTCGGCGGCGGGCGGCTGCCAGTCGGGCAGCACGGCCTGCAACTGGCCCGCGCGCAGCAGGGCCGCCGCCTCCCACTGCGAGCGCACCAGAATGCCGTGCCCGTCCAGCGCCCAGGCCAGCGCCGAGGGGCCGTCGTTGGTCGATAGCGGGCCGCGCACTTTCACGCTCTCGCTGCGCGCACCGTTCGACAGGTGCCAGGTGCCAAAGGTCTCGTCGCTTTCGCGGATGAAGATGCAGGCGTGCTGCGCCAGGTCACGCGGCGTGGCGGGCGTGCCCGCGCGTTGCAGATAGGCCGGGGCGGCGCACAGCAGGCGGCGGTTGTGCGCCAGCAGCCGGGCGGTCAGGCGGGCATCGGGCAGCTCGCCAAAGCGCACCAGCAGGTCAAAGCCTTGCTCCACCAGGTTCAGCGGCTGGGCCGATTGGTGCAGTTGCACCTCCACCTCAGGGAAGCTGCGGGCAAATTGCGACAGCGCGGGCACCAGGTGCTGGCGGCCAAAGCCCAGGGTGGCCCCCATGCGCACGGTGCCCTGCGGCGTGGCGCGGCTGCCGCTCACATTGCGCTCCAGGGCCCCCAGCGCTTCCAGCACCCGCGTGCCCTCCGTCAGATAGGTTTCGCCCTCGGGCGTGAGGCTGGTGCGCCGCGTGGTGCGGTTCAGCAGGCGCACGCCCAGCCGCCGCTCCAGCGCTGCCAACCGCTTGCTGACGGCGGGCGGCGTGATGCCCAGCTGCTGCGCTGCCGCCGCCAGGCTGGGCTGCTGGGTCAGCAGCACAAAGAACGCCAGATCAGAAAATCCATCCATGGTAATTGTTAACTTTTAAGACCGTAAGAAGTGAATTTGGAATTATTGTGTTTTATGGGTTCATGCGTAGCATAGCCCCAACCCACACAAAAACAGGAGACCTTGATGCAACGCCGCCCCATCCTCACCACGCTCGCGCTGTGCGCCCTGGCCATGGCCAGTAGCGCCAACGCGCAAACCTATCCCGACCGCCCGATCAAACTCATCGTGCCCTACGCCCCCGGTGGCAGTGCCGACCTGGTAGCCCGGCAGATCACCGACGAATGGGCCAAGGCCCTGGGCGGCACGCTGGTGGTGGACAACCGGGCCGGGGCGGGCGGCAACCTGGGCGTGGATGCGGTGGCCAAGGCGGCCCCCGACGGCTACACCATCGGCCTGCAGACCGTGTCGCTGGCGATCAACCCCGCGCTCAGCGCCAAGATGCCCTACGACACGCTGAAAGACCTGGCTCCCATCGGCATGGTGGCCAGCTCGCAGCATGTGCTGGTGGTCAACAACAACCTGCCCGCCAAGGACGTGAAGGGCCTGATTGCCTTGCTCAAGGCCGGGCCCGGCAAGCACAGCTACGGCTCGGCAGGGGCGGGCAGCACCTTCCACATGTCGGCCGAGTTGTTCAAGGCGGTGGCGGGTGTGTCCATCCTGCACATTCCCTACCGGGGCGGTGGCCCGGCTTTAGTGGACACCATTGGCGGGCAGGTGGACATGAGCTTTCCGGTGTTGTCTGCCGCGCAACAGCAGGTGCAGGCGGGCAAGCTGCGGGCTCTGGGTGTCACCGGCTCCAAGCGTTCGGCATTGCTGCCTACGGTGCCCACCATCGCCGAAGCCGGTCTTGCGGACTACAGCTTCGAAACCTGGTTCATCGTGTTTGCGCCCGCCGCCACCCCCAAGCCCATCGTGGACAAACTCAACCAGGCGCTGAACCAGGCCCTGGGCGTGGCCGCGCTGAAAGAGCGCATGGCCCGCGACGGTTTCGACCCCATTCCCTCCACCCCCGCCCAGGCCGCCAGCCGCCTGCAGCAGGAAATGCCCCAATGGGCCAAACTCATCAAGGAGCGCGGCATCAAGGCCGATTGAACATGTCCCACGATACCCTTTTTCCCGGCTTCACCAGTCACTCGGTGCCCACCGATACCGGCATCCATATCCACACCGTGGTCGGCGGTAGCGGCCCGCCGCTGTTGCTGCTGCACGGCCACCCGCAAACCCATGCCATCTGGCACAAGGTGGTGCCGGTGCTGGCGGCGCAGTTCAGTCTGGTGCTGTGCGACCTGCGCGGCTATGGCGATTCGTCCAAGCCTGCGGGCGATGCCGACCACGGCAACTACAGCAAGCGGGTGATGGCGCACGACATGCTGCGGGTGATGCAGTCGCTGGGCCATGCCCGGTTCGACGTGCTGGCGCACGACCGGGGCGCACGCGTGGCGCACCGCCTGGCCGCCGACTACCCGCAGGCGGTGCAGCGCCTGGTGCTGCTGGACATTGCGCCCACCCTGGCCATGTACGCGCAAACCACCGAAGCCTTTGCCCGCGCTTACTGGCACTGGTTCTTTTTGATCCAGCCCGCGCCGTTGCCCGAGCGCCTGATCCAGGCCGACCCCGCCGCCTATATCCGCGATGTGATGGGCAGCCGCAGCGCAGGGCTGGCCCCGTTTGACCCGCGTGCGCTGGCCGAGTACACCCGCGCGCTGGCCCTGCCGGGCACCGCCCACGGCCTGTGCGAAGACTACCGCGCCGCCGCCAGCATCGACCTGGAACACGACCGCGCCGACCGTGCCGCCGGGCACCGCCTGCCGATGCCGCTGCTGGCGCTGTGGGGCGCGCAGGGCGTGGTGCACCGCTGCTTCCAGCCGCTGGCCGAATGGCAGCGCGTGGCCATGGACGTGCGCGGCGAGCCGCTGCACTGCGGCCACTACATCGCCGAAGAAGCGCCCGAGGCCCTGCTGGCCAAGGTGCTGTCCTTCCTGATGGGAGCCACGGTATGACGGCCCTTATGACCACCCGCACCCTGTACCAAAAACTCGTCGCCAGCCACACCGTGGCGGTGCTGGACGCACAGAACGTGCTGCTGTTTTGCGACCTGCACCTGATGAACGAATACACCAGCCCGCAGGCCTTTGCCGGGCTGCAAGAACAAGGCCGTGGCGTGCCCATGCCGGGGCAAAACGTGGCGGTGGTTAGCCATGTGATCCCGACCACGCCTACGCCTTGGCGGGTGATTACCGATGCCGCCCCGGCCCTGCAAGCCAGCAACCTGCAGCGCAACTGCGTGCAGCACGGCATCCCGCTGTTTGACACCAACGACGCGCTGCAGGGCATAGAGCATGTGATTGCGCCCGAGCACGGCATGGTGCGGCCCGGCATGGTGATTTTGTGCGGCGACAGCCACACCACCACCTACGGCGCGCTGGGGGCACTGGGCTTTGGCATCGGCACCTCGGAGGTGGAGCATGTGCTGGCCACCCAGACCCTGGTGTACCGGCTGGCGCAAGATATGCGCATCCGCATCGACGGCCAGTTGCCCGCGGGCACCACGGCCAAGGACCTGATCCTGATGGTGATCGGCCAGATCGGGGCCCAGGGCGCGCGCGGCTTTGTAGTGGAGTTTTGCGGCAGCGCCATTGCAGCCTTGTCGGTTGAGGCGCGCTTCACCCTGTGCAATATGGCGGTGGAGGCGGGCGCACGCGGGGCGCTGATTGCACCCGATGCCACGGCCATCGACTACGTGCTGGCCCGCGCGCCCGACATCCAGGGTGCGGTGCAAGATGGCGCACTGGCCCATTGGGCCACGCTGCACAGCGACCCCGGCGCGGTGTTCGATGTGGAACACCGCTTCGATGCCCGCAGCGTGGCACCGCACGTCACCTGGGGCACCAGCCCCGACCAGGTGGTGGCGATAGACGGCTGCGTGCCCCGGCCCGAGGCCCAACCCGAAGGCCCGGTGCGCCGCAGCACCGAGCAGGCCTTGCGTTACACCGGGCTGGCAGCAGGCGCGGCCATTGCGGGTACGCCGGTGCAGCACGTGTTCATTGGCTCCTGCACCAACGCCCGCATCGAGGACCTGCGCGCCGTGGCCGCCGTGGTGCGCGGGCGGCACGTGGCTGCGGGCGTGCGGGCCATGGTGGTACCGGGCTCGGGCGCGGTGAAGCAGCAGGCCGAGCGCGAAGGCATTGCCCAGCTGCTGCTGGACGCGGGCTTCGAATGGCGGCAACCCGGCTGCTCGATGTGCTTGGCGATGAACGGCGACCTGCTGGCACCCGGCGTGCGCTGCGCGTCCACCACCAACCGCAACTTCGAGGGCCGCCAGGGGCGCGGGGCCATCACCCATTTGATGGGCCCGGCCATGGCCGCCGCCGCCGCTGTGACCGGCTGCATTACCGATGTCCGCACCCTGGAGCTGCACCATGCTTGATACCACCCAGATCGAAGGCCGCATGGCCGCCATCCGCACCGAAAACCTCGACACCGACCAGATCATGCCCAAGCAGTTTCTGCACGGCATCGACAAATCTGGCCTGGCCCAGGGCCTGTTGTACGACCTGCGCTTTGACGGCCAGGGCCAGCCGCGCCCCGACTGCGTGCTGAACCAGCCCGCCTACGCCCATACCCGGGTGCTGGTGGCCGGGGCCAATTTCGGCTGCGGCTCCAGCCGCGAGCATGCCGTGTGGGGGCTGCAGCAGTACGGCATCCAGGCGGTGGTTGCACCCAGCTTTGGCGAGATTTTTTACTCCAATGCCATGAACAACCGCCTGCTGCTGGCCATGCTGCCGCAGGCGCAAATCGACGCACTGGCCCAGGATGCCGACCAGCACGGCACGGTGCAGATCGACGTGCAAGGCATGCGGGTGCGCAGCGCCAGCGTGGATGCCGCCTTTGCCTTGAGCGACCGGCACCGCCAGATGTTTTTGGAAGGGCTGGACGTGATCGGCCTGTCGCTCACCTACCAGCCGCAGATCCAGGCCTTTGCCGCCCAGCACTGGCAGCAGCACCCCTGGCTGCGCGACGTGGCGAGTCGCACGCGCCAGCGCTTGGGGTAAATTTATATAAAAAGTGCCTCCAGCGCTTATTTGATAAGCGTGAGAAGCTATAAAGAATATAGCATATTCAGCAGTGACTCAGTCCCGTTACCATGCTTGGCGCGGCTGCCAGCGGGCGGCCATCCAATCAAGGAACATGGAATGGGCAAGCTAGAAGGCGCACGCCTGCGCTGGGTGATGTACCTGGTGACCGGCGCGATGTTCATGGAGGTGCTGGACGGCAACATCATCGCCACCGCCTTGCCCGACATGGCGCGCTCGTTTGGCGTGCAGGCGGTGCAGCTGAATGTGGCGATGAGTGCCTACCTGCTGGCGCTGGGCGTGTTCATCCCGGTGAGCGGGTGGATCGCCAACCGCCTGGGGCCGCGCAATGTGTTTGCCTGCGCGATTGCCGGTTTTACCTTGACCTCGGTGGCCTGCGGCTTGGTCACCGATTTGCACACCTTCATCGCCCTGCGGGTGCTACAGGGGGCCAGCGGCGCGCTGATGGTGCCCGTGGGGCGCTTGCTGGTGCTGCGCCACACGCCGCAGGCCGGGCGCATGGCGGCCATGTCCAACCTGGTCTGGCCCGCGCTGGTGGCCCCGGTGATTGCGCCGCCGCTGGGCGGCTTTATCGTGAACCACGCCAGTTGGCACTGGATCTTTTTTCTTAACGTGCCGTTGGGGCTGGTGGCCTTTGGCCTAGCGTTGTGGCTGATTCCGAAGATGGAGCCCGAGCCCCGCAAGCCCTTCGACTGGACCGGTTTTGTGCTGTGCGGCGCAGGCATGTTTGCCCTGCTGGGCGCGCTGGAGCAACTGGCCAACACCGTGGATGCGGCCACCGTGTTGGTGTGCATTGGCGGCGCGCTGCTGCTGGCCGCTGCGGTGCGGCATTTCCACCGGGCGGCCAGCCCGATGCTGGACCTGGCACCGATGCAGATCCCGACCTTTCGCGCGGCCATGGTGGGCGGCTCGATCTCGCGCATGGGCATCAGCAGTCTGCCGTTTTTACTGCCTCTGATGTTCCAGCTAGGGCTGGGCATGGATGCCCTGCATTCGGGCTAAGAACTTGTCCGCAAATTATCCGGGGTCGCGTTGGGGTGCAATCGGGATGAGTTGGTTGTTGGAGACCGCAGCATGGGCTCCCCGCCCATGCAAGGGTTCCGGCAGACAAATCGCCCGATTTCACCCCAACCCGAAGGGCAGGTGCCTTTTCGGGCGCTCAGCGTTGTTACAAAACCAGCCAAGGCGGAAAGCCTTGGCTTGGGTTTTGCGCCTAGCTGTGCATCCCGAACAGGCACCTGCGCGACCCCGGATAATTTGCGGACAAGTTCTTATGGCTGCTGGTAATGTTTGCAGGCAACCTGGCCATGAAGACCGTGACCACGCCCATCCTGCGGCGCTTTGGCTACCGCCCGGTGATGCTGTGGAACGGCGTGCTGGCCGCGCTGTGCCTGGCCGCCTGGGCGCTGGTGGGGCCTGCCACGCCCGCCGCCGTGCTGGTGCCCATGCTGTTCATCAGTGGCATGACGCGCTCGATGCAATTCACCAGCCTGGGCACCATCGCCTTTGCCGACGTGCCCGAGCGGCAAATGGCCGATGCCAACGGCCTGTTCAACGTGGTCTCGCAAGTCAGCATGGCCGCGGGCATCACCCTGGGCGCGATGGCGATCCGCCTGGGCGAGGGGCTGGTGGGCCACGTGGCTGTCACGGCGGTGGAATACAAAGTGGCCTTTGTGGTGGCCGCTGCGTTCGCCCTGGCCGGGCTGCTGGACACCCTGCGCCTGCCCCCAGGTGCGGGCGACCATTTTGTAGCCCGCAAGGCACCGTAAATATCGGTGGCGTGGGCGGTCTGAACCGCATTAACATGTAACGAATGCGTTGCATATTGGCGGTTTCTTTCCACTGGCATTTGTTTACAACCTGGGTCGTTTTCGTATGCTGCGCATGAAGCACCCACCCCGGTTTTCCCAGCGGTTTCTGCTTTTTGCAGCCACCTACACCGTGCTCTGGCTGTCCACCTGGTACTGCGCCAGGCTGCTGGACGTGCTGGGCAGCGCCAGTCTGTGGTTTCTGCCCGCAGGCTTGCGCTTTGCCTGCCTGCTGCTGCTGGGCTGGCCCGGCTTGCTGCTGGAGCTGGTGACCAACATGGCGGTCAGCCTGCTGCAACTCGGCCTGTCGGGCGCAGGTTTTCCTGGCCTGCTGTCGGAGCGCATGTTCTGGCTGGGCTACGAGTGGTACGCCTATGCGCTGGCCTACGCGGTGGTAGTGCTTCCGCTGCGCTGGTACATCCGGGACCACTGGGATCTGAGCCGGCCTGCCCACTGTGTGCTGTTCATTGCTGCCGCCTTGGCAGCCAGCACCCTGGCCGCGCTGGCGGGCACATTCCAACTGTTGACGACCGGCGCGATTGCGCCTGCCCTGGGGGCCGAAGTGGCCGTCAGCTGGATGATCGGCGACTTCATCGGCATCACCATCCTGGCACCCGTGCTGCTGGTGCGCGTATGGCCCCGGCTCCATCGGTATCTGCAGCAGGGCCGCTGGACACCACTGCACAAAACCCATGCCAGACCCCTGGCGAAGCAGCGCCGCGCCGACCTGCACATCACGCTGATGGTGGTGCCCGCCTTGCTGATGGTGTTTGCCGTGCCCTACTACCTCAACCTGAACCAGTTTGTGCCCCTGATCGCCTTGCTGTTGCTGCTGCCCTTGGTGGGGGCGGCGCTGCGCTTCAATCTGCGCGGTGCAGTGTTGGCCGTGGTGTTGCTGGGCAGCGGCCTGGCGGTGATGACGGCCTTGTTCAACCAGCGCGAGCTGGCCTTGCAGTACCAGCTGGTGATGGTGGCGATTGCCCTGGTGGGCCTGTGGCTGGGCGGCGCGGTGGAGTCGCGCAACCACCACATGCTGCGCAACCGGGACTTTGCCCGCGTCTCCAACGACCTGCTGTGGGAAATCAACACCGAAGGGCAGGTGCTCAGCATCAGCGGTCGCCTGGCCAAGCACATCCGCCTGGCCCCCGGCCAATTCTGGAACGGGGTGCTGGAGGGCGTGTCGCAGCCCCACCTCAAGGTGCTGGAAAACGCACTGGCCCGCCAACGGCCCTTTCGCCACCTGGAGATTGCGGTGCAAGGCCGTGAAAGCACCCAAAGCACAGGCGGCACCCAGGGCGCGCCGCTGTGGATGCAGGTCAACGGCCTGCCGGTATGGAACGATTGGGGCGACCTGACCGGCTACCGCGGCACCGCCACCGACATCACCCACGCCTACCGGGCCAAGACCCTGCTGAAAAACTACAACCAGGAGCTGTTGGCCGATGTAGCCCGCCACACCCTGGATTTGCGCCAGAGCAACAGCGAGCTGGCCCTCAAGGAGCAGCGGCTGCAGGTGCTGCTGGCGGCGGCCCCGGTAGGCGTGCTGGAGCTGGACAGCGCCGACTGCTGCCGCTACCTCAACGTCAATGGCCGCGCCCTCACGGCCTGCACGCCCGAGCAGGCGCAGGGCCGCCACTTTCTGGAGTTTGTGCACCCCGAGGACCGCAGCCGCGTCGAACACGCCTGGACCCACCACCGCCACAGCCACCAGGTGCAGTGGCTGGAGTTTCGCCTGGACACCAGCAACCTGTGGTGCGCCGCCTACTGGATCCACCTGCGCCATGCCGACAGCAGCCCGGCCGGTGCCATCATGGTGCTGACCGATTCCACCGCGCGCCGCGCGCAGGACGAGCGCCTGTGGACCCTGGCCCACCACGACACCCTCACCAGCCTGCCCAACCGCAACCTGTTCTGGGACCGCTGCGCGCAGGCCATGAGCCTGGCCAAGCGCCACGACAGCGGCGTCGCCATGCTCTGGCTGGACCTGGACGGTTTCAAATCGGTGAACGACCGCCTGGGCCACGCGGCGGGCGATGCCTTGTTGCAACAGGTGGCGCAGCGCCTGAAGGGCCGTATCCGCGACAGCGACACCGTCGCCCGCATGGGCGGCGACGAGTTCGCCGTGGTCATGCCCGAGATCACCAGTCCTGAGGCCGCCGTACGCATCGCCCAGGCGCTGGTCGCCAGCCTGGGCGAAGTGTTTGACCTGCCACAGGGGCCAGCGCACATCTCCGGCAGCATCGGCGTGGCCCTGTTCCCCCTGCACGCTCACACGGTAGAGACCCTCACGCAGTATGCCGACATGGCCATGTACAGCGCCAAGCGGGCGGGGAAAAACCAGGTGCAGGTGTGGAGCCCGGCTTGCGACAAGCCGCTGACGTGCTGAGTTTGGGGGGCTTCAGCAACGCATCCGGAACTGCTGGTCGCGCGACTGCTTGCGGTCGGTGGCGATCTGGTCCATATGGGACGCGTTCCCCCCGGCGCGGGCCAGTTGGTCCAGGTAGCGGATGCGCGCGTCCAGGGCGGTGCACTGGGATGCCTTGCTCGGCGTGTAGGACTCGATGCGGGTGGTTGGCTCGGGTGGGGCTGCCAGCGCTGCACTTTTCGCGCGTTGGTTTTGGGCCATTTGCACCTGCTGGTCAAACGGCATCCCCGAGGGCACGGATTCCATGCGCTCGACCAGGGCACTGCGCTGGCTGCAATGCTCCTGCGCCCAGAACTGCCCACCACCGTAGCCTTGGCACAGGTATAGCGTTGTGGTGCCCGCAGCGCCGCCCTGCGCGCTCAGCGCTGGCGAGGTGTCTACAGACCGACCACCCGCGCAGGGTGCGCTGCTGTAGGTGTTGCCACAGCGGTAGACCTGGGCGTGCAGGGTGGTTGACAGTGCCAGGAGGGCGAGGGCGGTGAAGATGCGCATGGGCCTTGCATGGTACATGCGGTGTGCTCCCTTTGACGCTGTTGGTGCGTACACCGTTCGCCCCAATGATTTAAGCGAAAAATGCCCCCACCGCCCATTCCATAAGCGTGAGCAGCTATTTATCCAATAGCAAACCTGCCAGCCACCCCACCTACTTCACCAGCGGCCGCACGGTGGTGAATCCACCATCCACCGCAATCACCTGCCCCGTAATCCGTGCCGCGCCGTCGCTCAGCAGCCAGGCCATGGCATCCGCTACCTGCACAGCGGTTTGCACGCCGCCCAGCGGATATTGCTTGCCCGCGCCTTCGCGCATCGCGTCCATGCGCAGCATGCTGGCGGTCATGGGGGTGTCGGTCATGCCGGGGGCCACTACGTTGACGCGCAGGCCTAGCGGGGCGTAGGTGGCTGCTGCACTGCGGGCCAGGGCTTCGATGCCGCCTTTGGCTGCCGCTATCGCTTCGTGGTTGGCCACGCCGATGCGCGAGACCACACTGGAGGCCAGTACCGCCGCGCCTTGCAGCTTGGCCATGCGCAGGGCTTCCACCCAGGCTTGCAGCATGAAGAAGGCGCTGTCCAGGTTGATGCGCATGACTTCGCGGTACTGGGCTGCGGTGCTGCGGTGCAGGGGC
The DNA here is from genome assembly GCF_056521425.1 of Rhodoferax sp. LS1P39. Lineage (NCBI taxonomy): Bacteria > Pseudomonadati > Pseudomonadota > Betaproteobacteria > Burkholderiales > Comamonadaceae > Rhodoferax > Rhodoferax sp. LS1P39. The sequence goes on along the minus strand of NZ_JBWMAV010000002.1, from coordinate 501,289 downwards.
GCAATCAAGGTGCTGCCGACGCAGTGGGCCAGCAGGGTGGGCGGGCCGCCTAGCTGGGCCACGCAAGCGGCGATGGCTTCTGCGGTGCCCTCAAACGTGGTGGTGTCGGCGGCGATATGGGCATCGGCGGGTACGTCGGCCAGTGCGGCGGCATCGCGGCCTACGGCGGCTACCCGGTGGCCTGCCAGGCGCAACTGGGCGACGACTTCACGGCCTATGCCACCGCGTGCGCCGGTCACCAGAGCGATCTGAGGAGATGTGGTTGTCATGGGGTGTGCTTTCTGGAGGGGGATCAAACAAGGGGCCTGCCGACAGGCTGGCCAGTCCGGGCAAGTCGTGCAGCTGGGTGATGCCACGGGTCGTGCGCGTCCACCACTGCGAGAACGAAGTGCAGGGGCGGGCGACTTCGGCAAACAAGAGCGGAGCGGGCTGGACCTGGGCCAGGGCGCTCAGATCCACGTGCGGATCGGCCACGGTATGCACCGATCGCGCGCCGCGCAGGGCCTGGTGCAGCGTGGCGGTGTCGGCGTGCCAGCGGGCGGTGGTCAGCTCGGCCATACGGGTGCTTACAAAGCTCCAGCGCTTATCGCTCCAGGGCCAGGCGCTATGAAATTCTGCAAGGTAGATGCCGATGCACAGCGTGTCGGCAGGCAGGTCTGGCGCCAGGCGCAGCGCCCAGGGATGGACCAGCCAGACATCGCGGCCAGTGACCAGCGCGGCATCGGGCGCGGTGGAGTTCGGCGGGGTGGAGGACACAGCGGGCTCTTCTACGCCTTCGGCTCCTGGCAGCCCGGCCACGGCACGCGGGCTGCGAGCGATGGCATCCAGCGCGGCGTAGCTGGTGTCGATCACGCTGCCGGGGCTGTGCCAGTCGGGCGGGGCGTACTTGGAGACGTTCTCGGCGTTGAACAAATACGGCTTGGTGCTGCCCGTGCCCGCCACCCATTGCCAGCTCAGGTGGTTGCTGGCCAGGTCGCCGTCGAGCAGGTGGGCCAGCATCCAGTCGGCCCCGGCACGCCAATGCACTTTGCGGATGTGCACCACGTAGCTGGCCAGCCACATGCGGGCGTGGTTGTGCAAGTAGCCGGTGGCGTAGAGCGTGCGCACGGCGGTGTCGATGGCCGGGATGCCGGTGCGGGCCTGGCGGATGTCATCGGGCATCTCGGCGGCATAGGCGTTTTTGGGCAGCAACCCCTCGTGCAGCGACTGCAAGATGCCGGAGCCCAGGTGCTGCCACACATGGCGAAAGTATTCGCGCCAGCCCAGCTCGAAGACGAATTTATGGCCCACGTTCAGCCGGTGCTGCGCCGCCACGCCTGCCAGCACCTCGGGCAGGGTGACAAAGCCATGGGTGATGTAGGGCGATAAGCCGGTGACCGCTCCTTCGATGGCGTTGCGGCTGCGGGCGTAGTCGGCGGGGCGTACCGCTTTGAGGCGGGCCTGTGCTGCTGCCAGAGTAGGCTCGAAGCTCATGCACTGGCCCCCACGGCACCGCTGCGGATGGCGGCGGCGCGCTCGGCCACGGCCTGCTTTTGGGTGTCGCTCAGGCGAGCCAGGTTGCGGACTTGCAAGGACATGCGCGGGTTGGCGGTGAGCATCTTTTCGTGCCGCGCCAGAAAGTCCCAGTACAGCGTGGTGTAGGGGCAGGCGCGTTCGCCTTCGCGCTGGGCTGGGTCGTAGCGGCAACTGGCGCAGTGCTGTTTGCTGCCCATGCGTTCGATGTACTTGCCGGTAGCGATGTAGGGTTTGCTGGCCATCAGGCCGCCGTCGGCGTACATCGCCATGCCCAAGGTATTGGGCAGCTCCACCCATTCCACCGCGTCCACGTAGACCGACAAGTACCAGGCGTGCACCTGTTGCGGCTGCACGCCCAGCAGCAGGGCGAACAGGCCGGTGACCATGAGGCGCTGGATGTGGTGGCTGTAACCGTGCGCCAGGGTTTGCTCGATCGCGTCGCGCAGGCAGGCCATGTCGGTCTGGCCGGTCCAGTACCAGGCGGGCAGGGGCTCCTGGGCGTTGAGGGCGTTGCGGTCGGCGTAAGCAGGCATCTGCGTCCAGTAGATGCCGCGCACGTATTCGCGCCAGCCCAGGATCTGGCGGATGAAGCCTTCCACACAGGCCAGGGGGGCGGCACCGGCGTGGTAGGCGGCCTCGGCGGCGGCCACCACTTCGCGGGGGTTCAGCAGCTTGAGGTTCATCGCCGCCGACAGGTGCGAGTGGTACAGCCAGGTCTCGCCCGGCCACAGGGCATCCTGGTAGCGGCCAAACAGGGGCAGGCGCTCTGCTATGAAGGCATCCAGCGATTGCAGCGCCTGTGCGCGGGTGACGGGCCAGGCAAAGCTGTGCAGCGTGCCGGGGTGGCTGGCGAAGCGGGTGTTGACCAGGTCCATCACTTCCTGCGTGGTGGCATCGGGCGCGAAGGTGGTGCGGGCGGGCACGCTGCCGGGGCCGGTTTTGCCAAAGGCTTCGCGGTTCTCGGCATCGAAGTTCCACTGGCCGCCGGTGGGCTGGTCGCCGTCCATCAGCACGCCGTGGCGGCGGCGCATTTCGCGGTAGAAATACTCCATGCGCAGCGATTTGCGGTCTTTGGCGTGCTCGGCAAACTGGCGCACGGTGGCATAGAAGTGGCGGTCTTCGCGCACGTCCAGCGGCACACCGGCTTCTTTGGCCACGGCCCGGATGGATTGGTACACACGAAAATCGCCTGCACCGCTTAGTACCAAAGCGTGAGCTGCTAGATTTTTAATAGCAAATTGTAGTTCGGCGGCCAGGCTGCCCCGGTTGTCCGACTGCTCCAACCGGGTGTAGTGCACGGGCATGCCCGCATCGCGCAGGCCTTGGGCAAAGTGGCGCATGGCGGCCAGAAACAGGGCGATGCGCTGCTTGCTGGACCAGATGTGGGTGGACTCCTCGGCCACCTCGGCCATCCACACGGCATCCTGCGCGGGGTCGAATTCGTCGAAGGCGCTGGAGGCCATGTCCAGCTGGTCGCCCAGCACGATGACCAGGTTTCTAAGCATTCTTGTTCTTTCGGCAGGCATCCGAGCAGTACTTCACCTCGGCCCAGTTTTTGGCCCAGCTTTTACGCCAGGCCATGGCCCTGCCGCAGGCCACGCAGGGCTTGCTGGGCAGGGACTGCTTGTTGCCTTTGAAACCTGTGAGAGGCATCAGGCCTTCTTGGCCCAGGCGCTGCACCAGCCTTTACCGGCGACCACTTTGCCTGCAAACAGCGGGCAGCCACCGGTGGCATCGGCCGGTTTGCCCTGGTACAGCGCGCAGTTGCTGCATAGCTGTGCGGCGGCGTGCTTGGGGTACTTTTTGGCATCGACCTTGGTGGAGTCGGCGGCGTAGCCGAGGGCGGCGGCCTGGGGGTCTTTTTCATCCACCTTGGCCTGGGCGCGCGCGCCGGTGGAGAGGGTGGTCAGGGCTGTGCCGGTGGCTGCGATGGCCATGAGGAAAACGCGTCGTGGGTGGGTCATTTTGGGTATCTCCTGCCGATGTTCCTAAAGGGGAATACCGGCGGACTGCCTCCGTCAAAAGTAACGGTGGCCGGAGCATACGCAACACCTGCGCACGCTGCTTTGATCGACATCAATACGCAGCGGGTTAGTCTGATACTAGCCAGTCACCCTTCTTACTCACCCTGTGATCCCCGGTGCGCCCAGCCGGTGGTGTGCTTCTCGATAAAGCTGAACAGCTCGTACATCACCATGGCCATCGCGCCCACCACCATCAGCCCGGCAAAGGCCAGGCCCATCTGCATGCTGGAGCCGGCCGAGATCAGCAGGTAGCCAATGCCTTCGTTGGCGGCGGTCATCTCCGACACCGTGGTGCCCACAAACGCCAGGGTGATGGCCACTTTGAGCGAGCCGAAAAAATAGGGCATGGAGCGCGGCAGGCCCACCTTGGTGAGCACGTCCCAGCGCTTGGCACCCAGCACGCGCAGCACGTCTTCCAGCTCGGGCTCCAGCGTGGCCAGGCCGGTGGCAATGTTGACCATGATGGGGAAAAAGCTGATCAAAAACGCGGTGAGGATGGCCGGGCCGGTGCCGATGCCAAACCACACCACCAGAATCGGCACAAACGCGGCCTTGGGCAGGGCATTAAACGCCGTCATCAGCGGGTAGATGGCGGCGTACGCCAGGCGCGAGCTGCCCACCACAAAGCCCAGCAGCACGCCCACCACAATCGCCAGGCCGAACCCCGCCATCGTGACCCAGTAGGTGCGCCAGGCATGGGCGGCGATGGTGCCTTTGAATTCGACCAGCTGCGTCCAGATGCGCCAGGGGCTGGGGAAGATGAATTCCGACACGTTGAACGCGGTGCAAATGCCCTGCCACAGCAGCAGGATGGCTACTAGCAGCACCCAGGGCGACCAGCGTTCCAGGGTTTTGGGGTTCATGGCGTGGCCTTTCGGAAGTTGCCGATGTGGCCGCGCAGGGCGTGCACGATGTCGGTGAATTCTGGGGTGTAGGTCAGCTCCAGGTCGCGCGGGCGGGGCAGGTTGATGTGCTGTTTGTGCATGAAGCGGCCCGGGCTCTTGCCCATCACGTACACCGTGTCGGCCAGAAACACGCTTTCGCGCAGGTCGTGCGTGACCAGAATCACGTTGAAGCGCTGCTCGGTCCACAGGTCGCGCAGGATGCACCACAGCTCCTCGCGGGTAAAGGCATCCAGCGCGCCAAAGGGCTCGTCGAGCAGCAGCATCTTGGGCTCGTGGATGAGTGCGCGGCAAATGCTGGCGCGCTGCTGCATGCCGCCCGAGAGCTGCCAGGGGAACTTGTCCTCGTAGCCGCCCAGCCCCACCTTTTGCAGCAACTGGCGGGCACGCTCGACGTATTCCTTGCGCTTAGCCTTGAAGTTGGAGCGGTAGGGCTCCACGATCTCCAGCGGCAGCAGCACGTTGTCTACCGTGGTGCGCCAGGGCAGCAGCGACGGTGCCTGGAAGGCCATGCCCGAAATCTTCAGCGGCCCGGTGACCGGCTGGCCGTCGATGCGGATATTGCCCCGGGACGGCATCTTCAGCCCCGTGGCCAGCTTCATGAAGGTGGACTTGCCGCAGCCCGACGGCCCGACGATGGCGATGAACTCGCCCTGCTGCACCTGCAGGTCGATGGCCTCCACCGCAAACTGGCCTTGCGCCCGCAGCGTGTCGTTGTAGGCGAGCCAGACATCGGAGAAATCTACAAAAGGAGGTGTGTTCACAGATTTATAAGAAATAGGCCGCTAGCGCTTATTTAATAAGCGTGAGAAGCTATGGAAAAGATAGTAATAGGATTTACGCAGCGCCCCTGTATCGCCCTTCGGGCTTACAGGGGGAACTTGCGTAAGTCCTGGGTAAATCACTTAGTGGCTCCACAGCGCATGCATGGGCACGGCCCACAGATTCGGGCCAAAGCGCAGCACCTGCTCGCCGGTGTACAGCACCAGCCCCACAAACACCTGGCCGGGCGGCACCATGCGGTCCTGGAACCAGCGCAGGTGTTTGAAGCTGTCGGCGCTGACGGCCGAACCGGCCTTGACCTCGATGCCCAGGGTGCTGCCGTCGGGCGTGGTCACCACAAAGTCGATCTCGCGCTGCTCGCGGTCGCGGTAGTGGGCGAGCTGGTGCGGCTCGTCCTGGGCATCGAGCTGGGCCGCCAGTTGGGCGTAGACAAAGCCTTCCACCAGCTTGCCGCTCTGGTCGGCATCCAGGCGGGCAGTGTCAAACTGCCAGCGCAGCAGGCTGGCGACCAGGCCGGTGTCGGTCATGACCAGCTTGTCTTGCTTGCCCACGCGGGCGTAGTCGGTGCGCGTCCAGGGTCGCAGCCGCTCGACCAGAAACAGCGATTCCAGTGCGTTGATGTACGACTCCAGCGTGGGCCGGGCCAGTGCCAGTTGCGCGCCAATGGCGCTGGTGTCCATCAGCTTGCACGACCAAGCGGCCAGCACCTCCAGCAGCTGCGCCATACTGTCTTTGCGGCGGATCTGGGCAATGTCTTGCAGGTCGCGCGCCATCAGGGCGGCCAAGTAGTCGGTGTGCCAGCGGCGCACGCTTTTGGCGGGCAGGGCCTGCACTTCGGGGTAGCCGCCGCGCAGGGCCTTTTGCAGCACCTCGTCTTTGCTGGGGCCGGGCCCCAGGCCATCCCAGTCCTGGCGCAGGGCGCGGGCGATGAAGTGCGGGGCGGCACCGGCCATTTCTCCCTCACTGAATGGCCGCAGGCGCAGGGTGCTGACGCGCCCGGCCAGCGATTCGGTCACGCTGGGCAGGCTTTGGATGTTGGCCGAGCCCGTGAGCAAAAAGCGCCCGGGCCGGGGGTGTTCATCGGCCTCTTTTTTGATGGCCATCAGCAGGGCCGGGGCGCGCTGGATTTCGTCAATCACCATCAGCCCATCGCCATGCGCCACAAAGCCGTGCGGATCGGCCAGCGCTGCGGCCAGCAGCCCCGCGTCGTCCAGGGTGCGGTAGAGCACGCTCTCAGGCGCGGCCACGACCTTGGCCAGCGTGGTCTTGCCGCACTGCCGCGCCCCGGCCAGCACCACCACCCTGCGCGTCTGCAAGGCTTCAAAGACGGCGGGGGCCAGCCAGCGCTGGATGCCTAGTGTGGAGGGCAATGGCATGTCCGCTATTTTTATAGTAGAGGTTCCGCTATTTTATAGTTAGGAAGCCCGCGATGGCGCAGTTTCAACATGCCTGGATCGCCATGGATTTATAAGAAATAGGCCGCTAGCGCTTATTCAATAAGCGTGAGAAGCTACGAAAACTGTAGTAACTACTTCTTGCCCGGCAATACGTTCAATTCAGCCGCACTGGGCAGGAAACTGCCGTTCCATACCGCATCGGGATTGACCCGCGTTTTGGTGGCGAACGCATCCGACACCTGCGAGGCCATCAGCGACAGGCGGGGCGGGGTGGTCTGGCCGAAACCTTCGGCGCGGGCGTTGGGGGTGTTGATGGCGGTGTCGATGGCCATGTTCAGGCGGCGCAGCTCCAGGGCACCGTTGATGATGCCGTCGCGGGCCTTCACGTCTTCGATGGCCACGGCGGGCCGGGCGATGACTTCGCGCATGCCCTTGGCAAAGGCCTGCAAAAAGGCTTTGACGGCGGCGGGGTTCTCCTTGATCAACTTGGGCGAGGCGATGATGGCGTTGCCGTACAGCTTTACGCCAAACTGCGGGTAGGGCATGACCAGCACGTCCTCCGCCTTGGTGCCGCGGGCTTCCAGGTTCAGCAGCGAGGTGAAGGTGAAGCCGGTGATGGCATCCACGTCGCCGCGCACCAGCATGGTTTCGCGCAGCGGCGGATCCATGCTGGTCCATTGCACGCCGCTGATGCCGTTGGCCTTGGCAAAGATGGGGAAGGCGCGGCGGCCTGCGTCAAACACCGGGGCACCGAGCTTTTTGCCGCTCAGGTCGGCGGGGGTTTTGATGCCGGATTTTTTCAGCACCATCACCGAGGCCGGGGTGTCGGCGTAGACCATCATCACCGCCACCGGCTTGTTGGGCGCGTCGGGGTTGTTGGCGTGAAATTCCATCAGCGCGGCCATGTCGGCAAAGCCCATGTCGTAGGCCCCCGAGGCCACGCGCGTCACGGTGCCGCCCGAGCCATTGCCTACGTCGATGGTCACGTCCAGTTTGGCATCCTTGAAATAGCCCTTGGCCGCAGGCGTGAGGAACAGCGCCGCCGGACCTTCGAAGCGCCAGTCGAGCTGGAATTTGATGGGTGTGGCCTGGGCAAAAGCGGGGGCGGCCAGCAGCAGGGCGGCGCTGGCCAGGGTGGTGTGCAGAAAGCTGCGTTTTTTCATGGGGATGCTCCGAATGGGTATCCAGACGTTACAGCAATAAAGGTGCCACCCAACGAAAAAGCGCACTATAAAAGTGCGCTTTTCTGAGGGGGTGCAGCGGGCTACTTGTGCAAAGTGGCTGCGTTGGCGACGGCCAGGGCCGTCATGTTCACGACCCGGCGCACCGTGGCCGAGGGCGTGAGGATGTGTGCCGAAGCGGCTGCACCCAGCAAGATGGGGCCGACGGTCACGCCATGGCCAGCGGTGACTTTCAGCACGTTGAACAGGATGTTGGCCGCGTCCAGGTTGGGGCAGACCAGCAGGTTGGCGGCACCGTGCAGGCTGGTTTCAGCATCCATCAGGGCGGCTTCACGCATGGGTTGCATGAGTGCCGCATCGCCTTGCAGTTCGCCATCGGACTCGATGTCAGGGGCCATGGCGGCAAACAATTCGCGGGCGGTGCGCATTTTGCGGGCCGAGGGGCGGTCTGAAGAGCCGTAGTTGGAGTGCGACAGAAACGCCACCTTGGGTGGCAGGCCGAAGCGGGTGACCTCGTCGGCGGCCATCACCGCAATGCTGGCCAGCTGTTCGGCCGTGGGCTCTTCGTTGACAAACGCGTCGGTGATGAACAGGGTATGCGTGTCCAGCAACAGTGCGTTCAGCGCGGCAAAGCCGGAAGCGCCTTTTTTCAAACCAATGATGTTGCGCACATGCTCCAGATGCCCTTCGTAGCGGCCCAGCAAGCCGCACAGCATGGCATCGGCATCGCCCAGGCGCACCATTAGCGCGGCAATGGTGGTGTTGGAGCGGCGTACGGCGGCCTTGGCCACGTCTTGCGATACGCCGCGGCGGCCCATCAGCTGGTGGTAGGTCTCCCAGTACTGGCGAAAGCGCGAGTCGTCTTCGGGGTTGACCACTTCCACGTCCACGCCCACGCGGATGCGCAGACCGGCTTTGAGGATGCGGGCTTCGATGACGGCGGGGCGGCCGATCAGGATGGGGTGGGCCAGGTTTTCGTCCACGGCCACCTGGGCGGCGCGCAGCACGCGGTCGTCTTCGCCTTCGGCATAGGCCACGCGCTTGCCACCGGCGGGCACGGCCTTGGCGGTGCTAAACACCGGGCGCATGACCATGCCGGTTTGGTAGACAAAGCGCATCAGGCTCTGGCGGTAGGCCTCGTAGTCCTGGATGGGGCGGGTGGCCACGCCGGACTCTTCGGCGGCCTTGGCCACGGCAGGTGCGATGCGCAGAATCAGGCGCGAGTCAAACGGCGTGGGGATCAGGTATTCGCTGCCAAACACCAGCTCTTTGCCCGCGTAGGCGGCGGCCACTTCTTCGCTGATGTCGGCCTTGGCCAGGTCGGCAATCTGGCGCACGCAGGCCAGCTTCATGGCTTCGGTGATCTTGGTCGCGCCGCAGTCCAGTGCGCCGCGGAAGATGTACGGGAAGCACAGCACGTTGTTGACCTGGTTCGGGTAGTCCGAGCGGCCGGTGGCAATGATGCAATCGGGGCGCACGGCCTTGGCCAGTTCGGGGCGGATTTCGGGCTCGGGGTTGGCCAGCGCCAGGATGATGGGCTTGGCGGCCATGGTCTTGACCATCTCGGCGGTGAGCACCCCGGCGGCGGAGCAACCCAGAAACACGTCGGCATTGTTCACTGCGTCGGCCAGCGTGCGGGCCGAGGTGTCCTGGGCGTAGCGCTCTTTGGAGGCATCAAAACCGCCGGGGCGGCCATGGTAGATGATGCCCTTGGAGTCGCAGGCGTAGATGTTCTTGCGCTGCACGCCCAGGCCCACCATCACGTCCAGGCAGGCGATGGCCGCGGCACCGGCACCGGATACCGCCACCTTCACGTCTTCGATCTTCTTGCCCACCAGCTCCAGGCCGTTGAGCAGCGCCGCCGACGAGATGATGGCCGTGCCGTGCTGGTCATCGTGGAACACCGGGATGTTCATGCGCTCGCGCAGTTTTTGCTCGATGTAGAAGCACTCTGGCGCTTTGATGTCTTCCAGGTTCACACCGCCCAGGGTGGGTTCCATGGCGGCAATGATGTCCACCAGCTTGTCGGGGTCGTTTTCGGCCAGCTCGATGTCGAACACGTCGATACCGGCGAATTTCTTGAACAAACAGCCCTTGCCCTCCATCACCGGCTTGGAAGCCAGCGGGCCGATGTTGCCCAGGCCCAGCACCGCCGTGCCGTTGGTGATCACGCCGACCAGGTTGCCGCGCGAGGTGTATTCGGCCGCCAGCGACGGGTCGCGCTGGATGTCCAGGCAGGGGTAGGCCACACCGGGCGAGTAGGCCAGCGACAGATCGCGCTGGTTGGACAGCGGCTTGGTCGCGTTGACCGAGATTTTCCCCTTGGTGGGGGTGCAGTGGTATTCGCGGGCTGCGTCGCGCAGCGCCATTTCTGCGGGAGAAATGTCTTTGGCCATTTTGCTCAGTGTCCTCGTTGGTGTTTTTGACCGTGTAAGCCTACCGCAAGCAATAGCAGGTAGTCCCGGTGGAGACTACCTATCTCGATGCAAAAAATGTATCCATTTATGCCAGCAGGTCGGCCAGCGTGCGGGCGATCACCTTGGTGGCGCGGCGCAGGTCTTCCAGGTGCAGGCGCTCGTCGGCGCGCTTGGCGTGCGACTCCAGCACGGTGCGCGGGCCCGCGCCGTAGATCACGCCGGGGATGCCCGCAGCCGCGTACAGCCGCACGTCGGTGTACAGGGGGGTGCCCATGGCCGGAATGGCCTCGCCAAACACCGCCATGCCGTGCTTCTGGATGGCATCGACCAGCGGCTGGTTGCCGGGCAGGGGCTGCATGGAATGGGCCAGCAGCAGGCGTTTAATGTCTACCGTGATGCCGGGCTGGAGGGCGGCGGCATCGGCAATCACCTGGCGGATGTTGGCTTCGACCTCGACCGGGTTCTCTTCGGGGATCATGCGGCGGTCGAGCTTGAACGTGACCTTGCCGGGCACAACGTTGGTATTGGTGCCGCCGGTGATCGTGCCCACGTTCAGGTAGGGGTGGGTGATGCCTTCCACGCCCGAGGTGACTTTTTGGTACAGCGTGTTTTGCGCGTACAGGGCGTTCAGTATTTGTACCGCGCCGTGCAGTGCGTCTACGCCGCTCTCGGGTATGGCGGCATGGGCCATCTTGCCGTGTACGGTGACTTCCATCTGCAGGCAGCCGTTGTGCGCGGTGACGACTTGGTAGGAAAAGCCTGCGGCGATCATCAGGTCGGGATTAACGATGTTGTTTTTGAGCAGCCAGCCGGGGCCGAGTTCGCCGCCGAACTCTTCGTCGTAGGTGAAGTGCAGTTCCACCGCACCTTGGAGCGGCAGGCCCAGGGATTCGAGCGCCCGCACCGCAAAGGTGAAACTGGCGAAGTCGCCCTTGCTCACCGCTGTGGCGCGGCCAAAGATGTGGCCGTCGGCAATCTCGCCGCCGTAGGGCGGGTGGGTCCAGCCGTCGCCGGGCGGGACCACGTCGCCATGGGCGTTCAGGGCGATGGTCTTGCCTGGGCCGTATTTGCGACGCACCACCAGGTTGGTGATGGATTCCATGCCGGCGGCGCTGACTTCGGCGGCGGGCACGGGGTGCTTTTCCACCGCCAGACCCATGGCTTCCAGAAGAGTCGCGGCGCGGTCGGCGTGGGGGGCGTTGTTACCGGGCGGGGTATCGGTGGGGACGCGGATGAGCTCTTGCAAAAAGGCGACTTCTTCGTCGAAATGCTGGTCGATCCAGGCATCGAGCGGGGCGTAATCTGTCATGGGGTGATCAAGTTATTCAAAAGATGAGAAAAAGCGTCGACGGCCAGTTGCATGTCGTCTGCGGTGCTGCTTTCCAGCGGGTTGTGGCTGATACCGGCGTTTTGGCCGCGCACAAACAGCATGGCCTGGGGCATCACTTCGTGCAGCTTCATGGCGTCGTGGCCCGCGCCGCTGGGCATGCGGTGCAGGGGCACGCCCAGGGCATTGACGGCAGCTTCCCAGTGCTGCTGCCACACCGGCGCGCTGGGTGCGGCGGCGGCGCGCATGGTTTCTTCCAGGGTGTAGCGCAGGCCCCGGCGGTCGCAGATGGATTGCAGCTGGGCGACCACATCGTTGGCCAGGGCATCGCGCTGGGCGTTGTTGGGGGCTCGCAGGTCCAGGCTGAAGTTGCACTGGCCGGGCACCACGTTGATGGAGCCGTTGGGCACCTGCAGCATGCCCACGGTGCCGACCGAGTCGCCGTCTTGCCCGGCGCGTTGCTCCACGTACAGCGCCAGTTCGGCCACGGCGGTGGCCGCATCGCGGCGGCGGTTCATGGGCGTGGTGCCCGCGTGGCAGGCCACGCCCAGTACCTCGCCGGTGTAGCGCACGCTGCCGTTGATGGAGGTGACGACGCCCAAGGGAATATCCAGCTCGTTGAGCACCGGGCCCTGCTCGATGTGGACTTCGACAAAGCCCAGGTAGTCGGCCGGATTGCGCTGCAGGGCGGGGATGTCGTTGATCTGCAAACCCGCATCGGCCATGGCGCTGCGCATGCGGATGCCGTCTACATCGGTCTGGTCCAGCCAGACGGGGTTGAAGTGGCCGATCAACGCGCCGGAGCCGAGGAAGGTGGCTTTGTAGCGCTGGCCTTCTTCTTCGGCAAAACCTACCACTTCGAAGTGGAACGGCAGGCGCTTGCCTTGTTGGGCCATGGCCTGCACGCAGGCCATGGGCACAAAAATGCCCAGGCGGCCATCGTATTTGCCGCCGTTGCGCACGGTGTCATAGTGGCTGCCCGTCAGCAGGGTTTTGGCATCTTCGGTGGATGCGAGATAGCGGCCCACCACATTGCCCACGGCATCGATCTGCACGGTGTCAAAGCCGCAATCGTGCATGTTCTGGGCGATCTGGGCGGCGCAGGCGCGGTGCGCGTCGGTCAGGTAGGTGACGGTGAGCTGGCCATGTTCGGCATAGCCGGGGTCGGTGTGCACGCTTAAATCTTCTTGCCAGTCCCACACCGTGTTGCCCTGCGGGGGGTGCGTGTCGAACGCGTCGTTGAGGCGGATTTCGACGATGCGGTGGATGTTGCGCAGCGCTTCGGCGTGCTCAAAGTCGGCCGGGTTGCGCAGTCGGCGCACAAACGTGTCGATGATCTCCTGCTTGCGCAAGCCCGTGCCGCGCGGCCCGCGCACCGCCAGGATGAACGGGAAGCCAAACTTCTGGCCGTAGTCGGCATTGAGCTGCTGCAACTGGGCCAGCTCTTGCGGCGTGCAGCGCGTCAGGCCGGCCTGGTTTTGCTCGTGGCTGGATTCGGCGGTGAGCGGTTCGGCGGCTTTGCCTGCGAGCTCGGGGTGGGCGCGGATCAGGTCCAGCTGGGCCTGTACACCGGCTGCGGCCAGCACCTGCACCATGGCGTACTTGAACCCCGCCAACGAGGCGAAGGGCCGCGCGGCCAGGGCTTTTTCTGCGATCCAGGGAGAGTGTTCGTACAGGCCGGGCAGCTGCTGCAGTACCTCGTGCTGGGGAGCGGTGTTGAGGAAAGCGAGCGTCAGGGGCATGGGTGTTTACAAGGCGGCTAGAGGATGGTTGCAGGGCGGTAAGGGTGGACTTTTTGCCAGTGTTCGGCGATGTCGATGCGGCGGCAAATCCACACCCGCTCATGGCTTTGCACGTAGTCCAGAAATTTTTGCAGCGCCCCAAACCGGCCCGGTCGGCCCAGCACCCGGCAGTGCATGCCGATGCTCATCATCTTGGGTGCGTCTTCGCCCTCGGCGTAGAGCACGTCAAAGCTGTCTTTCAGGTACTGCAGAAAGTGGTCGCCGGTGTTGAAGCCCTGCACCTGCACGCAGCGCATGTCGTTGGTGTCCAGCGAATACGGGATGACCAGCCGCGGCTCCACCGTGCCGTCGGTTTTGGTGGTGGGCAGCCAGAACGGCAGGTCGTCGCCGTAGTAGTCGCTGTCGTAGCTGAAGCCGCCCTGGTCGGCCAGCAGGCGGCGGGTGTTGGGGCTGTCGCGGCCGGTGTACCAGCCTTGGGGCCACTGGCCGCCGGTCATCTTGCGGATGATTTCGGCACCCACGGCCATGTGCTCGCGCTCGGTGGCTTCGGGCAGGTTTTGGTAGTGGATCCAGCGCCAGCCGTGGCAGGCGATTTCATGGCCCAGGTCGACGAAGGCCTGGGTTAGCTCAGGATGCCGCTCCAGCGCCATGGACACGCCGAAGATGGTGAGCGGCAGACCGCGCTTTTCGAACTCGCGCAGGATGCGCCAGGAGCCCGCCCGCGAGCCGTATTCGTACATCGACTCGATGGTCATGTGCCGGTCGGGGAAGGGTTGGGCGGTGATCAGCTCGGACAAAAAGGTTTCCGAGGCCGCATCGCCGTGCAGCACATTGTTTTCGCCGCCTTCTTCGTAGTTGAGTACGAACTGCACCGCGATCTTGGCCCGGTTGGGCCACTGGGCGTGGGGGACGTTGCGGCCATAGCCGACCAAGTCACGTGGGTAGGAGGCAGAAGTCTCGGTCATGGCACTCGGATAAGCACAAGTCAGGCCAGTGCGTCAGGCCAGCGCCATGGCAATGTCGTTGCTGGGGATCTTGCGGTCAAAGGTGAGGTTGGCCTCAACGTTGTGCAGGTGCTGGCCGATCAAACGCACGGCCAGGTCTTCGTCTTTGGCGGCCAGGGCTTTGATGAGCTCGTCGTGGTCGGCGCAGGCGTGGTCGGTGGGGTTGTCGGTCTGGTACATCAGGGTGATGAGCGAGCAGCGCGACAGCAGCTCCACCATCATTTGCACCAGTACATCGTTGTCCAGCAGCTCGGCCATGCGGATGTGGAAATTACCCAACACTTCGGTGCGGTTGGTCAGGTCTTTGTCCTTGAGCGCAGCCTTTTCGATCACGGCCTGCTCTTTCAAGGCCTTGATTTTGCTTGGGGTGATGTCGCGCACCAGGGCGCGCACCAGCTCCGCCTCCAGCATGCGGCGCACCGAAAACACCTGTCGCGCCTCGGTGACCGACGGCGCAGCCACAAAGGCGCCGCGCGCGGGCTCCAGGCGGATCAGGCGGTTTTGCGAGAGCTGGAACAGGGCTTGTCGGACCAGGGTGCGCGATACACCAAAATGGTCGGCCAGCTTTTGTTCAGCCAGTTTGGTGCCGGGGTGGAGCCGGTGCTCAACAATCGCCTTGGTCAGGGCTTCGACGATCGTATTGGTATTGGTCGTGGTGGATTCCATACCACCATAATAACGCAAAATTTGTACTGTATACAAATTTGTTTGGTTACAACGTATTTGATTAAGTGAGGACACGTATGGGATTGAGCACACACGTTTTGGATACTATGCACGGCAGCCCGGCGGCCGGTATGGCGGTGGAACTTTACACCACACAGGGGGAGAACAGCACGCTGATCAAGCGTTTTGTAACCAACGCCGATGGCCGCAGCGAAGGCCTTTTGCTGGATGCCACCAGCCTGCAAGTGGGCACCTACAGGCTCACGTTTGATGTGGAAGCCTACTTTAAGGCCCAGGGTGTGGCCTTACCCGAGCCGAACTTTTTACACCGGGTGAGCCTGGACTTTGGTATTGCCGACCCTCGCCAGCATTACCATGTGCCGCTGCTGGTCAGCCCCTGGAGTTACTCCACCTACCGCGGCAGCTAAGTTGTCATGCCCACGACTTAGTGTTTTGCCAGAATCGGCTCCTCAATCAGGAGGTGTTGCGGTGGTTAAATTTATAAGAAATAGGCCTGTACGCCATATTCTATCGGCGGTAGCAGCTATTTTTTTTATAGCTGTATCGGATGTTGCGGTGGCGCAAGCCGCTTATCCCGAGAAGCCGGTCAAGATCGTGGTGCCGTTTGCGCCCGGGGCGGGCACCGATGCCATGGGCCGCTTGATGGCCCAAAAGCTCGGCGAGGTGCTGGGGGCCAGCTTTGTGGTGGAAAACCGCACCGGCGCGTCGGGTGCCATCGGCACCCAGGCGGTGGCGGCTGCGGCCCCCGATGGCTACACCTTGCTGCTGGTGGCATCGCCCTTCACCACCGTGGCTGCGGCCATGCCCAGCGCCCACTACGACCCCCTGCGCGACTTTGTGCCGGTAGGCATGGTGGCGAGCGGCCCTCTGGTGTGGGCCACCAGCAGCCAGGTGCCCGTGCGGACCATGAAGGAGCTGATCGGCATGGCCCGGCAAAAGCCCGGCGCGCTGAACTACGGCTCTGCCGGTGCGGGCGGGGTCAACCACCTGGTGCTGGAACTGCTGAAGGCGCGCACCGGCACCTTTATTACCCACATTCCCTACCGTGGCGTGGCCCCGGCCACCATGGACATGCTGGCTGGCCATGTGCAGTTGGTCACCGGCACCATCCCGGCGCTGCTGCCCTTCATCAAGGATGGCCGGGTGCGTCCCTTGGCCGTGACCAGCGCCAAGCGTTCCAGCGCCTTGCCGGATGTACCCAGCATGGCCGAGGCCGGTTTTCCCGGTGTTGACGTGGTGAACTACTTTGCTCTGATGGCCCCGGCAGGCACGCCAGCGGCCATCGTCGGGCAACTCAATGCCGCTATCCAGCAGGTGGTGGTGATGCCCGAGGTGGTGGCCCGCTTCAAGGCCGATGCGGTGGAGGCCGCGCCCGGCTCACCCGCGCTGCTGGGGCATTTCATCGAAGCCGATTACCGCGCCTGGCGCAACGTGGTCAAAACCCAGAACCTCAAGCTGGAATAGCCCCGCGCTGGAGGGCTGAGAGCGTTTTCACAACTGCCCCTCGGTCAGTGTGTCCAGCTGGAACTGGCCGTTCTTGTTCCACAGCCAGGTGTCGGTGTAGGTGACGCGGCCCAGGCGTGAAGGCGGCGGAAAAGGGGCTGCAGCGCGCACGGTGCGTTCGATTTCGGTGATCACCTCGGGCGCGTGTTTGGGCGCGCGCAGCCAGTGCAGGCCGGTGACCAGGCCTTTGCGGTCCAGGTGCACTTCCAACACCCCGATGGCGTACAGGTGGGGCTGTAGCTTGCCCTGGTGGATGCGCTCGGCATTGCGGTTGTACAGGTGGCGGGCGGCATCGCGGCGGTAGTCGCGCGGCGTGCTGGCGGTGGAGATTTTGGGCGGTGCCACCGCCGCAGGCACGGGGGCTTCGGGCTGCGATTGGGTCGCCGGCGCGCCGGGGGTCGCCGACGGGCTGGCCGTGGGTGTGGTGGGCCCAGGCCCGGAGCCGCAACCCGCCAACAAAGCGGCGAGGGTGGTGGACAGGCTGGCCAGGGTCCAGCGCAGATAGGAAGCTTTTTTCATGGTGTGTCGGGGGCCGAGGGCCGCCCATGCATACTGGGAATGTGAAAAATTCAGACGTTTTACTCCAACATTTGCAAACCGCGCCTGCCGTGCTGGTTACGGTGCAGTCTACCCAAGGCTCGGTGCCGCGCGGGCCGGGCACCTGGATGGCGGTGCTGGCCGACCAACTGGTGGGTACCATCGGCGGCGGCCAACTCGAATTCCAGGCCATGGCCGAGGCGCGTGCCCGCCTGAACGGTGCCCTGGGTGCCGAGGTCATCCGCTACCCGCTGGGCCCCAGTTTGGGGCAGTGCTGCGGGGGCGTGGTGCATCTGCGGTTTGAACTGCTCGGCTTGGCCGATACCGACCGCCTGCGCACCGACCTGGCCCAGGTGCATCCACCCGTGGCCTTGTTTGGCGGCGGCCATGTGGGCCACGCGCTGGTGCAGGTGCTGGCACGGCTGCCGTTTGCCCTGGCGTGGATCGACAGCCGCGACGGCATCTTCCCCACCGAGCTGCCAGACACCGTGCGCTGCGAGCATTCCGAACCGGTGCAGCGGGCGGTGCACGATATTGCTCCCGGCAGCCAGGTGCTCATCATGAGCTTTAGCCATGCCGAAGACCTGGACATCGTGGCCGCCTGCCTGCAGCGCCAGCGCAGCCGGGGCGACTTGCCCTTCATCGGCCTGATTGGTAGCCAGACCAAGTGGGCCAGTTTTCGCCAACGGCTGGTGGCAAAGGGGTTCACCGAGGCCGAGCTGGCCCAGGTCACCTGCCCGATTGGCGTGCCTGGTATCCCTGGCAAAGAGCCCGAGGTGATTGCCGTCGCCGTGGCGGCACAGTTGTTGCAAAGGCTTACTGCCTAGAATCAACCGGTCGCAGCGGTGCAAAGCCAGCTCCCCAGGCTTTTGTGCGTGACCTTTTTAGTGCCTACAGCGCCCGCAGTGGTGGGCATCGCAATATTGCTGTCAAAGGGTGAGTGACACATGGAAAGCTATTACCTCGACTGGGCCAACCTGCTGCTGCGCTGGGTCCACGTCATTACCGCCATCGCCTGGATTGGCTCGTCTTTTTACTTCGTCTTTTTGGACAGCAGCCTGACCCCGCCGGTCGATGACGATCTCAAGAAGCAGGGCGTGAGCGGCGAGCTGTGGGCCGTGCACGGCGGCGGCTTCTACCACCCGGTGAAGTTTGCCGGTGCGCCGCCGCAGTTGCCCAAGCACCTGCACTGGTTTTACTGGGAAAGCTATTCCACCTGGCTGACCGGCTTCTCGCTGTTTACCGTGTCGTACCTGTGGAACGCCAGCACCTATTTGGTCGACAAGTCGCTGATGGACTGGTCCAGTGGTGCAGCGGTGAGCGTGGCGTTGGCGTTTTTTGTGGTGTTCTGGATGGCCTACGACTGCATTTGCCAGATTTTTGGCAAGCGCAAAGGTGGCGATGCCATCGTGGGTGCGTTGGTGGCGGTGCTGGTGTGTGCCGCATCCTGGCTGGCCTGCCATTGGTTTGCCGGGCGTGCGGCCTTTTTGCTGGTGGGCGCCATGATCGCCACCACCATGAGCGCCAACGTGTTCTTCTGGATCATCCCGGGCCAGCGCACCGTGGTGGCCGACATCAAGGCCGGCCGACCCATCGACCCCATCCACGGCCAGCGCGGCAAGCAGCGCAGCGTGCACAACACCTACTTCACCCTGCCGGTGCTGTTTGCCATGCTCAGCAACCACTACAGCTTCACCTACACCCACCCGCAGAACTGGCTGGTGCTGGTGCTGATGATGCTGGCAGGCGCGGCGATCCGGCAGTTTTTTGTGCTGCGCCACGGCTACCTGCTGGGTCGCAATCGCCACCCCATAGGCTACGCGCTGGTAGGCCTGGCAGTGATTGCCGGTGCCATCGTCTGGATAAAACCCCTGCCTGCTACACAATCAGTAGCTGCTAACGCCGATGGAATAAGCGCCAAGCCGGTAATTTCTTATGAAAAAGTGCAGGCGGTCATTGCCCAGCGCTGCACCCAGTGCCATGGCGCGCAGGTGCAGATGAAGAACGTGCGGCTGGACTCGCCCGCCGACCTGAAGCTGCACGCGCAGATGGTCTACCAGCAGGCGGTGGTCACCAAAATCATGCCCATGAACAACTCCACCGGCATCACCGATGCCGAGCGCGCGCTGATCGGGCAATGGTTCGAGGGCGGTGCGCCGGTGAACTAGGCTGCGTCAGGCACCGGCGTGAAGTGCAGGTGCATGAGTTGCCAGTCGCCCGGCGTTTTGCGCCACAGCTCGCTGAAGAACACGCTGCTGTGCGGCGTGTCGTCGATCAGCGTCTGGCTTTGGCCCGAGACCACGGCAAATTCACCGTGGTACTGCAGGGACAGGCTGGCATCCTGCTTGTAGGCGGTGTCGGGGAACCACAGATCGGCCTGCACCGCACGCGAGATGCCGTGCAGCTGCTCCCATTTGGATTGCACGCCGCTGGCATGCACCACGCAAAACGAGTCGGCTTGCACACTGGCCATGTAGTCGGTGTCACCGGCGAAAAATGCGGCATACCAGTCTTCGCGGGTGTTCAGTAGATTGATGTTGTCCATAGCTTCTTTTTAGGTGGTTTGCCATTGGGCACGGCGCAGGCCGGTCCGGCAGAATGCGAAACGGCACAGGGCCGCGATGGGGTGATTATCCGGTGCGCTGCAAGCGCTTTGAAAACGGCTTGCACAAAGCTTGCCAAAGGTCTTTGCACCATCCCCGTGCAGCCGGTCCGCCTGCCCTGCTACCATTCTTGGATGTTAATGAAAACACCCGACGCTATGAATTCTGTTGCGCTGGCCGATGCCCGCGACGGTGAAGGCACACCTGTCTCCGTCAAGATCCGTGAACGGCTGCAGGCCGCGCGCAAGCGGTTCAACGCCAACGACAACATTTCCGAGTTCATCCAGCCTGGTGAGTTGGAACTGCTGCTCGACGAAGTCACCGACAAAATGCAGGGCGTGCTCAGCAGCATGGTGATCGACACCGACCGCGACCACAACACCAACAACACCGCGCGCCGCGTCGCCAAGATGTACCTCAAAGAGGTGTTCCAGGGCCGCTACGTGGCAGCCCCCAACATCACCGAATTCCCCAACGCCGAGCACTTGAACGAGCTGATGATCGTTGGCCCCATCACTGTGCGCAGCGCCTGCTCGCACCACCTGTGCCCGGTGATCGGCAAGATCTGGATCGGCGTGCTGCCCAATGAGCACACCAACGTGATTGGCTTGTCCAAGTACGCACGCCTGGCCGAATGGATCATGGGCCGCCCGCAAATCCAGGAAGAGGCCGTGGTGCAACTGGCCGACCTGATCCAGGAAAAAACCCAGCCCGACGGCCTGGCCATCGTCATGGAAGCCAGCCACTACTGCATGGGCTGGCGCGGCGTGAAAGACATGGACAGCAAGATGATCAACTCGGTCATGCGCGGTGCGTTCCTGAAGGATTCGAACCTGCGCCGCGAATTTTTGTCTCTCATTCCTAGAAAAGGCTAACGCCATGCTTGTACGTTTGCTCTACGCCAGCCGCGCGCTGGACACCAGTGCGGGTGCCATTGAAGCCATCCTGGCCCAGTCGCGCCAGTACAACCCGGCCTGCGGTATCACCGGCATCCTGTGCTACGGCGGCGGCATCTTTTTGCAGGCCATCGAAGGCGGGCGCATGCCGGTCAACGAGCTCTACGGCCATATCCAGCGCGATGCACGGCACAAAGACGTGGCCTTGCTGCACTTCGAAGAAATCTCCGAGCGCCGCTTTGGCGGCTGGACCATGGGCCAGGTCAACATCTTGAAGCTTAACCAGTCGATTCTGCTGAAATATGCCGAAAAGCCCGAGCTCGACCCGTATGCGGTGTCGGGCAAGGTATCGCTGGCGCTGCTGGAAGAGCTTATGGCCACCGCTTCTATCGTCGGGCGCGTCTAACCGTCTCACTCCACCCATCTAACCCGCAAGCCTTGACCGACTTGCGGGTTTTTGTACTTTCGCATGTCTGTTTTTGCCCTATGTCTGGTGCTGTTGGCGGGCCTGATCCACGCCAGCTGGAATATTGCCGCCAAAAAAGCCGGTGGTGATGCGCGCTTTGCCGTGTTTTCCGGGATGGTGGGCGTGGTTGTGTGGGCCCCGGTGGCCCTCTGGCTGGGGGTGGATGAAGTACCCCGCTGGAACGCTACCCAGTGGGGCATGCTGGCCCTCAGTGCCTGCGTGCACGCCCTGTACTTTGTGGTGCTGCTGCGCGGCTACCGCAAGGCCGACCTGACCGTGGTGTACCCGCTGGCGCGCGGGCTGGGGCCGCTGATTTCGTCGCTGGCCGCTGTGCTGTTGCTGGGCGAACGCCTGAGCCTCTGGGGTGCCCTGGGCTTGGTCGGCGTGGTGACGGGGGTGTTTTTGATCGCCGGGGGCCCCGGCCTGTGGCGGGCTCCGCGCGACCCGGTCAACGCCGCCCGCCTGCGGGCCGGCCTGCGCTACGGCGCGCTCACCGGCATGTGCATCGCCTGCTACACCGTGGCCGACGGCTACGCGGTCAAGGTGCTGCTGGTCTCGCCCATCATGTTCGACTACGCCAGCAATGTTCTGCGCATGGGCCTGATGGGCTCTACCGTGCTGCGCGACCTGCCTGCGGCCCGGCTGTTGTGGCAGGCGCAATGGCGCTACGCGCTGCTGGTGGGCATTCTGAGCCCCGTGTCGTACGTGCTGGTGCTGTATGCGGTGCAAACCGCGCCACTGTCCCACGTGGCCCCGGCGCGCGAGGTGTCCATGCTGTTTGCCGCGCTGCTGGGCGGACACTTGCTGGGCGAGGGGCAGCGCGGCACCCGGCTGCTGGGCGCGGGCTGCATTGCGCTGGGCGTGGTGGCACTGGCGCTGGGCTAGCCATGGAGTCCACCGAACTCCTGGGTTGCGATTTCTCCAGCAGCCCCAGCGCCCGTAAAAACATCGTGCTGGCCTGGGGCCAGGTGGCCGGGGGGCGTGTGGTCTTGCAGCGTCTGGAGCGCCTGCCGTCCCTGGCTGCATTTGCCGCCGTGCTGGCCCGGCCACGCGCTTGGGTGGGCTGCTTCGATCTGCCGTTTGGCCTGCCGCGCGAATTGGTGCAGAGCCTGGGCTGGCCGCTGGACTGGGCTGCCTGTATCCGCCATTTTGCGGGGTTGGAGCGGGCGCAGATCCGCAGCCTGTTTGCCGCGTTTTGCGATGCCCGGCCGGTGGGTGGCAAGTTTGCCCACCGCGCCTGCGATGCTTTGGCGGGTTCCAGCCCGTCCATGAAATGGGTGAATCCACCCGTGGCCTACATGCTGCACGCGGGCGTGCCCTTGCTGCTGGAAGCCGGGGTGGATTTCCCCGGCCTGCACCCGGGTGACCCGCAGCGCGTGGCCCTGGAGGCCTACCCCGGCCTGCTGGCGCGCGAGGTGCTGGACGGCTGGACTCCGGGTGCCCAGGGCACCGGGCGGCGCAGCTACAAAAGCGACGACAAGGCCAAGCAAACCCCGCAACGGCTGGCGGCGCGGACCGACCTGGTCCAGGCGCTGGAAGCGGGGCAGGGCGTGCACGGGCCGCTGCGCCTGGGCATGCGCTTGCAACTCACGGCGGCCCAGCGTGCCTTGCTGTTGGCGGACGCCAGTGGCGATGCCCTGGATGCCGTGTTGTGCATGCTGCAAGCCGCCTGGGCCAAGCAACAGCATGCCGTCGGTGTACCGTGCTACGGCCTGCCAGGCCATTTAGATCCCCTCGAAGGCTGGATCATCACCGTGTGATGCCAAGTGCTTGATACGGGCCTGGGCCGCTGTATAGTTGTCAGCGAATACTTACGATTTATTTCAGTGTTTTAAATATTGCGTACAATTTATGTATTCTTTTGTTGGCAAGTGCGGGGTCTTTCTGTTCGGGCTGCTCCTATGCCACGGTGCTTGGGCGGCAGACGAGCGGCCGGAATGCGGCAGACCTTTTACCTTGGCCCTGCATGTGCATGGCGTGTTGTACTCAGCCGAACTGGATGCGGGTATTGACAAGGATTTTGCCGATGCGCTGGCCCAGCGCAGTGGCTGCACCATCCAGGTCAGTATGTTGCCGCGCGCACGCATCTGGCAGTTGATCGAGTCTGGCGCGCTGGATTTCAGCCTGTCGGGCATTGCCACCGAGGAGCGCAATACCTATGCGGCTTTCGCCTGGTATTTCTCCAACAAGTATTACCTGCTGGTCAACAAAAGCACCAATGTGCAGAAGCTGTCTGACTTTGAAGACCAGCCCGCGATGAAGCTGGGGGCCATCCGCAGTTTCCGCTATAGCCCCACGGCCAACCGCATGGTTGACAAGCTGGCGCAGGGGGGGCGGGTCAGCTATGCCTCGGGTTTGGAGCCGCTTTACCAGGTACTGGCTCTGGGGCGTATCCAGGGCATGGTGATCGAACCCTTCGACGTGGGCGATGTACAGGCCCGGCAGATCAAGGACACGACCCAGATCATCGAGTTCAACGACCCTCCCGTGCCGCACGGGCTCATCATGTCCAGGAAATCCATTGCCTCTGCCGACATCGCCAAGTGGCAGGCGGTGGTGCAGTCCTTGCGCAATGACGGTACGGTGCTGCGGATCTTTGAGAAGTATTTCCCGCCTGCACTGGCCCGCGAGATGGTGGTGTTTTGAGATTGAAGCGCCCCGACAACTGGCTTCACCACCTCGGCGGAGCGGTGCTGGTACTGGCGTTGTCGTTGGGCACCACCTGGTGGCTGTGGCAGTTTGAAACCCGCAACGCCGAGCTGGACCACCGCGCGCGTGCGGATGCCAATGTGCAGGCCTTTGCCAGCCGGGTGGAGCAGCGCATGCGCGCCCAGGAGCAGGTGCTGCGCGGCGTGCAGGGCCTGTTCGCGGTAGGGATGCCGGTGGGGCGAGAAGCCTTCAGCCGTTACGTGGAGGCCTTGCAGCTCGGGGCCGATGTATCCGGGGTGGTCGCGCTGGGCTGGGTGCCGCTGGTCGGTGCGGCGGAACTGCCCGCCCATATGGCCGGTATGCGCGCCCTGGGCGCTGGCTACGCGCTCGCGCCCGAAGGTGTGCGCCCCGAGTACGCCCCGCTGGTGCAACTGGAACCGGCTTTGGATGCCAAGCTGGGCCCGCTCGGCCAGGATTTGCTGGTCGATGCCGTGTACCGGACCACCATGGAGCGCGCGCGCGATTCCGGGGCGGCGGCCATTACCGGCAGGCTCAGTCGCACGCTGCAAAACGGTACCGATGTCCGGGTGGGGTTTGCCATGTTCATGCCGGTCTACCGCCCCGGGGCACCAACCGATACCGTGGACGCTCGGCGTGCCGGTCTGATGGGTTGGGTGGTGGCACCGTGCCGCATGGATGTGTGGATGGCAGGGCTGCCGGGTGTGGAGACCAGTGGTGTGGACGTGCGTATTTTTGACGGCATAGAACTCAGCAACCAGTCGCTGCTGTTCGACTCCAATCCCATCCCCTTGCCCAAAACCCAGGCCTCGGCCGACACCCTGGAGTATCTGCAGGTGGGAGGCCGCACCTGGACCCTGGCCATGGTGGAGCACGCCGATGCAGCCGCTTCACCGGCCCACCACAAGGCGCAGATGATTGCCCGCAACGGCATGGTCCTGAGTGGTGTGTTGGCCCTGCTGGCCTGGGTGCTGCTGAGCGACCGTGCACGCACCGTCATCATGGCCACCCAGATGACCACCGAACTGCGCGAAACCAAGGAACATTTCGAGCTGATCTTTGACAGCAGCCCCGACGGCATGGTGATCACCCAGCAGGCCGACGGTTTGGTGGTGGACATCAACCAAGGCTTTACCGCCATGACGGGCTACGAGCGCGCCGATGTGGTCAGCATCTCGATAGGGGCCTTGCCGATCTGGAAGGATGCTGAAGACCGCCGCCGTTACCGCAAGGAACTGGCCGAACACCAGCGTTGCGAAAACCTGGAGGTCAGCCTGGTCACCAAGACGGGCCAGACCATCGTCGGGATCTTGTCGGCGCAACCCGCCACCTTTAAGGGTGTGGCCTGTTTTGTCGGGGTGATCCGCGACATCACGGGCCGCAAAGCCATTGAAGACCGCATGGCCCACATGGCCCAGCACGATACCCTGACCGGCCTGCCCAACCGGGCACTGTTTGACGACCGGCTCAAGCAGGCCATCGTCCAGGCCAACCGCAACCGGGGGCGGCTGGCTCTGCTATACGTGGACCTGGACCACTTCAAACCGGTGAACGACACCCTGGGCCACGCGGTGGGCGATGTGCTGCTCAAGGCCGTGGCCCAGCGCATGCATGACAGCGTGCGGGCCTCGGATACCGTGGCCCGCATTGGCGGGGACGAGTTTGTGGTGCTGCTATCCGCAGTGCACGACGGCACCGATGCGCTGGCGGTGGCCGAGAAAATCCGCCTGGCGCTGAACCAGAGCTTTGAGGTGGTGGCGGGCAAGATGGTGCACATCTCTTCCAGCACGGGCGTGGCCATCTACCCCGACCACGGCAAGGACGAGATCGAGCTGTCCAAGAATGCCGATATGGCGATGTACCGCTCCAAGCAGCAGGGCCGCGACCAGGTGGTGCTGTTTGCGCCGCTGGTGCCCGTCGATCCTACCGCTGCTGCTATCTAATTGCGCGGCTCAGGTGGGGAGATCACGGTCTCGTCCAGCTTGCGGGCCAGCTCTGACACGGCCAGCGCGGCAGGGCAGCCGGGAATGTTGACCATCAATAACTGGCGGCGCATCACAGCATCGCGTACCGAGGCATCGGCCGGGATGTCGCCCACATGGATCAGGCGGATCGAGCGACCGGTGCCGTTGGTGACAAAACGGTCCAGCACCTGCTGCAACTGGGTGGTGATGGCGCGGCCATCACCGGGGCGGGCGGTCTGGTTGATCACCATGCGCACGTGCTGGCGTTTTTGCTGGGTGGCCAGCACCTTGATGGCGGCATAGGCATCGGTCAGCGAAGTGGGCTCGGGCGTGGCCACCACCAGCACTTCGGAGGCCAGCGATACCGAAAACAGCACCACGTCCGAAATGCCCGCACCGGTGTCCAGCAACAGCACATCGAAACGCGGCATCAGGGTGCGCACCACCTGCAGAAATTCGTCCCGTACCTCGGGAGTCAGGCGCGAGTACTCCACCATGCCCGAACCGGCCAACAGCACCGAGAAGCCGCCGGGGGCTTTAACGATGGCCTCGTCCAGCGTGGCTTTGCCGGTAAACACGTCGTGCAGCGTGACCTTGGGGTGCAGGTTCAGCACTACATCCAGGTTGGCCAGGCCCAGGTCGGCATCCAGCACCAGTACCCGATGGCCCCTTTTGGCCAGGGCGGCCGCCAGATTGGCCGACACAAAGGTTTTGCCGACACCGCCTTTGCCGCTGGTGATGGCGATCACCTTGGCACCGGAGCCGCTGAGGGGGGAAGGGGAATTCAGAATGTTGTTCATCGCGGCTTACCTTTGTCCAGTGCTGCCATGGAGGGCACCGGACGACATATCAATCCAAGCCGGTTCTGCGGCAGACAAATGACCAAACAACAAATTTTTCTCTTCGGCGCTGACATGGCTTTCGGGCTGGGGTTCCAGGCACAGGCGGTTGCGCCCGCTGGTCTTGGCCAGATACAGCTGCTGGTCGGCCCGGTCGATCCAAAGCTCGGTGGTGGAGCGGATCCACTGCAGCGCAAACGCGCCGCCGATGCTGATGGTGACCTGCAGTTCCACCCCGGGGGCGATCGCAATACGGGTGCTCTCAATACTGCGCCGTATGCGCTCGGCCACCGTGTGGCCAAAAGACGGCTGGCACGACGGCAGTACCACGACAAATTCTTCGCCGCCATAGCGGGCCAGCGTGTCCATGGGCCGCACGCAAGCCTGCAGTGCCTTGGCCACCACGCGCAGCACCTGGTCACCCGCCGGGTGGCCATGGGTGTCGTTGACGCTTTTGAAGTGGTCGATGTCGATCAGCAGCAGCAAGGCCGCCTCGCCGGAGCGGGCTACGCGGTCGACCTCGGCTTCCAAAACCGCGTTGAAATGGCGGCGGTTCGACAGACCGGTGAGCGGGTCCTTGAGCGATAAATCGCACAGGCCATCGATCACGTTTTGTACATAGGCCAAGGGGTCGGGCATGTCCATCGACGGCATGTCTTGCTGCAACAGAGCGCAAGCCGACTCCAGCCGCAAACTGCGTAAATCCAGGGAGGAGTGGGTTGCCGTTGAGGACACTTTTATGGGCCAGAAGTTACAGAAAGTTTAACAGTATCCGGTGCCGACCCAAGCCTGGAAATGGCCTGCCCGGCAGGGTCAATAGGCGGCTTTCAAGGCCGTATTCTTAAATCGCAAAATCTTCCGGCCCGTGTTGCAGGGCCAGCAGCGCGTCATGATCGGTGCGGTGCAGGCGCACCGCGTCGGGCGGCAGCTCTCCGGCACGGCGCAGCACGTTTTCGACCGGCAATTTCATGCCACTGAGGTGCAGGGTGATGTGGCTATGGGCCAGAGCATGGCGCAGTTTGCCAAAAGTTTCTACCCCCGTGGCATCGATGCGGTTGATGGGCTGGGCAAACAGGCAGACCTGGCGCACGCCGGGGTGCAGCGCCAGGTGCTCCATCACCGCCCGCTCCAGGCTGCTGGCGGAGGCAAAGTCCAGCTCGGCATCCATGCGCAGCGCGTACAGGTGGGGTGCCAGCGGCGGCAGGTTCCACAAATGGCGGTCGCGCAGGCTGCCGTCGGGGTGCAGGCCGATCTCGATGATGCGCGGGTGCAGCCGGTGGTACAAAAAGTGCGACAAGGCCATCAGCAAACCGGCCAGCACACCCCAGTACAGCCGGGGCGCGGTGGCCAGGGTCAGCACAAAGGTGGTGGCACAGGTCACGGCCTCTACCGGGGCGGCGCGCCAGATGCGGCGCAGCTCGGCCGGTTGCACCAGGCTGGACACAGCGGCCACCACCACTGCCGCCAGCACCGCCTGCGGCACGTGGTACAGCGCCGGGGTCAGCCACAGCAGCACCAGCAACACCAAAATGACCGAGAAAATCGTGGCCCAACCGGTCTTGGCCCCTGCATACAGGTTGATGGCCGAGCGCGAGAACGACGAGCTGGTCGGAAACGCCCCGCACAGGCCCGACGCCACCTTGGCCATGCCCTGGCCGATCAGATCCTGGTTCTCGTTCCAGCGGGTGCCGCCGCGCTGGTTGTCCACCTTGGCACTCGACGCGGTTTCCAAAAAGCTGATCAGCGTAAGCACCAGCACCGGCATGGCCAGGTCGCCCAGTTGCGCCAGCGTGATGGCACCGGGCAGTTGCAGCGCAGGCAGACCGGCGGGCAGAGCACCCACCACCGCGCCACCACCGGCGGCAAAGCCCAGCCCGGCACTGACCAGCGCGCTGGCCACCACCAGCACCATGAGCACCGGAAACCTGGGAAACCAGCGCTTGCCCAGCACCAGCACGGCCAGCGCACCCAGCCCAAACAACGCCGCCTGCCAGTCGATCTGCGGCTGGTGCAGCAGGTTGGTCAAGGGCCCCTTGAGGCCGATCAGCGCGGGCAGTTGCGACAGCAAAATCAAAATGGCCGCCGCCTGGGTAAAGCCGGTGAGCACTGGCGCGCTCACCAGGTTCAGCAGCCAGCCAAAGCGCCCCAACCCCAGCATGATCTGCAGCAGGCCCGACAACAGCGCCAGCCACACCGCCAACGTCACCCACTGCGCGCTGCCGGGTTCGGCCAGCCCCAAAAAGGCGCTGCCCACCAGCAGGGCGCTTAAAGCGGTGGGCCCTACCGACAAGCGGGTGGACGAGCTCCACAGCACCGCCACCAGCGCGGGCAGCAGCGAGGCGTAGATGCCGGTGATCAGCGGCATGCCCGCCAGTGCGGCGTAGGCCACGCCCTGGGGAATCACCATCATGCCCACCGTCAGCCCGGCCCAGAGCTCGCCGACCAGGGTGCTACGGCTGGGGCGCGGCCAGCTGAGAAAAGGAAACCAGCGCTGAAAATAGGCTAAATTTTTAAGGCTTATTGGCATCTAGCGCTTATTCTATGAGCGTGAGCAGCTATAAAAATAGGAGTTATGCCTGGTGCGCACACACCGTGCACTCCGGGTCGCGGGGGATGCGGATGTCGTTCCAGGCCATGCTGCGCGCATCCAGCATCTGCAGCCGCCCGGCCAGCGAGGTGCCTGCGCCGCTGAGCAGCTTGATCGCCTCGGCAGCCTGCATGGCCCCGATGATGCCCACCAGTGGCGCCAGCACGCCCATCACCGCGCAGCGGGTTTCCTCAAAGTCGTCGCTGGGCGGGAACACACAGGCGTAGCACGGTGAAGCTGCATCGCGCGCGTCGAACACGCTGATCTGCCCGTCCATGCGGATGGCTGCGCCCGACACCAGGGGCTTGCGGTGGCGCACGCAGGCCGCATTGACGGCATGGCGGGTGGCAAAGTTGTCGCAGCAGTCCAGCACCACATCGGCCTGGGCCACCAGCGTGTCCAGCAGCGCGGCATCGGCCCGGGCGTGGACGGCGGTGATCTGCACCTCGGGGTTGATGGCCTGCATGGCGGTGCGCGCCGAATCCACTTTGGGCCGGCCCACGCGCTCCAGGCTGTGGGCGATTTGCCGCTGTAGGTTGGTCAGGTCTACGGTGTCGTGGTCTACCAGGGTGATGTGGCCGATGCCCGCCGTAGCCAGGTACAGCGCCACCGGCGAGCCCAGGCCGCCCGCACCGATGACCAGCGCGTGCGCCGCCAGCAGCCGCTCTTGCCCCTCGATGCCAATGTCGTCCAGCAGGATATGGCGCGAGTAGCGCAGCAGTTGGTCGTCGTTCATCTGGGCATTGTGGCAATGAAAAGCCCCGCAGTGGCGGGGCTTTCGGAGGGAAGGGAGGGAAGTAAGGGGCGGCTTATTGTTCTTTCTTTTCTTCTTTGCGCTCGACCATGGTCTTGCTGACGATCACCGGCTTGCCTTTGAGCTGGTTCAGCGCCTGGATCAGCTGGAAGTCTTTGTCGCTGCCAAATTCGGGCTGCGGCTTGCGGTCGGCCACGGGTTTTAGCGCCTCGGCTTCCAGCAGCTTGCGGGCTTCGTCGCGGGCTTTTTCGCGGGCTTCGTCTTTCTTCTCTTCGCCCTGGCCGCTGTTGAGGTGCTTTTCCAGGTCGGCTTCGCGCATGCGCAGGGCACCGAAGGGGTTGCCGTCGGCGGAGTCATCGACCATCACATCGGGCACGATGCCCTTGGCCTGGATGGATTTGCCGCTGGGCGTGTAATAGCGCGCGGTGGTTAGCTTCAGGCCGGTATCGGGGCCGAGTGGGCGCACGGTTTGCACCGAGCCCTTGCCAAAGGTCTGGCTGCCCATGATGGTGCCGCGCTTGTAATCTTGTAGCGCACCGGCGACGATCTCGCTGGCCGAGGCCGAGCCTTCATTGACCAGCACGATCAGCGGCACGGTTTTCAGGGCGGCGGGCAGTTTGGCCAGGGCATCGGCTCCGCGGCGCTGGTAAAACTCGGGCGATGCCTTGTAGGTGAACTTGCTGTCGGCCAACTGGCCGTTGGTGGACACCACGGTCACGTTCTCGGGCAAAAAGGCCGCCGATACGGCCACGGCCGCATCCAGCAGGCCACCCGGGTCGTTGCGCAAGTCCAGCACCATGCCCTTGAGCTTGGGTTCTTGTTTATAGATGTCGCTGACCTTGGTGACAAAGTCGTCCACCGTGCGGTCCTGGAACTGGCTCAGGCGCACCCAGGCGTAGCCCGGCTCGACGATCTTGGCGCGCACCGACTGGGTGCGGATCTCTTCGCGGGTGATGGTGACCGGGAAGCTGCGGTTCTCGTCCTTGCGGAAAATCGTCAGGTTGACCTTGGTGTTGGGCTCGCCGCGCATCTTCTTCACCGCGTCGTTCAGCGGCAGGCCTTTGACGGCGGTGTCGTCGATCTTGGTGATCAGGTCGTTGGGCTTGAGGCCTGCGCGGAAGGCGGGCGAGCCTTCGATGGGCGAAACCACCTTGACCAGCCCGTCTTCCTGGGTGATCTCGATGCCCACGCCCACAAAGCGGCCGGTCGTGCCTTCGCGGAATTCCTTGAACGACTTTTTATCGAAATACTGGGAATGCGGGTCCAGGCTGGCCACCATGCCCGCAATCGCATCGCTGATGAGCTTTTTCTCGTCTACCGGCTCCACGTAGTCGGTTTTGACCATGCCAAACACCGCCGCAAGCTGTTGCAGCTCTTCCAGTGGCAGCGGGGCCATGGCCCCACGGGCCACGGTTTGCAGGGAAACCGTGGTCAGGGCTCCGGCAATGGCACCGGCGGCAATCCAACCGGTAATTTTGAGTTTCTGGCCCATAAGCATCTTTCAAGTCGCTTTGAATGTACACGTTGGTATCCACACGTGTGGATACGTTCCGTGTAAACCTTTATATACGCTTATTTCTTTTGTCCTTGGGCGGCGACGGCGGCGGCTGCCGCAGCGGCGGCTTCGGCATCGCCCAGGTAGTAGTGGCGGATCGGTTGGAGGTTTTCGTCCAGCTCGTACACCAGCGGAATGCCGTTGGGGATGTTCAGGCCGACGATGTCGTCGTCGGAGATGTTGTCCAGGTACTTGATCAGGGCGCGGATCGAGTTGCCGTGGGCGGCCAGCACCACACGTTTACCGGCCTTGATGGCGGGGGCCATGGCTTCATTCCAGAACGGCAGCACCCGGTCCACGGTGTCTTTCAGGCATTCGGTCAGCGGCACCTGGTCGGCGGTTTGCTTGGCGTAGCGCGGGTCGCTGCGCTCGCAACGCGGGTCGCTGGCTTCCAACGCAGGTGGCGGCGTGTCGTAGCTGCGGCGCCAGACCAGCACCTGGTCGTCGCCGTACTGCTTGGCGGTTTCGGCTTTGTTCAGGCCTTGCAGTGCACCGTAATGGCGTTCGTTCAGGCGCCAGCTGTGCACCACCGGCAGGTAGGTGCGGTCCATCTGGTCCAGGCAGTGCCACAGGGTGTGGGTGGCGCGCTTGAGCACGCTGGTGTAGGCCACGTCAAACTCGTAGTTGTCGGCTTTCAGCAGGCGGCCCGCGTTTTGCGCCTGGGCGATGCCCGTCTCGGTCAGCGGCACATCGGTCCAGCCGGTGAAGCGGTTTTCAAGATTCCAGGTGGATTCGCCGTGGCGGATCAGAACGATTTTGTACATAGGGCGGCTTGTCTCGGTAAGTGAAAGGGGCCAAAAACGGGGGCTTCCCGCAAGGGGCAGCACGCCATTCTAAAATCGCCGGTTCGGGGTAGTCCCGCTAAACCACAAATAAAAGGTGCAAAGTGAAGTTTTTCATAGACAACTGGATGTTGATTGCCATAGCGCTGGCGGCGGGTGGCGGCTTGCTGTGGCCGGTGATTTCCAGCAGTGCGGGCACGGGTGCCCTCACCGCCAACGGTGCGGTGATGCGCATCAACCGCGAAAAAGCCGTGGTGCTGGACGTGCGCGAGGCCGATGAATTTGCCGCTGGCCACATCGCCGCTGCCAAAAATCTGCCGGTCGGCCAGCTGGAGGACAAGCTGGCTGCCACGGTGAAGAACAAGACGCTGCCCTTGATTTTGGTGTGCGCCACCGGTGCGCGGGCCAACCGGGCCCTGGCCACCGCCAAAAAGCTGGGTTACGAGCAGGCCGAAGTGCTCAGCGGCGGCCTGAAGGCCTGGAACGAAGCCAACCTGCCGCTTGAAAAGTCCTGAGCCACCACCAGATACACACCATGCAAGCCGTCAAGATGTACACCACCGCCGTATGCCCTTACTGCATCCGTGCCAAGCAAATCCTGAAAAGCAAGGGCGTTGACCAGATCGACGAGATCCGCGTAGACCAGCTCCCCGAGGCCCGTGCGGCCATGATGGAACTCACCGGTCGCCGCACCGTGCCACAGATCTTCATTGGCGATACCCATGTGGGCGGCTGTGATGACCTGGTGGCGCTGGACGGTCGAGGCGGCCTTTTGCCCTTGTTGAACGCTGCTTAAAACGGATAGGACTTACGCTGCGCCCCTGTATCGCCCTTCGGGCTTACAGGGGGAACTTGCGTAGGTCCTGGCGTCTTTTTAATCGGCAATAATCCGTTTGCTTTTTTGCCCGCCGTGGCTTCTCCGGCGGGCTTTGTTTTGAATTGAAAGAACACCATGTCCGAACAACTAGATCCCGTTTTCCAGATCCAGCGCGTTTACCTGAAAGAGGCTTCGCTGGAGCAGCCCAATTCTCCCGGCATCCTGCTGGACCCGACCCAGCCGGGCGTGGAAATCCAGTTGGGCGTGGAAGCCAACCCGGTGGCCGATGGCATTTTTGAAGTGGCCGTGACCGCCACCGTGCACACCAAGATTGGCGAAAAGACCGTGTTTTTGGTGGAAGCCAAGCAGGCCGGTATTTTTGAAATCCGCAACATGTCGCAGGAGCAGATGGGTCCGATCGTCGGCATTGCCTGCCCGCAAATCGTGTATCCCTACCTGCGCAGCAACGTGGCCGATCTGGTCCAGCGCGCCGGTTTCCCCCAGGTGCACCTGGCCGAAATCAACTTCCAGGCCATGTACGAACAGCAGCAAGCCAACGCCGCTGCCGCCGCTACCGAAGCGCCCACTGCAACCCTGCAGTAAGCCATGAAAATCGCGGTTCTGGGCGCGGGGGCCTGGGGCACCGCGCTGGCCATCAGCGCCAGCCAGCGCCATGGCATCACGCTGTGGGCGCGCGATGCCGGGCAGGCCGCTGCCATGCAGGCCCAGCGCTGCAACCAGCGCTACCTGCCGGGTATTCCTTTTCCCGAAACGCTTACCGTCTGCGCTGTTCCCCCCGCGGCCCTGGCCGCGTTGGTGGCGGAGCACGACCTGGTCATACTGGGCACACCCATGTCGGGCTTGCGCAGCATGCTGCAAGACATCGCGGGCTGTACCGCACCCGTTGCGTGGCTGTGCAAGGGTTTTGAATCTGCGGGTTCCAAGCCTTTTGGGCTGCTGGCGCACGAGGTATATGCACAGGTAGCTACTGAATCCATAGCAAATGACTATGCGCACTATGGCGTGCTCAGCGGCCCCAGTTTTGCCCAGGAAGTGGCCCGTGGCCAGCCCACGGCCCTGGTGGCGGCCAGTGGCAGCGCCGAGGTGCGCGATGCCCTGGTGGCG
Organism: Rhodoferax sp. LS1P39; assembly: GCF_056521425.1. Classification (NCBI taxonomy): domain Bacteria; kingdom Pseudomonadati; phylum Pseudomonadota; class Betaproteobacteria; order Burkholderiales; family Comamonadaceae; genus Rhodoferax; species Rhodoferax sp. LS1P39. Next base: position 467,215 of record NZ_JBWMAV010000002.1, on the reverse strand, counting down.
GCCTTCCACAGCCCGGCGCTGCGGGTCTATGCCAGCGACGACGTGGTGGGTGTGGAGGTGGGCGGTGCGGTCAAGAACGTGCTGGCCATCGCCACCGGCCTGTGCGACGGCCTGGGCCTGGGCCTGAACGCGCGGGCGGCGCTGGTGACCCGTGGGTTGGCGGAGATGACGCGCCTCGGGCTGGCCCTGGGGGCCAAGGCCGAGACCTTCATGGGCCTGTCCGGTCTGGGTGATCTGGTGCTGACCTGCACCGGCGACTTGAGCCGCAACCGGCAGGTGGGTTTGTTACTGGCCCAGGGCCAGACTTTGGACCAGGCGGTGGCTTCTCTGGGCCATGTGGCCGAGGGCGTGTACAGCGCCCGCACCGTGGCGCAGCGTGCGCACAGCCTAGGTGTGGACATGCCCATCACCCACAGCGTGGTGGCTTTGCTGGACGGTCGCATCCGCCCGGCTGACGCGGTTGCGTCTCTGATGGGACGGGCCCCGGTGCCCGAGCTAATGTAAGGTTTTGTGTCTTGTGTGTAAGGAAAATTCTTACATGCCCCGGTAAAAACCTGACCTGCGATATGGGTGCCCCCCGACTTAATTTTTGATTGGGGGGTATTCACAATCCATTTCAACGGATCGGGAAACAGCAGATTGCGACAAACGCAAGGCAGCCTGAACCGGGCAGACCAAAGGACACACCATGAACACCGAACAGATCATTGCCGAAATCCGCGAGGCCAATCTGACGTACCTCATGCTGGCGCAAAGCCTGATCCGCCAGGACAAGGCCGAAGCCCTGTTCCGCCTCGGTATCAACGAAGAGGCCGCAGATATTTTGGGTGCCCTGTCGGCCGCACAAATTCTGAAACTGGCCTCGGGCAATATGCTGCTGTGCCACTTCCGCGTGGAAGACAGCCTGGTGTGGAGCCTGTTGACCAACCACGACATCAAGAAGGTCGGCAACCCTGCCACCAACACCTTGCACGCCAACATCCTGATGGCAGGCCGCCTGGCCGAAGTTCTGTAAGGAGCCCAGCATGACCGCCACCTCCACCGCAACCGCCACCAAAGTGCCCAAGCCCACCAAAAGCGTGTTGCAAGATTCGCAGCAAATCGAACGCGCCGCCGCACTCATCCGCATGGGTGCCCGGATGCAGGTGCTGGAATCGGAAACCGATCTGTCCTACGAGCGCCTGCTGCGCCTGTACAAAGAGGTGTCGGGCAAGTCGCCCAGCAAAGGCCAGTTGCCGTTCTCGACCGACTGGTTCTTGTCCTGGCAAGAAAATATCCACTCGTCGCTGTTCCTGAACATTTACGAGTACCTGTCCAAGAGCATGGACATGGATTCCATCGACATCCTGACCAAGGCCTACCGCCTGTACAGCGAGCAGATCGTAGCCGCCGAGGTGGACCCGCTGCTGTCGTTCACCCGCGCCTGGCGCCTGGTCAAGTTTGTCGATGCCAATATGCTCAACATGACCCAGTGCAGCAGTTGCGGCGGAAAATTCGTCACCGAGCTGTACGAAAACCCCCGCCAATACGTTTGCGGACTGTGCAGTCCACCGGCCCGCGCGGGCAAATGTAAGGGCGAACGCACCTTGATGTTGCACTAATCGTTCGAATGCCGCGACCGATTGCATAGGTATCCTGCAACCAAAGCGTGGCGGCTTCAAACCAGTCGCGTAAAACCTACGAAAGTGTCCGCTCCGGGCTAATTTTTGCGACCGACCGCCGTACCATAACGTTTTGAATCGGAAGATTTCGATCCCATCGAAACGCATCCGAACCGGGATTAAGTCCGGTTTCAAGGCATTGGATAGGTAGCAAGATGTTTCGACGTGGGAATTCTGGGCTGGTGCGCCCGCGCAGCCTGCGTTTTTACCTGATGGTTTTGGTCCTGGTGGCATTGCTGCCCATGGCCGGGGCGGCTGCGTTCGCCATGTGGCAGGTGGCCCAGGTGTACCGTGGTGCCTCTACCCACCAACTGCAGGAAAACACCCGTACCCTGGCCCAGGCAGTGCATACGGAAATGGCAGCCCGCACCACCATGCTCGAGGCCTTGGCCACCCTGGCCGCCACCGATGCGGGGGTGCCGCTGGATGCCGATGGCCGCCTGGAAGAGGGCATCATCCTGGCGCAAGCCGACAGCGACGCCAAACCCTCACCGATCACCACTCTGGAAGCCAAAGGCTTGCCGTCCGAGGTACTGGCCCAGGCCCTGGCGGCCCAGGAACGCACGGTGTCCAATCTGTTCATGGCCGGTGCCGATAAAAACAGCCCCCGGGTGGCCCTCAGCGTGCCGTACCGCACCCCTGGCGGCACCCGCAAAGTGCTGGCGCTGATGGTGTCGCCGCTGGAACTGGTGCGCTCCTTGCAGCAGCGCAGCGTCGCCTCGAACAACCTGGTGGCGGTGGTGGACGGCAATGGGCGGCTGGTGGCCCGCTCGTGGGATTCCGAGCGGTTTGTGGGCACCATCGTGCCCGATTGGGCGCTGCTCAAAGTGATGCAGACCGAAGCCGGGGTTTTTGAGGGCCGTTCGCTGGAAGGGCGGCCGGTGGTCATCAGTTTTCAGCGCCTGGCGCACACCCCGGGTTGGGTGGTCGTGGTAGGCGAGCCTTTGGAGCGCTTCAATGCCCGCTGGCACCGCCCCTTGGGGACGCTGCTCATCGGAGCCCTGCTGGCCTTGTGTGCGGCATTGCTCCTGGTGCTGTGGATGACCCGGGTGCTGCTGCGCCCGGTGCGGGCATTGGCGCAAAACGCCGAACGGGTGGCGGCCGACACCGTGGGGACCCACGCTGTGGGCCAGGCCACGGCCATCTTTCCGGTGGCCGAGTTTGAAGGCTTGCGCCAAAGTCTGGAGGGTGCCGACACCGTCCTGCGCGCCCGCGCCGAGGCCGAACACCTGGCCACCGAAGCCCTGCGCGCCAGTGAGGCCCGCTACCGCCAACTCAGCCAGGCGCTGTCGCAAGAGAAGGAACGCCTGCTGCTGGCCACCCAGGCCGGCGGGGTCGGCATTGTGGAGCTGGACTTCGCCGAAAACCGCTACCTCTGGGATGACCAGACCTACACCGTGTTCGGTTTACCGCACGGTGCGTTCGACGGCAGCGAAAAACAGTTGCTCGCCTGCGTTCACCCCGACGATGTCGCCGCCTTGGTCCGGCAGTGGCAAACCGCGCTGCGAGAAACCTCGGTGATCGCCAGCGAGGTGCGCATCGTGCAGCCTTCAGGGGCGGTGCGCACGGTGCAGATCTTTGGCCAGGTGCACCGCCATGCCGATGGCCGCCCCGCGCGTGCCATCGGCACGGTATGGGACGTGACGGTGGCCCGCGAGGCCGCCGACGCACTCACCGCCGCCAAAGAGGCGGCCGAGGTGGCCGAGCGCGGTAAAAGCGCGTTTTTGGCTTTCATGGGCCATGAAATCCGCACCCCCATGAACACCGTGCTGGGCATGACCCGGCTGGTGCAGCAAACCGAGCTGTCGGGCAAGCAGCGCAACTACCTGGACAAGATTGACGTGTCGGCCCAGTTGCTGCTGGGCATCGTCAACGACTTGCTCGACCTGTCCAAGATCGAAGCCGGCAAGATGGCCCTGGTCGAGGCCGAGTTCACCCTGGAGTCGCTGCTCGAATCGGTGTCGGTGGCGCATGCCCTGAAGGCCGAAGAGAAGGGCCTGGAAATCGCCTATGCCGTCCAGTCCGACGTGCCCGCACGCTTGGTGGGCGACGTGCTGCGGCTCAACCAGGTGCTGGGCAATCTGGTGGGCAATGCCGTCAAGTTCACCTCCCGGGGCGAGGTGGTGGTGTCGGTGGCGCTGGACGCAGAGAGCCAAACCAACGGCTACCTGCTGCGTTTTTCGGTGCGCGACACCGGTGTGGGGCTGGATGCAGCGCAGATCGCCCGCATGTTTTTACCGTTTTCGCAGGCCGACAACCAGGTTAGCCGCGACTACGGCGGCACGGGGCTGGGTCTGTCGATCTGCAAGCAACTGGTGGAGCGCATGGGCGGTCGCATCGGTGTTACCAGTACGCGCGGTCTGGGCAGCACCTTCAGCTTCACGGTGCCCTTGCGCCGCCCCGACGTGGGGGCGGTGCCTGCGTTGCGACCCAACGCCGCGGTGCTGCAGTACCGCCGCTTGCTGGTGGTGGATGACAACGCCAGCGCGGGCAGCATCCTGGCGCAACTGGCGCGTGGTTTTGGCATGGTGGTACAGGTGGCCGACTCGGGCCCTGAGGCGCTGGAACACTTGCGCGCAGCCTTTGATAAGGGCCGGCCGTTCGAACTGGTGCTGATGGACTGGCGCATGCCCGGCATGGATGGGATGCAGGCGGCCCGGCAGATCAAGACCGACCCTGTACTGGCTGCCGTGCCGGTGGTGCTGATGGTGACGGCCTACGCCCGCGACGAACTCCTCACCGAAGCCCAGGACATGGGCCTGGCGGGGGTGTTGATCAAGCCCGTGACCGAGTCGCTGGTGTTCAATACCCTGGCCGATGCCCTGGGCCAGACCTGGACCGGCCCCCCCGGCGAAGACGGCGAAAGCCCGCTGGACCTGGGCCGCCTGCAGCAGCGGCGGGTGCTGCTGCTGGCAGATCCATCTCCGGACCCGGACCAGGAGGCCATGGTCGAGTTTTTGCAGCAGATCGGCATGGAGGTGGATACCGTTCACGGCACTGTCCAGGCGCTGGCCCGGCTGCAGGCCGCGCCTTGCGACGTGGTGCTGCTGGCGCACCACCTGCCCGGCATGGATGGACTGGCCGCCGCCCGTATGCTGCGCAGCGACCCGCGCTGGGCCTCCCTGCTGCTGATCGGACTGGTGCACGCTGAGGCTGGTGTCTGCGCTGCCGGGCCGCAGGCCTGTCTGGATGCCGGCATGGACGACAGCCTGGCCCTTCCGGTGGACACCGAACAACTGGCCCGGCTGCTGGTGCAGCGCCTGCCCAAAGACGCGGCGCTGGCGGCACTGGCAGGCCTGCGCGTGCTGGTGGTGGACGACAACGCCCTTAACCGCGAAGTCGCCAGCGAATTCCTGCAGGCGGTGCGCATGCAGGTGGTGCTGGCTGCCGATGGGCAGCAGGCCCTGGAGTGTCTCGAACAAGAGCCCTTCGACATGGTGTTGATGGACCTGCAGATGCCCGTCATGGATGGCCTGACCGCCAGCCGCGAGATCCGTAAACAGGCGCGCTGGGTCAGCCTGCCGCTGATTGCGCTGACGGCGCATGACTCCCAGGTAGGCCACCCCGCCGCCGTGGCAGCGGGCATGGACGGCTATCTGCGTAAGCCGATCGACGAATCTGCCCTGTACCAGACCCTGTTGCAGTTTGCGCCCCTGCCACGCGCCATGCCCAGCCTGGCCGCCCACCCCCCCAAAGATGCCCATGACGGCCTGCCCGATGTATTGCCGGGGGTGGACCTGCGGCTGGCCCTGGTGCGCCTGGGGGGCCGCCAGGCCAGCCTGCAGCGTGTGCTGCGCGGCTTTGTGCGCGACTTTGCCGGCCTGTCGGCGCAGTGGCGGCCCCCCCGGCCCACACCCTCGCGCAATACGCTCTCGGCCCAGACCCACACGCTGAAATCCACTGCCCGTTACCTGGGGGCCGATGCGCTGGCCGATGCTGCCGTGCGCCTGGAGCAACTGGCACCACACGCCGCCGCCGAGATGCTGGCCGAAAGCGTGGCGGTGTTCTGCCGCCACCTGGACACCGTGGTCGACAGCGCCATGGCCCTGCTGGACGACAGCGGCTACGGAGCAGATGCCACCAGCGACAGCGTGGACGTGGCGACCTTGCTGGTGCGTATCGGCCAGGCCCAGCCCATGGTGGCGCAGGGCAACTACGCGGCTGCAGAGCTGTTGCTAGGCATCCGCTCCGGGCTGGCCCACACCGCGCTGGCGCGGCTGGCCGATGCCGCGCTGATCCAGTTTGAAGACCTGAACCTGTCTGCCGCCAGTGGCTCCCTGGAGTCGCTGGCCGAGGCCCTGGCAGACAAGCATGGAGCGGCCTGACGTGATGGATATGCTGTCCCTGCCCACCGTGCTGATCGTCGATGACGACCGCACCAGCCGCACCGTGCTGGCCGACCTGCTGCATGGCGAATGCCGCGTGCTGCTGGCCAAAGACGGGCCGTCGGCCCTGCAACGGGTGCGCGAAGAACCCGAAATTTGCCTGCTCCTGCTCGACATCGCCATGCCCGGCATGGACGGCTACGAAGTGCTGCAAGCCCTGCACGCCAACCCCCGCACCGCCCATGTGGCAGTGATCTTCATCAGCGGCCTCAACGACGCGCGCAGCGAAGAGCAGGGCCTGCTGCTGGGCGCGGTGGACTACGTGGTCAAACCCATACGCCCGGCGATTGCCCGCATCCGCATCCGCAACCACCTGCGCCTGATTGCCCAGCGCAAGGAGCTGGAACGCCTGGCCAGCCGCGACGGCCTGACCGGCATCGCCAACCGCCGCTCGTTCGACGAATCGCTGCAAGTGGTCTGCCAACTGGCGGCGCGGCGCAAAGAAGCCATCGGGCTGTCGATGATCGACGTGGACTTCTTCAAGCAGTACAACGACCTGTACGGCCACCCGGCAGGCGACGACGCGCTGCGCCGCATCGCCCAGGTGGTGGCCAGCTTTGCCCGGCGGCCCTACGACCTGGCGGCCCGCTACGGTGGCGAAGAGTTCGTGCTGCTGCTGCCTGCCGTGCCCGACATGGACCAGTTGCTGGAACGCCTGCGCACCGACGTGATGGCCCTGGGCCTGCCGCACGCGGGCTCGGACGTGGCCACCGTGGTCACCATCAGCATCGGTGCAGTCAACATCCGCGCCGGGGGGCGCCACGACCCGGCCCTGCTGCTGGAGCAGGCCGATGCCATGCTCTACCAGGCCAAACACCAGGGCCGCAACCGGGTGGTGTCCAGCGCGTTTGCATCGACTAGCCGGTTTTAGAGCGTGGCCAGTTTGCGCAGGCTGGCCACCGTGGCCAGGCAGGCCTGGGCCACTTCTGCACCCTTGTGCACGAAGTGGTCGCCAAAGAACTGCTGGTGCTCGGCGTGGCTGTGGAAGTGGTGTGGCGTGAGTACCGCGCTGAACACCGGCACGCCGGTCTCCAGTTGCACGTCCATCAGCCCCTGGACCACGGCGTTGGCGACAAACTCATGGCGGTAAATGCCGCCGTCCACCACCAGCGCGCAGGCCACGATGGCATCGAATTGGCCGCTTTGGGCCAGCTTCTTGGCGTGCAGCGGAATCTCGAACGCACCCGGCAGTTCCAGAATGTCAATGGCGTCGCGCGGCACGCCCTGGCGCGCCATCTCGGCCAAAAAGCCGTCGCGGGCCTGGTTGACGATGTCGGCATGCCAGGTGGCCTGGACGAAGGAGATGCGCAGGGGAGCAGTAACGGTCGTGGTCATAAAAGTTGTTGGCAAAAAATGTTCCCAACCCAGGACGCACGCGCGCAGACACAAACCGCCAGGGGCAGGTTTGCAGACGGCGCGTTCTCTTGCATCCGGACTTTAAGGCTCGTTAAAACCTGAACCGTCGGCTCCGGAATCGCACCGGAATCTGCTGACCCCTTGCAGGGCAAACCATGCAAAGGCGCTCGCGGGCTTGTGCATCGCTGCCATCACCGCCGGTGGGGAATTCCACCCCGCCCTGAGAACGCTGTTCTGCGCAGTTGTGCGCAGAGGCCCAGAGTGTAAGGGCAGGCTTACAACCTGTGCTTATAAGGTAAATAAGGTGCCTGTGCTTATCGGGTGGGCGTGAGTAGCTATATTTTGAATAGCGCTATGAAACCAGGAATTTGCGGCTATCGGCAGAGCTAGGCAGCCAGTCTTTGCTCTTCTTCCCAGCCCAGGCAGGCCAGCGCCACGGTGCGCGGCACCGGCTTTTCTCCGCTACGGTAGTAGGCCAGCATGCGGCGCGACAGGCCCAGCGCCTGGGCTGCGGTATCCAGGGTCAACTGGTGGCGGGCCATCCAATTCCAGATCGCCTCGTGCGATGTGCCTCCCGCCTGCTCGATGGCGCGGGCGCGCAGGTTGTCTGCCGCCAGCTCCAGCGCGTCGTCACCCGCCCACACCACGCTCGCCCCCCATTCACCCACCGCCGCCTGGGCAAAGATGGCCGGGGATTGCATGCGTGCGAGGCTAGGGTGCGCGGCGATGGTGGCCTGCAGGTTGACTTGCAGCGTGGCTCCATCGGCAAAGTCCATCTCCAAGCCGAAGGGCGGCAGCACGCGGACGGCGGTCAGGGTGAAGTGGGTAGCGGTCATGGGTTGAGTTCCTTCCATTGGGCAAATAGCTGCTGTTGGCGGGCTGCGGCCCAGGCCAGTGCTTCGGCGATTTCACGTGGGGCCAGCCTGCCGCGCAATATGGCCAGTGTGGCAATCTCCACCAAGGCATCGCGCCCATCCAGGGTGCGCACATGGAAGTGCGGCGGTAGATGGTCTGCTGCGTACAGGGTGATGCTGCAATTCGACAGCCGGACGAGCGTGGGCATGAAGAGATTTTAGTGCAACTATTGCACTTTTGCAGGCGGCTAAAATTTATAAAAAATAAGCTGCTTGCGCTTATTTCATAAGCGCAAGCAGCTATTAAAAGCATAGTATCTCTACGCCGTAACCACCAGGCAATTCTCCAGCCACTGCACGTGGTATTCCTGCAGCCCGTCCAGCCGGTAAGCCGGTGCGGCCAGCAGGTGCTGGGATGCCGTGGGTTGGCTCCAGCGGCCCAGCATCCAGGCACCGCGGGCAGTGCCTTCCATCGCGTCGATGCTGGCGTAGCAGGTGTGGCCGGGCAGCAGGGCTTGCAGCAGGCCCAGGAAAAGGCGGTTGTGGGCCAACGGGCCTTCGACCACCACGGTGGACTCGGTCGCACCGGGGCGCAGTTGTACCACCAGCCAGGCGGTGAGCTGGGCGCAGTACAGGGCGGCCAGGGCCGAGCGTTCGGCGGGGGCCAGGGCTTGCAATGCGATGGGCTGGCCTGCGCGCAGTACTTCGCCCGTGCGGTGCATGAAGGGGCCGCCCTGCGGGGCGAAGCTGGGCAGGGCGGTGGTGTGGCTGCGCAGCAGGGCTTCGGCATCTTCCAGCGTGCCCAGGTCGGCGGGGGCACCGTCCAGCAGGGCGGCGAATTCGCGGCCGCCCATGAAGCGGGCGGTGGGGGTGGCCTGGCCGCGCACGTTGACGTTGCACAGCATGTCGCGCTGTGCGTCCAGCGTGGCGGTAGGCGCATCGGGGGCCATCAGCACCGTCCAGGTACCGGAGGACACCACGGTCAGCTCGGCTGTGCTGGAGAGGTAGCGGGCCAGGCAGGCGTTGCTGTCGTGCACGCCCACCAGCACTTCGCAGCTGCGTGGCAGGCCCAGCGCATCGGTCAGTGCCGGGCGTACGCAGCCCAGCACCTGCCAGGCTGGGGCCAGGGGTGCGAACTTGGCGGCCCAGCCCTGGTTTTTGGCCAGGGGCGAAAAATCCTGCTGGTCCGGTGCCCACATCTGGGTGTGGCAGCCCAGCGACGACACCTCGCTGGCGGCCACGCCGCTGAGCCACCAGGCCCAGTACTGCGGGTAGGGCAGCAGGGTATGGGTGCGCGCCCAGGCCTCGGGGTGGGTGTGCTGCAGCCAGTAGAGCTGGCGGGCGGCGTTCAGGCCTACGGGCAGGTCGGGCGAATAGGTGATCTCAAACCCGTCGCGCTGGCGCTGGTAGGCGTGGTGCAGGGCGCTGGTCTGGTCGGCATAGGTGTCGCACTCGTAGTCCAGCGGTGGCCAGGCTAGGCCGTCGGCGGTGATGCCCACAAAGGCCGCGCCGTGGGTGCTGGTGACCACGCGGGCGCAGCGCGGGGTGAGGGCGCTGGCGGCCAGCGTGCTGCAAATCCAGTCGCTCAGGCCGCCAATGTCCAGCGCGCTGTAGCCCAGCGGGGAATCCACCGGCGCGTTCTTGCGGCCATGCTGCTCCAGTACGCTGCCATGGTCGTCTACCAGCAGCAGTTTGGCGTGGCTTTTGCCGATGTCGATGACGAGGGTCAGGTCCAACATGGGTTTATTCAAGGTGGAACAGGCAGGGTAACGGTTCCGCTACCGGGCTGCCGTCGGGATTAGTGCGCATCAGGTCGCCCATGTACGCCCACCAGCGCTGCATCACCGGATGCTGGGGCAGGCTGTGCATGCTGTGGCTGGACTCGCGGCGCAGCACCGCGAATAAAACATGGTGTTCTTCGTCCAGGTAAATGCTGTAGTCGCTGACACCCGCTGACTTCAGCAGGGCCACCAGCTCCGGCCAGATCTCGTCGTGGCGCTTTTTGTATTCGGCTACGCAGCCGGGGTTCAGGAACATGCGAAAGGCGATTTTTTCCATCTCAGGCCTTTGCCGCTGCCAGCCGCCCGCGCAGCTTGAACTTGGGCAGTACCATAGACACGATGAGCAGCCCGCCCACGATCATCGACATCACGATACCCGACACATTGGCCATGCCCAGGGCAAAGGTGAACAGGCCCAGCAGCAGCACCGCCAGCATGGTGCCCACAATGCTGCCGCGCCCGCCTTCGATGGCCACGCCGCCCAGGATCACCATGGTGATGGCATCCAGCTCCCAGCCCATGGCGATGTTGGGGCGGGTGCTGCCGATGCGCCCGGTCAGCAAAATGGCGGCCAGCGCGGCCATCAGCCCGGCAAACACAAACAGGCGCAGGCGGTAGCGGTCTACCTCGATGCCCGAGAAGCGCGATGCCACCGGGTTGGCACCAATGGCGTACAGGCGGCGGCCCAGCACGGTGCGGTGCAGCACCACACCTACGGCCACCGCGCACACCAGCAGAATGGCAAATTCAATCGGCACGATCAGCCAGGGCAGGTCCACCAGGTCGCCCAGGTAGCCGTTGCCCAGCACCGAAAATACCTCCGGATAGCCCGACATCGCCTGGTCGCCCAGGGCCACCATGGCCAGGCCCCGGTACAGCGACAGCGTGCCGATGGTCACCACGATGGACGGCAGCCGGTAGTGCGTGACCAGCCAGCCGTTCAGGAAACCGGCCAAACCACCGGTGGCCAGCGCTGCCATTGCCATGCCGGCAGGCCCGGCCCCGGCACGCATGGCAAAGCCCATGGCCAGCGAGCACAGCGCCAGAATGGCTGCAATCGACAGGTCGATCTCGCCGGTAACGATCAGCAGCGCCAGGGCCAGCGCCAGAATGCCTTTTTCGCTGAAGTTGAAGGTGCTGTCGGCAATGGCGTAGGGCGATAAAAACCCCGGCTGGATGGTGCCAAACACCACCACCAGCAAGACCAGCAGCCCCAATAAAACGCGTTCCCAGGTGTTCCAGGCTTTCATGCTGCCGCTCCCTTCAGTTCTGTTCTTTCCAAAATCAGGCGTCCGCCCCGGTGCTCGGCCCGCGCGTTCAGCGTCACAGACACCAGAATCACCGCCCCGGCAATCGCCTGCTGCCAGAACGGCGACACCTGGATCACCGGCAGCGCCGCGTTGACCACGCCGATGAACAGCACGCCTAAGCCCGCGCCCAGCACGCTGCCCACGCCGCCGCCAATGCTGACCCCGCCAATCAGGCAGGCGGCTATCACCGTCAGCTCATAGCCCGCCGCCAGCTCGGTGTAGGCCACCGAATAGCGCCCCACCCACAGCAAGCCCGACAAACCGGCCAGCATGCCCGACAGGGTGTAGACCAGCATCAGCCGCGACTTCACCGGAATGCCCACGTACTGCGCCGCATGCGGGTCGCCGCCCAGCGCATACAGCTCGCGCCCTTCGCGGCGCAGCTTGAAAAACACGGCGGCCAGGGCCAGCACCAGCAGCGCAAACCACACCAGCGCGGGCAGCCCCAGCCATTGCGCACGCGGCAGGCCCTTGATGGCGGCGTGGATCTGGTGGTCGGAAATCCAGGCCCCTTTGCTGGCCACAAAAATCGCCCCGCGAAACGCCGACAAGGTGCCCAGCGTGACCACGATCGGCGGCAGGTCAAACCGGGTGATCAGCCAGCCGTTCAGGCTGCCCAGCAGGGCACCAATGGCCATCGCCAACAGCAGCAGCACGCCTATCGGCACGCCCGGCATGGCCCGCCCCACCAGTGCGCAGACCATGCCAGTCAGGGCCAGGTTGGACGCCACCGACAGGTCAATGCCCCGGGTCAGCAGCACGCCCATTTGCCCCACCACCAGAATGGCCAGAATCGCCGAGTCGTTGGCAATGTCCATGCCGTTGCGCCAGCTCAGAAAAACCGGCGCACGGGCGGCTACCGCCAGCGCAATCGCCCCAATGATGGCCAGCAGCAGCCATTCGCGCCGGGCCAGAAAAAGCTGTTTCATGTTGCCAATGCCTCGTTGACGTGCGGGGTTCTGGCGGCAGATACGTCTGCGGCCGGGATCGGTTTGGAGGGGTGTGGCAGTACGGTCAGGCCGGATGCCGCCGCCACGATGGCCTCGGCATCGACCGTGCCCCGCGCAAATTCGGCCACCTGCAGGCCCCGGCGCATCACCACCACCCGGTGGGCCAGGTTCATCACCTCGGGCAGTTCGCTGGAGACCAAAATCACCGCCAGGCCTTGCTCCACCATCTCGGCAATCAACTGGTACACGGCCTGCTTGGCCCCTACGTCGATGCCCTTGGTGGGCTCGTCCAAAATCACGATGCGCGGGTTTAGCCCCAGCCATTTGGCGATCACCACCTTTTGCTGGTTGCCACCCGACAGGCCCGACAGCGGCAGATCGTGCGAACTGGTCTTGATGCGCAGCCGCTCCACCATGCTGGTGCACAGCGCCGACTCCTTGGCCTGCGACAGCCAGGGGCCGCGCGCAAACTTGGCCAGCCCGGCCAGGCTGATGTTTTGCAGTACCGAGAAGCTCAGAATGCCGCCCTGGCGCTGGCGCTCTTCGGGCACATAGGCCAGGCCTGCGGTGATGGAATCGGCCGGGCGGCGCGGCTGCAGTGGCTTGCCTTCTACCGTAAATTTGCCGGTGGCTTCCAGGTTCAGGCCCATTAGCGCCAGCATGGCCTCGCTGCGACCCGAGCCCACCAGGCCGTAAAAGCCCAGAATCTCGCCGCGCCGCAGGGTGAACGACAGGTTATTGAATTCGGTGGGGTGCGACAGGTTCTGCACCTCCATCACCACTTCGCCCGGCACCGAGTGCACCGGTGGGTAGATCTGGTCAATGGCGCGCCCGGCCATCAGCTTGACCAGGCTTTGCTCGGTGGCGTCGGCGATGTTGCCCGTGCCCACGGCGGAGCCATCGCGCAGCACCAGGTAGCGGTCGGCCACGGCAAAAATTTCGTCAAACTTGTGGGTGATGAAGATCACGCCCACGCCCTGGTCGCGCAGTTGGCGCACGATGCCGTAGAAGTCGCGGATCTCAGCCTGCGACAGGGCGGCGGTGGGCTCGTCCAGAATCACCACCGAGGCCTTTTGCGACAGCGCCCGCGCAATCTCCACCAGGTGGCGCTCGGCCAGGCTCAGGGTTTTGACCTGCGCCGTGGCCACAAAGCGTGCACCTATGTGGGTCAGCACCTGCTGGGCCTGGGCGTTCATCGCGGCCCAGTCCACCAGGCCTGCGCGTTGCAGGTGGCGGCCCATGAAAATGTTTTCGGCCACGCTGAGCTCTTCGAACATCACCGTTTCCTGGTGCACCGCCAAAATGCCCGCCGCCTGCGAGGCCCGTGCGTTGGCAAACTTCTGCGGCTGGCCGTTGAGCAGGATGGACCCCGCCTCAAACGGCACCACGCCGGTCAGCAGCTTGACCATGGTGGATTTGCCCGCGCCGTTTTCCCCAATCAGGGCCAGCACCTCGCCCGCCCGCAGGTCCAGGTCCACGTCTTTGAGGACGGTGACGGCCCCATAGCGCTTTTGGATGCCGCGCAGTTGCAGCAAAAAATCAGTCATCGCAGATCCCGATGTTCCAATACAAAGGGCAGCCCTACCAGGGCAGGGCTGCCCGCCTTTCCTCAGTCTCTATCCGGCTTAAAAGAACTTCGAGAATTTCTCGGTGTTGGTCTTGTCGTAGGTGAACGGCTCGGACATGGCGGCTTCGTTGTTTTCATCCAGGGTGACCGTGCCCACGCGGCCCAGCTGGATTTTTTCGCCCGGCTTGCCGGTGGCCTTGCCGCTGATGAACTGGCTGGCAGCCATCACCGAGGCGTAGCCCAGGTCAATCGGGTTCCACAGCGCGAACGACTTGGACGCGCCGCTGTTCACGTGGCCCAGCATTTCGGACGGCAGCGCCAGCCCGGTCACAAACACCTTGCCGACCAGCTTCTCGTCTGTCACGGCCTTGGCGGCAGCGGGTGCGCCGACCGAGGTGGGGGCGATGATGACCTTCAGGTTGGGGTAGCCCTTGAAAAGGCCTTGGGCTTCGCGGTAGCTCTTGTCGGTCTGGTCGTCGCCGTACACGGTGCTGACCAGTTTCAAGCCGCTGTTTTCCGGCTTGGCCAGCACTTTCTTCATTTCCTCGATCCAGACGTTCTGGTTGGTGGCCTGCGCAGTGGCCGACAGAATGGCGATTTCGCCGGTGTTGCCAATCGCTTCACGGGTCATGTCCACCAGCTTCTTGCCGATCAGCGGGCTGGCCGAGGGGTTCAGTTGCATCAGGCGACCGTCTTTGCGCACGCCGGAGTCAAACGACACCACTTTGATGCCGCGCTGCATGGCTTTCTTCATCACCGGCACCAGGGCATCGGGGTCGTTGGCCGAGATCACGATGGCTTTGACGTTCTGGGCGATCAACGAATTGATCACCTCAATCTGCCCTTCGGCGGTGGCCTTGGCTGGGCCGGTGTAGATGATTTCCACGCCTTTGAGTTCTTTGGCCGCTTCTTGCGCGCCCTGGTTCACCGCATCAAAAAAGCCGATGCCCATGGCCTTGACGACCACGGCAATCTTGTCCGCCGCCATGGCCGGGCTGGCCAAAGCCGCCGTCAAAGCCACTGCCAGCAAAGTTTTCAGTTGTTTCTTCATGCTTGTCTCCTGGAATTAAAGTTATAAAAACACTCTACGGGAACACGATGCCGTCGCAGGGGGCGGCGGCTCCGATGGGGTACACGGCTTAAACGATGCCGCTGCTGGGGCCGCTGGCCGGGCGAATCGCCGCCATGTCGGCGCGGTAGCCGCTAGCGCGGTAGGTCGCCACGGGGTCTACGGCACCACCGGCTTCCAGGCGGATTTTTTGCAGCAGCGGGGTTACGTCGGTGTGGAAGGCGGCCTTCAAGGTCTGCGCGGCCATCAGCACGTCGTTGCTGTCCTGGTAGCCGGTCAAGGCCACGCGGTCTACCAGCAGGGCCTGGGCGTAGCAGCGCTGCACGGTCACGGCGCTGGTCATCAGGCTCTCGATGGGGTCGGTCACGTTGTGCGACTGGTCCAGCATGTAGGCGGGGTCAAAGCCGGGAACTTTGCTTTGGGCTGCGTCCACCAGTTCGTTGAACACCAGGAACAGCTGGAAGGGGTTGATGCTGCCGCTGTCCAGATCGTCGTCGCCGTATTTGCTGTCATTGAAGTGGAACCCGGCCAGCTTTTGCGCATGCACCAGGCGGGCCACGATCATCTCGATATTGGTGTTGGGCGCATGGTGGCCCAGGTCCACCAGGCAGCGGGCTTTCTCGCCCAGGGTCTGGGCGGCCAGCAGGCTGGAGCCCCAATCCTGGATCACGGTGGCGTAGAAGGCGGGTTCGAACATCTTGTGCTCTAAAAACATTTGCCAGCCGTCGGGCAGGGCGGCGTAGATCTGGCGGTTGCTGTCCAGGTAGCGGTCGAACTGGCGGCGGAAATGGCTTTGGCCGGGGAAGTTGGCACCGTCGCCAATCCATACCGTCAGCGCCTTGCTACCGATCTGTTTGCCGATCTCGATGCACTCGATGTTGTGCGCCACGGCCTGGGCGCGCACGCCTGCGTCGGCATGGGTCAGGCTGCCAAACTTGTACGACAGTGGCTGGTTCTTCTGGTCGGAAAAGGTGTTGGAGTTGACCGCATCAAACCCCAGGCCGAAGGACTCGGCGTGCTGGCGCAGTTCTTTGTAGTCGTTCACCTTGTCCCACGGAAAGTGCGGCGACACGGTGGGCGTGCAGCGCACCAGCTGGTGGATCACGCCGCAGTCTTGCAGCTTGTCGAACACATTGCGCGGCTCGCCTTTGCCGGGGAAGCGGGCGAAGCGGGTGCCGCCGGTGCCCACGCCCCAGCTGGGCACGGCCACGGCGAACTTCGCCACGTCGGCTTTCAGTGTGTCGATATCTACGCCCCGGCGGGACAGTTGCTCGCCCAGGTTTTCATAGTCTAAATGCACTCTAGCGCTTGATTCATGGGCGTGAGAAGCTATTAATTCTGGAGCAATTTTTGTCGTGGTCATGTCTGTCTCTTTGGTTTTGTTTGATCGCCGAATTAACGCGGAAAGGCCGCAAGATTACCCGCATCCACGTTGATGATGTTGCCGGTCGACTTGGCGGCCAGGTCGCTGGCCAGGAAGTAGGTGGCTTCGGCGATGTCCTCGGGGAACACGCTGCGCTTGAGCATGGAGCGGTCGCGGTAGAAGGCTTCCAGCTCTTCCTCGCTGATCTTGTTGGCGGCGGCGCGCTCCTGGCTCCAGGCACCTGTCCAGATCTTGCTGCCACGGATGACGGCATCGGGGTTCACCACGTTGGAGCGTATGCCCAGTGGTGCGCCTTCCAGTGCAAAGCTGCGCGACAGTTGGATCTCTGCCGCCTTGGCCGCGCAGTAGGCGCTGGCCTGGGCGCTGGCCACCATGCCGTTTTTGCTGGCGATGTAGACCATGGCACCTCCGATAGCCTGGGCCTTCATCAGGCGGAAACACTCACGGCCCACCAAAAAGTAGCCGGTGGCCAGGATGTTCTGGTTGCGCATCCACAGCGCCAGGCTGGTGTCTTCAATCGGTGCGGCGGAAGCGATACCGGCGTTGGACACCAAAATGTCCACCCCGCCAAACTCCAGTGTGGCCTGCACGTAGGCGGTGATCACCGAGTCTTCGGAGGTCACGTCGCACACCATGCCGCGTACCACGTCTTTGCCGTAGCGCTTGGCCAGCTCAGTGCGGGTGGATTCGAGTGCTTCCACGTCGATGTCCAGCAGCGCCACACAGGCACCCTCGTTCAAGAAGCGCTCGACGATGGCGCGGCCAATGCCGCCTGCGCCGCCGGTCACCAGCGCTACTTTGCCGACCAAAGGCTTGGCCTTGGGCATGCGCTGCAGCTTGGCTTCTTCGAGCAGCCAGTATTCGATGTCAAACGCCTCTTGCTCGGGCAGGCCCACATAGGTGTCGATGGCATTGGCATCGCGCATCACGTTGATGGCGTTGACGTAGAACTCACCGGCAATGCGCGCCGTGGCCTTGTCCTTGGCAATCGACACCATGCCGATGCCGGGCAGCAAGATGATCACCGGGTTGGCATCGCGCAGGGCCGGGCTGTCGGGGCGCTTGCAGCGGTCGTAGTAGGCGGCGTAGTCGGCGCGGTAAGCCACCAACTTCTCTTCCAGCGCGGCGGCCAGGGCGGCACCTTCCAGGTTGTAGACCGATGCTTCCAGGATCAGCGGGCGGATCTTGGTGCGCAAGAAGTGGTCGGGGCAGGAGGTGCCCATCGCCGCCAGCGGGGCCAGTTGCACGCTGTTCACAAATTCCATCACCGCAGCTTGCCGGTCTACGTGCATCAGCTTGTGGCCGCTCTTCGACGCCAGGCCGCGTAGCACGGGCAGCACCCGGGCCAGCGTCGCGTCTTGCTCGGCGGTGGCCAGCGATGCCTGCGCCACGCCGCCAAAGGCCACGGCCTTGCGGGCTGCGGTCTCGCGGCCCAGCCAGTTTTGCGCATGGGCGATCACGCCCACGGTGTTTTCATAGCAGCTCTTGGCCGTGTCGCCCCAGGTGAACAGGCCGTGGCCCGCCAGCACCAAACCGCGCTGGGTAGGGTGGGCGGCCTGGTAGCGCTGCAGCATCAGGCCCAGCTCGAAACCGGGCTTGCGCCAGGGCAGCCAGCCCACGGTGCCTTCAAAAATCTTGGCGGTGAGTGCTTCGCTGTTCGCCATGGCGGCAATCGCAATCACCGCGTCGGGGTGCATGTGGTCCACATGGGCGAAGGGTAGGTAAGCGTGCAGGGGCGTGTCGATGCTGGCGGCGCGCGGGTTCAGGTTGAAGGTGCAGTGCGGCAGGTAGGCCACCATTTCGTCTTCAAACTGCGGGCCGCGGTACAGCTTTTGCAGCGCGTTGAGCTTGTCCATGTACAGGGTGCTGAAGCCGTCGAGCTTCATCGAACCCACATCGCCGCCCGAGCCCTTGACCCACAGCACGGTGGCATCCTGGCCGGTCAGCAGGTCTTTTTGCACCAGCTTGGCAGAGGTGTTGCCGCCGCCGTAGTTGGTGATGCGCAGGTCGGAACCCAGCAGGTTGGAGCGGTACAGCAGCAGGTCGGACGCATCCAGCGTGGCCGCATGGGCGTCGTTCCAGGTGGGGAAGGGGGCGGTAGTAGGTGTGGACATGAAAGCGGATGGGGGAATGGGAAGAGGGCGGGGTTGCGTTGGAGGCAAGTCTAGAAACAGCCGTGCATATCCACAACCAATGCTTATTGATGGTTTGGCAAAGTTTTTCTTATACTTGGGGCTGGCCGCGGCAAGGGTCTGCGCCCAGTGCCTGTAAGGCCGGAAATGCTGCGGTGCAGCTTAGGGAAATTCCTTGCAAACCACTGTCCCGCGACTCGATTTCGGCTTTTTTCCAAGGCCCGCATTGCGGGTGAACCCTGAATGAAAAACACCACCCTGCGCCAACTCCGTATCTTCGAAGCCGTGGCCACCACCCTGAGCTACTCGCGCGCTGCCGAGCAGCTGCACCTCACGCAACCGGCGGTGTCCATGCAGATCAGCCAGTTGCAGGAAGACGCGGGCCAGCCGCTGTTCAGCAAAACCGGCAAGCGCCTGCTGCTGACCCCGCCCGGCGAAGCCCTGCTGCGCCACACCCGCCGCATCCTCGACCAGGTGCGCATCGCTGATGAGGCCATGGCCGCCAGCCGCAATGGCGAGGGCGGGCTGCTGCACCTGGGCGTGGTGCCCACGGCGCACTACTTCGCGCCCGCGCTGCTCATGGCCTTCAAGGCGCGCCACCCCGGCATCCGCTTCAAGCTCACGGTGGAGCGGCGCGACAAAATCCTGGCCATGCTGCAAGACCACCAACTGGACGTGGCCATCGGCGGCTACCCGCCCAGCGAGGCCGACGTGGAAGCCGAAACCTTTGCCCGCAACCCCCACTGCATCGTCGCCCCGCCCAGCCACCCCTTGGCTGCGCGCCGCAAGCTCACCTGGGCCGATTTGCGCACCGAGGATTTCATCTTCCGCGAGCCCGGCTCGGCCACCCGGCAGTTTCTGGAGCACCTGCTGCAATCCCAGTCGCTGCAGGTGAATGTGTCCATGGAGCTGTCCGGCAACGAGACCATCAAGCAGGCCGTGATGGTCGGCATGGGCATCAGCTTCCTGTCCGCCCACGTGTTCCAGGTAGAGCTGGCCGCGGGCATGCTGGCCGTGCTGGACCTGCAGGACATGCCCAAGATGCTGGACTGGTGCCTGCTGCACCGCAGGGATGCCGTGCCGTCGGACCTGGGGGCGGCATTTCGGGACTTTGTGCTGGGGGATGGGGCGGGGTTTGCGGAGTGTCGGCTTAGCGGGCGGGGGTGAGGGTTGTGAGCCAAATTGGCACTTTGCGCTTATTCAGTGGGCGGGAGTAGCTATGGATTTTGTAGTGTGAGCGGATATGCTTAAGAATGAGCCGATTGATCCAATTTAAAGCATTGGCTCAAAATTTGCCCAGTATCGGCTCAAAATAGCATAATAGGCTCTCAGTTTGAGCCAATTTTGAGCGGATTGTGAGCCGATACATGCCAGCACCCCCGAAACCGACCGACCACGCCCTGGTCCAAGCCCTGCAAGCGCTCTTTCTGCAAGGCCACGCTTTGGTGACCACCACGCAGTTGGTGGAGGCGCTGCAGACCAGCCCGGCCACCGTTAAACGCATGCTGGAGCGCCTGCTCGCCGCCCAGCAAGTGGCCAGAGTGGGCCAAGCCCGCGCCACGCGGTACAGCTTGCCCGCACCAACACAAAGCCATGCTTCCAGTGGGCCGCTGTGGTCGGCAGACAGCCTGCAATTGCAGCAGCGGTTGGCCGTGCCTCTGGGTGCCCGCGAACCCGTGACCTACCAACGCAGCTTTGTCGAGGCCTACCAGCCCAACGAGTCCGCGCTGCTGCCCGCCAGCCTGTCCGCAGAGCTGGCCCAACTTGGCCGTATGCAGGGCCAGCAACCCGCAGGCACCTATGCCCGCAAAGTGCTGGAGCCGCTGTTGATCGACTTATCGTGGGCATCGTCCCGGCTGGAGGGCAACCGCTACAGCCTGCTGGCCACTGAAGAGCTGTTCAAGAGCGGTGTGGCCGGTGGCGACATGGATGCCGTCATGCTGCTCAACCATAAAAGCGCCATTGAATTCCTGGTAGACGCGGTGCCCAGCTACGGCTTGTCCATGGGCTTGGTGCGCAACCTGCATTCCGTGCTGATGCGCGACCTGCTGCCCGATAGCAGTGCCCTGGGCACCATCCGCAGCAAGGTGGTCAATATCTCCGACACCGTCTACGTGCCGTCGCAAGTGCCCACGGTGCTGCAAGAGATGCTGGAGGCCATCCTCCACAAGGCCCAGCAGACCAAGAACCCCATCGAAGCTGCCTTTTTCTTGTGGTTGAACCTGGCGTACCTGCAGCCCTTTGACGACGGCAATAAACGCGTCAGCCGCCTGGCAGCCAACATCCCGCTCATGCTCTACAACCAGGCCCCCTTGTCCTTTCTGGACGTGGCCCCGCAGGACTACGCCAGCGCAGTGCTGGGCGTGTACGAATTCAGAGACGTGGCCATGGCCGTGGACCTGTTCGACTGGACCTACCGCCGGTCCATTAAAAAGTACACCGTGGTGCTGGAGTCCATGGGCGGGCCCGACCCCGTGCGCCTGCGCTACCGCGAAATGCTGAACGAGGCGATTGGGCTGGTGGTGGGGGACAAATATCCGCTGCAAGCGGCCTTGGACCAGTTGCAAGCCACAGAGGCCACCGCGCCGGGGTTTCGGGATTTGCTGGTGAGGGAGTTGGGTAGCCTGGAGGTGTTCAACTGCGCGCGCTACCGGCTGGGGATGGCGCAGACGGAGGCTTGGATTGCGGCGGGGCGGTGGGGGTGAGTGCGGTTCTACACATTTACTCGAATTTATTAAATAAAAAATATTATTAATTTACTTGTATATCTGGTGTTAATTTATTGCGTGATTAGTTTAATAAATCAAGAATTTTTTTAAAATCTTCATCTGCAATATTTTTAAATAAAGTATTTTTTACATCTATATCGAAATGTATGGCGTTATTTTTTCTTTGATAATTATGGGTTTGGAGACCCGTCCAGAGAAGTGCCAATGATTTATCTTCCGTAAGTAAGACTACTCTTTGATCTGGAAAGTCAGCAATTAGCCCAATTAGCAGATCCAGTGAGCGTAGGTCACAGAGTACGTTGTAGGCATCTTTTTCAGTGAAATGCTTCTTTGGCTTTATAAGTTTTTTGGCGGGATTCGTAGCTTGATTCTCAGAGGATGCGCTTAGCACTGTGAGTATTAATATTGATGCCCTGCTTATGTCATATTTGTCTGCGTAATTTATGATACTTTCCCATACCTTTTGAAGATTTTTTCTGCTAATTGACGGGGCGAGTAATGGGGCTATTTTTATTAAGAATTTCTTTTTTCGAATGAATCCCTCTGCTGTATCGCTAATAATCCCTAGGAGACCTTGGATAGCCGATTTTTTGTCCGGAATAATAATTGCGGCAGGTAAGGCTTCAAGAATTTTTTTGCTCGCCCTATCAAAAAGTTCTGATAATTCTTCGGCGGTTGGATTTTTTGTTCCATTGTTTCCTTCTAGCGCATAAAGCAGCGGATTTATACTAATAGGGTGATCGGCGACAAAATCAAGAAAATCTGTCGATTGACTCTTTTTTGAAAATCCACCTAAAAAATGACTGCGTATCGCTGCTACAGTACAGCGGTCGGGCAGTAAAATGCTATCATTCACTGCCAAACCAGAAGGAAGCCATCCGCCATTAATTAAGCCAATGATTTTAGAGCCACGATTGCTATTTAATGTTGCTGAAATATTGTATGAGAGGTTGGGGTCAAAATCAGTGAATTCATTTTTTTCAATCACAACTCCTTTTAGGTTTAGTGGAAATTCGATGGGTTGATCCAAAGATTTAATTATCTTGGATAGATCTTCAAAGCCTAAGGGGTCCACCTCGCCCTCACTTATAGAGATTTTTTTCTGAGAACTATTTTCTACGTATGTCATGGAAATTTTTGACATAATTAATTGAGTTATAAGTTTATTATTAAAATTTATGTGATTAAAGCGGTGATGTTAAATATATTATTTTTTAAGCTATTTTGGTACCCTTGCGTATTTAAATAGATTACGCATCCTGAGTTTTTGAAAAATCACTTGATTTTTGCTTGGTCGAACGCGTATGGCGGGCGTTCACCACGGTGCGCGACTCTTCCATCGCAGCCTGCGTCTCAGCGTTAGGCACATTGAACTCTTGCACTACGGCTTCCGGCTCTGCCGACGGCAGCCCCTCCACCCGCAACTCTCCCCCCAGCGCATGCAGCACCCGCAAAATATGCTCCAGCCGCAGCGTGGGCTTGCCCGCCTCCATCTCCACCACAAAGCGCACGCCCACACCTGCGGCCAGGGCCAGTTGCGGCTGGGTCAGGCCGAGCTGTTTGCGGGCGGCGCGGGTGGCGACGCCGAGGGCGGCGGGGGAGGGGATGGCGGTCATGCTAATTTCCTGTTCGGGAAATTATGGAGCTAAATCGGTGAAATGGCAAATAAATGCCCCGTTCGGGAAATTAAAGGTTAGATAGGCAATTTTTTACAAAAATATTGCGTACGGGAAATTTTCCCCAAAATGCTTAGCTGCCAAGCCGCAGCACTTACCACCTGTGACCAAAACCTTCAACTCCACAGGCCATCCCACCCCCGCTAACCTGCCATCCATTCCAAAATAACCCGCACACCATCCAAGGAAGCCCGTTTCATGACCGACACCACCGCCTACGTACCCCCCAAAGTCTGGACCTGGGACCAGGAAAACGGCGGGCAGTTTGCCAACATCAACCGCCCCATTTCCGGCCCCACACACGACAAGGAACTACCCGTTGGCAAACACCCGCTGCAGCTGTATTCGCTGGCCACGCCCAACGGCATCAAGGTGACGATCATGCTGGAGGAACTGCTGGCGCTGGGCCACACGGGGGCGGAATACGACGCCTGGCTGATCCGCATCCAGACCGGTGACCAGTTTGGCAGCGGCTTTGTGGAGGTGAACCCCAATTCGAAGATTCCGGCCTTGATGGACCGCAGCGGGGCCGAGCCGGTGCGGGTGTTTGAGTCGGGCGCTATCCTGCAGCACCTGGCGGAGAAGTTTGGCGCGTTCTTGCCCGCCAGCGGTGCGGCGCGGGCTGAGTGCCTGTCGTGGCTGTTTTGGCAGATGGGCAGTGCGCCGTTTCTAGGTGGCGGCTTTGGCCATTTTTATGCCTACGCACCGGCCAAGTTCGAGTACCCGATCAACCGCTACGCGATGGAGGTCAAGCGCCAACTCGATGTGCTGGACCGCCGCCTGGCCGAGCACGACTACCTGGCCGGTAAGGACTACACCATTGCCGACATGGCGGTGTGGCCCTGGTACGGCGGCCTGGTGTTGGGGCAGTTGTACGACGCGGCCGGGTTTCTGAGCGTGCACCAATACAGCCACGTGCTGCGCTGGGCCCAGCAGATCGCCGCCCGCCCGGCGGTGCAGCGCGGGCGCATGGTCAACCGCGCCTGGGGCGAGCCGTCGGAGCAGTTGCACGAGCGCCATGCAGCCAGTGATTTCGACAACAAAACCCAGGACAAGCTAGCCGAAAAATAGGCATTAAATAAGACTCCAGCGCCCATGGGATAGGCGCTAGCAGCTATAAAAAATGTAGTCTGTCGCCACGGTGGTGACCCGCGTATACCGGGGATGCCACACAAATAATTTGCTTTGGTATTTTATTTGGATTTATTGCCATGGATGGCTTGGGCGCTGTATGATGAAAGTTACTCAAATTACAAATTAAGTCACGTTGTTTTTAATAACGTTATCTTTATTTATCGTAAATAAATAAAATTTAATATTGGTATTTTCTTGTAAAAGGAATAAATATGCCATCGTACCCGTCCAAACCCATACCCCCTCTTTTTAAGGGCGGCATGACTCCACAGGAATGTGAAACCTGGACGCGTGCATACGAGTGGGCTTACACCAGCATCTTGGGGGCCTTGCTGCGGGTGCAGGCGTATAAGCCGCCACAGCCGTACAAAGACTACAGCGACTGGTTCGAGGCCAGCCCGGGGAATGGCTGGGAAGGCCGCCTGAAAACCGTTAATGCGTCTCTCACCAGCATGGTTGAGCGCATGTCCAGCATGGCGATCACCATTTTGAAATCGACCGACGACATAAAGTGCAAACGGCAAGGCTTCATTGAAAAACTATTTCAACAAAGAGATGCCTATGTCGAAATATTGCAGGGAGACTTTCCCGGCGATAAGGCGATTTCTTTGTGCGTCAATGCATTTGATGATGACCATCTGCGGTTGTCTTACCAAGATTCTGCGGAATGGGCGCGGGCATTTATTTTGGTGCATGAAATGCACCATGCCGCAGCAGATACCAAACACACGATATTAATTGCCGATAGCCATTATTCGCGTATAAGCTGCGGCACGCTTCCATTTTCCGATCCCGGGCTGGCGGTAAAAAACGCACAAAACTATGCGTATTTTGTGATGGGTACTTATTGGGTCCGCCCGGTGCCCGAACCCGGCTGGAAACCCGACTACGGCATTTGGTCCGAACGAACGGTGGAGTCAGGCTGGGGCCGTGCGGCCGACAGTCCGGCGGCCGCGGCCATCCTGAATGAGCTCATGGTGGCCTACCGTGAGCCCGAGGCGCAGGGTGCGCGCCTGATGGTCCGGGTGTTAAAAATCATCGACAAGAAAGAGGTTTGGCTGGACCCCATGCCGTTCCAATTTTTGCGCACCGATGGCCACAAGCAAGAGGGCGGCAGTGTGGTGGCCCCGGCACTGGCGGCCTGGGGGCCTGAGGCCTATTGCGTATTCATCGACAAGGAGAGCAAAAACTTGGTGTTTGTGGTCGGCAAGTTCTCGGGTTACATGCAGTCCAGCGACTACGCGACGCTCTATTGGGGAGGTGCATCGGCCGTGCCAGACCTGATTGCCGCTGATCCTTTGCTGAGGGAGGGCAACGCGCCCAGCCCTAGCGCCGCCATCGCGGTCTACCGCCCGGGCACGGCACCCAACGGGGCCGTCAACCAAAGCGCAGGTCTGTACTGTGTGTACGTAGACAAACAACACAAGCTGCGATGCGCGGTGCGCCTGGACGGCATGGCGTTTGGCGGCGGCTGGAAACCCCTGCTTTTTGACCAACCCCGCGGAACCGACATGACCCCCACTCTGGTGGTGCACAACGGGCAGCTCAAGTGTATTTACCGCAGTAGTAGCGAGGCCAAATTTGTGGTGCTGGCGTATGAGCCTGTCATGAAACGGCCGCAGTTCGGCGACCCCCAGGTCGGCGTGTGGAAGGAAGACAGCAGCATCGCCGCCCCGACGCTGGACGCGGAAACGCTGGCGGTCGGCTCGTGGAACACCGCCAACGGGGCCGTTCTGGTGGCCGTCGGCAACAAGGCCGAAATCCGCGACGGCAGCCTGCGTTATGCCTTGTGTGCAGAGACTCGGACCTGGTCTAAAGACATACGCCTGGGCACGGTGGTGAGCCCAAACCGCCCGGCACTGGTGGAATATGGTTCCAGCATGTATTTGTTTTACCGCAGTGCAGACGGCAGCATCCATTCCAGGGCGGCACGCCCGCCCAAGTAAGCCCTGGCGATTAACCGGCCAGGTTTGCTCCTGCAAAGCCGTGGCGCAGGCTGCCTATGATGTTGCTTATGCCGTCCCCGCGCCCCGTCCCCAAACCCGTGATCGACACCAGCCGCTGCACCGGCTGCGGCTGGTGCGTGCCCACCTGCAATTTGCATTTGCTGTCGCTGGAGCCGCAGGGATGGAAGAAGTTCTCGGTGCTCAGCGATCTGGACGCCTGCACCGGCTGCCGCAAATGCGCAGTGCGTTGCCCGTTCGATGCCATCAGCATGGTGGAGGCCCAGCGCGGATAACCGGGTTACAGTGGCCCACACTTTGCTACCAGGGCCTCCAGATGAATCCCCAAACCATGCACTTCGACCCGGCCAGCGCCAGCAAAATTCTGGTGTTCGACGAGGTGTATCCGTTTCGGGCGGCGCAGGAGCAGGCCGAGCGCAAGAAGCTCGGTGCCTTTGGCATGCTGGCCAAGCTCAACCCGCTGAATCGGCCCAAGGATGCCACCGTCCAGTTGGCGCGCCAGGAGCTGCGGCTGGAGCCGTTCTGGCACATCGCGGCCAAGCGCTCGGTGGACTACACCTGCCAGCTCACCTACCAGGTGCCGGTCAACAACCCCTATGCGCAGACCTTGACCGTCGAGGGCCGGGTGTTTGACGTGGCGCGCCAAAAGGACAAGGCCCGCATCGAGTTTGTGGCGCTGGAGCAATGCCACCGCAAGATCGAGTTCAACCGTTTTCTGGACGGCATGCAGCGCAGCACCAAATCGGCCGTGCTAGAAGCCTACATAGCCAAATACAAGTACACCGAAGTCGAGTCGCTGGAGCGGCCCGGTGTGCTCAAACCCCTGCTCTCGCTGGCCGGGGCCATGCAGCAGGCCAGCGCTAGCCTGACCGGCGAGGCTGTCAACGCGTTTGAAATCCAGTCAGACAGCATAGCCTTTGACCGGGCCTACATGTATCTGCGCCCCGTGTTTGCCTTCGAATTCAAATGGACCACCGCCGACAAGGTGGGCGTGATCGAGGTGGACGGCCTGACCGGCGAGGTGGTGGAAAACGGCGACTGGTTCAAGGACAAGGTCCACAAAATCATCACCCGCGAAAACCTGGTGGACCTGGGGGCCGAGGTGGCGGGCAGCCTGATTCCGGGCGGCGGCATTGCCGTAAAGCTGATCGGCAAGTTGTCCGAGCCCGACCAGTAAGCCGCCGCAAAAATACCTCAAATGCTATCTATTTCGTAGCTTTTCGCGCCCATCCTATAAGCACAGGCGGCCTGAAAGGCTTGTAACTTAGCCCGGCAGCAGCGTGGCCTGCAGGGTGATTTCGGGCACGCTGGCCAGGGCTTTGGACAAAGGGCAGTCGCGCTTGGCGGCCAGCGCCAGCGCCTGGAACTGCGCTTCCTCCAGGCCCGGCACGTTGGCTTGCAGGGTCAGGGCGATGCGGTCGATGCCAAAACCTTCGCCCTGCGGCACCAGGCGCACCTGGGCACGCGTGTCCACCGTGGTGGTGGCAAAGCCGGCCTTGTCGCAGGCAAACGAGAACGCCATGGCGAAACAGGCCGCGTGCGCGGCGCCCAAAATTTCTTCGGGGTTGCTGCCCTTGCGGTCGTCGGCAAACCGGCTGGCAAAGCCGTAGGGGTAGTTTTTGAGCGCGCCGGTTTCGGTGCTGATCTGTCCCTGGCCTTTTTTGCCGGGGCCTTCCCAATGGACGGTGGCGGTTTTCTCGATCATGGTGGGCCTTTCAAAGTGAGTTGCCACCATGGTGTCCGCGACCGCTGACGGGGTCTGTGCGGCAGCGCACAGAATGCCCCGCGCACGCCTACTGGCCCTCGAACAGCCCTCCCACGTCCAATATCTCGTAGGCCATCTCAGGCCGCTGCTCCAGGCTGCGCTTGATGGCGGCAGGGATGGACTGGCGGGTTTTGCGGCACAGGCCGGGCTGCTCGTGCACCAGGATCACGATGCCGCGCAGGCTGCGGACCTCGTTGGGGCTGGTGCCGATGCTCAGCCGGATGCCGAGCTGCTGCTCCATGCGCTCTTCCAGTCGGCGCAGATCGGCCAGGCTTTGCAGGTTCTCCAGCCGCTGCAACAGGCGCAGCTCGTCCTCGCGGGTCAGGCGCAGCACGCGCAGGTCACCCAGCGGGTTTTCCAGCAGCGCGTCGCGCCCGCAGTTGCAGGCTCCGGGTGGGCATTGGGTACGGATGGGAGTAGGGGACACAGCTACGGTCAGATCTGTTCAGGCAGATTTATAAAAAATAAGGCTCTAGCGCTTATGCTAAGGGCGCAAGCAGCTATCGAAAAAATAGCGAGCAGCTTACCAGGCCCAGGGTGCCGCATGTTAGTACGCCGTGGACTGATCCCAATCGGGCAGGGCAATGTCAGGGCAATGGCAGGAGAAGCAATGGATTCGGTCGTGTGGGTGGTGGCGCTGGGCGCGGTGGTGGCGGGCTTTGTGCAGGGCTTGTCGGGCTTTGCCTATGGGCTGGTGGCGATGTCGTTCTGGGCCTGGACGCTGGAGCCACGGCTGGCGGCGGCGCTGGCGGTGTTCGGTTCGCTGACCGGGCAGGTGCTGGCGGCGGTGACGGTGCGCCGGGGCTTTGATGTGAAGGCCTTGCTGCCGTTCGTGCTGGGCGGGCTGGTGGGTATTCCGCTGGGCGTGGCCTTGCTGCCGCGGCTGGACATGGACTGGTTTCGCCTGGGGCTGGGCAGCCTGCTGGTGGTGTGGTGCCCGGCGATGCTGATGGCCCGGCACCTGCCCTGCATCACCGCCGGGGGCCGCTGGGCCGACGGCGTGGTGGGCATGGCCGGGGGCGTGATGGGCGGGCTGGGTGGCTTCACCGGCGCGCTGCCCACGCTGTGGTGCACGCTGCGCGGGCTGGAGAAAGATGCCCAGCGCGCCATCGTGCAAAACTTCAATTTGTCGATGCTACTGGTCACCATGGGCACCTACCTGGCCAGCGGCATCGTCACGCGCAGCATGCTGCCGATGTTTGGCGTGGTGGCCGTGGCCATGCTGGTGCCCACCCTGCTGGGTGCGCGGTTGTATATCGGCATCAGCGAAGCCGCGTTCCGCAAGATTGTGCTGGGGCTGTTGACGGCCTCGGGGGTGGCGATGCTGGTGGCCTCGGTGCCCAGGCTGCTGGCGCGGTTTGCTACTTAAATGAGAGCTTTCCGTGCTTATGGGATAAGCACGGGAAGCCTTTTTTATTTAAATTTCAAGCCGGGTTGATGGTCTCCGCATGGTGGCAAGCCACCTCGCGGCCCAGCAGGGGGCGCAGCAGCGGTTCCTCGGTCGAACACAGTGCCGTGGCGTGCGGGCAGCGCTTGTGGAAGGCGCAGCCGCTGGGCGGGTTCAGCGGGCTGGGCAGCTCGCCGGTGATCTTGATCTTCACGCGGCGCTGGTTGCGGTCGATGGACGGGGTGGCCGACAGCAGGGCCTGCGTGTACGGGTGCAGCGGGCGCTCGAAGATCAGGCCCTTGGCACCTACCTCGACCGCGCGGCCCAGGTACATCACCATCAGGTCGTTGGCCACGTGCTCCACCACCGCCAGGTTGTGCGACACAAACACGTAGGCGGTGTTGAACTCTTCCTGCAGGTCCATGAACAGGTTCAGCACCTGCGCCTGGATGGACACGTCGAGCGCCGAGGTGGGCTCGTCGGCCACCAGGATCTTGGGCTGCAAGATCATGGCGCGGGCGATGGCGATGCGCTGGCGCTGGCCGCCCGAGAACATGTGCGGGTAGCGCTGCGCAAACTCGGGGCGCAGGCCCACGCGGCGCATGGTGTCATGGACCTTGGCGGTGCGCTCGGCAGCGCTCAACTGGGTGTTGAGCAGCAGCGGCTCGGCCAGCTGGTCGGCAATTCTTTGGCGCGGGTTCAGCGATGCGTAGGGGTTCTGGAACACCATTTGCACCTTGCTGCGCATGGCTTTGCGCTGGGCGCTGTTGGCGGTGTCGAGTTGCTGGCCGTCCATCACCAGGGTG
Organism: Rhodoferax sp. LS1P39; assembly: GCF_056521425.1. Lineage (NCBI taxonomy): Bacteria > Pseudomonadati > Pseudomonadota > Betaproteobacteria > Burkholderiales > Comamonadaceae > Rhodoferax > Rhodoferax sp. LS1P39. Next base: position 437,305 of record NZ_JBWMAV010000002.1, on the reverse strand, counting down.
CCGGAGGTGGGGGCTTCGATCAGCGTCAACTGGCGTGCCAACGTGCTTTTGCCGCAGCCGGATTCGCCCACCACGGCCAGGGTTTTACCGGCCTGCAACTGGAACGAGATGCCGTTAAGCGCCTTGACCTGCAGTTTGGGCTGCATAAACCCCTGGGCTACGCCGTAGTAACGGGTGAGGTTCTTGGCTTCTAAAACAACCGTGCTCATGCGGCCACCTCTTCATTCAAAGGAAAGAAGCAACGCACACCATTGCCGTCGTGTTGCGCCAGTGCGGGCCGCTCGGTGGTGCAGCGGTCTTGCACGCGGGGGCAGCGCGGCGAGAGCAGGCAGCCTTTGGGGCGGTCGTATTGGCCGGGCACCATGCCTTTCAAGGTGCTGAGGCGGCGCGCGCCGTGGCTGCGCTCAGGCACGGCCTGCAGCAGCGCGTGGGTGTAGGGGTGGGCGGGGTGGTCGAACAGGCGGGCCACGCTACCGGTTTCGACCACCTGGCCGGCGTACATCACGGCCACGCGGTGGGCCACTTCGGCCACCACGGCCAGGTCATGGGTGATCATGACCAGGGCCATGTTGTGGGCTTTTTGCAGATTCACCAACAGCTCCATGATCTGCGCCTGGATGGTTACGTCCAGGGCGGTGGTCGGCTCGTCGGCGATCAGCAGGCGCGGCTTGCAGGCGATGGCGATGGCGATCATCACCCGCTGGCTCATGCCGCCCGAGAGCTGGTGCGGGTACACGTCGAGGCGGCTTTTGGCGGCGGGTATTTCCACCATCTCCATCAGCTCCACCGCGCGGGCGGTGGCGGCCGCACCGCGCAGGCCCATGTGCTGCTTGAGCACTTCGATGATCTGGTAGCCCACGGTGAAGCTGGGGTTGAGCGAGGTCATCGGGTCCTGGAAGATCATCGCCATGTCTTTGCCCAGCAGCTTGCGGCGCTGGGCGGGGGCGATTTTCAGCAGGTCCTGGCCGTCAAAGTTCAGGGTGTCGGCGGTGATGCGGCCCTGGCCGTCGAGCAGGCCCATCAAGGCCATCATGGTGACCGATTTGCCGGAACCGGATTCGCCGACGATGCCGACGATTTCGCCTTGCGAGACGGTCAGATCGAGCCCGTCCACGGCCCGGAACGCCCGGCCCTGGGGGCCGAACTCGACCGAGAGATTTTTGATTGTGAGCAATGCCATCGTGGTTCTTCTCGCAGTCTTAGGCTGCAGTTTTTAATTTGGGGTCGAGCGCGTCGCGCAGGCCGTCGCCCATCAGGTTGATGGCCAGCACCGAGAACAGGATCGTCAGGCCGGGCAGGGTCACGACCCACCAGGCGCGCTCTATGTAGTCGCGGGCCGAGGCCAGCATGGTGCCCCACTCGGGCGCGGGCGGTTGCACGCCCATGCCCAGAAAGCCCAGGGCCGAGATTTCCAAAATGGCGGCCGAAAAGCCCATGGTGGCGTGCACGATCAGCGGGGCCATGCAGTTGGGCAGCACGGTGACAAACATGATGCGCAGCGTGCCCGCACCCGAGAGCCGGGCGGCGGTGACGTAGTCGCGGTTGAGCTCGGTCATGGCCGAGGCGCGGGTCAGCCGCACGTAGGCGGGCAGTGACACCACGGCAATCGCCACCAGCGCGTTGCCCAGCCCGGGGCCGAGGATGGCCACAATCGCCACCGCCAGCAGCAGGGCGGGGAGGGCCATCATGATGTCCATGATGCGCATGATGGTGGAGTCCAGCGCACGGCCAAAGGTAGCGGCGACCAGGCCCAGCACCACGCCGGGAATCAGCGCCAGCACCACCGACACCAGGCCGACAAACAGCGATAGCCGCGCGCCATGGATCAGGCGCGAGAGGATGTCGCGGCCCACCTCATCGGTGCCCAGCAAGAACTGCGACGACCCCCCGGCCACCCAGGCGGGCGGCGTGAGGAAGTGGTCGCGGAACTGCTCGATCGGGTCGTATGGCGCCACCCAGGGCGCAAACAGCGCGGCCAGGCAGACGATGGCCATGAACACCAGACCGACGACTGCGCCTTTGTTCTTGGTAAAGCCACGCCAGAATTCCTGCCAGGAGGAGGGCGGTGTGCCGGGGGCGAGCTCCAGCTCGTCGGTGGCAGACGCGGAGGGTAGGGACGGAGAGGTTTGCATGGTGCTTTACTTGTTGTGCCGGATGCGCGGGTTGGCTACGCCATACAGAATGTCGACCACAAAATTGGTCACGATGACCATGGTGGCTACCAGCAAAATGCCGCTTTGCACCACGGGGTAGTCGCGCCGCCCGATGGCATCGATCAACCACTTGCCGATGCCGGGCCAGGAGAAGATGGTCTCGGTCAGCACCGCGCCGCCCATCAGCGTGCCCACCTGCAGGCCAATCACCGTGAGCACCGGAATCAGCGCGTTACGCAGGGTGTGGATGAACACCACGCGGGCGGGCGACAGGCCCTTGGCGCGGGCGGTGCGCACATAGTCTTCACGCAGCACTTCCAGCATGCTGGAGCGCGTCATGCGGGCAATCACTGCCAGCGGAATGGTGCCCAGCACGATGGTGGGCAGGATCAGGTGCTTCACCGCATCCCACAACGCGCCGTCGTTCAGGCTGGGGTCGGCCTGCTCGGCGCGCCAGGCATCGATCAGCATGAAGCCGGTGTCGGGCGGAATATCGAACATCAGGTCGATGCGGCCCGATACCGGGGTCCAGCCCAGGCCGCTGGAGAACACCATGATCAGCACCAGGCCCCACCAGAAGATGGGCATGGAATAGCCGGTCAGCGCCACGGTCATCACGCCGTGGTCCAGGAACGAGCCGCGTTTCACCGCTGCGGTGACCCCGGCCACCACGCCCACCACCAGCGCGAACAGCAGCGCCACCAGGGCCAGCTCCAGCGTGGCGGGGAACAGGGTTTTGAATTCGGTCCAGACGGGGATCTGGGTCTTGAGCGATGCGCCCAGGTTGCCCTGCAGCAGTTCGCCCAGGTAGTTGAAATACTGCACCGGCAGGGGCTTGTCCAGCCCGAGCTGCTGCATGGCGGCGGCGTGCAGCACCGGGTCCAGCGTGCGCTCGCCCATCATCACTTCGATGGGGTCGCCCGGGATCATGCGGATCAGTGAAAAGGTCAGCAGGGTGATGCCGAAGAAGGTCGGGATCACCACCGCGAGGCGTTTAAGGATGTAGATAAACATAGTGCTTGGTAGTTATGCTGCGCACGCGCTGGCGGCTTGTGGCTGGCTGGGCGGCGTGGAGTACATCGTGCTCTTTAAAAACGAAAAAGCAAGGTGACGCTTGCGGGTCACCTTGCTTTGGGCCTGTTGAAAGGCGGGGGGCGCTACGTGCGCATCACCTTATTTGGTGTTGCTGACGTAGGTGAAGTTGTAGTCGCCAAACGGGCTGATCTTGAAGCCCTCCACGCCCTTGGCCATGGGCTGGTTCACCGTCGAGTGGGCGATGGTGGACCAGGGCATGTCGCGCTTGAAGACTTCTTGCGCCTTCATGTACAGCGCGGTGCGCTCTTTGGGGTCGGTGGTGCTGCGGGCCTTGAGGGTGTAGCCATCAAATTCCTTGCTGCAGTAGCGCGCGTAGTTGGAGCCGCCCACAGCTTCGCAGGTTAGCAACACGCCCAGGAAGTTGTCAGGGCTGGCGTAGTCGGCCGTCCAGCCGATCAGGCCCGCGTCGTGCTCACCGGCCTTCATGCGCTTCAGGTACTCGCCCCATTCGTAGCTGACGATCTTGGCCTTGACACCGATCTTGGCCCAGTCGGCCTGGATCATTTCGGCCATCAGCTTGGCATTGGGGTTGTAGGGGCGCTGCACGGGCATGCTCCACAGCGTCATCTCGAAGCCATCGGGGTAGCCTGCCTTTTTCAGCAGCTCTTTGGCTTTTTCGACATCGACTGGTGGGTTTTTCAGCGCGGGGTTATACGACCACAGCGACGATGGGAACGGGTTGGTGGCCTCCTGGCCCTGGCCCTGGTAGACCGCGTCGATGATGGCCTTGCGGTTGATCGCCATGTCCAGCGCCTGGCGCACTTCGAGCTTGCCGGTGGTGGGCTTTTCGGTGTTGTACGACAGATAGCCGATGTTGAAACCGGGCGCGCTGATCATCTTCAACGCGGGTTCGGTCTTCAGGCCGGCCAGGTCTTGCGGCTTGGGGTAGGACATGATCTGGCATTCGCCGGCCTTGAGCTTTTGTACCCGCACCGATGCGTCGGTGGTGATGGCAAAAATCAGGTTGTCGATCTTCACAGCCTTGGGGTCCCAGTACTGCTTGTTACCCGCGTAGCGGATTTGGGAGTCTTTCTGGTAGCGCTTCAAGATGAACGGGCCAGTGCCCACGGGCTGCTGGTTGATCAGCGCGGGCGTGCCCGCGGCCATCAGCTTGGCCACATATTCGGCCGACAGCACCGAGAACGCGGGCATGGCCAGCTTGGCCAGCAGGTCCGGGTCGGGCTTTTTCATCAGGAACACGACGGTGTAGTCGTCGGTCTTGCTGACCGACACCACGTTGCTGTCCAGGCCGGTATCCGACGCGTAGGGGAACACGGCGGGGTAGGCCTTGGTGAACGGATGCTGCTTGTTCACCATGCGCATGAACGTGAGCACCACGTCATCGGCGTTGAAGTCGCGGCTGGGGGTGAAGGTGTCGGTGGTGTGGAACTTCACGCCCTTGCGCAGCTTGAAGGTGTAGGTCAGGCCGTCGGGGGCGGTAGTCCAGGACTCGGACAGGCTGGGGACCACCTTGGTGGAGCCTTTTTCGAATTCCACCAGCCGGTTGAACAGGGCGTGGCCTGCGGCATCGAAGGTTTGGCCGCCGGTGTATTGGGCGGTGTCAAAACCTTCAGGGCTGGCCTCGGAACAGTAGACCAGGGTGCCGGCGGCGTGGGTTGCCAAGGCTGCGGCGGTCAGGCCCAGTGCCAGAACCAGTTTGCTCAAATTTTTCATGTTGCTCCAAATAGATCAAAACGCAAAGGCAGACGTGCACCTCGATGGTGCTCGTTTGGTGCGGCACGGGGATCGGTACATACCCCAGCGTCTGCCAGCGGGATTATCAGCAGGTTTTGTGCCACGGCATGGGCTCCTGTCGCCTGCGCGTCAGGCCATTTCCGTTGCATTTATTTGTATGTTTTTGTAAGAATTATGATTTTTGCATACAGTTAAATTTTTAAAATCTATCATCGCTTGCACCGCGTCCCCACTGCAGGAAACTGAACCTCACGATGCTCGATGTATGGCTGCCCTTGACGCAGGAACAGGTTCGCAACTACCCCGTGCTGATGCTGCAGGCTGCAGCCCTGGTGGGTATCTTGAGTACCGTGCTGAGCCTGCGCCGCAAGACCACGCCCTTGTTGGGCTCGGAGGGGCTGGCTTACGGCTGCGTGCTGGGCATTTCCGGTTTCCTGCTGCTCGGGCTGGCGTTTGAATTTCTGGCCCAGCCGTCCAAACCCTATCTGAATACCGACGTGCTCTTCCTGGGCGGCCTGTTTGGCGGCTGGCTGGGTGGAGCCATCTGCTGGGCCTGCATGGTGACCGCGCGCCTGCTGTTCGGCGGGCTGAACAACGGGTTTGCCGCCGCCGCAGACATGGCCATGCTGACCCTGGGCGGCATCCTGATGCACCGCTGGGCGATGCGTAAAAATCTGGTGGAACTCTCGGTGCGCGACATCTGGATGGTCTGGCTGGCCAAGATGGCTTTCAGCCTGGGGTCGATCGCGGCCATTGGCGCGGTGGGCCTGGTGCCCACCAAGACCAGCCAGAACCTGTTGGTCCTGCGCCTGCTCGGGGCCGGGCTGTCCTGGTTGATTCTGGGTGGCCTCCTGGTGCTGCTGCGCCGCGAGGCGCGCGACCGCGATGCGGCAGACCGGGCCCAGACCCAGGACCGCACCGATCCGCTCACCGGCCTGCCCAACCGCCGGGCCCTGCGCGAATACCTCGACGGCTTGGCCACCCAGCCGGGCGAGGTGACCAGCACCGTGCTGACCCTGGAGCTGTCCAACCTGGGCGAGATGGTGCGCCTGCACGGGCATGGCTGGCCCGACACGTTCTGGGGCCAATTGGTGGCCGCTGTGCGTGCCCATGCCCTGACCTGCCCCTTGCAGCCCTACGCACCGCAGTACTTCATGTTTTCCGACCTGGCGCTGGCCATCGTGCTGCGCGGGGTGACGCTGGAGAAGCTGCAACACACCGGCATGGCCGACCATTTCTACGCCGAGCTGTCCGACTACCTGCTGCGCACCCGCGCGGGCGAGGCCGCACCCCGCCTGCGCATGGGCGTGGCCATGGGCAACGACAGCACGCACAAGTCGGCCGATGCCATCCTGCGCAACCTCAGCCTGGCGCTGCAAAGCGATACCCGGCCCCTGCGCTACTTCCACCGCTCGTTCGAAGAAAAAGCCTTGCTCGACGAAAAGCTGCGCGTCCTGCTGATCGACTGGATCAGCGCCGGCCGCGCGCCGCTGGCCTACCAGCCCAAGTGCGACCTGCGCAGCGGCGAAGTGCTCGGGGCCGAAGCCCTGTTGCGCGCCAAGGATGCCAGCGGCCAGCCGATCTCGCCGCCCCTGGTGCTGGAGGTGGCGGCGCGCAACCAGTTGCTGATCGAATTCGAGTGGTGCACCGTGGAGACCGTGGTGCACGCCATCGGCCTGGCGCTGCAGGCCCAGCGCCCCTTGCCCCTGGCGGTGAATGTGTCGGCGGCCTCGCTCACCGTGCCGGGCTTCGGCATGCGGGTGGTGGCGCTGCTTCGCATGGCGCGCATCCCCTGCGATCTGCTGACGGTGGAGGTCACCGAAAACAGCCCCGTGCCCGACATCGACACCGTGGGCGAGAGCATGGCCGCCATGGCCAGCGCCGGTGTGACGCTGTCGCTGGACGACTTTGGCACCGGCTATTCCGGCCTGTCCATGCTGGCCAAATTTGCCTTTACCGAGATCAAGATTGACCAGAGCATGGTGGCCCGCCTGGAGCAGCCCCGCATGCAGGCCGCCGTGTCGCTGGCCCAGGAAAGCGCCTTGCGCTACCACGCCAGCCTGGTCGCCGAAGGCGTGGAAACCCCGCAGCAAATCGAGCGCTTGGTCGCCTTGGGCATCCGCTGCGGCCAGGGCTACCACTTCGCCCGCGCCATGGACCTGGACAGCCTGCTGGCCTGTGGCCGCCTGCCCCACGCCGTGCCGGTGCGGGTGGAACCCACCACCCAGCATTGACTGAGTGCTATTGAATAAATAGCTGCTTGTGCTGCTGGAATGGGCGCTGAGGGCTGATTTCTCTTAGATTGTTGACGCGCTGCACTAAATCGCCTGCGGTGCGATACTGGCCGCCCCCATTACAAAGAGACGCACGCAATGCAATACCGCCCCCTTGGCCGCACCGGCTGGAACATTTCAACCGTGAGCTTCGGCGCCTGGGCCATTGGTGGCACCTGGGGCGAGGTCAGCGATGCCGAATCCATGGGTGCGCTGCACCGCGCACTCGACCTGGGCGTGAACTTCTTCGACAGCGCCGACGTGTATGGCGATGGCCGCAGCGAACGCCTGCTGGCCCAGCTCAAACGCGAACGCAGCGAGCCGTTCTACATTGCCACCAAAGCCGGTCGCCGCCTGAACCCGCACGTGGCGGGCGGCTACAACCGCGAGAACCTCACCGCCTTTGTGGAGCGCAGCCTGGTCAACCTGAACACCGACGCGCTCGACCTGCTGCAACTGCACTGCCCACCCACCGACGTGTACTACATGCCCGAGGTGTTTGGCGTGCTGGACGACCTGCAAAAGGCCGGCAAGCTGCGCCATTACGGCGTGAGCGTGGAGAAGGTGGAAGAGGCGCTCAAAGCCATCGCCTTCCCCGGCGTGCAAACCGTGCAGATCATCTACAACCTGTTCCGCCAGCGCCCGGCGGATTTGCTGTTTGAAGAGACCCAAAAGCGCGGCGTGGGCATCCTGGCGCGGCTGCCGCTGTCCAGCGGTTTGCTCAGCGGCAAGATGGCGGCCGACAGCCACTTCGCTGCCGACGACCACCGCCTGTTCAACCGCGAGGGCGCGGCCTTCGACAAGGGCGAAACCTTCTCCGGCCTGGACTACGCCGTGGGCCTGCAGGCCGTGGAAGCCATGCGCCCCCTGGTGCCCGAGGGCATGACCATGGCGCAAATGGCGCTGCGCTGGATCCAGATGCACCCGGCAGTCACCTGCAGCATCCCCGGCGGCAAGCGCGCCACCCAGGTGGCCGACAACGTGGCCGCCGCCGACCTGCCTGCCTTGAGCGACAGCACCATGCAGGCGCTGGCGGATGTCTACGAGCGCTTCGCCAAGCCTTTGGTGCACCAGCGCTGGTAAGACGAATATGAGCACCGAAACCATCGGCTTCATCGGCCTGGGTTTGATGGGCCACGGCATGTCCAAGAACATCGTGGACAAGGGCTACCCACTCACGGTCTATGCCCGCAGCGATTCCGAGGCGGTAGCTGACCTGCTGCAGCGCGGTGCCACCCGGGCCGACTCGCCCCAGGCGCTGGCCGCGCAGGCCACGGTGGTGTTTTTGTGTGTGACCGGCTCCAAGGACGTGGAGGCGCTCATCCGCGGCCCGAACGGCCTGGCCAGTGGCTTGCGTGCGGGCTCGGTGCTGGTCGATTGCTCCACCGCCGACCCCACCTCCACCGTGGCCCTGGCCGCCGAGCTGGCCGCCATTGGCGTGACCCTGGTGGACGCGCCGCTGAGCCGCACGCCCAAGGAAGCCTGGGCGGGCACGCTGGACACCATGGTGGGTGCCGACCAGGCCACGTTTGACCGCATCCAGCCCATCCTGGCCACCTGGGCGGGCAAGGTGGTGCACATCGGCGGCCCGGGCGACGGCCACCGCATGAAGCTGGTGAACAACTTTATCTCGCTGGGCTACGCGGCGCTGTACGCCGAAGCCCTGGCGGTCGCGCAGGCGGTGGGCATCACGCCGCAGCGCGTGGATGCGGTGATCCGTGGTGGCCGCATGGACTGCGGCTTCTACCAAACCTTCATGGGCTACACGCTGGACGGCAACCAGGACGCGCACAAGTTCACCCTGCAAAACGCCTTCAAGGACCTGCGCTACCTGGAGTCCATGGCCGACGCTGCGGGTGTGGCCAATCCGCTGGGCAATGCGGTGAAAAATTCCTTTGCGCTGGCCGTGGGCGGTGGTGCGGGGCCGAAGTACGTGCCCATGCTGCCGCAGATCATCGGCCAGCTCAGCGGGGTGGATCTGGCCCCCAAAGTTGCTCCACCGCCAGCGGGAACAACCTGAAGCCTTTGCTACTGATTTATTAGCTTATCGTGCTTGTCCAATAAGCGCTGGGGGCTTATTTTGCACTTAACCCAAAAGCGCCCGCACGTGGTCGTTTAGAAAGCGCCCCTGCGGGTCCAGCTTGCGCCGCAGGGCGCGGAAATCTTCCGCCCGCGGGTACAGCGCGGTCACGTCGTCGGTGTCCAGAAAATGCATCTTGCCCCAGTGCGGGCGTGAGCCAAACCGGCGCAGGATGGCATCCACATCGCGCAGATAGTCCCAGTAGTCCACGCCCGGCTGGCCGGATACCGACAGCGTGATGCTGTCTTGCTGGTGGAACGGGCTGATCCAGGCCGGGTCGCCCGCAGTGAAGCGGTATTCGATGGGGAAGATGCAATTGGTGTGCTTGGTGAGCATCAGCTCGCGCACGGCGCGTACCGCCTCTTTGCCGTGCTGTACCGGCACGGCGTATTCCAGCTCGTGGAAGTTGGGCACGTACTCGATGGGGTAGATCTCGGACGAGTAGGCGATTTTTTCAAACGGTGTGTCCAGCGCCGGGCGCTCGGTAATGTCGATCACCTTCATCTCGCACACGTCAGCGGTCTTCGCCGTGGTAGTCAAGGGTGCATCCGCCGTATCGGCCAAACAGTACAGCTGGCGGCTGTGCGGCGTGGGGCACCAGAAAAAACCGAAATGCCGGTGCGTGGCGGCCAGCTCGTCGTGGCGGGCCATGCAGGTTTCGAAGTCGTCGCGCCACACGTGTTCATGCAGGTGGTAGGCATCGGTGACCTGCAGCGTCAGCTCGGAAATCACCCCCAGCGTGCCCACCGACACCTGGGCGGCGTGCAGCAGATCCTGGTCCGATCCATCCACCACCAGCACGCTGCCATCGGGCTGCACCAGCCGCAGCCCGGCAATCGAGGTGGCCAGGCAGCCCAGCTTGGCACCGGTGCCGTGGGTGCCGGTGGTAAAGGCACCCGCCACCGCCTGCGAGTCGATATCGCCCTGGTTCACCAGCGAAAAGCCGTGTGACTTGAGGGCAATGGCCAGGTCGTGGATGCGCGTGCCTGCGGCCACCGTGACCTGCTTCTTGGCATCGTCAAAGCGGTGCACGCCCTGCATCTGCGCCAGCGACAGCAGCACCCCGCCCGTGCCCACTACCGGCGTGAAGCTGTGGCCCGAGCCCGCCACGCGCAGGTTCAAATCCAGTCGGTCGGCCTCGGCCACCATTTCGCACAACTGGGCCTCGGACGTGGGCGCGCCCTTGTAGCGCGCAATGCACGACTGGTTGCCGACCCAATTGCGCCACAAACCGCCTTTTTCGAATTGCATGGGGACTCCGACGAAATGGGGTGAAATACATAGCGGCTTGTGCAGGGCTGACAAGCGCCAAAGCGCTATTTAACCTTAAATTTCCGGCAAGCCAACATGCCCAAGCCCAGCGCCACCAGGGCCAGCGATGCGGGCTCGGGCACGTCGTTGCGGGGGCTGAGCTGCACGTCGGCGATGGTCAACGACGACAGCACGGCAGTGTCGCCTACGTCCACCACGCCAAACGCCAGGCTGTGGTTGCCGCTGCTGCCCAGCGTGAGGCTGTAGCGGCCAAAGCCGGTTTCCAGCAGGGTGTCGCCCGTGCCGGTGAGCGTGGCATCGGCCGACCCGGCCAGGCGCAGCAGCACGCCGTCGAGCACTAAAAAGGCGTAGTCGGCAAAGCTGTCGCGGGTGCCAAAGTTCCACAGAAAGCTCAAAGTCTGGCCCGCGTTGGCGCTGAAGTTTTGGCTGGCCAGCGCGCCTTCGGTGGCGGCATCGAACACCGACACGTCCAACGCTCCGGCGACCAGGGCGCTGGCCGCCGTCAGCAGGCCCGCCTCGGCTGCATCGGTGCCCGAGCGGTTGAAGCTGGCCACCGGGTTGCCCAGGGCATCCACATCGTCGGCCACCACGGTGCTGGTGTTCAGGGTGAGTTGGCCGCCTTGTACGCTGGCGTCGCCCAGGGTGCTCCAGCCGGACAGTCCTGCGCTGAAGTTACCGTTGACGACGCTGGCCTGCGCGGTGCCGCACAGGGCGGCGATCAGGGACATGGCCAGGGTGGTGTGAGAGAAGAAGTTCATAGTGTGTGGAAATGTGAAAAGTTAACGCAGCACGATGTCGCGGGCGATCTGAATGTCAGCGGGGGCCAGGTTTTGCAGCGTTGCCAATGAGCGCCACACACCGCCAGCGTTGAATTGCAGCACGCTGTGGCTGCCGTTGGGCAGTACGCGCAGCAGGCTCTCGGCACCGGGTGCGTCTGCCGCATAGCCCAGGCTGGCCAGCAACAGGCGCAGGTCGAGTTGGTCCTTGGTGGGCACAAAGTCGGTGATGGTGTCGCCTGCATCGCGCAAATTTGTGATGGCAAACAGGTTGCGGCCCGCGCCGCCGCTCAGGGTGTCGGCACCCGCGCCGCCCACCAGCAGGTCGTCGCCGGGGGTGCCGCTCAGGGTATCGCGGCCTGCGGTGCCGGTGATGGTCTTGTACAGGTTCAGGCCCAGGACCACGGGGTCGTGGTCGGACGAGCGGTACGCGCTGGCGCTGTACAGGTCGGGGCCGCAGGTGGCGCAGGCGGGTTGCTTGAATTCCAGGTTGTAGTCCAGCACCGAAGGTTCATCGGCGTTGATGTGCCACTCGGTGGCGCGGACCACTTTGGGCGACATGCTGGCGGTGGTGATGGCGTGGTCAAGCCGACCCGCCGCGCCGTTGAACACGTACGAGTAGCCAAAGTTGCTGAAGCGGCCAATCTGGTCCACAAAGCCGTTGCTGGTGAGGTGGTGGACCGGGTCTTCCTGGCCGTAGGCGTTGAAGTCGCCCACCAGCAGCACGTCGTTGCTGGCGCTGCGGGTTTGCAGGCTGCCGACAAAGCTGCGCAAGGCCTGGGCCTGTTGCAGGCGCGTGCTGTTCCAGCAGCCTTGCAGGTCACCCTGGTCGGCATCCACACCGGTGGCATCGCCACAGCTTTTGGACTTGAAGTGGTTGACCACCAGGGTGAAGCGTTCGCCATTGGCGGCGGCAAACGTCTGGGCCAGGGGTGGGCGGTTGTGGATGGGGCTGGCATCGCTGGAGGCATCACCCACGCGGCCCAGCCGGGCGGGCTTGTAGATCATGGATACCTTGATGGCGTCGGTGCCCGTGCCAGTGCTGGGGTCGGGCACCACGGCGTAGGTGGTAGCACCCAGGCGGGCGTTGAGCGCATCGACCAGGTTTTGCGGCGCGGTGTTGCCGTTGTTCTGGATTTCCATCAGGCCTACTGCGTCGGCGTTGATGGCCAGCAGGGCTTCCACGATCTTGGCGCGCTGGCGCTCGAATTCGGCCAGGCTGTTGGCACCCCGGCAGTTGCTGCGCACATTGCTGGTGCCCAGCGTGCAGCCCTGGCCGGTCTGGCCGGAGGCGGTGGCCCCGGTGGTGAAGGTGGTGAAGAAGTTCAGCACGTTGAAGCTGGCCAGACGGATGTTGCCGCCCACGGCTTCGGGCGTGGCGGTGCGGGCGTTTTGGCGGCTGAACACCGGGGCTGCGGTCGGGTGGATCTTGTAGGAGCCGTAGTCGGTGTTGGTGGCGGTGGCCAGGCCGTAGTCGAGCACGCCGGTGACCGCGGCTACGGTGTCGCCCGCGCGCAAGGTGTTGTCTGCGCCCACATAGGGCATGGGGTTGGGGTTTTGCAGGCTGCTGCCGTCGTCCAGGATGAAGCTGCGGCGGGCGTTGTCGGCGTTTAGCGCCAGCGCTGGGGCACCGGGGCGCAGGCGGTTGGTGGGGTTTTCCAGGCGGCCCTGGGCCGACAAGGTGAGCTGGCCGTAGCGGCCCTGGAAGTAGTTTTGCGACACGGTCAACGGCCCGTTGATGGTGACCAGCATGCCCTCATAACGCTCGAAGTCTTCCACATCGGCCAGGGGCAGGGTGATGGCCACCGGGGCAATGCTTTGGCCGGTGCCGATGACGGACAGGCCGGTGATGGTGGTCAGCTCGGTCACGGTGTGGGCCAAGGTGTCGGCATTGGCGGCGGCACCAGTGTTGAACTCGACCACGCGGCCTGTCAACCGCACCAGGTCGCCCCGCGCCACGGTGGGGGCGCTGCCGGTGAACACCAGAATGCCGTCCGAGGTGGCCGGGTTGCCGTCGCCCAGCATGTCTTGCAGGTAAAAGCTGTTGTTGTTGATGCGTGTGACCACGCCGGTGGTGGTGACGGTTTGGCCCACCAGCGGGCTGGTGCCGGTGCTGCCCTGGATGGCATACACCGGCGTGTCAGCGGCCTGGGCCTGGGTAGAGGCGACCAGCAGCAGGGCGCTGAGGGCGGCGGTGGAGAGGGCGGTGCGGGAAAAACGCATGGATGTCCTTGGGGCTGTGGGTAGGCCGCACACTGTAGAGCGTGCCAGACCTGTGGATAGAACAGGTGTTGCGTTTGGGGGACCACCATGGTGGTGCCACCCGGACGCAGATCAACACTGCATTTTTATGGGCTGCAATGACAGTGGTGTGTCGATGGCACTGTGGGTTGCTGTACGCCACCCGGCGTATTCCCGTATCGGCGGGCCCCCCCTAAAGTCCACCCATCGCCGCATTTCACAACGGCGAGCCGGGTTCATTTACTTTACGGAGAAGCACACATGCAACGTCGATTCACTCTCAAGGCACTCACCGCCGCTGTCGCCCTGTCCTCCCTGTCCATGGTGCCCGCCCATGCGGCCGACACCATCAAGGTCGGTGTGTTGCACAGCCTGTCCGGCACCATGGCCATCTCGGAAACCGTGTTGAAAGACACCGTGCTGATGGCCATTGACGAAATCAATGCCAAGGGCGGCCTGCTGGGCAAGAAGCTGGAACCCGTGGTGGTGGACCCCGCGTCCAACTGGCCGCTGTTTGCCGAAAAGACCAAGCAGCTGCTGGGCCAGGACAAGGTTTCGGTGATCTTCGGCTGCTGGACCTCGGTGTCGCGCAAGTCGGTGCTGCCGGTGGTGGAAGAGATGAACGGCCTGCTGTTCTACCCCGTGCAGTACGAGGGTGAAGAGCTGTCCAAGAACGTGTTCTACACCGGTGCTGCACCTAACCAGCAAGCCATTCCCGCCGTGGATTATTTGATGAGCAAGGCCGGTGGCGGTGCCAAGCGTTGGGTGCTGCTGGGCACCGACTATGTGTACCCCCGCACCACCAACAAGATTCTGCGCGCCTACCTGCTGAGCAAGGGCGTGAAAGAGACCGACATCGACGAGAAGTACACCCCGTTTGGTCACTCTGATTACCAGACCATCGTGGCCGACATCAAGAAGTTCTCTGCCGGTGGCAAGACAGCCGTGGTGTCCACCATCAATGGCGACTCCAACGTGCCCTTCTACAAGGAACTGGGCAACGCCGGCCTGAAGGCCAAGGACGTGCCCGTCGTCGCCTTCTCGGTGGGCGAAGAAGAGCTGCGCGGTGTGGACACCAAGCCGCTGGTGGGCCACCTGGCTGCCTGGAACTACTTCATGAGCATCAAGAGCCCGGCCAACACCGAGTTCATCAAGAAGTGGTCGGCCTATGCCAAGGCCAAGAAGCTGCCCGGTGCCGACAAGCCTTTGACCAACGACCCGATGGAAGCCACCTACATCGGTATCAACATGTGGGCCCAGGCCGTGAAGAAGGCCAACAGCACCGACACCGACAAGGTGATCGCGGCCATGGCTGGCCAGAAGTTCAACGCACCCTCGGGCATCGTGTCCGAGATGGACGGCAAGAACCACCACCTGCACAAGTCGGTGTTCATCGGCGAAATCAAGGCCAACGGCCAGTTCAACGTGGTGTGGAAGACACCCGGCCCGGTGAAGGCTGTGCCATGGAGCCCGTTTATCGAAGGCAACGCTGGCAAGCCAGATGAGCCTGTGAAGAAGTAAGCACCTCGTTGCTTTTGTCTTTGGGCGCCTCTTGCTTTGGGCGAGAGGCGCCCTTTTTTTTCGGCAGGCTAAGTCTGCTGGAACAGTATTTGCATACAGATCTGGTATCGCTTCCATGCCCAACCAACAGGCCACTCCATGTTGATTCGACAACTACTCTTTGCTGCTACGCTTTTGGTAGCTGGTCACGCTTATGGATTAAGCGTTGACGAGGTAAAAGGCTTGGCAACCGGCGAAACCGAGGCACGTATCGAGGCCTTGAACAAAGCCGTGGTCAGCGCTGACGAGAAGACCGTCGCCTTCATCCAGGCCATCTCCGACGACCAGGTCAAGACACTGGAAGACAAGGTCTTTTTGATGCAGGGCGACAAGGCGGTAGACCCGGTCACGGGTGCCGAGCTGGCGCTGCCTGAGGAAGCCGAAGACATCATCAACAACAACCAGATGCGTGGCGAGCTGGACAATGCCCTGGCCGCCCTGCAGCTGTTTTCCAAAGACGACAAGGTGCGCGCCGCTTCGGTCACCACCCTGTTGGCCGAGCCCGACCCGGCCAAGCTGGCGCTGGTTGAAAAAGCCTTTGCCGCCGAGACCAACCCCGCCATCAAAGACCAGCTAGGCCTGCTGCGCGGTGCCCTGCTGCTGGGCAGCCCCGACAAGGTCCGCCGCCTGGAAGCCGCCGCCACCCTGGCCGACAGCGGTAACCCTAGCACCAAGACCGTGCTGCTGGCGCGCCTGACTGTCGAGACCGATGCGGATGTCAAAACCGCCCTGAACGCCGCCCTGGCCAAGGTCGAGGCCTCGCTGGCCTGGGGCGACAAGCTGGGTGCCGTCTTCAGTGGTATCAGCCTGGGCTCCATCCTGCTGCTGGTGGCCCTGGGCCTGGCCATTACCTACGGGCTGATGGGCGTGATCAACATGGCCCACGGCGAGCTGATGATGATTGGCGCGTATGCCACCTACTTGGTGCAAACCGCATTTCTCAAGTACCTGCCGAACGCGTTCGACTGGTATTTGCTGGTCGCCGTGCCAGCCTCTTTTCTGGCCGCAGCCCTGGTGGGCGCGGCGCTGGAACGCAGCGTGCTGCGCTTTCTGTATGGCCGCCCCCTGGAGACCTTGCTCGCCACCTGGGGGATCAGCCTGATGCTGCAGCAGGGCGTGCGCAGCCTGTTTGGCGCGCAAAACGTCGGCGTGGAAAACCCGGTGTGGATGAGCGGGGGCTGGCAGGTCATGTCCAACCTGTCGCTGCCCTACAACCGGCTGGTCATCATTGCGTTTGCGGTGGCCGTGCTGCTGGGCGTGGCCTGGCTGATCGGCAAAACCCGCCTGGGCCTGTTTGTGCGCGGGGTCACGCAAAACCGCCCCATTGCCTCGTGCATGGGGGTCAACACCGCGCGTATCGACACCTATGCGTTTGCACTGGGCTCCGGTATCGCCGGGCTGGCCGGATGCGCCCTGAGCCAGGTGGGCAATGTCGGCCCGGACCTGGGCCAGGGCTACATCGTGGATGCGTTCATGGTGGTGGTGCTGGGCGGCGTGGGCCAACTGGCGGGCACCGTCTACGCCGCCATGGGCCTGGGCATCTTGAACAAGTTTCTGGAGGGCTGGACCGGCGCGGTGCTGGCCAAGATTGCGGTGCTGGTGCTGATCATCATCTTCATCCAGAAGCGCCCCCAGGGAATTTTCGCCATGAAGGGCCGGAGTGCAGAAGCATGAGCAACGTTCAATTACCCCTTAAAGGCCCCTTGCTGACCCGTAGCGGCTGGAGCAGCTTCATGGTGGCGCTGATCGTGGTGTGCGCCGTGGCACCGCTGCTGAACCTGGTGGTGCCGGCCGACAGCATCTGGCACATGAGCGACTACGCCATTGGCCTGGTCGGCAAGATCATGTGCTACGCCATCGCCGCCCTGGCCATGGACCTGATCTGGGGCTACACCGGCATCTTGAGCCTGGGCCACGGCATGTTTTTCGCACTCGGCGGCTATGCCATGGGCATGTACCTGATGCGCCAGATCGGCCAGGACGGCAACTACAAAAGCGACCTGCCGGACTTCATGGTCTTTCTGTCGTGGAAAGAGCTGCCCTGGCACTGGGCGCTGAGTGGCAGCTTCGGGGCCACGCTGTTCCTGGTGGTGTTTGCACCGGGCCTGGTGGCGCTGATCTTTGGCTTCTTTGCCTTCCGCTCGCGCATCAAGGGCGTGTACTTTTCCATCATCACCCAGGCCATGACCTTTGCGGCCATGCTGCTGTTCTTCCGCAATGAAACCGGCTTTGGCGGCAACAACGGTTTCACCGACTTCAAGCGCATCCTGGGCATGCCCATGGCCACGCCGTCGATGCGCATGGTTTTGTTTGTGCTGACCGGGCTGACGCTGCTGGGCTTCTTCTTGTTTGCCAAATGGCTGGTGGGCAGCAAGTATGGCCGCGTGCTGCAGGCCATCCGCGACGCAGAAACCCGGGTCATGTTCTCGGGCTATTCGCCGCTGGGCTACAAGCTCAGCATCTGGGTGATTTCGGCTGTGATGTGCGGTGTGGCCGGGGCCTTGTACGTGACCCAGGTGGGCATCATCAACCCCAGCGAAATGAGTCCTGCGAATTCGATTGAGATCGCTGTGTGGGCGGCGGTGGGCGGGCGTGCCACGCTGATCGGGCCCATCCTCGGTGCCTTCATAGTCAACGGGGCCAAGAGCTGGCTTACCGTGGCCTACCCCGAGTTCTGGCTGTACTTTTTAGGGGCCTTGTTTATTGCCGTCACGTTGTTCCTGCCGGACGGTGTGGTGGGGCTGGTGAAGAAATTAAAGGGAGCCAAAGCATGACCCCCGATCTGATGGAAGAGGGCGCGCGCCGCCTGGAAGCCAAGGACCCTGCCTATGTGTCGGGCAACACCGAGTCCGGTGGCCGCGAAGCCGGTTTCTCGCGGCTGCACACACCCGGCGAGGTGGATGTGTCCCATGGCCGCATCCTGTACCTGGAAGACGTGCACGTGAGCTTTGACGGCTTCAAGGCCATCAACGGCCTGTCGCTGGACATTGCGCCCGGCGAGCTGCGCTGCATCATCGGCCCCAACGGTGCGGGCAAGACTACGATGATGGACATCATCACCGGCAAGACCCGGCCCAATTCGGGCACAGTGTTTTTCGGCAGCACCATCGATTTGCTGCGCCACAACGAGCCGCAGATCGCCCAACTGGGCATTGGCCGCAAGTTCCAGAAGCCAACGGTGTTCGAGCAGCTCAGCGTGTTCGAAAATCTGGAGCTGGCGCTGAAGATGGACAAAAGCGTCCAATCGTCCATGCTGTTCAAGCTGGATTCGGCCCAGAGCGACAAGCTGGCCGAGATGCTGGTCACCATCCACCTGGCCGACAGCGTGGGTCGCCAGGCAGGCAACCTCAGCCACGGGCAAAAGCAGTGGCTGGAGATTGGCATGCTGCTGATGCAAGACCCCAAGCTGCTGCTGCTGGACGAGCCCGTGGCCGGTATGACCGACGAGGAAACCGCCCGTACCGCCGAGCTGTTCTTGACGCTCAAGGGCAAGCATTCGCTGATGGTGGTGGAGCACGACATGGGCTTCATCCGCACCATCAGCGAAATCGTCACCGTGCTGTGCGATGGTTCCGTGCTGGCACAGGGGACGTTGGACCAGGTGCAATCGGATGAGCGGGTGATCGAGGTGTATCTTGGTCGGTAAATTTATTAGGGGTCAGACCCCTATTGGTCTGATGCCACTGTGGGTTGGCGTTAACGCTGGCCCCTGGCCGGGAGTTGCGCCCGGCGGCGCAGTAACTTTCTTTTGCTTGGCCAAAAGAAAGTCACCAAAGAAAAGGCCACCCCCACTACCTGCGTCCTCCGCTGCGCTGCGGAAACCTGCGGTGCTCGCTTCAGGCGGGGTCTGGCTAAACTCGCTGCGCTCAAACAACGCCAGCCCTTTTCCGCCTGAAGCTGCGCTCCTCGGCGCATCTAGAGGGGGACCCCGGGGATCGGGATCGGTGGCGCTTTGCGCCACATCGCGCCTAGGGCGCGAGCCCGGCAGGGCCGGGCTGGGTGTCCGCTCCCGCGTCCATGCCGTGTGGCGTCGGCGAGTAGCGCAGGGCTGGGCGGATCAGGGCTGGCGTTGTTTGAGCGCAGCGAGTTTAGCCAGACCCCGCCCAGACCGAGCAACGCAGCGTACCGGTACGCAGTGCCGGGCGACGACTTCGGCTGGCCTTTTCTTTGGTGACTTTCTTTTGGCCACGCAAAAGAAAGTTACTGCGCTGCCGGGCGCACGTCCCGGCCTGCTGATGGACGCTAACCAACGTACAGGCACGCGCCATCTCACAATCTGGAGTTAGCACCATGCTGAACGTCAAAAACATCAACCAATACTACGGCGGCTCCCACATCTTGCGGGATGTCAGCTTGCAATGCACCAAGGGCAAGGTCACCGTGCTGCTGGGCCGCAACGGGGTGGGCAAGACCACCTTGCTCAAATCGCTGATGGGCCTGGTGGCGATCAAGACTGGCACCATCGAGCTCGACGGCAAACCCATCCAGGGTTTCACGCCGTACGAACGCGCCCGCGCCGGGGTCGGCTTTGTGCCGCAGGGCCGCGAGATTTTTGCGCGCCTTACGGTGGAAGAAAACCTGCGCATGGGCCTGGCCTACAAGAGCGCCAGCACGCCGATACCCCCCGAGCTGTTCACGCTGTTCCCTGTCCTCAAGCAGATGATCAACCGGCGTGGCGGCGATCTGTCGGGCGGGCAGCAGCAGCAGCTGGCCATTGCCCGCGCGCTGGCGGCGGGGCCGAAGCTGCTGATCCTGGATGAGCCCACCGAGGGCATCCAGCCCAGCATCATCAAAGACATTGGCCGCGTCATCCGCATGCTGGCCGACCGGGGTGACATGGCGATTTTGCTGGTGGAGCAGTACTACGACTTCGCCCAGGAGCTGGCCGACGACTACCTGGTCATGGAGCGCGGCGAGTTCATCGCCCGCGGCCTGGGCAAGGACATGGAAGCCAACGGCGTGCGCAATCTGGTGGCGATTTGACCCTGGGGCCGCGGGGACCCTGGCCCGCATGAAAGAGTAACAATTTCATACAATTTCATGCGGAAGGCGATAAAGTGAGGGCTGTCGCATCCTTGCTCCTTGACTGGACGAAGCTCTAAGCCCATGACCTCTTTTTTCCAACGCGCGCTGTCCAAGTTGTTGGGTGGTAAGCCGACCCCAGCTACCCCTGCGCCGCCTGCCTCCGCCCCGCGTTCCAGCCGTCCTCAGCCTGTTGCCAGCCCGCCGCCCGTTGCGCCTGCAGCGGTGGCGGTCCCTCCCTCGCGTCCTACGCCGGTGGCCCTGGCGGCGCGGCGGCCCCTGATGGGGGCCAATGGCCAGGTGGCGGGTTTTGAGTTCCGTATCGACGACATGGCTTTGCGTGCGCTGGCCATGGGAGCCGACTCCGTCGCGCAGGCCGCGCATGTGGCGGCGGTGCTGGTGGCGGCCCGGCTGGTGGCCATGGACGGGCGCATCGGCTTTGCGCGCCTGCCCGCAGCCTGGTTGCCGCTGGCGGTGGTGCCCAAGAACGACGCAGGCACGGTGATTGGCGTGGAATTCAATGCGGCAGCGGCTCCCTTGTCGTCTGAGCTGATGTTCGGCGTGGCGGCCAAGGTGGCCGAGTTCCGTGCGGTGGGGGCCAAGCTGGCCTGGGGGGCGGGGCAGTCCATGGGCTCCAACCCCGACTTTTTGCTGGTCCGGCCCGGCACGCCTGCGGCGGTGACCGGGCTCATCGCTGCCGTCAAATCGCCGCCTGAGGGCCTGGCCAATATTCCGTTTATCGCCATTGACATGGCCAATGTGGAAGACCTGGAGCGTGCCCTGCACGGCGGCGTGCGCCTGGCCAGCGGTAGCCTGACCGCCACCGACATGGCCAAGACCGTAGCCGAAGCCGGGCCGCTGGCACCCGAGGTGGGCCGCGTGGCGCTGCTGATCAGCAAGCTGGCGGCGGGTGCCGACACGGCGGTCATCGTGGGCGACATCAAGGGCGACATCGGCGTGTCGGTGCGCCTGCTGCAGCGCATGAACAGTGCAGCCTACGCCCACCTGGGCGGCGTGGCCAGCATCGACCAGGCGGTGATGCTGCTGGGCCGCAACGACCTGCACCGCTGGCTGTCGCTGATGCTGATGCAGTTTGCGGGCAGCCGCCAGTTGTCGTCGGCGCTGCAAGAGGTGGCGCTGTGGCGCGCCCGCTTTGTGGAGCTGCTGGCGCTGGAGCGCGGCGAATCCGAACCGGGCCGCTTCTTTACCCTGGGCCTGGCCTCGATGCTGGGTTTGATTTTGAAAATGGCCCCGACCGACGTGGTGGCCACCCTGAGCCTGCCGCCCGAGGGCGCACAAGCCCTGCTGACGCAGTCCGGCCCCTGGTTTGTCTACCTGCGCACCGCGCTGGACGTAGAAAACCACACCGCCAGCGAAGCCAGCGCCGCCGCGGACGGCTTCACCAGCGCCACCCGGGTGCTGGAGCTGTCGGCCCAGGCCTGGACCTGGGCGGCAGAGAACAGCGTACGCGGGTCGGCTCCGGCAGCTTGATTTGAAATACTATGGATTTAATAGCTGCTCGTGCTTATTGAATAAGCGCTAGCACCCGTTTTATATAGATTTACCGGGTCCGCAAGCGCGGCCACAGCAGGTTCAGCACCAGGCCCAGCATCACCAGCGCCGCCGCCACCAGCTTCCACGCAGGCAGTGGCTCGCCCAGCCACCAGGCCGATGCGCCCATGCCAAACACGGGGACTAGCAAGGCCGTGGGCGTGATGGTGGCGGCCGGGTGGCGCGCCAGCAGCCAGCCCCAGGCGGCGTAGCCAAACAGGCTGTTGCCCCAGGCTTGCCAAGCCAGCGCCAGCCAACTGGGCACATCAGCCTGGGTGAGGCTGGTGCGCCAGGCATCCGCGCCCTCGAACACTAGCGACAGCAGCAGCAAAGGCGGCACCGCAAACGCGCTGGACCACACTACATAGGCCAGCATGTCCACCTTGCCCGCTTTGCGCGATGCCGTGTTGCCACCGGCCCACGACAGCGCTGCGCCCACCACCATCAAGAGCCCCAACGGTGTGGTGCTGCCGTCGGTGTGCAGCACGATCACCGCAATGCCCGCCACCGCCAGCCCCAGCGCACACCACTGGAAGGGCTGCACCCGCTCGTGCGTGGTCCGCATTGCCAGGCCGATGGTGAAAAACACCTGCACCTGCACCACCAGCGAAGCCAGCCCCGGCGAGATATGCCCTTGCATGGCCAGGTACAGCAGGCCAAACTGCCCCACGCCAATCAACAGCCCGTAGGCCGCCAGGTTGCCCCAGCTGGCCGTCGGGCGCGGCAGAAACAGCACCGCGGGCAGCAGCGCCAACGCAAACCGCAACGCTGCCAAAAACAGCGGCGGGAAGTGCACCAGCGCCACCTTGATCACCACAAAGTTGCTGCCCCACACGGCCACCACGGCCAAGGCAAGCAAAAGGTGGCGCAGGGGCAGGGATGTAGGCATGGGGTGGAAACTATGGTTTTTGTAGCTGCTTGCGCTGATGGAATAAGCGCTAGAGGCCTATTTTTTATAAATTCTAGCCGCCCGGATGGGACACAGGTTTCGGGCGGTTTCCAGTCGTTGCATACAAGCGTGTGCGCTCCTAAAATGGCGAGACTATCCCAGGAGCCCGACATGGATGTCTCTTCAGTCTACCGGCAGACCGCACAGCCGATTTCTTCCTCCAATGCCCCCCAGCCCGCGCAAAACCGCGCCGCCCGGCCCGACGATGCCGACCTGAAAAAAGCCGCCGAGGTCACCGAATCCAAGCCGCCCAAACCCGTGGTCAACAGCCAGGGCCAAACCACCGGGCGCATCGTCAACACCACCGCCTGAGCCTGCGCCACAGGGGCTCGCCATGGTCAGCATCGCCTTGAATAGCAGCCCCGCGCCGTCGCCCTCGGCCACGGCGGACAAGACGCGGGTGGTCCAGGCCCGGCGCGATGCCGAGCAGGCCCAGAACACCGCCGACGACCTGCGCCGCCATGCCGACAGCGCCGAACGCACGGCCCAGGTCAGCCAGGAGAACGCCCGGTCTCTCGCCGAGCGCAGCAACCAGCTGGTGGCCAACTACGTGCAGTCTCTGCGCGTGGCCCAGAACGAGCCCCGCACGCTGGGCACGGGCGTGGTGTCGCGGTTGTACGCCGATCCGCCTGCGGCCTCGTTGCTGCTGCCGCCCGTGGTGAATGCGCAAGGGCAGGCCACCGGCCAGCTGGTCAACCTCAGCGCCTGATACCATCTCACCGGGTCTGCCCACACCGGGGTAACACGGTGTTTCATATTCGGCAGGCCACGTCGCTCGGACGGTTCCGGGCGCTTACGTGAGATATATCAACATGGCTGCATCCCCCGCAGGCAAGCGCCGTTTCGCGCGCATTGACCGGCTTCCCCCCTACGTCTTCAACATCACGGCCGAACTCAAGCTGGCCGCGCGCCGCCGTGGCGAGGACATCATCGACATGAGCATGGGCAACCCCGACGGGGCCACGCCCGCGCACATCGTCGCCAAGCTCACCGAGGTCGCGCAGCGGCCCGACACCCACGGCTATTCGGCCAGCAAGGGCATTCCGCGCCTGCGCCGCGCCATCAGCAAGTGGTACCAAGACCGCTACGCGGTCGACATCGACCCCGACAGCGAAGCCATCGTCACCATTGGCTCCAAGGAAGGCCTGGCCCACCTGATGCTGGCCACGCTGGACCGCGGCGACACAGTGCTGGTGCCCGACCCCAGCTACCCCATCCACATCTACGGCGCGGTGATTGCCGGGGCCGACATCCGCAGCGTGCCCATGGCCGAAGGCGTGGACTTCTTTGGCGAGCTGGAAAAAGCCATCCGCGGCAGCTACCCCAAGCCCAAGATGATGGTGCTGGGCTTTCCCAGCAACCCCACGGCGCAGTGCGTGGAGTTGCCGTTCTTCGAGAAAGTGGTGGCCTTGGCCAAGAAGCACGACATCTTTGTGGTGCACGACCTGGCCTATGCCGACATCACCTTCGACGGCTGGAAGGCCCCGTCCATCATGCAGGTGCCAGGCGCCAAGGACATTGCGGTGGAATTTTTCACCTTGAGCAAGAGCTACAACATGGCGGGCTGGCGTATCGGCTTCATGGTGGGTAACCCCGACCTGGTGGCGGCCCTGGCGCGCATCAAGAGCTACCACGACTACGGCACCTTCACGCCGCTGCAGGTAGCGGCCATCGCCGCGCTGGAGGGCGACCAGGCTTGCGTGGCCGAGATCGCCGCCACCTACCAAAGCCGCCGCGACGTGCTCTACAAGGGCCTGATGGAGGCCGGTTGGCAGGTCGATTGCCCGAAAGCCAGCATGTACATCTGGGCGCGCATCCCGCCGCACTACGCGGCCCTGGGCTCGCTGGAATTTGCCACGCAGCTGCTGGCCAAGGCCAAGGTGTCGGTGTCGCCCGGCATCGGCTTTGGTGACCACGGCGACGGCCACGTGCGCTTTGCCCTGATCGAAAACGAGGCCCGCATCCGCCAGGCGGTGCGCGGCATCAAGGCGATGTTCAAGGCCGACGGGGTGCCTGTGGCGTGAAAGTGTCAGGACTTACGCAAGTTCCCCCTGTAAGCCCGAAGGGCGATACAGGGGCGCCGCGCAAGTCCTAATTGTTTCAGGGTGTTGCATCTTGACCATAATCGGATGCCGCCCTATTCTGGCTTGGCTTACCTACATGGAACATGAACCGCATGAAAACTGATCCAAGGACCGAGGCGCACAGTCGCCTGCAGGCGCTGCTGGCGCGAGAGACGGGTGCGCCGGTATCGCCCGTGGTACAGGCGGAGCTGGCCGCGATTGTGGATGTGGCCCTGGGCGGCCCCGACACCGCCAACCTGCCGGTGGAGAGCCGCGAGGTCACCATTCTGGTGGCCGATTTGCGTGGCTTCATTGCGCTCACGTCCTCGCAGCCCGCAGGCACCATCGTCACCATGCTCAACCTGTGCCTGGAGCGCATGAGCGCGGTGATCTACCGCTACCAGGGCGTGATCGACAAGTTCACCGGCGACTCCATGACCGTGCTGTTTGGCGCGCCCGTGCAGCGGCCCGACGACGTGATGCGCGCCATGGCCTGCGCGGTGGAGATGCAGCTGGCCATGCGCCTGCTGAACGACCAGTACCAGCGGGGCCGCATGCCCGAGCTGTTCATGGGCATCGGCCTGAACACCGGCACGGTGATGGCGGGGCGGTTTGGCTCGGAGGCGTTTTCGCAGTACACGGTGATCGGCAACCAGGTCAGCCTGGCCTCGCGTATCGAGTCTTTCAGCCTGCGCGGCCAGGTGCTGATCAGCGAAACCACCTACCAGCGCTGCCACGGCACGGTGTCGGCCACCGAGCCGGTGGAGGTGTTTGTGGCGGGCAAGCTGGTGCCTGTGAAGGTGCGCGAGCTCATCGCCATCCCCAGCCTGCACCTCAAGGTGCCGCGCCAGGAGTTTCGCCGCAGCCACCGGGCCGAGGTGCGCATTCCCTGCAGCCTGCAGATCCTGGAAGGCACCACGGTGCTGCCCAACGCCATCAAGGCCCACATCCTGGACATCGGCTACCACGGCGTGCTGCTGGAGCTGGACTTGCCGATCGAGGTGGGTTTCGACGTGAAGCTGAACTTTGACATGACCCTGGTCGAGTACCCGGTGACCGACATCTACGCCCGGGTGATGAAGACCAAGCACGAAGACGGCCACTTGCTGGCGGGCCTGGAGTTCACCGCCCTGGGTTCTGAGACCAACGCCAAGCTGCAGATGTTTGTGCAGATGCTGGTGGGTGCCAGCTAGTCTTTTGATAGCTGGTCACGCTTATGGAATAAGCGCCAGGGCCTGATTTGGCTTACATGGACCAGATGCGCGGGCGGGTGGCCGACAGACCCCAGAAGTGCGCCCGCCACGCCGCCCACACCTGTTTCACCAGGTCCATCGCGGGCTCGACCAGCGGGGCCAGCACCCGCACTACCACCACCTGGCCGTCGGGGCTGGTGGCACCCGCAGTGTGGTGCAGGCTGTGGGCGTCGATCACTTGCCGGGCCACATCCAGCGCTGCTGCCTGCCGCTGCCGGTCCAGCTTGCTGCCTGCCAAAAAGAACAGCGAAGCCATGCACTTGTAGCCCGCCAGGCCCAGCGGGCTGTCCATCAGGCGCGTATCCAGCGCGTCGATGCGGCCCCGCTCCAGCCACACGCCGGGCAGCTCGAGGTGTTGCACAAACTGGCCCTGGGCAAACGGCTGGTTGGCCTGTGGCAGGCCAAAGGCGGTCACGTCCCAGCCCATCAGTTCCGCCCCCGGCTCCAGCTGGAAACGCACGCGGTTCTCGGCGTGGCACTGGTGGTAGCAAATCGCCTCGGTGGGCAGCCATTCGAGCCGTCCGCCGCTGGCGACATGGATCTGGGTGTTTTGCAGTGCCAGCGGGCCTGCCGAGCGGTAAAACCGGGTCGCACCGGGGGTGGTGATCAGGCCGTGGGCTCCGGACTCCACCTGCACGGTGATGTCCAGCGTGTCGCCGCCGACCAGCCCGCCGGGCGGGTGTACCAGCACGTTGTGGCAGATGGCATCGCCCTCGGGGTACAGGCTTTGCAGAATGCGCAGGGGGCCCTGGTGCTGGTGGCGGGCCACGCTGCGGGCGGCTTCGAGGCGGTAGTTCAGGTCAAGTTGGGCGTGCCAGGACATCGTCAAAAAAATGGTTTAGGACTTACGCAGCGCCCCTGTATCGCCCTTCGGGCTTACAGGGGGAACTTGCGTAAGTCCTGTGGGTTCAAGGTGGATCGGAAGGGAGCAGGCCCGGTGGCAAGAACGCATGGCGCGGCACGGGCGGCTCTGCCGGTTGCCAGCCGGGCAGGGCGCGGGCCTTGGCGCCGCCGCCGGTACGCAGCATCAACGCGCCCGCAGGCCGCTGCGGCTCGCCCAGCACCGAGCGGCCATGGGCCGGGGCGAAGCGGCTGCGCAGGTCTTGCACGCGGGCTTGCAGGCTGGCACCGCCGTCCATGCTGTGGCTGTCCATGGTGCTGCTGTAGCGCTGCAGCACCAGAAAAGCGGTGTCGATGAGGCGGGCGTTCAAGGTGGTCTGGCCGTGGGTCAGCAGGTTGTCTACCGCGCCGCGGGGGTCGCCGTGCAGGCTCAGCGAGATGGCGCTTTCGGTGATCTTGGTGATTTGGGCGTTGCAGGCGCGAATACGTTCGGCGTGCGCCGGGTGGGCGGCCGCCGCAGTCACCAGCAGCTCGCTCAAAGGCCGGGTGGTGCAAAAGCGCATGCCCAAGGTGTCGACGGTGGCCTCGATCTGGTCGATAAACACCTTGCGCTGCGCCAGCGCACAGGCCAGGGCCAGCAGGTTGGTGGCGGCTTCAAAGTCAAATTCAGGGGCGCTGAGCTGCCCGGCCAGCGTCTTGACCGCCTCGACCGCCGCCGGATACTGCTGCTCTTGCACCAACATGAGCGCGGCGATGGTGGCTGCGTGGCGCTCGGTGCGTACGGTGTCGGTGCTGCGGGCGGCCACGCGTTTGTAATCTTCCTGGCAGCGCAGCAAGGCTTTTTTGTCGCCGGATTCCAGCCGCAAAAACGCCAGCAGCACCAGCGCCTGGCAGTCCAGCATCTTGGAGTCCAGGCCCATGCGCACGGTGCGCTCCAGCAACTGCTCGGCCTGTTTGCGGTCGCCCACATAGGCCATCAGCAGACCGAAGTTCTGCGCCCGGGTGATGGAGTGGGGCGAGCGCTGGGCCGCGTTCTGGTAGGCCTCCAGCGCCTGCGGGTACTTGCCCAGCTCAAACTGGGCCCGGCCCAGCATGTCGAAGGCATCGGCGTAGTCGGGGTTCTCCAGCAGCAGCTTCTCCAGCGCGCTGGCCGCCTTGGCCGCCTGGCCGCTTTCCAGCAGGGTGCGGGCAATGCCCAGCCGGGCCCAGAGCATGGGTTTGGCGGCAATCACGGCGTTCAACAGCGTCAAGGCCCCTTCGAACTGGCCGGTGCGCAGCAGCAGGTCGGCGCCCATGCGCGCGGCATACAGCCAGAACGGGCCTTTGGCGGCAAAACGCTGCAGGCACAGGCGGGCGGCCTGGTCAAAGTTGCCGTTGTCGATGGCCTCGAAGATCTCGCGCAGCGACAGCTTGCGGGTGCGGGCCTGGTACAGCCGCTCGCCCAGGCTGTTGGCGCTGTGCGGCTTGAGCAGGTAGCCGTCCAGGGCCGATTCGGCGGCATCGGCCACCTTGGCATAGGTAGCCTCGGCGGTGACCATGATGAACACGGTGGAAAACGGCAGCAGCTGGTTGCGCCGCAGGTCGTCCACCAGGTCTTGGCCCGAGAAACCCCGGCTTTCAAACGCGTGCTCGCACAGCACTACATCAAAGCGTTCTTGCTCCAGCAGCTTGCGCGCGGCGGTGGTATTGACGCACTGCACCACCTTGCCCAGGCCAAACTCCCGCAGCTGCGCCACCAGGATGGAGCGGGAGGTGGCGTGGCTGTCGATCACCAGCGCCTGGCTGGTGGAGAGGTCGTCGGGGCGGGATTCCACGGAGTTGGGTGGGCTTCAGGCTTGGGTGTTGAGCAGCGTTCCCAGCACCGCATCCTGGGTTTTGAACACGTTCAGGTTGGCCAGAAATGCGTTCTTGGCCTGCAACTGGGCCACCACATCGCCCTCCAGGCCTGTGCTGGGCTGGCTGGCGCGGCTGACCTGGGTGCCGACGCCGCCACCCGCCTGGGTGCTTTGTTCCACCTGCAGCGGCTGGAACCCTTCGGTCTGGCTGTTGGCCACGTTGTGGGCAGACACCTGCAGCCGGGTTTGCGCCGACTGCAGGCCCGACAGGGCGATCGAAGAGGTGGAGGCGGTAATAAACATGGGGTGCCGATCCGGCGCGCATTTTTCAAAGGTTGCAAAACACTTTTAGTATGCACCTGAACTGGGGCACCGTTGGATCTGTTCACAGTTGCGTCACGATCTTTTACCGGCCTACTCCCACAATCCAGCCATCGACCTCCCAAGGGTCGTAAGCCCGGAGCAAAGCACCCTGTTTGCATCCTGTTGAAGAAACACTTTGCCAAAGACACCCAGCTTGTTCCAAGCGCTCTTCGGCACCCTCGGACGAAGACCTCGTCCTACCGTACGGAGAAATGACCATGAAGACCCGCAACTACATCGCTACAGCCACTTTCGCCCTGGGCCTGGGTTTGGCCAGTGTGGGCGCACAGGCCGCTGGCAGCATGGCCGGCCAGTTGAACGCGCAAATGGTCTTGCAGTCCAGCTGCTTTATTACCGGCGCGTCGGGTGCGGGTACCACGGGTGTCAATTTTGGCGCACTGGACTTTGGCTCCCAGCCCAGCACTTTCACCGGCGTGTTGACCTCGGCGGCCAGCGGCGGCGCAGGGGGGGCGGGTGCCACGCAGATCACTTGCTCGCCCGACATCACCGCCATCACGGTGTCGGTCAGCGGCGGCAACAATGCAGGCCAGGGCGGCAGTGTGGGTGCGGGCTCGCGGGCCATGAAATTCAATACCTCTTATTTGCCCTACGAGGTGTATAGCGACTCCGCGTTGACCACCGCCTACCCGGCCAATGCCACGTCGCTGGGTGTGGTGCTGCCGGGCACAGGGGCCTCTGTGGACCTGCCGGTATTTGGCCGTATCAACAAGACCAGTTCCAACGCCATGCCCACCGGCACCTATGTGGACGTGCTGCAGGTCACACTGACCTGGTAGGCCCACAGTCAGCGCTGTTATCTGTATCAGAATGTAGAAAACTATGGCAAAGTGGGCTGAAGGGCTTTTGCCATAAACCACAAGGAGTGCCGTATGCGTCGCCTGGTTGTGTCCGTATTGGCCGGGGTGGGGGCTTCCTGGACATGGGCTGCAACGCCCATTCCTACCACGGCCAGTTTTGCGGTGAACGCGACGGTGCAGGCCGGTTGCCTGGTGGTGGGCAACCCCAGCCAGGCCAGCGGGGTGAACTTCGGCATGCTGGACTTTGGCACCCATTCTGCGGTGGCATCGGGCACCCACTCGGCAGGGCTGAGTTCTAGCGGCGGCAATATGGCCCAGGTGCATTGCACACCCGGCGCAGCAGTTACGGTCACGCTGGATGGTGGCCTGCATGCAGTGGGTTCCCAGCGTCGGTTGAAGATGGGCAGCCACCACTACCTGCCGTATGCGCTGTACCTCTCGTCCGCCATGTCCACGGGGTATCTGCCGGGTGTGGGCGTGTCGGTCGATACCAGCGCCGGGGCCATGGCGCTGCCGGTCCATGGGGTTGCCACCCCGCCGGTCGGGGGCTTGCCGGGTGGCCAGTACAGCGACACCGTGCAGGTGGTTTTTGCCTGGTGACCCGCCTGGCCTACAGGGAGACTTGACTATGCACACCAACTGGTACAGAACCGGCAGACGCTTGGCTTGCGCAGTAGCAATTACCGGTGTTTTCCAGTGTGCCCCGCTGGCACAGGCCGCCAGCTCGGTGATGATCTGGCCGGTAGACCCGGTGATTGAAGACGACCAACAGGCCAGCGCCTTGTGGCTGGAGAACCGTGCCAGCGATAACGTCTCGCTGCAGATACGCGTGTTTGGCTGGAGCCAGTCGGGCACCGAAGAAAACTTCGAAAACCAGGACCAGCTCATCGCCAGCCCGCCGCTGGCCGTCATACCGGCGGGCCAGCGCCAACTGATACGGCTGATGAACACCGGCCCGGTGCCTGCGGGCAAGGAGCTGGCCTATCGGGTGCTGGTGGACGAACTGCCAGAAACCGACACGGCCAATGGCACCAACCCCAACGGCAACCCAGGCGGCAGCGCCATGGGGGTAAAGCTGCAAATCCGCTATTCGATACCGCTGTTTGTCAACGGCAAAGGGGTGTGGACCAAGCCGCGCGCAGACAAACCGCGCGATCCGGCCACCGCCGCCAAGCCCGCTTTAAGCTGGCGGGCGGTGCGAGAGGGCAGCGCGCAGTACCTGGTGGTGCGCAATAGCGGCCCCGCCCATGCGCGCCTGACGGCGGCCCAGTGGGTCGGGCCCGGCCAGCCGGTGGTGATCAACCCCGGCCTGTTGGGCTATGTGCTGGCCCACTCCGAGATGCGCTGGTTGTTGACGGCACCGCCGCCAGCGGGCTACGCGCCGGAGGCGCGGGTCAATGGCGGCGATACACCGCTGCAACTGCCATCCCGTTAGATGCGTGTGTCCACACGCTGTCCATATGACCCGATAAGCCCTGCATGGCGTGGTTTTTGGGTCAAGCTGGGTGTGGGCGCTGTGCCAGTGTGGCTGGTGATGGCGGTGCCCAGCAGCTATGGGCAACCACTGCCACCACCGCCCAGCCGCATTGCTCCGGCGCAGATCACCTTGTTTTTGGAGCTGGTGGTCAACGAGCGCGCCAGCGGCCAGGTGGTGCCGGTGGTGGTGCGTGATGGCCATTATTTGGTCGGCGCTGCGGTGCTGCAGGCCTTGCATGTGCGTACCGCAGCAGGCGCGGGCACGCTGGTGGCGGTGGACCAGATCGCCGGTGTCACGGTGCAGTACGACAGCACCGGGCAACGCCTGAAACTGGCCGTGCCCACCGACTGGCTGCCGTCGCAGGAACTGGGCGGCGGCACGCCGAGCGCCGCTTTTTCGGCCCAGAGCAGCGCCGGTATGTTGCTGAACTACGACCTGTACGCCAGCAACCCCGGTCGCAACAACGCGCAGGCATCCCTGTTGAGCGAGCAGCGGGTGTTTGGCGGCTGGGGCAGCCTATCCAACACCGGGGTGTACCGCGCTGGCGCGCAAGCGACCGACAAGGGCTATGTGCGCTACGACACCCGCTGGACGTATTCCGATACCGAGCGCATCCGCACCTACACCGCCGGTGATTTGATTGCAGCGCCCTTGTCCTGGGGCAGCGCGGTACGCATGGGCGGGGTGCAGGTGGCGCGCAACTTTGCGATCCGGCCTGATCTGGTGACCTATCCGTTACCGCAGTTTTTGGGCCAGGCAGCGGTGCCTTCGGCGGTGGATTTGTTCATCAATGGCTACAAGGCGAGCAGCGAAACCGTGCAGCCCGGGCCGTTTACCCTCAACACCATTCCGTACATCAACGGTGCGGGGGAGGCATCGGTGGTCACCACCGATGCAGCGGGACGGCAGGTGGTGACGACGGTGCCGTTTTATGTGGCCAGCAACCTGCTGAAAAAAAACGCCAGCGACTACAGCCTGGCGGTGGGAACTTTGCGCCGCGACTATGGGGTGCACAATTTTGCCTATGGCCCCGCCGCCGCCAGTGGGGCTTACCGCGTGGGGTGGAACGACACTTTCACCCTGGAAACCCGGGCCGAAGCGGCTTCTTCCTTGGCCGTAGTGGGCCTGGGGGGCGTGCAGGCTTTGGGTACCTGGGGCGTGGTCAATACCGCATGGAGCCAGAGCCAGGTGCGTGGCCAATCGGGCCGGCAGCTGAACCTGGGCTACCAGTACAACGGGCGCAGTTTCGGTGCAGGTGCGCAGCACACCGCACGCAGCCCAGGGTATGCCGACCTGACCAATTACGACAGCCCCAGCCTGCAGCTGAACCGGCGCAGTACCCAGGTCAGCAGCAGCCTGTCGCTGGGGCAGGCGGGGGCGCTGTCGGCAGCCTATTTCAGCCTCGAAGATGCCGTACGGCAGCGCACCCGTTTGCTGAGCCTGTCGTACAGCAAGTCTTTGCCGGGCAATGCTTTTTTGGCGCTCAACCTCAACAAAGCCGTGGGCCAGCGGGCGTTAAGCCTGCAGGTGCAACTGACGTTTTCCTTGGACGAGCGCAGCATGGTGGGCCTGACCGCCGTGCGGGACCGCAGCAGTACCCACAGCCAGGTCCAGTACAGCCGAAGCACACCCGCCGATGGTGGGATGGGTTGGAACCTAGCCTATGCCGGTAGCCAGAGCGGCAACAGTTACCGCCAGGCCAGTGCCACCTGGCGCACCAGCAAGACGCAGTTACAGGCCGGGGTGTACGCCCAGGGCTCTGACAGCTCCAGCTGGATGGGGGCGACCGGTTCGGTGGTCGCTATGGACGGTGGGGTATTTGCCGCCAACCGCATCAACGATGCCTTCGTGCTGGTCTCCACCAATGGCGTGGCGGGCGTGCCTATCCGCTATGAAAACCAGTCCATAGGCCGCACCGACGCTGCGGGCCATATCCTGGTGCCCGGCGTGCCCGGTTTTTACCCTGCGCGGGTGGAGGTGGACGTGCTGGAGCTACCCGACCACATGCAGCTCGCGCAGTCCCAGCAGCGGCTCAGCGTGCGCTCCGGCAGCGGTGCCTTGCTCAGGTTCAACATCGAGAAAACCCTGGCGGCGCGCATCACGCTGGTGGACGAACAGGGGCGGCCGCTGCCCTTGGGTTGGCAGGTGGAGCATGTGCAAACAGGCCAAAAATCCGTCGTGGGTTGGGATGGACTGGTGTATCTGGAGGGGCTGAAAGCGCTGAACGAGTTGCTGGTGCGCGGCCCTGGCACGACCCGCTGCCGCGTGCGCTTTCCGGTGATGGTGGATGGCCCGCAGGTGCTGCGTATCGGGCCACTGGCGTGCCAGCCCGAGAGCGGCGAACAAACCGCATTGATGACCTTGTCGCGCCCTGTGGGCGCGCTAACCCTAGCCCTTTACCGCCATGAATAACTGTCTATCCTGGGCCACCCGGCTGCTTGCTGCTGTGGCGTTTCGCCGTTTCTGCCTGTGTATCGTGGTGTGGGGACTGGCACCGGTGGCATGGGCTTGCACCAGCACGGAGACCGGCGGCAACCTGGGCACCGTGACCTCCCAGCAGGTCAAAAACGGAGCCTCCATCACCGGCTCGGGCAACTTGTCGTACACCTGTGGCCCGGTGGTGCTGTCTGTGTTGGCCGGAACGCCCACCCTCAAAGCCACGCTACAGCCCTCGGTCAGCGGCTTGACTCTGAAAAACGGTGCCCATGCCATTCCCTACCAGGTGTTCAGCAACCCGGGCCTGAGCACGGCGTACAGCGGCGGGCTGGTGGTCATCAACCTGAACGGCAGCAGTTTGCTGTCTCTTCTGAACACGGCCGGTGGACAGGTGCCCATTTATATCGCCACGACACCGGGGGCGAATATTCCTGCGGGTACCTACACCGACACCCTGCAACTCACCTGGGCGTACCAGAATATTTGTGAGGGTCTGGTCAACCTGGGAGGGCTGTGCCTGGGTGTCTTGAACAACGGCTCGGTCACCCGCTCCATGGTAGTGAGCCTGGTGGTCACCAACGATTGCACCATTACCGCCCCCACCGTCAACTTTGGCAGCGCACCGCTGGTCAGCGGCTTCCTTACGGTGTCGCAAAACCTGTCGCTGCTGTGTACCAAAGGCATGACGTACACCGTGGGCCTGGGTGCAGGCAGCCATGCATCCGGGGGGCGCCGCCACATGGCCAGCGGTGTCCACCGGCTGGCCTACGACCTCTTCAAAGCAGACAGCACGCTCTGGGGCAGTGTGACCACGGCGCGTGCCAATGGGCCTGCGGCCAGCGATGGCGTCAGCCTGCAGACCATTCCTTACACCGCCCGGGTGTACCAGGACCAGGCCACTCCGGCTGCTGCCGTGTACTCGGACAGCGTGGTGGTGGATGTGAGCTTTTAGGTGAGCCAGTTTGTGGGGCCGCCGTAGGCATCCGGACGGCTCCTGCCAGACTACATTCTTCATCCATTTGGTTGAAGCATTCCCCTTGTTTCAGAATGTAAGCTGACTGCGCCGGGACTGGCCGGTGGATTTGCGCACAAAATGGCCTGCAAACGCGAGAACCACCGTACATCCATACCTTCGGGTCAGGAGTCACTATGCATATCGGGGTACTGGAGGATGACCCTTCTCAGCTGGAGCTTATTTTGCTGCTGGTGGAAGAAGGGCAGCACACCACCCGTGGTTTTAACCTGGGGAAAGACTTCAAGGCGGGCCTGAAGCGCGAGACTTTCGACCTGGTGCTGGTGGACTGGGTGCTGCCCGATGGCAGCGGGGGCGAGGTCATCCAGTGGATGCGTTCGAACATCGGCTGGCATTTACCCGTGATTGTGGTCACCGCCGAGGAGGACGAAACCACGGTGGTGGCGGCCCTGGAGGCGGGTGCCGATGACTACATCGTCAAACCCCCCAAGCCTCTGGAGTTGCTGGCACGCATTACCTCGGCCATGCGGCGTGCCAAGCCCAACGGTCTGGCCATCGTGCGGGTGGGCGACTATGAAATCGACATCCAGCGTGAGCGCCTGAGCCTGGCGGGCGAGCCCATCACCATGACGCAAAAGGAATTTGATTTGTCGGTCGTGGTGTTCCAGAGCATTGGCAAGATACTGTCGCGCGACCACCTGCTGGACAAAGTGTGGGGGCAATCAACCGATGTGGATGTGCGCACCGTCGACACCCATGTCAGTCGGCTGCGCCGCAAGTTGTTTCTGGACGGCAGCCGGGGCTGGAAGCTGGCACCGGTCTATGGCTTTGGCTACCGTTTTGACCGGGTGGATGCGGTCCCGTGAAAGCCCTCTAGGTTTCCAGGCGCTGGGCCAGCTCGGCGATCAGGGCGTTGAGGTCGTCGCTCAGAACCTGGCCCAATGACAGCACCTGGGGCAAGGGCGCGTTGGCCTTGATCGCAGCCTGCAACTGCACTACACCTTCTTTGACCTTGACCGCCCCGGTGGCCCCGGCTGCACCCAGCAGCGAATGCAGTTTGCGCCGTGGCTCTTCGAATTCTCCCTGGCTGAGGTGGTCCATCAGCGCCGCGCCCGCGTTGCGGTAGTGGGCCAGGAACTGCTTCAGCACACGCAGCGCCAGCTCGGGTTTGCCCGCGCACTGTTCGTAGGTGGTGCGCAGGTCCAGCCCCTGGATGCCCTCCAGCCGCTGGGCCGCGGTGATGGGTGTCTGCGCGGAAGGCGGTATGGGCAGGGCGGACCGCGAACGCCGCTCGCGCGTGGGCAGCCAGCGCAGCAAAGCCTCGTGCAACACCCGTGGATCGACGGGTTTAGCCAGGTGGTCGTTCATACCGGCTTCGAGGCAGGCCAGACGGTCTTCGCTGAAGGCGTTGGCTGTCATGGCAATGATGGGCAGGTTGGCCAGCGACGGCTCTTTGCGCAGGGTGCGGGTGGCCTCCAGCCCGTCCATACGCGGCATTTGCATGTCCATCAGTACCAGTGCGTAAGACGTGCGCAGCGCCATGCGCACCGCCTGCTCGCCGTCACTGGCAATATCCACCACCAGACCTGCCGCCTGCAGCAGCTCGGCCGCCACCTCCTGGTTGACCGGGTTGTCTTCTGCCAGCAGAACCCTGGCACCGCGGTGCTTGTCGCGCAAGGCGTTTTCCAGCACTTCCACGCTGCGCAGCAGGGGTGGGGGCGCGTGGTCTACGTTCTTCAGCAGGTGCATCAGTCCGTCCAGCAGCATCGAGGGCGTCAGGGGCTTGAGCAAAATCACACCAAAGCCAGCCGCGTTCGCCATGGCTTGCAGTTCATCCTTGTCGTGGGCCGACACCAGCACCATGGGCGGCGGTGACGGGATGTTTGCGCGTATGCGTTGCGCGGTTTCCATGCCGTCCATGTCCGGCATCATCCAGTCCATCAGCACCACCGCGTACGGGTCATGGTTGGCGCTGGTTGCGCCCAGCATGGCCAAGGCTTCGGTGCCGCTGGCGGCTACATCTGCGCGCAGGCCCAGCGTGCGCAGTATCTCGGCCATCGCGGTGCGGGCCTCTGGCAGATCGTCGACCACCAGGCTGCGCAGCCCGTTCAGTACCGGGGGGCTGGTGGCCTCGGCCTGCAGGGCGTGCATCAGGCTGACGGTGATCCAGAACCGGCTGCCTTTGCCGGGCAGGCTTTCGCCACCCGCTTCACCGCCCATCAGTTCGGCGATATGCCGCGTGATCGCCAGGCCCAGGCCTGTGCCGCCATGTCGGCGCGTGCTGGAGTCATCGGCCTGCGCAAAGGGGGTGAACAGCCGGGGCAGCATCTCCGGGTCAATGCCCACACCGGTATCGCGTACCTCGAAGCGGATGCGCAACTCCGCCCCTTCGCGGGCTACCAGTTCGCCACGCAGCAAGACCGAGCCGCGTTCGGTGAACTTCACTGCATTGCTCAGAATATTCAGCAGCGCCTGCATCAGCCGGGTGGGGTCGCCGTTCAGGCGGTCGGGGATCTGGCTGGTATCCAGCACCATTTCCAGGCCTTTTTCGCGGGCCACATCCAGCACCATGGCGCAGGTACGGGTGAGCAAGGCATCCAGCGAGAAGTCGATTTTCTCCAGCGACAGCTTACCCGCCTCGATCTTGGACAGGTCCAGGATGTCGTTGATGACCTGCAGCAGGTGGTGGGCGACGTTGTCGATCTTGGTCAGCCGGGCCAGGTTGGTCGGGTCTTCGGTATCGCGCCGCAGGATGTGCGTCAGGCCGATGATGGCGTTCATCGGGGTGCGTATTTCGTGGCTCATATTGGCCAAAAAGTTGCTCTTCGCCCGGTTGGCCGCGTCGGCCCGGTCGCGGGCATCGGCCAGTTGTGCATTGCCCAGCTGCAGCAGCTGCTCGGCCTGCTTGTGGCGGGTGATGTTGCTGCCGAGGACAAAAAACCCCTGTACCTTGCCCTCGCGGATGACCGGCAGGTACTGCACGCGGCTGACGGCAAGCTCGCCCTGGCCATTGAACTCCTCGCGTTCAAAGTCTTGGGTCTCA
This sequence comes from Rhodoferax sp. LS1P39, assembly GCF_056521425.1. NCBI lineage: Bacteria > Pseudomonadati > Pseudomonadota > Betaproteobacteria > Burkholderiales > Comamonadaceae > Rhodoferax > Rhodoferax sp. LS1P39. The sequence continues at coordinate 399,537 of NZ_JBWMAV010000002.1, read as the reverse complement.
CCCGCCAGCGCCGCCATGGTGCGCACTTTCACCTTCTCGAAGAATTCTGCGCCAAGCACATCGATGATGGTGCGCCCCAGGATGTCTTCGTTGGCAAGGCCAAACCATGCGCTATAGGCCTGGTTCACAAAGCGGCAGCGCATGCTGCTGTCCCAGTAGGTGATGTAGCCGGGGATGTTGTCGGCCACCAGGCGCATGAATACCTCGGCTTCGCGCAACTGGACATTGCGTTGCTGCAGGTCTTGCTGCGCCATGCTGCGTTCGTCCAGCGCCGCCACCAGGGCCGCGGTACGTTGTTCGACCTGGGCTTCCAGCTGGTCGCGGTGCTGGGTGAGCTCGGCCTCGAAAAGCTTGCGTTCGTGGATGTCGGTGCAGGAGCCAAACCACTTGAACGGCTTGCCATGGCCGTCGTACACCAGGCCCGCTCGGGTATCAAACCAGCGGTAGGCCCCGTCGTGGCGGCGGATGCGGTACTCCACCTCGAAGTTGCCGCCGTTGGCCACATTCGCCTTCCAGTACTGGAACACCCTGTCCCGGTCGTCGGGGTGGATCAGCTCCACCCAGGCACTGCCAAGGTAGCGCTCGGTGGGCAAGCCGGTGTAGATGGCCCAGCGGCTGCTGAGGTAGTCGCATTCGCCACGGGCATCGCAGCTCCACACCAGTTGGGGCATCAGTTCGACGGTCTGCCGAAAATGGCTTTCGCTGTCGCGCAGCTCCTGCTCGACCCGGTTGAGCCGCTGGTGGTCACGCAGCACAAATATCCCGACCAAGGTGAGCAACAACAGGGCTGCGCCCACGGCCAGGTTGAACTGCTGTCGCTGGTCGGCCATCAGCACCCGCAGCCGGCCCGCGTTGTAGCTGTCGAGCCGACCCATGCCGTTGTCCAGCTCCAGATAGCTGCGTTTGAGGTCGGCGGTGCGGACGGGCCCGCTCCAGGTGCTGTCGTGCAGCACGATCTGCTTGAAATCATCCAGCCGCCTTTGCACGTAGGCGGCAGTACCGTCGGGGTCGGTGCCCAACAGTTTCAGGTGTTCGTCCACACGGGCCAGTGACCGGGTGATCAGCGCGCGGTCACTAGGGGTTTGGGCCTCTTCAGTCGGTGTTTCGTTCCAGTTGAGGTGCAACACACTGGTGCTCAGTTCCAGACGGGCCACCCGCAAATCGCGCACCTTCACCAGGTTGCGCTCAAAAGTTAGCGTCTGTGAGTGCTCCAGGTAGGCCATGGCCAGAATGATCAAGCCACCCGCTACCAGGGTCAGGATGGGAACCAGCAAGCGCCAGCGTGCTTGCGCGGCCAAGATTGCATCTTTCATGCATCCTCCGGGTAGGGTGGTGGCAGATCGTCAACACTCCCAGATGGCCAGTCTGGAGCCGGTGCCTTGCCAGAAACGGGCTTGCAGCCCGGGAGGGCGAAGCGAAGCTAGTGCGGTGAAGAGGGTCGCTGCTATAGAAAAGTTTAGAAACACTTTACCTATTTTTGATACGGCTCACAAGCGCGCAGGCAAGCGATGCTGCGGTTATGGGTGTGGGCCGCAGGTGGAGCGTGTACGGGCCCTCCCTGCGGATGGTCAGTGGATGGAGGCCAGGGCTCAGGCACTTTCCGGCTGGCCCACCGGCGGCTTGCCGGGCCGCCCTGGAACCATGGCCAGCATGTGGTCTGAAATACCGCCGTCCACCAGCAGGTTCTGGCCCGTGACGTACGACGCTGCCGCGCTGCTGAGGAACGCCACCGCTGCGCCCACGTCTTCGGCCTGGCCGATGCGGCCCAGGGGCACCAGGGCTTGGCGCTGCTGCAGCGTGGCCGCGTCCTGGTAGACGGCTTCGGTCAGCGGCGTGCGGACCATGCCGGGGCACACCGTGTTGACGCGGATGCCGTCCGCCGCCCATTCCTGCGCCAGTTGGCGGCACAGCATCACCAGGGCAGCCTTGGCCGCCGAATATGCGCCGTAGCCGGGGTGCGGTGTCAGGCCCGACATCGAGGCAATCGCCGTGATGCTGCCGCGGGTGCGCGCCAGCGCCGGGTAAGCGGCCTGCGCCAGCAGCCAGGCCGAGCGGGTGTTGAGCTGGAAGGTACGGTCCCACTGCGCCACCGGCAGGTCGGCCAGGCGGCCCGGGCCGGAGGCACCGGCATTGCAGACCAGGGCCGTCAGGTCGCCGCCCCTCGCCTGGGCCTGCGCCACCAGGCTGGTGCAATCTGCGGGCTCGGTGATGTCGCCCGCCACGCCGTGGGCACTGGCGCCCGCAGCGCGCAGTTCGTCCAGCAGCTGGTCGAGCTTGGCACCGGGCTGCGAGGCGGCAGCGCTGATGTGGATGGGGATGCCGTCCTTCTGCGCCTGGGCGATCAGCGCAAAGCAGATGCCCTGGCCGATGCCACCGGTAGCACCGGTGACCAGGGCGTGTACCGCAGTGGAGTGCGCCAATGCGGCCATCACATCTTGCACAAGGGCGAGGGTGCGGGCGTCAGCGACGGGTCGAAGCGCTGCTCGATCACCGCGCGCAGCACACCGTCGGCCACCTTGGCGCGGCCCACGTAGTTGGGCAGCACCAGCTGGTTGTCTGCTGCGCGCATGGTCACGTCGCCGTAGATCGAGTCGAACTGGGCACCGCGCAGGGCCTTGCTGACCTCGGCGGGCTTCACGCTGCCGGCTTTCTTCACGCCTTCAAAGATCACCTGTGTGCCGTTGTAGGCACCGCCTTCGTTGTCGGACGGCAGGCGGTTGAACTTGGCTTTCCAGGCGGTTACAAAGGCCTTGTTGCGCGGCGTGTCGATGTCCACGGCGTAGGGGATGGTGCCAATGGTGTCTTTGAGCGCGTCGCCCGAGCCTTCGATCATGAAGTTCAGGATCAGTGAGTGGCCGATCAGCTTCTTCGCCGGGATCAGGCCAAACTCTTGCGCCTGCTTGGCAAACGCAATTGCGTCGCGGCCGGTTTCTGCCACCCAGATGGCTTCCACGTTAGAGGCCTTGAGCTGGGCGATGTAGGGCGAGAAGTCCTTGGTGCCCATCGGCACGTACAGGCTCAGCGGCACGGTCTTGCCCTGGGCTTCGACGGCTTTCTTGAACGACTCGCCCGAGTCGCGGCCCCACACGTAGTCGGCCGCCAGCACAGCAAACGACTTTTCCTTGAAGCCCTTGGCCCACTGGCCGATCATGGCCATGTCCATCGCGTCAGAGTGGTTGGTGCGGAAGCTGCGCGGGCGGCAGGTGTCGCCGGTCAGCTTGTCGGACTTGCTGGCCACGGCAAAGTAGGCCGCGTCCCAGCGCTCCAGGTTTTGCGCCAGCGCCAACGAGATGGACGATGGAATCGCGCCGATCAGCAGGTTGTAGCCGTCACGCGCCAACTTTTCGGCCACGCGGCGGCCTGCGTCGGGCGTGCCTTCGTCGTCTGCCGTCTGCACCTCGACCTTGCGGCCATCCACACCGCCTTTGGCGTTGGCCTCGTCGATGGCGAACTGCACGGCACGTATGACTTCTTCGCCCTGCTGGGCAAACACGCCCGACTTGGACGACACCAGGCCGATCTTGACGGGCTCCTTGCCCTGGGCCAGTGCGGCCAGGGGCAGGGCGGCGGTGAGTGCCAGGGCGGCGAGGATGCGATTTTTTATGAACATGGTTGTGTCTCCTGAATCAAATTGCCGGAAGCGGCCCGGTTGCCGATGAAAAGAGGTGCGTGCTTTAAACCATCACGTGGGCTTCCAGGTCCTGCAGGCAGGCCTTGCTGTTCTCCACCGGGCCCTCGGCCACCACCGCGCCCTTGGCCATGGCGCAGTAACGTTCGGCCACGCGCACCACCAGGCTCATGTTTTGCTCGATCAGCAGCAGGGCCGTGCCCTGGTCGGCCACGCGTTTGAAGATCACCGCCAGCTGGTCCACGATCACCGGGGCCAGGCCCTCGGTGGGCTCGTCCAGCAAGATCAGCGCGGGGTTGGCCATCAGCGCCCGGCCCACGGCCAGCATCTGCTGCTGGCCGCCCGACAAGGCGGTGCCCGGGGTGTGGGCGCGCTCTTGCAGGATGGGGAAGAGCTTGTAGATCTCGGGCACGTTCCACGGGCCTTTGCGGCCCACGGCGGCACCCAGTTGCAGGTTTTCTTCCACGGTTAAATTGGCTACGATGCGCCGCCCCTGCGGCACCACCACCACGCCCTGCTGGGCCGCCATGTAGGGGCGCGGGCGCGGCAGGGTTTTGCTGCCCACGCGCACACTGCCGCCGCGTAACGCGGCCAGGCCCAGCACGGTGTTGACCACCGTGGTCTTGCCCACGCCGTTGCGGCCGATCAGCGCCACGCGCTCGCCGGGGTGCACCGCCAGGCTCAGGCCGTGCAGGATGTGGGCCGAGCCGTAAAAGGCGTTGATTTTTTCCAGTTGCAGTAGTGCGCTCATGCCGTGCTCCCCAAATAGGCTTCGCGCACACGCGGGTCGGCGCGCACGCTGGCCGGTGCGCCGCTGGCGATCACCCGGCCGAGTTCAAAAACCGTGACCACATCGGAGATGCCGAAGACCACGTCCATGTCGTGTTCGACCAGCAGCACCGACACGTCCCAGCGCGAGGTCAGTGCCTTCAGGTGCCTGGCCAGGTCGTGCGATTCCTGCACCGACAGCCCGGCCATGGGTTCGTCCAGCAGCAGCACCTGCGGGCGGCCCACCAGGGCCAGCGCCAGGTCCAGGCGGCGCTGCTGGCCATAGCCCAGGTCTTCGGCCGTGGCGTCGGCCAGCGGCATCAGGTCCAGCTCTTGCAGCACTGCGTCGGCATCGGCTTCGGAGTCGGCTACGCCCATCTTGTGCGAGGCCAGTTCCACCTGCTGGCGCACCGCCATCTGGCCAAAGATGCTGGTGCGCTGAAAGCTGCGCGACAGCCCGCGCATGCGGCGCTGGGTGGCACCCAGGGCGGTCACGTCCTGCCCGGCCAGGTGCACCGTGCCGCGGGTCAGGCGGGTGCGGCCGGTGATGGCATCGATCACCGTGGACTTGCCCGCGCCGTTGGGTCCTATCAGCCCGCGGATCTGGCCGCGTTCCAGCGTCAACGAGACACCGTCTACGGCCTTCACGCCGCCATAGTGGATGGCCACGTCGGTGGCTTCCAATACATAGTTGCTCATGGGTGTTCCTCTCAGTGCCCGGGGGCTGTGCGCAGGGCGGGGGTGGATGGTTTGGGGCGCACCAGGCGGCCCAGGGCTCCGGCGATGCCGGTGGGCGAGAACACGATCACGGTGATCAGTGCCACGCCGAAGATGGCCATCCAGTGGTTGGCGTAGTCGCCCAGAATGTCCTTGGCCAGGAAGTACACAACGGCACCCAGCGCCGGGCCCCACAGGGCCTTGTAGCCGCCCACCACCACCATCATCAGGGCCACGCCCGACAGGCTCCAGTGCAGGTTCTCTGGCGACACAAAACCGGTGTTCAGCGCCGACAGCAAACCGGCCACGCCGGTCACCAGGGCCGACAAGGCGTAGATGGCCGCACGCGGCAGCAGGGTGCGGATGCCGATGAAGCGGGCCCGCTCCTCGTTGTCGCGCACCGCCTCGGTGATGCTGCCAAAACGGCTGCGCAGCAGCAGGGCCAGGGCCAGCAATACCATTACCAGCACCGTCCAGCACAGCAAGAACATGTGCGAGGACTTCAGCAGCTGCGACATCGGCAGGCCAAACAGCGTGGCGGGCCACTCGATGTTCATGCCGTCGGCACCACCGGTCAGGCCGCGGGAGCGCGAGGCCGTGAGGTAGAACATCTGCCCCACCGCCAGCGTCAGCATGCCAAAGGCCACACCGGGCACCCGCACAATCACCAGGCCCATCACAAAGGCCACGGCGGTCAAGACCAGCAGGGTGACGAGCATGGCCGCCTCGGCGGGCATGGCCTGCATCTGCAGCAGCAGGCCCACGCCGTAGCCCGCCGCGCCAAAGAACAGCGCGTGGCCAAAGCTGACCATGCCGTTTTGCCGCAGCAGCAGACCCACGCCGCTGGCAAACACCGCGTAGATGATGGCTTGGGTCAGCAGCGACAAGACCGTGCCCGAGGTGACGGTGGTCGCCACCACGGCCCCCACGCCCAATGCGCCTGCGGTGGATAGAGTGATACGTTGGATAGACATGTTGAATTCCTTTCAGGTGCGGCTGCCGGCAAAGCCCGCAGGCTTCCAGATGAGGATGGCGACCATGATCACGAAGGGCAGCACCGCCGACAGGTCGGGCAGGTACACGGCCCCCAGCGCCTGCACCATGCCCAGCGCCATGGCCGCCACAAAGGCGCCTATCAGCGAGCCCAGGCCGCCGACCACCACCACCACAAACGAATCGATGATCACGTCGCTGCTCATGGACGGCGACAGCGACAGAAACGGCGCGGCCACCACCCCGGCCAGCCCGGCCAGCGCGGTGCCCAGGCCCACCACCCCGGCGCTGAGCACGTCGGTGTTCACCCCCTGCATGGCGGTGGTGGTGGGGTCGGTGCTGGCCGCCCGCACAAACAGGCCCACCTTGGAATAGCGCAGCCACAGGCTCAGGCCCAGCGCCACCAGCGCACCCACGGCAATCACCGCCAGCCGGTAGGCGGGTACCGGCGTGCCCAGCAGATCGACCGAGGTGTTCAATGCCTCGGGGGCCGCCACCGACAGGTTGCTCTTGCCCCACACGCTTTGCACAAAGTCTTCGATGATCAGCAGCAGGCCAAAGGTCACCAGCACCACGCTGAGCGGGTCGCGGTCTTGCAGCAGGCGAAAGCCGTAGCGGTCCAGCAGCACGCCCAGCAACGCCATCACTGCCGGGGCCGCCACCAGCGCCACCCAGAAGTTGCTGTGGCTGGCGATGGAATAGCCCAGGTAGGCCCCCAGCATGTAGAGCGAGCCGTGGGCGAAATTCACCACCCGGCGCAGCCCGTAGATCAGCGCCAGCCCCGAGCACATCACGATCAGCAATGCGCCATAGACCAGGCCGTTGAAAAGGTTGATAGCCAACATTTTTGTCTCCTCCAGTTTTAAAAGTGGTTCAAGCCGCCAGGGCCGATAGCGCGGATTCCGGCGCGCCAAACGCCGTCCAGCCGCCGTCCACCGGCAGCACCACGCCGGTGATAAAGCTGGCCTGGGGCGATGCCAAAAAGGCGATGGCCTCGGCAATTTCATGGGGCTCGGCCATGCGGCCCAGCGGCGTGCGGTGGGCAATGCCCGGCAGGTCGATGGCCCCCTGTCGGCCCAGCTCGGCCACCAGTGCGGTGCGCACGTAGCCCGGGGCCACGGCGTTGACGCGGATGCCGTCGCGCGCCCATTCGCTGGCCATGGCGCGGGTCATGCCGATCACCCCGGCCTTGGCCGCGCTGTAGGCATTGCGCGCAGGCAGGCCGGTGCTGCTGGCGATGGAGCCCAGGTTGACGATGGCGCGGTGGCCGGTGTCTTGCAGCATGGTTTTGGCCACCGCCTGGCTGACCAGAAAGGTGCCACGCAGGTGCACGTCCAGCACCCGGTCAAAGGCCGATACGTCTTGCGCCACCGTGGGGCCGGTTTGGTCGGCGATGCCCGCGTTGTTGACCAGCACCGCAATGCGGCCCAGCGTGCGCGCTGCTGCAATGGCTGCGTCCACGCTGTCGGGCTGGGTCACGTCGCAGCCCAGGCCCAGGTGCTCGGGGCCGAGCTCGGCGGCGCGGGATTGTGCGGCCTGCGTGCGCAGGTCCAGCAGTGCAATTCGGTAGCCGCTGGCGGCCAGTTTTTGCGCCGTGGCCCAGCCGATGCCGTCGGCGGCACCGGTGACAACGGCAACCAAAGAGAGGGGGGCCATCCTTTAGGCCGGGTTCGAGGAATTTAAAGAAAAAAGGCTGCTAGCGCTTATTCGATAAGCACGAGCAGCTATAAAAATAATAGTTATCGGGTTGTGCATAGTTGTCTCCTCACGCGGTTTTAAAACAAGCGGTGTCTGCCGCCCTCTGTCAAAAGCAGCTGAATTTTGTTTTGCGGGAGGCTTGAATTCACCAACGAATCGGGCCATGAACAGGACATTTCCTGCATGGCCCGACAGGGGGTTTCCCTAGGTTGCGGTGCGTGCGGCAGCGTGGCGCGCGGCCAAATAGCCAAACACCACCCCTGGCCCCAGCGTGATGCCGGGCGCGGTGTAGACCCCGCCCATGATGCTGTGCATGTCGTTGCCCACGGCGTACAGGCCGGGGATGGGCGTGTGGTCTTCGCCCAGCACGCGGGCATCGCCATCGGTGGCAAAGCCGGTGGACGCGCCAATGTCGCCGGGGTACAGGCGCACGGCATAAAACGGGGCCTCGCGCACGGGGCCGAGGTTGGGGTTTTTGCCGCCTGCGCTGGGGTCGCCCATGTTCTGCGAATAGGCGGTGCTGCCCCGCTGGAAGTCCGGGTCCACACCGGCTTGGGCGTAGTCGTTGATCTGGGCCACGCTGGCCTGCAGGTGCGCTGCAGGCAGGGCCAGTTTTTGCGCCAGCGCCTCCACCGTTTCGGCCTGCACCAGGTAGCCGTCGGCCAGAAACGGCTCCAGCCCCTTGCCGCCGGGGCGCACCATGCCGATGCCGTACTTGCGCAAGGCTTTGGCATCGCACACCAGGTAGGCCGCCATCTGGGGCTGCTGCTGCAGGGCCAGCGCGAACAGGTGGTAGGAGGTGCTTTCGTTCACAAAGCGGTCGCCCGCCTGGTTCACCGCCAGCATGCCGGGCTTGGCGCGGTCCATCATGAAGTGCGGGAACACGGCGGTGCTGCCGTCGGGCCGCAGGCGTTTGGACACCGGTGCCCAAAACGCCGGGCTCAGCCCCCCTTGGCCGTAGTGCGCACCCACGTGCTGGGCCAGGCCGTGGGCCTCGCCGGTGTGGCCGGGTGCCGCCGGGCACCAGTCGGGCGAGATGCCGGGCAGCAGGTCCTGGCGCAGTTGCGGATGCCGATTGAAGCCGCCGCTGGCCAGCACCAGGCCTTTGCGCACGGCCACGGTGCGGCGTTGACCCTCCTGCACCAGCGTCACAGTGGCAATGCCATCGGCAGTGCGCTGGATGCGCTGCACCGAGGTGTGCAGGGCCAGGGTCACGTTGGTGTGTTGGGAGAGGGAATGCAGCAGCCGCCCCACCAGCGCATTGCCCATCACCAGCCGGGTGCCGCGCGGGTGGCGCAGGCGGTCCATGCCGTGGCGGGTCAGCAGCTTGCAGGCGTGCTTGAATGAGCGGAACGACTTGCTCAGAGCCAGCAAATGGTTGATGTCGGTGCGGTCCACCATCATGCCGCCGAGCACGGTGAACTCGGGGATGGGCGGGCGCACCAGCGGGAACAACGGGCCCAGCAGGCGGCCATCGAAGGGCAGGGGCTCCAGCGCCCGGCCGTTCAGGGTGGAGCCGCCCAGGTCGGAGATGTAGTCGGGGTGCTTGGGGTAGGCGCGGTAGTGCACCTCGGTGCGGTTCTCCAGCACCTCCACCGCCTGCGCACCATGGTCCAGAAAAGTCTGGCGCAGGGCGGCCGGGCTGCGTTCGCCCACGGCGTTGTCCAGGTAGCGCTTGGCATCGGCCAGGGTGTCGGTGGGGTTGACGCTGGCCGCATGCCGGGTGCCGGGAATCCAGGTGGTGCCGCCCGACCATGCTGTCGTGCCGCCCACATGCCCGGTGCTCTCTACCAGCAGCACCTGCTGGCCTTCGAGCGCGGCGAATAGCGCGGTGGCCATGCCCGCGCCACCTGCGCCCACGACCACCAGGTCATAGGCCGAGGCTTCGGGCAGGGCGCTTAACGAGGAAAGTACCTGCATCTCATTTCTCCAGCAGGAAGTTCACCATCAAATCGCGCACCCGGCCAAACATGTGGGCCCCGGTCATGGTGGCGCAGCCCTTGGCGCGTGCGGTGGCGATCAGCGGTGTGATGGCGGGCGCGGTGATCACGCAGCCGACGAACATGCTGCTGTGTATTTTTTCTGCGTCGAGTGGATACGGATCACCCTCCCGCATGCCCACCGGCGTGGCGTTGAGCACGATGTCAAAACCCGTGGGGTCGGCGCTGCCGTGGGCAACAGTGCAGCGGCCCAGGCCGGCCAGGCGGTCCACCAGCGTGGTGCGGCGGGCGGTGTCGGCATCAAAGATGGCCAGCTCGCTGACGCCGGCCATCACCAATGCATGGGCAATCGCCGAGCCCGCGCCGCCTGCGCCCACCAGCAAGGCTTTTTTGCCTTCGGGCTGGCAGCCGTTGTCTTGCATGGCGGACACAAAGCCCAGGCCGTCGAACATGTCGCCGTGCCAGCTGCCGTCGGGGTTGCGGCGCATGGTGTTGACGGTGTGCAAGAAGGCGGCGCGGTCCGAAGTGGTGGCGCACAGGTCAAAGCAGGCAAATTTGTGCGGCACGGTGACGATGATGCCGTCCACGTTCTGCGCCAGCGATACGCCGTCGAGCCAGGCCGCCAGCTTGGCCGGGGCCACATGCGCGGGTATGACATAGGCGTTATGGCCATGGGACTGCAGTTCCTGGGTCACGCCTGCGGGGGATTTCACCTGGGCGATCGGGTCGCCGACGATGAAGTGGATGCGGGTGGCACCGCTGAGGGGTTCGGTCATGGGATAAGTCTCCGGAGGGTTTGTGTTGGCTGAATCATAGTCAAAAGTGGAATAGTATTCAAGTATTGAATTTAATTCCGATTTTGGTATGATGCGCTATCGCCACACACAATCGAGCAAGCCATGAACGGTGTTTTAGAACGAACCCTAGCCATCCTGGAGCTGCTGTCCCAGCACGGCGGCGGCCTGGAGCTGGCGGCGATTGCCGACCGGCTCGACATCCCCCGCAGCGCGGTGCACCGCCTGCTGGTGGACCTGGCCCGCTGCGGCTATGTGCGCCAGACGCGTGACCACGGTGACTACCTGCTCACCACCAAACTGGTGTCCATGGGCCTGAGCTTTTTGAGCAACACCGGCATCGTCGACATTGCCCAGCCCCTGCTGGACCGGCTGGCCGAAATCTCCGGCGAGCTGGTGCGCCTGGCGGTGGTGGACGGCAACCGCCTGACCTGGGTGGCCCGCGCCCAGGGTGCCCGCCAAGGCCTGCGCTACGACCCCGACATGGGAAGCGATGCGCGCATCTCCTGCTCGTCCTCGGGCCTGGCCTGGTTGTCCACTCTGGCCGACGACGATGCCCTGGCCCTGGTGGCCCAGCAGGGCGTGGGTCCGGTGGAAGAGTTTGGCCCCAACGCCCCCAAGACCCTGCAAGAAGTGATGGCGCAGGTGCAGGCCACGCGCGAACGCGGCTACAGCCTGACGCAGGAAACCTACACCCCCGGCCTGAACGCCATGGCCGCCCCGGTGTGCCTGGCAGGCCAGGCCCTGGGCACCATCAGCATAGCCGGGCCGTCGGCCCGCTTCACGCTGGAGCGCATGCAGGCCCTGGGCGGTGACCTGGTGTCGCTGGCGGCGCAACTGGCCGCAGCCAGCGGGGCCTCGCCGTTTTTCAACCAGCCGCGGGCGAACGCTGCGGCGGGCTTGCGCAAAATCTACGCCTCCTGACCATGGCCACCACCGAACACACCGACCTGTTGGTCATCGGCTCCGGTGCCGGGGGCCTGTCTGCTGCCGTCACCGCCGCCCATCGGGGCCTGAAGGTGTTGGTCATCGAAAAAGAACCGCAGTACGGCGGCACCACCGCCTGGTCGGGCGGCTGGATGTGGCTGCCGCGCAACCCGCTGGCCACCGAGGCAGGCATCACCGAGGACATCGCCACGCCCACCGCCTACCTGCAGCAAGAGCTGGGCGCGCAGTTTGATGCGGCGCGGGTGCAGGCCTTTTTGGAGAACGGGCCGCGCATGGTGGATTTCTTTCGCAGCCAGACCGCGCTGCGGTTCATCGACGGCAACGGCGTGCCCGACTTCCATGGCCGCAACCCGCACGCGGCGCTGGGTGGGCGCTCGATCTGCGCCGCGCCGTTTGATGGCCGCCGCCTGGGTGCCGAGATGGCGCGGCTCAAACCGCCCCTGAAAGAGACCACGCTGTGGGGCATGGGCATCGCCTCGGGGGCCGAGCTGCGGCATTTCTTCAATGCCCTGCGCAAGCCTGCCTCGCTGTGGTACGTCACAAAATTGGTGCTGCGACACTTTGCCGACCTGTTGCTCCACCGGCGCGGCATGCGCCTGGTCAACGGGAATGCGCTGGTGGCCGGGCTGGCGGCATCGGCCTTTGCCAAGGGTGTGGAGATCCGCACCAACAGCCCGGCACAGCGTTTGTTGACCGAGCAGGGCCGGGTGGTCGGCGCCATGGTCAACGGCCAGGAAATACGGGCCCGCTGCGGCGTGGTGCTGGCCTGTGGCGGCTTTCCGCATGACGTGGCGCGCAAGAAGGCTTTGCTGCCGCATGCGCCCACCGGGCAAGAACACTGGTCTGCCGCTTCGCGCGGCAACACCGGCGACGGCCTGCGCCTGGGCGAGGCCGTGGGTGGCCAGGTGGCGCGCGATGCGGTGCAGGCTGCTGCCCTGGCCCCGGTATCCCTGGTGCCGCGTGCCGATGGCTCGGTGGCGCACTTCCCGCACCTGGTCGAGCGGGCCAAGCCGGGGCTGATCGCGGTCACCGCCGCAGGCCAGCGCTTCACCAACGAGGCCGACTCTTATTACGACTTTGTCAGCGGCATGCTGGCCGCCACGCCTGCCGGTGCGCCCGTGCAGGCCTGGCTGGTGTGCGACCACGCTTTTATCCGCCATTACGGCCTGGGCGCGGTCAAACCCGCCCCCATGCCCATGGGTGCGATGCTGCGCAACGGCTACCTGCAGCGCGGTGCCACGCTGGCCGATTTGGCCCAGGCCTGCGGCATCGATGCATCTAATTTGCAGGCCACCGTGGCACGCTACAACCAGCAGGCGCTGACTGGCGTGGATGCCGACTTCGCCAAAGGCGACACCCCCTACAACAAGGTGCAAGGCGACGCGGCCAGCGGCACCCCCAACCCCTGCATGGCCCCGCTGCTCCACGGCCCGTTTTACGCCGTCAAGGTGGTCCCCGGCAGCCTGGGCACCTTCGCTGGCCTGCGCGCCAACGCCAGCGCCCAGGTGCTGGACGCGCACAGCCAGCCCATCCCCGGCCTGTACGCGGGCGGCAACGACATGCACAGCGTGATGGGCGGCACCTACCCCAGCGGCGGCATCACGCTGGGCCCGGCGATGACTTTCGGCTTCATCGCCGCCCACCATGCAGCGGGTATCGATTTATAAGAAATAGGCACTCCGTGCTTATTCCATAAGCGTAAGCAGCTCTTTATTCCATAGCAACCAAGGACTTTCACCATGTACTACGAACTTGCCACCATGACCCTGCCTTTCGGCACCGCAGGCCAGGCCGCCACCAATGTGCAGGCTTTTGCCAGCGCAGCGGACGCCAGCGGCGAACTGCTGGGCTGCTGGTTTACCGACATCGGCCAGCTCAACCAAATGATTGTCTTGCGCGGCTTTGCCGACCTGGCCACGCTGCAAAAAGAGCGCGACCGCACCCAGCAAAGCGCCGACGCTTTCGGCTGCGGCAGCATCTTCCAAAGCCTGGAAGTGCACAGCTACAAAGGCTTTCCGTGGATGAAGCCGGTGCGCCCTTCGGCCGAGTCGGGCATCATCGGCCCGGTGTACGAGATCCGCACCTACGGCATCAAGCCAGGCGGCGTGCAGGCCACCATCGACCTTTGGGAACAGTATGTGCCGCCGCGCGAAGTGCTGTCGCCCTGCGTGGTGGCCATGGTGGCGCTGGACGGACCCCTGCGCTTCACCAACATCTGGGCCTATCCCACGCTGGACGCGCGCAGCAAAGCCCGCGCCGACGCGGTGGCCCAGGGCATCTGGCCACCCAAGGGCGGGCCTGCCAATCTGACGACCAACATGTTCTCCACCATCGCAATGCCCACCGCGGTATCGCCCTTGAAATAAGGACCGGCCATGCGCAGCTACTCACTCGCCTACCTCACCGCCGCCAACCTGACCCCGCCGCAGATGCTGGCCGCCGCCGCCCAGCTGGGCTACGGCCATGTGGGTCTGCGCCTGCGCCCCAATGCACCCGGCGCGCCGTACCAGCCCTTGCTGGGCGATGCCGCCATCCTGCGCGAAACCTTGGCGGTGCAGCGCGACACCGGCGTGGGGGTGTTCGACATCGAAATCGTCCGCATCGATGCCGCCTTCGACCTGCAGGCCTACCTGCCCATGTTCGAAGCCGCCGCCGCGCTGCAAGCCCGTGCCGTGCTGGTGGCCGGGGACGACACCGACCTGGCACGCCTGGCCGACAACTACGCCCGCCTGTGCGCGGCCATGCAGCCTTACGGCATGACGGCCGACCTGGAATTCATGCCCTGGACGGCCGTGCCCCATGCCCAGGCCGCCCTGCGCACCGTGCAGGCCGCAGGCCACCCGGCCAACGCGGGCATCTTGGTGGATGCCCTGCACGTGGCCCGCTCCCACACCACGCTGGACGACCTGCGCGCCTTGCCGCCCGCGCTGCTGCACTACGCGCAGATCTGCGATGCCCCAGCGGGCAAAGACTTCACGGTGGAGCAGATGATTCATACGGCCCGCTGCGAGCGCCTGCTGCCGGGCGAGGGCGGGATAGACCCGGCCAGCATCTTTGCCGCGCTGCCCGCCGACGTGCCCGTCAGCGTGGAAGTGCCACACCAGGTACGGGCGGCGCAGGTGGGGGATGTGGAGTGGGCGCGCCAGGCGCTGGCGGCGTCGCGCAGGTTGCTGGAGGCCGGGAACTAAAGAACTAGCGCGGCCCGATCAGCCGCATCAGCGAAGACCAGGAACGCCGCAAGCCGGAGCCCCGCAGGGCCGGGTGCGATTGCTGGTGCCGGTAGATATTGATCTTGGCCTGTTTGCGCGGCGTTTGCTTGCCGTAAACGATGTCGCCGTTACTGGTGACCGGCAGCGGGCCAAACTGGCTGACCACCAGCAGCGCCCCGTTGGGCGAGAAAGCGATGCCGTGCGGAAACTTCAGGTGGGCATCGGGGTTTTCCAACACCTGGATCGGTGTGTGCTGCAGGATGCGGTTGAGGCTGCGGTCAAACGCATACGAGGTGACGCAGTCGGCGTTGCTGTTGGACACGGTAATGCTGTGGCCGTCGCGCGCCACCTTGATGTCTTCCGGGCGGAACAAGCGGGTGCTTTCGCCTTCGAAGGTCTGTGTGGGCACCGGGTTGAGTCGGCCTGTGGCGCGGTCCATCGCGTAAATGCAGATGCAGTTCAGGTCCGCATAGGTCACCAGCAAACTGCTTTCATCCGGAGAAAAGGCAATGCCTTTGGGTACGCCGGGTAAGTGTTCGTTCGGTATCCAGTCGAGCAATTGCATTGCCAGGCCTGCACTGTCAAGGCTGAACAGGCCGATGGCTTTGGGGTGGGTGGATGTCCAGCCAAAGGCTACCGTCAATAGCTTGCCAGAGGGCGACACGTCCATGCCATGGGGTTTGAAGCCCACCAGCAGCGTAGGAAACGGAATGCAGGCGACGGGGGCGGTGGCATACCGCTGGTCGGCTGCGCGCTGGTACATGGTGAATGTTTCACTGCTCCAATTGACCGCGATGATTTTCTGGCCATCCCGCGTGAAAACCACATGCTGTGGCCCATCGAGTAGCGCCTCGGGATTTTTGATGACCTGGCTGACGCGCGCTTGCCCGAAACGGTCTACCTTGAAATTAATCAACTGGTTGACGGATGAGAATGCCGCGCAGAATAAATTTTCCGTCGGGTGGAATGCAATGCTGTTAATCAGGCTGTAAGCCCAGGAGTTATTGTGAATGCAGTCCGTGGGGCGCGATTCGTAAGACAATTTTGTCTCTCCTATTATTTTTTATTTTGGGTGCTTACTTTGTAAATTGCATCGCATGGCGGTAGCTCTTAATGGTCAGCTGCTAGATACTTAAAATAGTAACCAACAGTATCTTTAGTTTCATTTCTGGTCTATTGAGGTTTACATCTAGATGGCGCAGATGGCATCAGGTAATAGGACTTGCATGGATTGGATGGGTTTTGGCATCTTTTTGTCCAAGGTATTCAAGTTATTTACCCCTCCGCGCCTATCCCATCAGTACGAGTAGCTATAAGTTAAATAGCATCCGTAAAAACAGCCATCTGCACCGCCTTCACCAGCCGCGTCTCCTGCGCGGTGATCAAGTGCCCCGATGCCGCCAGGTAGGCACCGAAGCCGGGGTGGGTGTCGCGGGCGAAGCAGCGGCGCTCGTAGTCGGCCAGGTCGTCGTAGGCCCAGAGGTGCACAAACTGGTTTTGCGGCCCCACCAGGCTGGTGTAGAAGCCTACGGGGTGGCCCAGCGTCTCCATCAGGATGGGCATGGCCAGGCGGTTGAGCACCTCCAGAAACTCCGGCATCTTGCGCAGCGCGATGGTGTAGGTGCGGTGGTCGATCAGCGGCTTGGCACTGTTCATTTTGCGGCTCCGGCCAGGTCGGCGATGTGGTTGCCGGTGATGAAGCCAAAGGTCATGTTCGGCCCGTGGGTGATGCCCGCGCCGGGGTAGTTGCCGCCCATCATGCTGGCGCGGTCGTTGCCCACCGCGTACAGGCCGGGAATCGCCGTGCCGTCGCGCTTCAACACCTCGCCCACCACGCTGGTCTGGATGCCGTCGAAGGTGCCCAGGTCGCCCATCACCACCTTGAGCGCGTAAAACGGGCCGGTCTGCACCGGGGCCACGCAGGGGTTGGGCCGGTGCTCGGGGTCGGCTAGGTAGCGGTTGAAGCTGGTGCTGCCGCGGTGGAAGGCCGGGTCTTCGCCGCGTACCGCGCCGCTGTTGTAGTGGCGCACGGTCTGCTCCAGCCCGGCGAGGTCGATACCGGCGTTGGCCGCCAGTTCGGCCAGGGTGTTGCCGTTCACCAGGTAGCCGCTGCGCAGGTGGCCGCCCAGAGGCATGGGCGCGGGCTTGGCGTAGCCCAGGCCGTATTTGGCGATGGTGGCTTTGTCGCAGACCAGCCACATGGCGGTTTCCTTTTGGCCCGCGCAGGCGCGTACCAGGGCTGCGCCCACGTCGTGGTACGAGTTGGATTCGTTGGTGAAGCGCTGGCCGTTGCGCAGCACACCGATGATGCCGGGCTTGTAGCGGTCCAGCAGGTGCGGGAACACGCCAAACGTGCCGTCGCGGTAGGGCACGCGCGAGACCGGCATCCAGGCGGCACTGTCCTCGAAGCGGATGTCTACGTTGGCCCCCAGCTTTTCGGCCATGGCCACGCCGTCGCCGGTGTTGCCCAGGGGCGTGGGCGACAGGTGTTCGCCGCCGCGCTGCAGGTGCGGGTAGGCTTTGGCGATGCGCTGGATGTCTTGCGGAAAGCCGCCGCAGGCCAGCACCACGCCCTGGCGGGCGGTGATGCGGCAGGGGCCGTCTGCGCCGTCGGCCAGCACGCCGGTGGCGCGGCCACCGAACAGGGTGACTTCACGCACCGGGGTGTTGGTGAGGATGGGGATGCCCAGGTCCAGTGCCGACTGCGCCAGGCGGGCCGCCAGCGCGTTGCCGCTGGTGACGTTGATGCCGCGCCCGTACTGCGCCAGCTCTTTCAGGTGCGTCACCAGGCGCTTGGCCACGTAGACGAACGAGGTCAGCGACTTGGTGGCCTGGAAGAAATGCTTCAGGTCGGCGTTGGACGAGTTGAACATCATGCCTATGAAGGTGATGGTTTTCAGCGGCGGTTTCAGGCGCGCCATGTCCTTGCCCAGGCCGCGGATGTCGTAGGGCGCGGCCAGGATGGAGCGGCCCAGGTCCACGCCGCCGGGCGCGTCGGGGTGGTAGTCGGGGTACATCGTGGGGATGAACTGGGCGGCGGTTTCGCGCTCGAAGAACTCCACCATCTTGGGGCCGTTGGCCAAAAAGGCTTCGACCGCCGCTGCGTCATAGAACTTGCCGGTTTCCTGCTGCATGTAGCTGCGCACCGCCTCCAGGGTGTCGGCCGGGTTCTGCTTGCGGCCATGCGGGCCTAGCGGGATCCACAGCACGCCGCCCGACAGCGCGGTGGTGCCGCCAAACACGGGTTCTTTCTCCAGCACCACCACGTCCAGGCCGCGCTTGCGGGCGGTGATGGCGGTGGCCAGGCCGGCAGCGCCGGAGCCGACGACGACGAGGTCGTAATCCAAATTTGGGGTCATGTGTGTGTTCTCAGGTGGCGTTGAAACCGGGGCGGGGCACCATGTCCATCAGCATGGAGGTCATGCCGCCGTCCACGGCGATCTCGGCGGCGTTGACGTAGGCCGCACGCGGGCTGGCCAGGAACAGGGCCACGTCGGCAATGTCCTGCGGCTCGCCGACGCGGCGGCTGGCGGTGACGGCGGCGCGCTTGGCCTCGAAACCGGGTTCTTCGTAAAACTTGGCCGACAGTGCGGTGCGGACCATGCCGGGGCAAACCGCATTGCTGCGCACACCCTGCGGCCCCCATTCCACCGCCAACTGGCGCGACAGCAACAGCACCCCGGCCTTGCTGGCGCTGTAGGCCCCGCTCTGGGTTTGCGGGGTCAGGCCCGAAACCGAGGCCACGTGCACCAGGCTGCCACGCCCGGCCTGGCGCATCTGCGCGCCAAAGGCGCGGGCGCACAGCAGGTAGCCGGTGAGGTTGACGGCCAGCACCGCGTTCCAGTCGTCCAGGCTGACCTCGGCCAGGCCCCCGGCGCGCAGCATGCCCGCGTTGTTGATGAGCGCGTAGGCGGGGCCCCAGGCGGCGTGCACCC
The DNA here is from genome assembly GCF_056521425.1 of Rhodoferax sp. LS1P39. NCBI lineage: Bacteria > Pseudomonadati > Pseudomonadota > Betaproteobacteria > Burkholderiales > Comamonadaceae > Rhodoferax > Rhodoferax sp. LS1P39. The sequence goes on along the minus strand of NZ_JBWMAV010000002.1, from coordinate 380,907 downwards.
GCTGGGCGGCGGCCTGCACGCTGGCTTCGGAAGCCACATCGCAGGCTACGGCCATGGCGGATGCGCCCTGGGCGGTGAGGGTGGCGGCGATCTGCTCGCAGCCTGCCAGGTCGCGGTCGAGCAGGGCCACCCGGGCTCCGGCCTGGGCCAGGCTGCGGGCGATGGCAGCGCCAATGCCGCTGGCCGCACCGGTCACGGCGCAGACCTGGCCGTCGAGTTGCAGCCAATGGCGGGGGGTGTCGGGCATGCGGGTCTCCTTGTTTTGAAGACCCTATTGTTCAAATTGCGGGCAAATACCGGTTTGACAATTCACGCGAAAACCCAGACAGTTCGTGCATCTTTGAAGGAACGGATGTGGCAACCAGGGTTATCCCGAACTATGCGCTGTACGGCGACCAGGCCGCACCCGGCTGGCAAAGTTCGTTCGATTTTGAATGGATTCCGCAGCGCTCGCGCCCCTACAACTGGGAGATTCGGCCCCACAAGCACGATGCTTTTCTGCAGCTGCTGTACCTGGTGCAGGGCACGGCCGAGGTGCAGATCGACCACGCGCGGTTTGCCGTCAGCGCGCCGTGCCTGCTGCTGATTCCCGCACAAACCGTGCATGCCTTCAGCTTCTCGGACGACATGGACGGGCCGGTGGTTACGGCGGCGCAGCGGCCTCTGGAGTCGCTGGCCGGGGTGGCCATGCCGGGGCTGCTGCCCACCATCCGCACGCCCGCCGTCATCACCCTGGATGCCAGCAGTGGCCATGCGGACATGCTGATGCCACTGTTTCTGGGCATCCAGCGCGAGGCGCAGTTGCTGTCTGCCGGGCAGGTGAATGCGGGCATGGCGCTGGTGGCCGCCGTGTGCGTGCAGGTGGCGCGGCTGGCTCAGGTGCAGCAGGCCGCGCGGGCGCTGGGCAACCCGCGCAAAACCCAGCAGATCGAGAAGTTTCGGGCCATGGTGGATGCGCGTTTCAAGCAGCACCTGCCCATCACCGCCTACGCCGAGCAGTTGGGCATTACGCCGGGGCAGCTGTCTCGCCTGTGCCGCGAGGTGCTGGGAATGTCCAGCCTGGATGTCATCAACGCCCGGCTGGTGCACGAGGCGCAGCGCGACCTGGTCTACACCAGCAACAGCATCCAGCAGCTGGCCGACAGCCTGGGCTTTGCCGACGAGACCTACTTTGGGCGCTTTTTTCGCAAGCACACCGGCCTGAGCCCGCGCGCCTTTCGGGTGAAGGCGCTGGAGGCCATGCTGGTGCCCGAGAGCACCGGGCTTAGAACTTGTCCGTAAATTATCAGGGGTCGCGTTGGGATGCAATCGGGATGAGTTGGTTGTCGCAGACCGCAGCATGGGCTCCCCGCCCATACAAGGGTTGCGGCAGACAAATCGCCCGATTTCACCCCAACCCGAAGGGCAGGTGCCTTTTCGGGCGCTCAGCGTCGTTACAAAACCAGCCAAGGCGGAAAGCCTTGGCTTGGGTTTTGCGCCTAACTGCGCATCCCGAACAGGCACCTGCGCGACCCCGGATAATTTACGGACAAGTTCTTAGTACTCCGTCGTGAGGCGGACCTCGTAGTTGCGAAACCGCAGCTTGGGGAACTTGCGACGCTGGAAGCTGAAAATGGCGCGCCACCACGCATACCCGTACCGTTTGGGGGGGCGCACGCCCAGCGCCGTGAAACCTTCGGGCGTGAGGCCACGCGCAATCGCGTACATGGGTGGGCGGCTGGGGTACTGGGTCAGCGCGGCCGGGCCGATATCCGCATGCACCAAACCCTGGTGTTTGAGTGTGACCAACCAGCCAACTTCCACCGGGTTGTTGATGTAGGTGTCGCCGTCGTATCGCGACAGCACTTGCAGAAATGGCAGGGACATGGGGAACTCCAGAGACTAGCCTCCATTGCACCTCCCCGACCGCCCCCCGCGTGTAGGACAAGTACGCCACGGGGGCTTCACGGGCACCGCGTGTGGGCGTAGCTGCTGTGTACCGATGGCAAATTTATAGGCTCCACAGGCCTCCAGCGCTTATTCCATAAGCGTGAGAAGCTATATTTTATATAGCGGTAGAGGGTCTGGCGGAGCCGGTGCGGGCTATGTCGTGGCCATGCTGGCAAGGGTGTGCGACTGCTTTTGCACCCAGGCCGCAAAGTGGTCCATCCAGCCCTGCAGAAATTCCCGGCTGCCCGCGCCGATGTTGCCATCCGCGTCGAACAAACCCTCTTTGGCCTGGATGAAAGCCTCTGGCTGGGCCATGGTGGGCACGTCCAGGTAGGCCAGGATGTTGCGCAGATGCTGCTGCGCCAGCGCCGTGCCGATGGCACCGACCGACACGCCCAGCACCCCGGCGGGCTTGCCCGCCCAGGCGTTGTCGCCATACGGGCGGGATGCGTGGTCGATGGCGTTTTTGAGCACGCCAGGGATGGAGCGGTTGTACTCGGGTGTGACGAACAGCAGGCCTTGCGATGCCGCAATGTCCTGCTTGAAGCGGATCACCCACTCCGCCTGGTTCGCGTCGTCGTCCTGGTTGTACAGCGGCAGGTCGCCGATCTGCAGCAGCTTGAACGAGAAGTTGCTTGGTGCCAGCCGGGCGATGGCTGTGGCCAACTGCTGGTTGAGTGACTCTTTGCGCAGGCTGCCGACGATGACGGCGATTTGGTAATGTTGCATGGGGTTCTCCAGAGGTTTCAGGGGGGTTCAGCTGAGGTGGGCGGGCACCTGGGCCTGCAGCGACTTCACCTGGCGCTCCAGGGTTTCGATGCGGTTCAGTTGGGCCAGCAGCAGGGCCACGGTAAACAGCTCCAGGTCAAAGTCGTTGCGCAGCTTGCCAGCGGTGCGCAGCGGGGTGACCCATTCGGCGCTGAAGCTGGGGGGCTGGCTGGCGGGCTGTAAGGGCACCAAAGCGCTGTACTCCACCAGCTCCTGCAGGTCATCTTCGGCGATGCCGCAGCAGCTGGACAGCTCAGTCAGCGTCATGGTTTCGCTGGCATCCAGCCAGACCCATTCAACGAGGGTGAGGTTCATGGGGACTCTCCTTGGCGGTCTTGGCGGTGTGGGGGCGGGGATTGAATGGGGAGATGCGGGCCAGCTCCTGGTACAGCGCGCGCTCTGCCTCGGACGGTGCGGCGGGCACGTCGATGTGCACCAGCGCATACAGGTCGCCGTGCCCGGCCTTGCCCTGGGCCAGGCCCCGGCCGCGCAGCCGCAGCTTGCGCCCGGCGCGGGTGCCAGCGGGCACGGTGAGCAGCACCGGGCCGTCCAGCGTAGGCACCTCGATCTCGGCCCCAAGGGTGGCCTCCCAGGGGGCCAGCGCCAGGTCGAAGTACAGGTCGTGGTGGTCGGCGCGAAACAGCGGGTGCGGGGCCAGCGTGATGTGCAGGTAGATGTCGCCATCCGGCCCGCCGTGGCGGCCCTTGCCGCCTTTGCCGCGCAGGCGCAGCTTTTGGCCTTCGCGGGTGCCGGGTGGAATGGTGACCTCCAGCGTGCGGGTGCCGCCTGCCTCGGCCAGGTCCAGGTTCAGCGTGCTGCCCCGGTGCGCGTCTTCCAGGCTGAGCGAGACGGTGTTTTCGTAGTCACGCCCCGGGGTGGCCACCGGCCCGCGGGTGGCCCCGCGCTGGCCTCGGCCCAGCGCGGCCAGCAGGTCGGCCAGGTCCAGGTCGTCGAACGAGGCTGCATCGGCCGCGTGCTCGTGCCGCCACTGCGGCGGTGGGGCAAATTCTTCGCCGGGCTTTGGGCGGCCCAGCGCATCGTAGGCGGCGCGTTTCTCGGGGTCTTTCAGGGTGGCATAGGCCTCGGCGGCTTCCTTGAAGCGGGCCTCGGCATCGGCCGCCTTGGACACGTCGGGGTGGGTTTGGCGCGCCAGCTTGCGGTAGGCCTTCTTGACCTGGTCCAGGCTGGCATCGCGCGGCAGGTCTAGCGTGGCGTAATAGTCTTTGTAGTGCATGCGGCGGGCCTTTGTGATTGCGCAACCCCACCGTAGAGCGCCTGGTGCGCGGAGTCTGTGCGCTGCAGCACATAGCGGCTGCACCAGGCCATCATGGCGGTGTCTGCGAGGCCCCGGGCTGATCTATGTCAAGGTTTGCGCGCGGCCCACGCCAATACCGCCGATCCGGCCAGCAGCAGCGCCCCCAGCGCAAATGGGGCCCACCATCCCACCGCATCGAACAGTGCGCCACCCACCCCCGCACCCAGGGTGATGGCCAGCTGGATGGTGGCCACCATCAGGCCGCCCCCGGCCTCGGCATCGTGCGGCAGCGTCTTGCTCAGCCACACGCCCCAGGCCACCGGGGCGGCGGTGCCCACCAGGCCCCAGCCCAGCAGCAGCACCGCCACCGCCGTGGCCGAGGCCCCCAGTGCGATCAGCAACAGCGCCATTGCCGCCATGCACAGCGGAATCAGCACCAGGCAGACGAACAGCCGCGTCTTCAGCAACACGCCCACCAGGTAGGTCCCCAGCAGGCCGCTGGCCCCCATCAGCAAGAGCATCAGCGATAGCGCCGAGATACCCACGCCGGTAATGGTTTCCAGAAACGGCCGCAGGTAGGTGAACACCGCAAACTGCCCCATGAACAGCAGCAGGGTGGCCGCCATGCCCAGCGCCACCGCAGGCCGCCGCAGCAGCCTGAACGGGTTGCCAGAGGCCGTGTGCGGGTTGCCGGGCATGGGCGGCAGCCGGGCCCATTGCCAGGCGAACGCGGCCACGGCCAAGGGAATGACCAGCGCAAACGCACCCCGCCAGCCCATAAACTGGCCCAGGAAACTGCCCAGCGGCGCGGCGATGGTGGCGGCCAGGGCATTGCCGCCATTGATGGTGGCCAGGGCCTGGGGCACGGCAGCGGTCGGCACCAGCCGCATGACGGTGGCCGTGGACATCGACCAAAAGCCGCCAATCGCCACACCCAGCAGCGCGCGGCCCAGCATGAACACCGCGTAACTGTGGGCTGTTGCAACCACCACGCCCGATACCGTGAGCAGCGCGGTAAAGCCCAGCAAGACCCACCGCCGGTCGAAGCGGCCCGTCAGCGGCGCATTGAGCAGGCTGGTGAGCACCGCAAAAATGCCCGAGATGGAAATCGCCTGCCCCGCGCGCCCCTCGGACAGGGCCAGGTCATGCGCAATCGGCGTGAGCAAACTGACCGGCATGAACTCCGAGGCGATCAGCACCGCCACGCACAGCGCCATGGACAAGACCGCGCCCCAGGCGGGACGGGTGGTGGCGGGCGTAGGGTGCCCGGCGGGCAGGTCAACGGTGTGCATGGGGTTCCTTGGGTCGTGATCTATCTGCGCCGCCGGGGCTTTGCCGCGCTGGACAGGCGCAGCGCATCCAGCACCAGCGAGAATGCGGGCGACGGCTGGCGGCGGCTGGGGTAGTACAAAAAATAGCCGGCAAACGGCGGGCACCAGTCTTGCAGCACGCGCACCAGGCGGCCTTGCTCGATGTGCGGCGCAAATTCTTCTTCCGGCAGATAGGCAATGCCCAGCCCGGCCAGCGCAGCGCCCACCACATGCGGCGTGGTGTTCACCACCACCTGGCCGTCCACGCGCACGTTCAGCGTCTGGCCCTGGCGCTCAAACTCCCAGGCGGGCAGGCCGCTTTGCGGCGAATACCGGATGTGGATGCACTGGTGGTCCACCAGCTCGCCCGGCGTGGCGGGTGCGGGGTGGGCGGCAAAGTAGCCGGGCGTGGCCACGGCGGCCATGCGCAGGGGCGGGCCTATCGGCAGGGCCACCATGTCTTTGTCGATGGTGTCGCCCAGGCGCACACCGGCATCGAAGCGGTCGGCCACGATGTCGCGGAAACCGTAGTTCACGTCGAACTCCAGCTTCACCTCGGGGTAGGCCAGCAGCAGCGGGGCCAGCTTGGGCAGCAGCGTGGTCTGCAGTACGTGGTCGCCACTGGTGATGCGCACCGTGCCTGCGGGCTTATCGCGCATGTCGGTCAGGGCGTCGAGCTCGGCCTCGATCTCGTCGAAGCGGTGGCCAATGGCCTGCACCAGCCGTTCGCCTGCTGCCGTGGGCGACACGCTGCGCGTGGTGCGCGTCAACAGGCGGATGCGCAAGCGCGTCTCCAGCCCTGCAATGGCCTGGCTGAGTGCCGAGGGCGTGACCCCCAGCGCCGCCGCCGCACGGGTAAAGCTGCCCTCGCGCGCCACGGTCACAAAAGCCAGTAAATCGTTGAGGTTGCGTCGTGCCATGGAGCGAGTCTCCCTGAAAGATTGCTTAGAAAAACTAACAGACTATGTAAGCATTGATTATCTAGTCGGGGTCTGCAAGGGCCGCCAGAATGCAGGTTATGCCCACACACCACACCTCTTCCGATAGCAAAGCCCGCTGGTTGCGCAATACCGCGCTGTGGGTCTGTGCCTTGTTCGCCACGTCTGTTTTTGCCCAGGAGCTGCCCATGAAGATCCGCCTGCACGTCCAAGGTGAGGTGGCCACCGCCACCCTGGCCGACAACGCCACCGCCCGCGACTTTGCGGCGCTGCTGCCACTGACCATCACCTTGAGAGACTTCGCCAAGGTCGAGCGTATTGGCGACCTGCCGCGCAAGCTGTCCACCGTGGGCGCACCGGCGGGCCTGGACCCGGTGGTGGGCGACATCGCCTACTACGCGCCGTTGAACCACCTGGTCTTTTTTGCGGGCGACAACGTGTACGCCGATGGGCTGGTGCGCATGGGTCGGGTGGATACCGGCCTGGCCGCGATGCAACGCCCCGGGCCGCTGCAGGTGCGCATCGAACGCATCGCGGACTGAGCGCTTTTATTTGTGTTTTGACCTATGCGTAAAAAGTAGCTTTCGTGCTGATGGAATGGGCGCAAGAAGCTATCTTAAATAGAGCAATTCAAGTGTGGAATCCACGCCTAAACGCCAGCGGTGTCACGCCTTTCACCGCCCGGAACTGCCGGGTGAAATAGCTCTGCTGGCGGTAGCCGGTGGCCTCTGCTATCTGGGCGATGGGGCGGTCGCCGTCCAGCAGCAGGGCGCAGGCGTGGCCGATGCGCAGTTGCGCCAGGTAGCCGCTGACGGTGCTGCGGGTGCTGCGCTTGAAGGCGCGCTGCAACTGGCTTTCGCTCATGGCGGCCAGCTCGGCCAGGGTCTCCAGGCGGATGGGTTCGGCGTAATGGGCGTGCAGGTGCGCGAGCACCCGGTCCAGGCGGGCCCGGTCGCGCGGCAGCTGGTCGGTGGCAAAGCCCTGCAGGGCCAGCAGCTGGCGCTGGCGGTCGGCGGCCAGCAGCAATAGCACCTCCACCAGGCCCAGCCAGCGCTGCGCCGGGGCCATGTCCACCAGCGCCAGCAACCGGGGCAGCACGGTGGCGACCGTGGCCGTGCTGAAGGCCACGCCCCGGCGCGCATCGGCCAGCAGCGGCAGGATGCTGTCCAGCTCCGGGTAGGGCTGGGTCAGGCCGTAAGCCCATTGCGGCTGGAACCACAGCACCAGGGCGCGGTGGGGTTGCGATGGGTCCAGCGCGGCGCGCGACTGCCAGGCGTGCGGCAGGTTCGGGCCGACCAGCACCAGGTCCGTATCGCCGTATTGGCCCACGTGGTCGCCCACGAAGCGCTGGCCGCTGCTGTTGAGCGTCAGGGTCAGCTCGAACTCGGGGTGGTAGTGCCAGTTGAACGGAAACGCGGGCAACTGCCGGTCAAACAGCGTCCACGACTGGCCGCTGCTGCGAGTGACTTGTTCCAACCAGGGCTGCATGGCCGAATTATGCAATTGGCGCAGCAGGGTGGGTAGAGATGCGGCAATCGTGCAAAAACCTGCGATGTTTCTGCCAGCCCAGCGGCGGCGCTTTCCTAAACTGGGCTCCACAACACAAGGAGCACACCATGGCACACACATTAGGCTGGGGACTGGTAGGCGCGAGCACCATCGCGCATGAATGGATGATCGACGCGATCCGCGCCCAGCCGGGCAACACGGTGGCGGCCGTGCTCAGCAGCAACGCCCAGCGCGGTGCGGACTACGCGGCGGCCCACGGCATTGCGCAGTCGTACACCGCACTTGACGCGCTGCTGGCCGACCCGGCGGTGGATGCCGTCTACATCAGCACCACCAACGAGCTGCACGCCGCGCAGGCGATTGCCGCTGCCGCTGCGGGCAAGCATGTGCTGTGCGAGAAGCCCCTGGCCATGAACCTGGCGGACGGCCAGGCCATCGTCGCGGCCTGCAAAACCGCCGGGGTGGTGCTGGGCACCAACCACCACCTGCGCAACGCGGCCACGCACCAGGCCATGCGTGAATTGATCCGCAGCGGGGCCATCGGCACGCCGCTGTTTGCCCGCGTGTTCCATGCCGTGCAACTGCCCGCCCACCTGCAAGGCTGGCGCGTCAACCAGGCCGACGCGGGTGGCGGCGTGGTGCTGGACATCACCGTGCACGATGCCGATACCTTGCGCTTTCTGCTGGATGCCGAGCCGCTGGAGGCCATCGCCATGACCCCCACCGCAGGCCCCCTGGCCGATGGCGTGATGGCCGTGCTGCGCTTTGACAACGGTGTGCTGGCGCAGTTGCACGATGCCTTCAATGTGCCGCATGCGGGCACCGGCATCGAGATCCACGGCAGCCTGGGCTCTCTGGTGGGCCGCGACGTGATGACGCAGCGGCCCGTGGGCGAGATGCGGCTGCGCACTGCCGAGGGCGAACGCGTGGTGGCCGTGGAGCCGCACAACCTGTACGCCCATTCGCTGGCGGCCTTCAACCGCGCCGTGCAGGGGCAGGGCGCGCCTGCGGCCACGGGCGAGGATGGCCTGCGTTCGCTGGCGGCTGCGCTGGCGGTGCTGGAAGCCGCGCGCACCGGGCGCAGCACGCCGGTACAGAAAGTCTGATCGCCGTGGATGTCGACATCGTCATCATCGGCTCCGGCGTGGGCGGCGGGGCCATGGCGCGCAGCCTGGCCAATACCGGGGCCAGCATCCTGATCCTTGAGCGCGGCGAACGCCTGCCGCGCGAGCCGCAGAACACCGATCCGCAAGCGGTATTCGTCCAGCGCCGCTACCGCGCCCCCGAGCGTTGGCTGGACGGCGCGGGCCAGCCCTTCCACCCCGGCCAGTACTACTTTGTGGGTGGCCATACCAAGTTTTACGGCACGGCCATGTTCCGCTTCCGTGCGCGCGACTTCGAGGCCACCGAGCATGCCGACGGCACCTCGCCCGCCTGGCCCATCACCTATGCCGACCTGGAGCCGTACTACGCCGAGGCCGAGCGGGTGTTTGGCGTGCACGGCCAGGCCGGGCAGGACCCGACCGAGCCGCCGCGCTCCAGCGCCTACCCGCACGCCGCCATCCCGCACGAGCCGCTGATCGGCGCGCTGGCCGGGCAACTGGCAGGGCAGGGCCTGCACCCCTTCCACATGCCGTCGGCCGTGGACCTGCACCCCGGTGGAACCTGCGTGCGCTGCGGCACCTGCGATGCCTTTCCCTGCGCCGTGGGTGCCAAGGGCGATGCCGAAACCCGGCTCATCGACCCGGCGCTGCAGCACCCCAATGTGACGCTGCAAACTGGCAGCCAGGTGCTGCGCCTGCTGACCGACGCACGCGGCCAGCGCATCGTGGCGGCGGAAGTGATGCACCAGGGCCAGGTGCAAACCATCCGCGCGCCGCTTTTCATCCTCAGCGCCGGGGCCATCAACTCGGCCCTGCTGTTGCAGCGCTCGGCCAGCAGCCAGCACCCGCGCGGCCTGGCCAATAGCTCGGACAGCGTGGGCCGCTACTACATGAACCACAACACCAGCTGCCTGATGGGCATGCTGCCGAGCACGGTGAACACCACGCGCTTCACCAAGACCCTGGCGCTGAACGACTTTTACGACGGCACACCGGCCCACCCCGCGCCGCTGGGCCACATCCAGATGCTGGGCAACATCCAGGAGCCCATGGTGCGCTCGGCCATGCCGCTGCTGCCGCGCTGGGCGGGCCGCATGTTGACGCGCCACAGCGTGGACTGGCTGGCTATGTCCGAAGACCTGCCGCACCCTGACAGCACCGTCCGCCCGCTGGCCGACGGCGGCGCGCAACTGCACTGGCAGCGTACCAACATGGCCAGCCACGCCACGCTGGTGGCGCGCACCAAGGCGCTGCTGCGCGGCCTGGGATTCCCGGTGGTGCTGAGCCGCCCGTTTGGTATCGACACGCCTTCGCACCAGTGCGGCACGGTGCGCATGGGCCATGACCCGGCGCAGGCCGCGCTGGACCCGTGGTGCCGCGCCTACGACCACCCCAACCTGTTTGTGGTGGATGCCAGCTTCTTTCCGTCGTCCGCCGCGCTGAATCCGGCCCTGACTGTGGCCGCGCAAGGCCTGCGGGTAGGAGAATACGTGCGCAGCCAACTGCATACTTTTTAAACCCGGAGACCCTGATGCCTGAAGACGAAAAAACCCTGCTGCAAGAGCTGCTGCGCCAGGAAGAAACCCTGCAATTTGGCCGCTTTACCAGCGAGACCGCCCTGCACCTGGGCCTGGGCATCGTGAACGCGGCGCGGCAGGCCGGGCAGTCGGTGCTGGTGGATATCCGCGTGAGCGAGCTGCAGCTGTTCCAGCACGCCATGGAGGGCTGCAACCCCGACAACGTGGACTGGGTGCGCCGCAAGAACAACGTGGTGCGCCGCTTTGCCCGCAGCTCGTTCTACATGGGCACGCTGTACCGCAGCAAGGGCACCGACTTTGATGCCGCCACCGGCCTGGACCCGCGCGAGTACGCGGCCCACGGCGGTGCGTTCCCGTTGCGCATCCGCGGTGTGGGCCAGGTGGTAGGCACGGTCACGGTGTCGGGCCTGCCGCAGGCGGAAGACCACGCCTTGGCGGTGGCGGTGCTGCAAACTTTGGTGGGATAGCGATTTAAGAAAAATCGAGCGCTTGTGCTGATCTGATAAGCACAAGCAGCTCTTATTTCAATAGCGTTCGTGCAGCGTGGGTTTCACTCGCGCCCCAGTATCCGGTGGCGGTACAGCGTGGGGGCGATGCCTTCCTGGTCTTTGAAGAAGCGGCTGAACGCGCTTTGGGACGAAAACCCCAGATGGTGGCTGATGGCGCCCAGCGACATGCCGGGCTTTTCCAGGTAGCTGCGTGCGACCTGGGTGCGCACCTTGAGCACGATGTCCTGGTAGGTCTGGCCTTCTTGCTGCAGCTTGCGCCACAGCGTCCAGCGCGTGGTGTTCATTTGCGCGCACAGGTTCTTCAGCACGGCATCCCCCGTGGGGTTGCTGTTTTCTGCGGTGAAGATGCCGCGAATGGCGTGCTCTACCCGTGACGAGAACGCGCCATGGGTCTGGATGGCGGCCAGCTCCTGGGCCAGCTTCTGGCTGAAGACGCGGTGCAGCACCGCATTGAACTGCGGGTAGGGCGCATCGAACTGCGCCGTGGAAAACTCCAGGATGTTGCTGTCCATGTTGTACAGCACCTTGCCCTCTAAAAAGTCTTCCATCACGCTGGCATCGGCTGGTGCGGGGCCGCGCAAATGGCAGCGCATCGGCAGGCGCACGCCCAGGCAGTAGTGGTGCGCAATCTTGGCAATGTTCAGCAAATTGGCGAGTGCCCCCTTGTCAAAGGTGGGCGGCATGCCTTCTGAAATGAACTCGAAGCGCGCAAGGCCTTGGGCCTCGTAGAAGTGCAAAAAATCCAGCTCGCCGATGATGCCGCGAAACTGCATGAAGGTCGTGAGGGCCGTGCGCAGGGTGGGGCAGTTGGCACACACGGCGGCCAGCAGGGGGTAGTCGTCAAACAGCGGGTCCAGCCCGCCGGAGATGAACCGCTCGTACGGAATGGGCTGGTGCGCAAACAATTTGGTGATGCGGATGTGCTTGTGCGCCTCTATCCGCCCGTTTTCGCGCTGCAGCTCTTCGGGGCTGACGCCCACGCTGCGCAGCAGTTCTTCGCCCGACATTCCCATCGCATCCGCATACTGCAGCTGCTTGCGGGCGATGGTGTTGGAAACGGTTTTATAGCGGGTATCCATGGTTTTACAGACCTGCCGCTGCGTGCAGCGGCAGGCAGAGATGGCTACAGTTTAGTACGCCAGCCCATGGAAAACCGGGTACAGCGGATGCGCCGTGTCGTGCGGCATATCCGACAACTGGGCTTCCACTTCGGCCATGGACGAGGGCAGCTCAAAAGGCAGCTTGCCCTGCGGTTTGGCCTTGCCGGTGAGCACATCGAACAGCGCCACATCGCTGACCCCGAAGTTGCCCAGGATGGCGGCGGCCTTGTCGCGCACATTGGTGAGGATGGCCGGGCGGTCCAGGTAGACCGTCACGATGGTGGGCACCTTGGCGCTGGCGGCCTTGATGGCCTCGTAGTCGGCATTGCCATCGGCGTAGGCCAGGCTGCCTTCGTGCTGGAAGGTGCCAAAGATGTAGCCGGGGTGCAGGGTTTCATACGGTGCGCTCACCCGCACAATGGCCACATCGGCTTCCTCGGGCGTGGCCACCACGGTCAGGCCGTACTGGGCGGCCACACTGGCTTCCACGCCATACAGGTAGACCTTTTTGACGCTGGCGGCCAGGGGCAACACCTTGTTCTTGTTTTCCAGCAACACCAGGGCTTTGCGCTGTGCATCCAGGGCTTCTGCCTTGAAGGTTGCGTTGCCCACAGTGGCCACCGACTGGGCCGCATCCAGGTAGGGGTTTTCAAACAGGCCCTGCTGGAATTTCTGCAGCATCACCCGGTAGGCCGATTCGCCCAGTCGGGCTTCGGTCAGGGTGCCTGCTGTTACCGCTGCGATCAGATGGCTGGTGTCGGTCACGCCGCCAAACTGGTCCATGCCGGCGTTCACGGCTTTGACATAGCGTTGCGCCTTGGTCAGGTTTTCCACGCCCCAGGGCGTGCCGAAGTTGGCGAACGAGGGTGCGGTGCCGGGGGCCGTGCCGTTGGTGCAGATGGCGTTGCAGTCTTCGGTGATGGCCCAGTCGGACAGCACCACGCCTTTGAAGCCCATTTTTGTGCGCAGCAGGTCGGTCAGCATTTGCTTGCTGAAGCCCGCGCCCACTTGCTCGAAGCTGATGCCGTCGTACGTCAAGGGGGCATCCGGCATGGAATAGGTGGGCATCACCGATCCCGCATTGGCGGCAAACGCGCCTTCAAAGGGCTTGAGGTGGTAGGCAAAGTTGTTGCCGGGGAAGGTCATGTATTTGCCGTAGGCGCTGTGGCTGTCCCAGCCGTCTTTGGCCGCGCCGTAGCCCGCCCAGTGCTTCACCACCGCCACCACACTGCCTTTGTGCAGGCCGGTGCTGCCATTCTGGAAGCCTTCGATATAGGCCTGCACCATCTTTTTGGCCAGGTCGGCATCTTCGCCAAAGGTGCCATTGGTGCGCGCCCAGCGCGGGTCGGTGGCCAGGTCGGCCTGGGGCGACAGGGCTTGGGTGATGCCTACGGCCTGGTATTCCTGGCGGGCAACATCGCCAAAGCGTTTGGTCAGTGCGGCATCACCAATGGCGGCCATGCCCAGGGTCTCAGGCCATTGCGAGAAGCTACCCGTTGCCACGCTGGCACCGGCCGTGTACTGGAAATGGTTGCGCGGGTCGGTGCTGAGCGACACCGGAATGCCCAGCCGGGTGGCCTCTGCCACCTCTTGCATCTGGTTGTACTGCTCCGCCATGGTCTGGGTACCCAGGCTGAGGCGGGTGATGAAGGTGTTGACCTTGCCGTCGGTGAGCAAGCTGCCCAGGGCTGCCAGGTCGTAACCGGTGCTGTTGGTGGGGGCCGTGCCGTGCATCATGGCCCCGGCTTTTTCGGCCAGCGTCATCTGGGCCACCAGGTCTTTGGCCCGGTCTGCGGGGCTCTTGCGCCAGTCTTCATACACGTCGAGCGTGCCGTTTTTGTTCATGTCCTTGAACTGCAAGCCGTCCACGGTGAGTTTGTTAACCGACTTGGCACCCAGCGTGGCCTGGGTGACATCGTCGCCACCGCAGGCGTACAGCGCGGCGGCAGCGACCAGGGTGAGCGAAAGGGCGGCGGGGTGCTTGCGCAAATTGGGCATGGTTGTCTCCATTTTTTGTTGAACCTCTGCGAGGTATTTGTGTGTTCCGGGCCGGATGCCTCCAGCCCGATTTCCGCCATCGTGGCGGTGGAGAAATAATTACACAATTATTAAAATTCTTGTTTTCCCCAGGGTGCAATGTTTTGACCTGGGGTTGCAACCTGGGGGCGGGGAAAAGAGCTACCCCATGTTCTCGGGCGTGAACAAGTCCATCGCCAGCAGCTTCTGCTGCGGCCCGGCGACCACCGCGCCGGGCAGGGTGGCGGCCAGCATCTGGGCCACGGCGGTCTGGGCCAGGCGCTCTTGCGGGGTGTGGATGACCAGGTCCACCACGCCATCGATCAGCGCGGCACGGGTGGTGGCGTTGAGTTCGTTGCACACCACTACCAGCTGGCGATCGGCAGCGTCTTCGCGCAGCGCCCGGATCACGCCCGCGCCGCCGCCGCCGGTGAGGTGCAGGCCCACCAGCTCGGGGTGGCGGGCCAATAATTCCAGCGTGGCCTCGTAGGCGAGCTGCGGGTCTTCCAGGTTCACCAGGGTGTCCAGCACCTTGAAGCCGGGCGCGTTCTCGCGCAGGTAGGAGCGAAAGCTGATCTCGGCCAGCTCGTGCCCCAGGTAGCGGTGGCTGCCCACAAACACCGCGACTTCACCCGTCGTCTGCCGGTTCAGGCGGCTGACGGCCCAGGCGGCGGTGCGGCCACGCTGGCGGTTGTCCAGCCCGATGTAGCCCGCCCGGTGCGGCGCGCTGATGTCGCTCAGCAGCGCAAAGCAGGGCGTGCCCTGCTCAAACAGCGCCTCCACCGCAGCGGTAACGTGCGGGTGGTCGACGGCGACCACGGCCAGCGCGTCCACCTTGCCGCCCAGCTCCAGCAGCTGTTCGGCGATGGCGGCGGGCTCCAGTGCGTCCATGAACGTGATGTGGGCCACGCAGGTTTCGGGCTGGTTCTGGGTGGCGGCCTGCTGCAGCGCGGCGGCCAGGGTTTGGTAGAAATGGTCGTTGCGCTTTTGCAAGCAAAAGCCCAGATGGCGCACCGGCACGCGCTCTTTCAGCCGCGCGCGCATCAGGCCCACGGCGTGGTAGCCCAGCTTTTCGGCGGCGGCGATGACGCGCAGCGTGGTGCCTTCGCGCACCGGCAGGCGGCTGTTGAGCACGCGGTCGACGGTGGCGGTGCTCACGCCCGCAGCCTCGGCCACGTCATGCAGGGTGATTTTGGCTTTCATAGACCCGGATTATCGCATTCTCTGCCATAAATGCAAGTTTTTGCCCCTGGTAGTTGATAGTTTTTGCAATGATTTGATGGTTTTTGAGGTTTTGCATCACACGGCAGGCGGCATTGGTTTTAGCATCCGGCATCCGCAGCACAAAACGAGAGACACGCCCCATGCCCACCACCGAATCGACAGCCTTTGCGGGCCCAAACTGGACCCGCACCCAGGACGACTACCACCTGATATCCGGCGCAGGCGACCGGGCCCAGGCTGCCGGGCTGGTCAACGCCAGCTGGTACAAATGCGCCGTGCCCCGCGCCCGCATGAAGCAGCTGATGCAGCGTGAAGACGCACAGGCCATCCGCGACACCGTGCTGTGGTACGCGCTGATCCTTGCTGCCGGTGCCGTGCTGGTAGCGACATGGGGCACGGCCTGGGCCTGGCTGGCCTTCTTTGTGTACGCCACCCTCTACACCGGCCCGGCCGATTCGCGCTGGCACGAAGCTGGCCACGGCACCGCCTTCAAAACCCGCTGGATGAACGATGTGCTCTACCAGATGGCCTGTTTTCAGGTGCTGCGCCGCCCCAGCGTGTGGAAGTGGAGCCATGCCCGCCACCACACCGACACCCTGGTCACCGGCCGCGACCCCGAAGTCGCCGTGACGCTGCCTACCGATTTGCTGGGCATGTTTTTGAACCTGTTTTCCATCAAGTCCGGCCCGCGCGAGCTGTGGCGCGTGCTGCGCAATGCCTTCGGCATATTGGGCGAAGAAGAAAAGACTTTTGTGCCCGAGATGGAGTGGCCGCAAATGGTCAAGGAAGCCCGCGTCTGGGTGGTGCTGTACGCCGTGCTGATCGCCAGCGCCGTCTACTTCGGCAGCTGGTTACCTTTGGCCCTGTTTGGCCTGCTGCCGGTGATGGGCGGCACCTGGCTGTACACCTTCTTCGGCCTGACCCAGCATGCAGGCCTGCCCGAAAACGTGCTCGACCACCGCAAGAACTGCCGCACCGTCTACATGAACCCGGTGTTCCGCTTTCTGTACTGGAACATGAACTACCACGTCGAACACCACATGTTCCCCATGGTGCCGTTCCACGCGCTGCCCCAACTGCACGAAACCATCAAAGACGACTGCCCACCGGCCTACGACGGCACCATCGCCGCCTACCGCGAGATCATTCCCGCCGTGCTGAAACAGGCCCAAGACCCGCACTACCACGTGGTGCGCCAAATGCCTGTAGCTGCCGCATAAATTCAACAACCACAAGGAGACAACTCATGACCAATTGGACCGAAGTTTGCGCACTGGACGACATCGACGACGAAGACGTGATGCGCTTTGACCACAACAACCACACCTACGCCGTGTATCGTTACAACGACAAGGTCTACGCCACCGATGGCTTGTGCACCCACGAGCACGTCCACCTGGCCGACGGCCTGGTGATGGAACACGTGGTGGAATGCCCCAAGCACAACGGCCGCTTCGACATCCGCGATGGGCGGGCGCTGGGGGCACCGGTGTGCATCAACCTGAAGACGTATCCGGCGAAGGTGGAAGGCGGGCAGGTGCTGGTGCAGTTGGGCGCGTGACGAACTTAAACACGTTCTAAAACCCATGAAAATCGCGCTCGACCCCTACATGATCCGCCACCTGTCGCTGCCCGAGCTGTGCCGCGCCACGGCCGAGCTGGGCTACGACCAGATCGAGCTGTCGCCGCGCGCCGACTTTCTGGACTGGTGGGTCATGCCCCGCGCCACCAAAGACCGCATGGCCGCCTTCAAAGCCGCCATGCGCACCCACGGCGTGGGCCTGGCCAGCCTGCAGCCCATGTACCGCTGGGCCAGCCCGTTTGAAGACGAGCGCCAGTGGGCCGTGCGCTGCTGGAAGAAAGCCATCGAGGTGTCCGTGGAAATGGGCTGCACCCTGATGATTAGCGAATTCGGGCGCGGCGCGTCCACCGAGCGCTCGGTGGGCGAGCGCCCAGGTGCCCATTTCATCAATACCAAAGAGATGTGCGAGGCCGCCTGGTTCCGCTCCATGGACGAGCTGCTGCCCATCCTGGAGCGCGAGGGCATCACCCTGTCCGTCGAGCCGCACCCCGAAGACTGGATCGAGCAACTGCAGCCCGCCATCGACATCGTCCAGAACATCGGCTCCAAAGCGCTGCGCCTGTCCTACATTGCGCCGCACACCTTCTACTACGGCGACGACATGGCCGCCATGCTGCGCGAAGCCGCGCCGCTGCTGGCCCACGTGCGCGTGGCCGACACTTTCAACCACAAAAAGAGCAGCCAGCTGCGCTACATCGTCAACCCCCCCGGCTCCACCCAGGTCCGCGTGCACCAACACCTGGACATGGGCCAGGGTGAGATCGACTGGAACCTGTTCTTCCAGACCTTGGGCGAGGTGGGTTTTGACGGCGTGATGTCGAGCTGCGTATTTGCGTGGGAAGAGCGGGCGGAAGATTCCAGCCGGTTTATGCGGGGGGAGATGCAGCGGTATGTGGAGCGGTATTTCCCGCAGCGGGGTTGAAAACTATCAAATTTGTAGCTGCTGCGCTTATGAGATAAGCGCTAGAGGGCTATTTGATCAGAATATTTCTGATGATGCTGGATTTCTGCTACCTAAACACACGTCCTCCAGAAATAGCGCAGAGCAGGCTTTGCCAAGCCGCTGATCGCGTGTATCGGAGTGCATGGGATGTCACCGAGGGGCACCTGCCGCCAAACATAGAGAGAGGCTACCGGCCAACAGGGGGCAATCGATAAGGTCCTCGCCAACACCCTTAAAGCCGACACTCGTGCCCATCGGGTTATTGCCCAATTGGCCTCTGCTTGACTAAATGAACGCCTGTCGCTGGCGGCGTAGCCTCGGCAAGAGGACATCCTGCCCACACGGCCCCCAAACCCAAACGCTATTGAATAAATAGCTGCTCCCGCCCACGCAATAAGCACAAGCAGCCCATTTCACACACTCTCCGGCGTATGGATATCCATAGGCACCACGATCTGCTGGACTGCTGACGGCGGTTCGGCCATGGCGCGTACCAAGCGCTCAGCCAGCAACGGCAGAGGGTGTGACAGCACCGCCTGCAGATAGCCGCCCACCAGCGCCTCGCGGGTGGTGGGGGTCAGGTCGTGGGCCACCGCCACCAGGGGCACGCCCGGCTGGCGATCAACATGGTCGCGCAGGGCTTGCAGCACGCCGTCGATGCCGCCGCCGCCCACGTACACGCCCACCAGGTCGGGGTAGCGCTGCAGCAGGTCGCGCGTGGCTTCCTGGGCGTAGTGGTCGCTCTCCAGCGTCACCACCGGCTCCAGCACTTCAAAGCCGGGGGCGTGCTCGCGCACATATGAGCGAAAACTCATCTCGCACAGCTCCTGGCACTGGTAGCGGTGGCTGCCCACAAAGATGCCGATCTGCCCCGGCTGCGCGGCCTGCCGGGTGATGAAGCCTGCCGCAGTGCGGCCCACGCGCCGGTTGTCCAGCCCGGCATAGCCTGCGCGCTCGGGGGCATCCAGGTCGGACACGAGCGCAAACACCGGCTTGCCCTGCGCCCGCAGCTGGGCGATGGCGGCGTGGATGTGGGGGTGGTCGGCGGCCACCAGCGCCAGCGCGTCGCAGGACTGGGCCATCTGCGCCAGTTGCGCGCACACCGCCTGGGGGGCCAGGTCGTCCAGAAACCGTACCACGGCCCGGCCCTGCATCTGCGCGCTAGCCTGCGTGGCAGTGGCCAGCGCGTCGGCCAGGCCGCTGTAAAAGGCCGAGCTGCGCTGCTGCAGCAAAAAGCCCAGCGTGCGCTTGGGCCGCACCTCTTGCAGGCGGGCGCGGATGATGCCCACCGGGTGGTAGCCCAGCGTCTGTGCTGCGGTGTGGATGCGGTCGGCGGTGTCGCTGCGCACCGGCACGCGGGCGTTCAGCACGCGGTCTACCGTGGACGGGCTAACCCCGGCGGCGCGGGCCACATCGGCCATGGTGGCGCGGGAGGAGGGTGTTTCTGGTATTTTTGACATATCTGTCATGAGGTATGCCAGTTTATGCCATGAAATGCCGAATAGCCGTCAAATTAAAGGGCTGCGCACCTACCATTACCGCACACCACAACCACCCGGAGACCTTTGCATGTCCAACCCCTACGCCCTGCGCGGCGACGCTGACGCGCCAGACACCACGCCCTGGTTCAGCCCCCGCATCGACCGCAAGCTGCTCAAGCAACTGATGCAGCGCAACGACCGCCACAGCCTGTGGAACTACGGCCTGTGGCTGGCCCTGCTGCTGGCCAGCGGCACGGCAGGCGTGCTCACCTGGGGAACGTGGTGGTGCCTGCCTGCGTTTGCGGTGTACGGCATCTTGTACGCGTCTGCCGACCACCGGGCACACGAGCTGTCGCACGGCACGCCGTTCAAGACGCGCTGGCTCAACGAGATGTTCTACCAGCTCGCAGGCTTCATGACGCTGCACGAGGGCCACTACTGGCGCTGGAGCCACACCCGCCACCACACCCACACGCTGATGGTGGGGCGCGATGCCGAAATCGCCGTGCACCAGCCGGTGCGCCTGGGCGGCCTGCTGCTGGACCTGTTTTTCCTCAAGTCTGGCGCGGCGCAGATCGCCAACATCGTGCGCCATGCCTGCGGCCAGATCACGCCGGACGGCCTGCATTTCATCCCCGTGGCCGAGCGGCCCAAGGTGATCCGCGCATCCCGCATCTATGTCGCCATCTTCCTGGCGCTGCTGGCCGCCTGCGTGCTGCTGCAAAGCCTGCTGCCTTTAGTGCTGGTGGTAGGCCCGCGTTTTTACGGCGGCGCGCTGGCGCAGGTGTTCAACCTGACCCAGCACGCCGGTCTGGAGGAGAACGTGCACGACCACCGCGCCAGCACCCGCACCTTCCATACCAACGCCGTGTTCCGCTTTCTATACGCCAACATGAATTACCACCTGGAGCACCACACCTTTCCCATGGTGCCCTACCACGCGCTGCCCCAGTTGCACGCCGCCATCCGCAGCCAATGCCCGCCGCCCCACGCCAGCCTGTGGTCGGCCTGGCGCGAAATTTTGCCCGCCCTGCTGCGCCAGCGCCGGGCTGCGGCGGCCTTTGTTTGACCGCCTACCAGGAGACTTCCATGACACATTGGACCGAAGTTTGCGCGCTGGACGACATCGACGACGAAGACGTGCTGCGCTTTGACCATAACCAACACACCTACGCGGTGTACCGCTATAACGACAAGGTCTACGCCACCGACGGCCTGTGCACCCACGAAAAAGTGCATCTGGCCGACGGCCTGGTGATGGAGCACGTGGTGGAGTGCCCCAAGCACAACGGCCGCTTCGACATCCGCGACGGGCGGGCGCTGGGCGCGCCGGTGTGCGTCAATCTGAAGACTTACCCGGCCAAGGTGGAGGGCGGGCAGGTACTGGTGCAGTTGGCATGACTGCTATCGAATAAAGAGCTGCTTGTGCTTATGCGATAGGCGCAGAGGGGCTAAAAGACCATGAGAAATCCAGGTTGTAAAGCACCGCTTACAACCGGAACTGTCCTCCGCAGCCAGCACTCCCACGTTGTATACCAATGTTTGTACAACGAGAGCACCGCATGACCCATCCCTTGGTTTCCTTTTCTTCCCATGTGTCCCGTGCCCGCAAAGCCGCCGCCTTGCTGGCGCTGGCCTGTGGCCTGGGCGCGGGCGCGGCCCAAGCGCAAGACGTGTACATCAACGGCACGGTGGGCGGGGCCATTGCCCCCGGCGTGTACGGCCAGATCACCTTTGGCGGGCGCCCCCCGCCGCCGGTGCTGTATGCCCAGCCCATGCTGATCCAGCGCGGCCCCGTCGCCCAGCAGCCGCTGTATTTGTACGTGCCGCCGGGCCATTCCAAAAACTGGCGTCGCTACTGCGGGCGCTACAACGCCTGCGGTCGGCCGGTGTATTTTGTGCAGGTCAACGAGCGCAACCGCTGGTGGGCCCAGCCGCGCGGAGGCCCCCGCCCGCACCATGACCGCCGCGACGATTGGCGTGATGACCGCGGTGACCGCCATGATGGGCAGCGCCACGATCGCGGCCACGATCGCCATAACGACCGTTACGAAGACCGCAACGACCATGGCCGTGATGACCGCGGACGCGGTCACGGCAACCGCTAGCCAGGTGGCCCGGATCAGGGCGTGATCTGCACCGAGGCACCGGTCGCATAAAACTGCCCGCCTGCCACATAGTGCAGGCTGCGCAGCGCGTCGGGCGCGGCATCAAAGTGCCAGCGGCCATTGCTGAACACCCGTTCGTCGGCCCAGGCTGCTACTACTTCGGCGATGAACAGGTCGTACTGGCCTTGGTTGTGCGGCTCGGGCAGCACCCGGCATTCCAGCCAGGCCACGCAGCCCTGCACCAGCGGCGCGGCGATCTGGCTGGCGGCAAAGGTGGTGATGCCGTGCTGCGCCAGCTTGCCTGGCACGGTGTGGGCGCTGTCGGTACCCACGGCCAGGGTCTGCGCGGCCATGGCCACACAGGGGATGTTCAGGGCGAACACCCCGCTGGCCTCCACCAGTTGCCGGGTCAGCGTGGCCTTGTCGATCACCACCGTGACCTTGGGCGGCTCAAAGTCCAGCGGCATGGACCAGGCAGCGGCCATCACGTTAATGGTGTCGCCGTGGGCCGATGACACCAGCACCACGGGGCCGTGGTTCATCAGCCGGTAGGCTTTGGCGAGGGGGACGGGAATGCAGTGGGCGGGGGCTGAGAAAGTCATACCCGCAAGGGTATCAGGCGGTGCCGTCAGGCGAAGGTGTTGAGCTGCGTGCCCAGGCTGCCCGAGGTGGCCAGCGCAGGTGCGGGCAGGGGCTGGGGAATGGATTCAATCAGCGCCTGCGCCGCCACGGCTTGCGCGTCCAGGGCTTTTTTCAGCACCCGGATGTTCAAACTGTCGGAGGTGGGGGCTTGGGCATCTGACGTGGCGGACTGCACGGCGGTGGTGCTGGCGATGTTCATAAGAGAGTCTCCTGGCAATAAAGAGTTATCGGCCCAAACACGCCAAACTTCAAAACTAGTGCAGCAGCTTTACCGCCGCAATCGCCACCCAGCCCAGCACAAAGTTCAGCACCACCAGGGTGTGGATCTGGCCAGCAGCCTTGGCGGCCAGGGGCCATTCGGCGGCGGCCACCGCGCGTTTGAACTTGGCGAACCCGGCAAACTGGATGTGGCCAAAGGCCAGCACCATCACCACGCCCAGCGCGGCCATGATCGACCAGCCCAGCGGCACACTGCCACCCGCAGCCATAAAGGCTTTCATGCCGCTGCCAAACAGGTGCCCGCCGGTCGCCAGCAGCACCACGATGGCGCCCAGCACCAGCCGGAAAAACCGCTGCCACACCTGCAGCATCAGGCGGGCGCGGACTTGTGCGTCCAGCGCCAGCAGCGCGGCAGGCCGCAGCGCAAACAGCATAAAGGTCATGCCGCCCATCCAGACGATGGCAGCGGCGAGGTGGAGAAAGGTGAAGAGAGTGGTCATGCAGGAGCTAAGGAGTTATTTGGTGCGTGAAGGGCCGGGCGGCATGGGCGGCACAAGAGTGGGCGGTGGCTGGTAGGCCTGCATCGGCAAGACCACGCGGGTCAGGGCGACGTCGACCTTTTCAGCGGGCACCACGCCGTCTTTTTCCTTGAGCCGCACGAACAGGCCTTTGCGGCTGATGTGCACATGGTTGACGGTGTGGCGTTCGCCCTCGTACTGCACATCGGCTCCCGGTTTGTACAGGGCCAGCCACAGGGCCGGCGCTTCCGGCGCTGCTTCCACTGCTTCGGCTGGCACCGTGGCCACTGCGGTGCTGGTGGGCACGGCAGGGGCTGCCGGTGCTGCAGCGGGTGCTTCGGCAGGTGCCGCCGCTATTGGAGGGCTGTCGAACAGGGAGTCAAAATCGTCGCTCAACTGCGGCTTTCTTTCACATGCAAGTGGGGTAGGGGCCGCTGGAATGTGGCCAGCGGGCCGGGTGCACATGCTGCAATATTTATAGCAAATGATGCAGTCGGCGCGCGCGCAAGCGCTGAATTTAACACGCAAACAATTCTGCTGCCTTGCGTGGGGGGTTAAACTGCCCACCCCTATCTGCCGTCCTGCCCGACGCACCCCCCATGCCCTTTGCCTCCCTGGGACTTGCTCCCGCCTTGCTGCGCGCCGTGCGCGAACAGGGCTTTACCGCGCCCACCGCCATCCAGACCTCGGCCATTCCGGCCATCGTGCGCGGCGCAGATGTGTGGGCCGCCGCGCCCACTGGCTCGGGCAAAACCGCTGCCTTCGCCTTGCCCCTGTTACAGCGCCTGACCGAGGCCCCGCGCCAAGACGGCAAGCGCCGCCCCCGCGTGCTGGTGCTGGTGCCCACGCGCGAGCTGGCCGCCCAGGTGGCCGAGGTGTTCCGCGGCCTGGCCCAGCACCTGCCGCAGCCCTTGAAGATTGCGGTGATCTTTGGCGGCGTGTCCATCAACCCGCAAATGATGGGCTTGCGCGGCGGGGCCGACATCGTGGTCGCCACACCGGGCCGTTTGCTCGATCTGGTGGACCACAACGCTCTGCAACTCTCCCACGTGGCCGCGCTGGTGTTGGACGAGGCCGACCGCCTGCTGGACCTGGGCTTTGCCGACGAGCTGGCCCGCGTGCTCACGCTGCTGCCCGCGCAGCGGCAGAACCTGCTGTTCTCGGCCACTTTCCCGCCCGCCATCGAGGCCCTGGCCGCCCAGCTGCTGCGCGACCCGGTGCGCATTGAAATGGCCGCCGAGCCAACCACCCACACCGCCGCGCCCGCCATCGCCCAGCGCGCCATCGCCGTGGATGCCAGCCGCCGCACCCAGCTGCTGCGCCACTTGGTGCAAACCCAAAAGTGGCAGCGCGTGCTGGTGTTTGTGGCCACCAAGTTCTCGGCCGAGATCGTGGCCGACAAACTGCGCAAGGCCGATATCTGGGCCGAACCCTTCCACGGCCAGCTCAGCCAGGGCAAACGCACCCAGGTGCTGGACGACTTCAAGGCCGGGCGCGTGCACGTGGTGGTGGCCACCGACCTGGCCGCGCGCGGTATTGACGTGGCCGAGCTGCCAGTGGTCGTCAACTACGACCTGCCGCGCTCCGCCGTCGATTACGTGCATCGCATCGGCCGCACGGGCCGCGCCGGGCAAAGCGGCGAGGCCTACAGCTTCATCACCGCCGACACCGCAGCCCATTTCGCCCTGATCGAAAAACGCCAGGGCCTGAGCCTGCCGCGCGAAGAGGTCGCCGGTTTCGAGCCAGTCGAGCTGGCCGTGCCGTCCCTGCCCGCGCAGGCCAATGGCGGCATCAAAGGCAAGCGGCCCAGCAAGAAAGACAAGTTACGGGCCGCTGCAGCAGCGGGTTGACCAAAGATGGCGCGAAGCAGTCCGCAGCGGCCTGGGCGTTCCCGCATCCGTCGGTTTGTGCTAGTCTTTCATCCATGTCTACTGTTCTCGACCCCATTGCCTCAGAGTTCCCTAGCGACGAAGCGGCGGCCAGTTACGACCGCTGGTTTCGCGCCAAGGTAGAGCAGTCGCTCGCCAAAGCCGATGATCCGACCACACCGCGCTACAGCAGTGATGAAGTGATGCGCAAGGTGGGTGCGACCATACAAGCTGTGCAAGCCAGCCATGCTGACCGTCATCTGGCTTGACGACGCACTCGCAGATATCCAGCAGATCGTCGCGTTCATTGCCCAAAGCAATCCAAGGGCTGCGCAGGCGCTGGCAGAGAAGCTGATTGACGATGCGGACATGCTGGCCGTGCTACCGGCCCACTACCGCCGGGGCCGGGTAGCCGGTACGCATGAGTTTGTCAGCCACCCCAACTACACCATCGTCTACCGCAGGACTCTTTCGGCAATCGAGGTCCTGAACATCGTGCATTCGCGCCAGCAGTATCCGAAGTAGCTTAGTCGGCCGCGACTTCCGGGCTCTCCTCGTCGTCCATAGTCTCGCTGTCCATCACCGCAATCTCGGCGTACTGGGTGCCGTTGAGCTGGTGGCGGTAGGCGCTGTAGGCATGGCGGGCGGCGGCTTCGTCGTCGCCTTCGTCATCGGCCGTGGCGGCCAGCAGGTGCAGCTTGGCCGCCGCCGCAAAGTGGTGCGCCGCCATGCGGTGGTGGTCGCCCACGGTTTCATATTCCTCGTCAAAAATTTCGGTCGGCAACTCGATGGCGGGCGTGCTGTGGGATGTCATAGAGGTCTCGCAAAGGTGGCAACGGCGACATGCCGCTGCGCCAGCATCGGCGCGGGGGATGAAGGCTTGATTACAGGGGGAGTCTTTCGAGGTGCACGTCTCGCTGCCGCCCCATTGCGCCCGGGTAGCGAATGCTCTCCTTTTTTACTTTAAAAAAGAGAGCTGCTCACGCTCTATGAATAAGCACGGGAGCCTGTTTTAATGCCTGAAAAAATAGGCTAAAACTAGGAGTCAAGGCTGGAACGGGTGCCGGAGCCTCCAGTCCCGTCCATGCCTAAACGGGCTTCAGCATCCACTCATGCGCCGGATCGTTCTTGAAGACCCAGAAGCGGTTCGGGCCCGCCATCACGTTCAGGTAGTACAGGTCGTAGCCGTGCGGTACGGTGACTGGGTGGTAGCCGCGCGGGACCATCACCACGTCGTGGTTCTCCACGGCGCAGGCTTCATCCAGCGTCCGGTCGTCGGTGTAGACGCGCTGGAACGCGAAGCCCTGCGGTGGGTTCAGGCGGTGGTAGTAGGTTTCTTCCAGCAGCGTTTCCACCGGCGGCTGCTCGATGTCGTGCTTGTGCGGCGGGTAGCTGCTGGAGTGGCTGGCGGGGGTGAGCACTTCCACCACCAAGAGGTGGGCAGCGGTGGGGTCGTCGTGGGGCAGCACGTCGCAGACGTAGCGGGTGTTGGTGCCCTGGCCGCGCACGCTGCGGCGCATGGTGGCGGGGTCGATCACGCGCACGGCGTGGGGCGTGTCGCCTGCGGGGGCGGTGCACAGGCCCAGCTCGGCATCGGTGTCGGCCCGCACCACCACGGTCTTGCCGCCGGGCACGTAGACGGCGGCGGGCGAGACCTCTTCGAACACGCTGGTACGCGTGCCCAGCTTCTCGTAGGTTTGGCCATCGACCGTGACCGTGACGGTGCCGGTGAGCACCACCAGG
Source organism: Rhodoferax sp. LS1P39 (assembly GCF_056521425.1). Classification (NCBI taxonomy): domain Bacteria; kingdom Pseudomonadati; phylum Pseudomonadota; class Betaproteobacteria; order Burkholderiales; family Comamonadaceae; genus Rhodoferax; species Rhodoferax sp. LS1P39. The sequence continues at coordinate 354,604 of NZ_JBWMAV010000002.1, read as the reverse complement.
CAGAGTTCGCGGGTACTGGTGTTGACCGTCTCGGTTTCACCGGCGGCCAGGCGCACGGCGCGGAAGCCCACGTGGGTCCAACCTGCGCGCTCGGGCGTGACGTTGACGATTTCGCGGCCCGCAGGGGCGGCTTTGGCGAGGAGGGGGCTGACCATATCAAGCGCTCAACTTGTCAACGATGCCGCGCAGGGTGTCATAGCCCTTTTTCGCGTACTCGTAGCTGGGGGCAACGGCTGGGTCTTGCTCGGCTTCGACTACCAGCCAGCCTTCATAACCGGCATTTTTCAGGATGGTGAGCACGGCTTCAAAGTCCACCGCGCCGTCGCCGGGTACGGTGAAGGTGCCGTTGATCACACCGTTCAAAAAGCTCCAGCCGTCGTTGCGGGCCTGGGCAATGACCGGCACGCGCACGTCCTTGCAGTGCACATGGTTGATGCGCTCGATGTGCTTTTTGAGCAGCACCGTGGGATCGACGGCACCGCCAAAGTAGGCGTGGCCGGTGTCGAAGAGCAGGAAGACCTTGGTCGGGTCTGTCAGGGCCATGAGTTTGTCGATGTCGGCGGGGGACTCGACGTAGGCACCCATGTGGTGGTGGTAGGCCAGCTGGATGCCGTAGGTGGCGATGAGGTGCGCGCCAAAGGCGTTCAGGCGCTCGGCGTAGGCCTTCCACTGGGCTTCGGAGGTGAAGCGCGGGCGCTTGGAGACGGGCACGTCGATTTGGCCCTGGATGGTGTCGGCGCATTCGCCGTAGACCACTACTTTCACGCCGTTGTATTGCAGCTTGGACATGTGGGCCTTGCAGCGCTCGAACTCGGCTTCCACCGTGTCATTGCCCAAAAAGCCGGAGTACCAGCCAGAGACGCAGGCCACGCCGAATTCGTCCAGCTTGGCTTTCAGGCCGGGGCCGTCTTTGGGGAATTTGTTGCCCAGCTCGAAGCCTTCGTAGCCGATTTCTTTGCCCTCAGACAGGGCGGTTTCCAGCAGGGTTTCGCCGCCCAGCGAGGGCAGGTCGTCGTTCATCCAGCTGATGGGGTTGATGCCAATGCGTACGTTCCAGGTCATGTTGGTTCTCTTGAAGTTAAGTGGGGTGTGTTGGGTGTTGCTCCTTCCCCCGGAGGGGGAAGGGGTAAGGCAGCTAAATCCGTTGTTCTTGCTTGGCGGCGGTGTAGCGCTCGAAAGCGGCGTTCACTTCGGTGCGCTCGGAGACGGCGGGGATCGCCACCTCCCACCAGCAGCCGCCTTCGGCCGTGGTGCGGTGGTGGGTGGTGTCGATCACCACCACCTGGCTCTTGGTGGCGGCGCGGGCGGCGACCATGGCGGTTTTGAGCTCGGCCAGGTCTTTGACGTGCACGGCATCTGCGCCCATGCTGCGGCCATGCATGGCAAAGTCGATCTGGCTGCTGCTGCCGCCCTCGCCAATGCAGGTGTCCAGCATGTTGTTGAAGCTGGGTGTGCCGCTGGCGCGCTGCAGGCGGTCGATGCAGCCGTAGCCCCGGTTGTCCAGAATCACCACGATCAGCTTTTTGCCCAGCAGCACCGAGGTGGCCAGCTCGGAATTCATCATCATGTAGGAGCCATCGCCCACGATGACGATGACTTCCTGGTCGGGCCGGGCCATCTTGGCACCCAGGGCGCCAGCCACTTCGTAGCCCATGCACGAATAGCCGTATTCCACGTGGTAGTTGCCGGGCAGGGTGGCGCGCCAGAGCTTGTGCAGCTCGGCGGGCAGGGTGCCTGCGGCGCAGACCACCACATCGCGCACGTCGCTGTTCTCCACCGAGTCGCGCACGGTGCCAATGACTTCTGCGTCGTAGGGCAGCACGTCTTTGGGGACTGCCGTGGTGAGCTCGGTCACGCGGGCCACCCAGCCCGCGGCCAGGGTGCGGGCGCGGGTGGTCCAGGCGGGTGCGGCCTTCCAGTCGCCTGCTGCGGTGCTGAGCTGGGCCAGGCCCATGCGGGCATCGGCCACCAGGGCGGTACCCGCCCATTTGGTGGCATCGAAGCTTTGCACGTTCAGGCACAGCAATTTCGCTTTGGCAAACAGGGCGTGCGAGCCGGTGGTGAAGTCTTGCAGGCGGGTGCCCACGGCCAGCACCAGGTCGGCTTCACGGGCCATTTCGTTGGCTGCGGGGCCGCCGTCTACGCCGATGCCGCCCAGGTTCAGCGGGTGGTCCCAGGGCAGGCTGCTCTTGCCGCCGTGCGATTCGACCACCGGGATGCCGTGTTTCTCGGCAAAGGCCCGCAGCGCTTCCCAGGCCTGGCTGTAGAGTACGCCGCCACCGGCCACGATGAGCGGCTGTTTGGCGGTTTTCAGCAGGGCGGCGGCAGCGGCCAGCTCGCGGGTGTCTGCAGGTGGGCGGCGGAAGTAAATGGTGCCGGGCTGCAGAAAGGTCTCGGGGCAGTCAAAGGCCATGGCCTGCACGTCTTGCGGCAGCGCCAGGCAGGCGGGGCCGCAGGTGGCGGGGTCGGTCATGACCTGGATGGCACGGGGCAGGGCGGTCAGGATCTGCTCGGGCCGGGTAATGCGGTCAAAGAAGCGGGTGACGGGGCGGAAGGTGTCGTTGGCGTTCATGTCGCCGTGCGCAAAGTTTTCAATCTGCTGCAACACGGGGTCTGGGGCGCGGCTGGCAAAGGTGTCGCCGGGCAGCAGCAGCACCGGCAGGCGGTTGACATGGGCCACGGCGGCGGCGGTGACTAAATTGGTAGCGCCCGGGCCAATGCTGGTGCTCACGGCCATGATTTTTTGCCGAAAGTTCGCCTTGGCGTAGGCAATGGCGGCGTGGGCCATGCCCTGCTCGTTGTGGGCGCGGTAAGTGGGCAGGGTGGCGCGCTCGGCATACAGGGCTTCGCCGATGCCGGCCACATTGCCGTGGCCGAAGATGGTGAATACGCCCGCGCAGTAGGGCTGGGTGCTGCCGTCGGCCATCTCGACTTGCAGCGCGGCCAGGTGCTTGACCAGCGCCTGGGACATGGTGAGTTGTTGGGTTTTCATGGGACTAATTTGTTAGGCGGATTTGCGGTTGCGCCAGGCATCTACCAGCGTAGCAAAGTTACGGGCGACGGTGTTTTTGAAGGTGGTGTCGTCGATTTCATTCTTGAACCATTGCAGCGAGGCATCGGCCCACAGGGTACGGCCCACCATGAAGCCCTTGACGATGGGGTTGGTGGCCTGGGCAAAGCTGTCGGCCAGCAACTGCAGCGGCTGGTTCAGACCCAGGATGACTGCGCCACGGCAGTAGGGGTCGCGCTCGGCCACCAGGGCGGCCAGGTCGGTCCAGCCCTGGGGCTGCATGGGGGCCAGTTTCCACCATTCGGGCTTGACCCCCAGGTTGTAGAAGCGCTTCACGGCGCGCAGCACGGCGGCATCTTCGGTACCAGCGGGGGTCATAGGGCGGGGGCAGATGATTTCCAGCAGCAGCTCGTTGCCGCTGGTGCGGGTGGCTTCCCACAGCTCCAATACGGTTTGCTCCTGCTCCAGGCGCAGCGCATAGCTGTCGTCCGGGTGGTAGTGCACCAGGCACTTGACCACGTGCTCGGTAGGCCAGTTGATGAGTGCGCTGCCAATGGAGCGGGTGCCGTCAAAGCGCAGCGGGCGCGAACCGGGTAGCTCTACCGGGCGGCCCACCCACCAGCCGCGCCCGGTGGCGCTGGCCAGGGCATCGCGGCCATAGCCGCCACCGTCGATCAGCACGCCGGTGTGGCCTTGTAGCTGGTGGCTGGCTTCCACCTGCTCGGCGGCTTGTACCAGCAGCTTCTTGAGCGCCGGGACGCGGGCATCGCTGGCACCGGCTTCGCGGGCGATGTCGAAGAACTGGCTGCGGTGGTCAAACGCCAGCACGCACATCTCGTTCCAGTCGGGCCGGGCTGCGGTGACGCGGTGCAGATGGGCGAGCTGCTGGTCGGCATCCACCTTGGGGTTGCGGCTGCCGCTGAACCAGTGGTCCAGCTCGGCGGGCGTGGCCATGGCGGCGGAGCAGGCGTGGCGCGACACCACGATGGCCCCGCAGGCGTTGGCCACCTGGGTGGATTGGGCCCAGTCCTTGCCCTGCAGCAGGCTGGCCATCAGGCCGGACAGGAAGGAATCGCCAGCGCCCAGCACGTTCAACACCTCGACCCGCTCGCCCTTGAAGGTGGGGGAGTCGTCGATATGGGCCGGTATGTCGCCTTCGATCACGGTGCAGCCGTCGGCCCCGCGCTTGACCACCAGGGTGGCGGCGCTGAGCTTGCGCACAGCGCGCAGGCAGGCCATCAGGTCGCCCGCGATGCCCCCGGCGATGAAGAATTCTTCTTCGGTGCCCACCAGCAGTTCGAATTCGGGCAGCACCTCTTGCAGTTGCTGGGTGACGTGCGCGTCGGCCACGTAGCGGTTTTCGCCTGCGCCGCGGCTGGTCAGGCCCCACAGTACGGGGCGGTAGTCGATGTCCAGCACGCGGGTCACACCGTGCTTTTTGGCGTAGGCCAGGGCGGCCAGGGATGCGCTGCGCGTGCCAGGGGTGCTGAGGTGGGTGCCGGTGATGGCCAGGGCGCGGCATTGGGCGATGAAATCTTCGCTGATCTCATCGGCTTGCACCGCCATATCGGCGCAGTTTTCGCGCATGAACAGCAGCGGGAAGGTGTCGCGGTCTTTCAGGCCCAGCAGCACCATGCCGGTCAGGCGCTCGGGGTCGATCTGCACCTGGCTGGTGTCGCAGCCCTCTTGTTCCAGGGTTTCGGTGAGGAAGCGGCCCATTTGTTCATTGCCCACGCGGGACAGCATGGCGCTTTTGAGCCCTAGGCGGGCCACGCCAAACGCCAGGTTGGCCGAGCTGCCGCCCAGGTACATGGCCATGCTGCGTGCGTCTTCCAGGCGGCTGCCGAATTGTTGGGCGTACAGATCCACTGCCAGGCGGCCCAGGCAGGCGAGGTCGATACGGCGACCAGAGGGGAAGTTCAGTTGGCTCATCGAGGTACGGTGTTATGCAGAAAAAGGGTTCCCGTGGGATGCGGGAAGACGGGGTGCACGGCACGGAGCTGTGGCAGGTGTGGCGACTATAAATTGTAGAGAAATATTTTTCTCTAAGTGTAATCACTTAGAAATTTATTTTCTATTTTGGAGATTTTTGAGTACAGTACAGCCCGTGGTCAAGGGCATTTCTCTGTGCCCTGGCCTCAACTAACCAAACGGTACAACAACCCGCCGTTTACCAATAACTCTGGAGACGCATCCTATGAAAAACCTACAAAAGCTAGTCATTGCCGCAGCCGTGTCGACCACCCTGCTGGCGCCTTTGGCGGCACATGCCCAAAAGGTGGGCTTGGCCATGGCCCAGCTGGATACCTTTCTGACGATTCTGAAAGACGGCGTAGTCGATGCCGGCAAGAAGGCGGGCACTACGGTGCAGGTGGAGGATGCCCAGAACGACGTGGGCAAGCAGCTCAGCCAGATCCAGAATCTGATTGCCCAGAAGGTCGATGCCATCATCGTCAACCCGGTGGACACCGATGTCACTCCCAAGATCACCAAGATGGTGACCGATGCCAAGATCCCCTTGGTCTATGTGAACCGCAAGCCGGTGGACTTTGCCAAGCTGCCTGCAGGCGTGGCGTTTGTGGCATCTGACGAAGTAGTCTCGGGCACGGTGCAAACCCAGGAGGTGTGCCGCCTGCTGAAGGGCAAGGGCAGCGTGGTGGTGTTGATGGGCGAACTGTCGAACGAAGCCGCCCGCACCCGCACCAAGGACATCGAAGACGTACTGGCCACCAAAGAGTGCAGCGGCATCAAGATCCTGGACAAGCGCGAAGGCAAGTGGGACCGCACCCAGGGCCAGGACATCACCACCAACTGGCTGTCCACCGGCATGAAGTTTGACGCGATCATTGCCAACAACGATGAGATGGCCATTGGTGCCATCAACGCGCTCAAGGCCCAGAAGAAGTGGACCCCCGCATCCATCGTGGCCGGTATCGATGCCACCCCGGACGCGCTGGCTTCCATGAAGGCAGGCGACCTGAAGGTCACCGTGTTCCAGAACGCAGCAGGCCAGGGCGGCGGCGCCTTGGATGCCGCGCTGAAGCTGTCCAAGAAGCAGCCGGTCGAGCGCTTTGTGAACGTGCCGTTTGAGCTGGTCACCCCCGCCAACCTGGCCAAGTACAGCGGCAAGAACTAAGCCCTTGCGGATCTGAGGGTGCCCCGTCCCGGGGCATCTTCAGCCCTCACGCCAGGCTTTCCCCCGCACGGGGAGGCCTTGCGTGAGGGCTTACGACCAGACAAGCCCCCCTTCCACCCTTTCATAAAGCCACCCAGGATGTCAGACACCGCCACACTCGACCGCCCGGCCACCCAGGCAGCTGCCGCGCCTCCGCTGCTGGAGATCAACGGCATTCTCAAAATTTTCCCGGGCGTGGTTGCGCTCAACAACGTCGGCTTCAAGCTGCGCGCGGGCACGGTGCATGCGCTGATGGGCGAAAACGGCGCGGGCAAATCCACGCTGATGAAGATCATCGCGGGCATCTACATCCCCGACAAAGGCGACATCCGCCTGCGCGGCAAGGCCATCCACATGAAGTCGCCGCTGGATGCCCTGAACCTGGGTATCGCCATGATCCACCAGGAGCTCAACCTCATGCCCTACATGACGGTGGCCGAGAACGTGTGGATCACCCGCGAGCCCAAGAACGCCTTTGGCTTTGTGGACCACGCCGCGCTGTACCGCAAGACCGCCGAGTTGTTTGCCGAGCTGAACATCAAGATCGACCCCAAGGAAGAAATCCAGAACCTGTCGGTCGCCAGCCGCCAGATGGTCGAGATCGCCAAGGCCGTGTCCTGGAATTCCGACGTGCTGATCATGGACGAACCTACCTCGGCGTTGACCGAGACCGAGGTGTCCCACCTGTTTGCCATCATCCGTAGCCTGCGGGCCAAGGGCAAGGGCATCATCTACATCACCCACAAGATGAATGAGCTGTTCGAGATTGCCGACGAGTTCTCGGTGTTCCGCGACGGCCAGTACATCGCCACCCACGCCTCTACCGAGGTGACCCGCGACGACATCATCCGCATGATGGTGGGCCGCGAAATCACCCAGATGTTTCCCAAGATGGAGGTGCCGATCGGCGAGGTCGTGTTGTCGGTGAAGGATCTGTGCGTTGAAGGCATTTTCAAGAATGTGAGCTTTGACATCCGCGCCGGGGAGATCGTCGGCATGGCCGGGCTGGTCGGCTCGGGCCGCTCGAATGTGGCCGAGGCGTTGTTTGGCGTGGTGCCTGCCACTTCGGGCAGCATCAGCATCAAGGGCGTGCCTATCACCATCGACACGCCCACCAAGGCGCTGGCGGCGGGCATGGCCTTTTTGACCGAAGACCGCAAGGAAACCGGCTGCTTTTTGAGTCTGAACATCCAGGAAAACATGGACACGGCAGTGCTGAACCAGCGCTATGTGACCAAGGGCTTTGTGCAGGGCGACCAGCTGGCCAAAGACTGCGCCGAGATGGCCAAGCGCCTGCGCGTCAAAACCCCCAGCATGGGCGAGATCATCCAGAACCTGTCGGGCGGCAACCAGCAAAAAGCGCTGGTGGGCCGCTGGCTGCTGACCAACCCGCGCATCCTGATTCTGGACGAGCCCACCCGCGGTATCGACGTGGGGGCCAAGGCCGAAATCCACCGCCTGGTGTCCGAGCTGGCCGGTACCGGCGTGGCGATTTTGATGATCTCGTCGGAAATGCCCGAAGTGCTGGGCATGAGCGACCGCGTCGTGGTGATGCACGGCGGCCAGGTCACCGGCATTCTGGACCGCAAAGATGCCAACCAGGTGTCCGTGATGGACCTGGCAGCCAAGTAAAAAAACACATAGGAAACCTGCACCATGAGCACCCCCACCGTCACCCACGTTGCCCCCGCCGCTGTCAAAGCGCCGTTTAAATTTCCGCCCGAGTTCAGCATCTTTCTGGTGCTGATCGGCATCAGCGTCTTCTTTGAAGCCATCGGCTGGTACATGAACGGCCAGAGCTTCATCTTCAACGCCGAGCGCCTGAAGGTCATCATCTTGCAGATGGCGGTGATCGGCATCATCGCCATCGGCGTGAACATGGTCATCATCACCAGCGGCATTGATTTGTCGTCGGGTTCGGTGGTGGCGGCCTCCGCCGTGGTGGCCGCCAGCCTGGCCCAGGTGTCGGACTTTCCGCGCGCCGTGTTCCCGCAACTCACCGACATGCACCCGATCTGGCCGGTGCTGGCTGGGGTGTTGGTGGGTGTGGTGGTGGGCTGGGTGAACGGGGCGTTGATCGCCTATACCGGCATCCCGCCGTTCATCGCCACGCTGGGCATGATGGTGGCCGCACGCGGCTTTGCCAAATGGTTCACCGGCGGCATGCCTGTGAGCATGTTGACCCCCGAGTTCGCCTGGATTGGGGAGGGCAGTAATCCGGTGATCATCTTCCTGGTCATTACGGTGATAGCCCACATCGTGTTGCGCTACACCCGCTTCGGCAAGTTCACCTACGCCATCGGTGCCAACCGCCAGGCGGCCCGTGTTTCGGGCATCAACGTGAACCGCCACCTGATCTGGATCTACACCATCGCCGGTCTGCTCAGCGGCATTGCCGGTACTGTGACCGCTGCCCGAGCCATCTCTGGCCAGTCCGGCATGGGTGTGAGCTACGAGCTGGACGCGATTGCCGCCGTGGTGATCGGCGGCACCTCGCTGGTCGGTGGCTTGGGCCGGGTTACCGGCACGGTGATCGGTATCCTGATTCTGGGCGTGATGATGTCGGGCTTTACCTTTATCCGCATCGATGCCTACTACCAGGAGATGGTCAAGGGCGGCATCATCGTCGCCGCCGTGGTGGCCGACCAGTACCGCAACAAGAAACGCCGTACCTGAACCTTATGCATGAAATAGGCTTCCCATGCTTATTCCACGGGCGTGAAAAGCTATAGAAGATATAGCAACCGAGTTTTTCTGCGTTGTCTCCACCCGCCGTACCTGCCAGCCAGGTACGGCGGTTTTTTTGGGGTCAGGACAGTACGCGTTTAGAACGAGTGTTTGATGCCGACATTCAACAAGCTGGTGTTGGCATCGGCCATCGTGCCACCGGCCACCACGGATGTCAGAACCGTGGCACCGGCTTTGGCATTGGCAAAGGCCAGCGTGCCGTACAGCGTGGTGCGTTTGGACAGGGCGTATTCGTCGCTGAGGATCAGCGTGGTGGTTTTGTCGGCGTTGTTGTTTTTATCTTTGGCGAAATACGCGGCAACGCCCACGGTGTTGGCGGTGGAGGTTCTCCAGTCCAGGCCTGCACCCAGCACGCCCACCTTGCTGACATCGGCCAGCGTGGTGGCATCTTTGTTGATGCCGCGCAGGTAGTTCAGCTTGCCGGTAAAGTCGCCCAGGGTATAGCCCGCGCCCAAGGTGTAAATGCTGCTCAGGCGCTCGGAGGTATTCGGTTTGTTGGTGGCTTGGTAGGCCGCTGACAAGGACACCGGGCCAGCGTAAGTCACCCCCAGGGAAACCACCGCGCCCCGGGTTTCCGACACGCTGTAGCCGCCCGCAATGCCCACGGGGCCCAGTTTGTGGCTGTAGCTGATGGCGTTTTGGATGAACACCCCCACGTCGTTGTTCTGATTGCCGCCGGTGGTCAAGACGCCGGAGTTGTAGGCCCAGGGATACAGGCCGGAAAAATTTTCCCGCAGGCCGCGCGGATCGGTGGCGGCAAATGCCAGGATGGCCGGGCTGTACTGGTTGCCTAGGGTGAGCGTGCCCCAGTCGGCAGACGACAGGCCCACATTGGATTGGCGCCGAAACAAGGCTGCGGCGCCTGTGGTGGCATTGCCACCCGCGGCCCCCGTATCGGCTGCGATGTGGCCTTCCAGGTTGAAGTGTGCCTTCAGCCCGCCACCCAGATCTTCCGAACCGCGAAAACCCCAGATGCTGGGCGAAATACCGCCGTTGAACAGCTGGGTCTTGTTGGTGGCGTGGTTCTGCGTCAGCACGCCCAGATCCACATTGCCATACACCGTGACCGAACTCTGCGCCGCTGCCAGGCCGGACACCAGGGTCAGGGCCGCCGCCGTCATCAATCGTTTTTTCATCATTGTCTCGTTTCGTGTTGTGTGAAAGCAGCGGTTTGCTGCGGTACACGAAAGGGCAATTAGCATGCCTGTGCGTCGGGATGGCTATGCGAGGCGGGCGTTCCGGCTGGGCTTTCTCAAGAAAGACCTTCGCTTTTCAGTCCTATCAGAGCGGACCAGAAACCCCTCGGACGCGGTACACATTTTTCAAAGTGCTGCATTCTTGCGCAGTGCTGCCCAAAAATCGAACAATGTCACGGCGGCTTGCGAAGTAGCAGATTCGCGCGCAAGGTACAGAGAAAAACCCATGCAGGTCCGAGGTTTCCAGGCTCAAGCCGAGTCCCGCAAGATCAACTGTGGCTCGACCAGGTACTGCTGGCGTGCCAACTCTGGTTGTTCAATGCGCGCGAGAAGTAGCGCTGCCGCTTGCTCGCCCAGTTCGCTGGGGCGAACGTCGACGGTACTCAGCGGAGGGTTGGAATGCGCCGCGGCAAGAACATTGTCAAAGCCCATGAGCGCGAAGTCGTGTCCAGCGCGCAGCCCCCGTTCTCCCAGTGCGGATAAGGCACCGAATGCCACCAGATCGTTGTAGCAGACAGCCGCTCTGATCTCGGGTTTGGCATCGAGCAGTTGGACCATCATGGCGTGACCGCCCTGCCGAGTGGGGTCAGCCGGGAAGATGAGCTGTGCATCGAACGTAATGCCTGCGTTGGCCAAAGCGGCCTGGTAGCCCTGCAGGCGTTGCTCCAGCACTGGACTGCCATGTCCGCCCAGGAATCCGATGCGCCGATGCCCGGCGGATAAAAGATGTGCGGTGGCGATGTGCACGCCTTGCGCATTGTCCGCTCCCGCAAAATCGTAACTTCCGTTGCCAAGCGTGCGGACCATCACGACCAGCGGTATACCCCAGTCTCTCACTTCTGTGGTCAACGATTCCGGTGTCCCCAGCACGGGACACAAGGCGATGCCGGCTGCGTTGTGTTCACGCATGGTGGTCAGCACCTGCTGTTGGCGCTCCAGGCTTTCGCTGGTGTGGGCCATGAAGACGATGTAGCCGGCATCGACCAGTTTGCGTTCCAGGCCGACGAGCATCTCGGCAAAGAACGGATTCATCAGGTCGTTGATGATGACACCTATGGTTTTCGACGTGCGCCGCCGCAGCTCGCCTGCGCTGCGGTTGTAGACATAGCCGAGTTTGCGGGCGGCCTCGCGCACGCGCTCGGCGGTTTCCTTGCGGATCAACTCGCTGCCCTGGAGCACGAGCGAGACCGTCGATTTCGAGACATCGGCAGCGGCCGCGACATCCAGGATCGTGATCTGGCGGGGACTGTTGACTGGGCGTGGCATGGCGGACCAATGGGTGTTTCAGGCGTGGAATGCAAGCACTTGGCTGTGGCAGGGCCGGTTCAATGGTTGAGATTAGACCGTTCCAATCAGGATAACAGCACCGAGGCAGCTAGCACAACCGGTGCAAGGCCTATGAGGCACCCATAGGGTTTTCCGCAGGGCTGCATCAGATATTCGACCCGCAGCAAGCGACACGGCTTCTCGCCCCGGTACTGCCAGGGCATGGTGCACAGCACCCAGTGTTTTCCCTAGGGCCACGAATTTAGTCTTGTCTTTTTATTGGAACGATCCAATAATTCATTCAATCGTTCCAAAACCTAATAAATACGGAGAGAAACTGACCATGGAAAAACAATCCACCATCGGCTGGGGCCTCATCGGCGCAAGCACGATTGCAGCCGAGCACATGATCGACGCGATCCGTGCCCAGCCGGGCCATGCCGTTGTCGCCGTGGCCAGCAGCAGTGCCGAGCGCGGCCGCGCCTACGCCGACCAGCACGGCATCGCCGCAGCCTACAGCTCGGTGGATGCCTTGCTTGCTGACCCCGCGGTGCAGGCTGTCTACATCAGCACTACCAATGAATTGCACCGCGAGCAGGTGCTGGCCGCTGCGGCTACCGGTAAGCATGTGCTGTGCGAGAAGCCGCTGGCGCTGCATGTCGGCGATGCGCTGCAGATGATTCAGGCCTGCCGCGATGCTGGCGTGGTGATGGCCACCAACCACCACCTGCGCAATGCCGCGACCCACCGCAAGATCCGTGAGCTGGTGCGCAGTGGTGCGATCGGCAAGCCCTTGTTTGCCCGCGTCTTCCATGCCGTGTACCTGCCTCCGCACCTGCAAGGCTGGCGTATCGACAAGCCGCAGGCCGGTGGCGGTGTGATCCTCGACATCACCGTGCACGATGCCGATACGCTGCGTTTCATACTGGATGCCGAGCCCGTGGAGGCCGTCGGCATGACCCAGTCTGCCGCACTGGCGCAGCAGGGCCTGGAGGACGGTGTCATGGCGGTACTGCGCTTCGACAACGGTGTCGTCGCCCAGCTGCACGACGCTTTCACGGTCAAACACGCGGACACGGGCATCGAAGTCCATGGAGAGGCGGGTTCGATCATCGGGCGCAGCGTTATGACCCAGCGGCCCATTGGCGATCTGGTATTGCGCACGGCTTCCGGTGAACAGGCGGTGCCGGTGGAACACGAAAACCTGTACCAGCGCGGTGTCGCCGCATTTTGTGCCGCGATGCGCGGCGAAGGCCAGCCTGCCGCGACGGGCGAAGACGGCGTGCGTTCGCTGTTGGCCGCCACCGCGGTGGTGGAAGCTTGCCGCACCGGCAAGGCGGTGCGCATCCAGAACCCGTTTGCCTGAAAGAAAACCCATGAAGAAAGTCATCACACCTGCGCAGGCGGCCGCATTGGTCCGCGACGGCGACGTGGTCAGCATCAGTTCGTCCAGCGGCCTGGGCTGCCCCGACAAAGTTCTGGCCGCAATAGGGGAGCGCTTTGATCGCGAGGGCGCGCCACGCAATCTGACCACGCTGAACCCCATCGCCGCCGGCGACATGTACGGCATCAAGGGCATAGACCACATCGCCAAGCCTGGGCTGCTGGCACGCATTCTGGCGGGCTCCTATCCCAGCGGTCCGTCGTCGTTGCCTATGCCTGCCATCTGGCACATGGTGGTCGAGAACCAGGTCGAGGCCTACAACGTGCCCAGCGGCATCCTGTTCGACATGCACCGCGATGCAGCCGCCCGCCGCCCCGGCGTGCTGACCCAGGTAGGCATCGGCACTTTCGTTGATCCGGACCAGCAGGGCTGCGCGATGAATGCGGCCGCCACCAAGCATCCGGTGGTGCGCAAGGAGCACTTCGATGGCCGCGACTGGCTTTACTTCCCCGCCGTGGTGCCGAACGTTGCAATCATCCGCGCCACCACCGCCGATGAACACGGCAATCTGACCTATGAACATGAGGGCGCACTGCTTGGCGGGCTCGACCAGGCGCTGGCCGCACGCAACAGTGGCGGCATCGTGATTGCGCAGGTCAAACGTGTCGTCAAGCAGGGCAGCCTGAGCCCGCACGATGTGCGTGTGCCGTGCAACCTGGTCGATTACATCGTCGTTGATCCCGACCAGTGGCAGACCACGCAGACGGTCTATGACCCGGCCATCAGCGGCGAGATTGCGCAACCTTTGGCCACTTTCGAGAACCAGGTCTGGGGAGCGGAGAAGGTCATCGCGCGACGTGCAGCCATGGAGCTGGCGCGTGGCCATGCCGTCAACCTGGGATTCGGCATTTCGGCCAATGTGCCGCGCATCTTGCTCGAAGAGAGCTTGCATGGCGAAGTCACCTGGGCCATCGAGCAGGGCGCGGTGGGGGGCATGCCGCTGCTCGGCTTTGCTTTCGGCTGTGCGTCGAACGCCGATGCAATCATGGCCTCGCCGAACCAGTTCACCTACTTTCAGGGAGCGGGCTTCGACGTAACGCTGCTGTCCTTCCTCCAGGTGGACCAGAACGGCAGCGTCAACGTCTCCAAGCTGGGTGCCAAGCCCTACCTGACAGCCGGTTGCGGCGGTTTTGTGGACATTACGGCGCATGCCCGGCGCATCGTGTTCTCGGGCTTCTTTACCGCGGGTGCCCAGCTCGAAGTGGGCGAGGGCCAGCTCACGATCCTCAAGGAAGGCAAGACCCGCAAGTTCGTCAAAAACGCCGAGCACATAACCTTCAGCGGCGTGGTCGGGCGCCAGCGCGGCCAGCGCGTGACCTACGTCACCGAACGTTGCGTCATCGATCTGGAAGACGACGCACTGGTGGTCAAGGAAATCGCTCCTGGCATCGATCTGCAGCGCGATGTACTCGACCAGGCCGAAATCCCCTTGCGGGTCGCGTCCGATCTGCGCCTGATGGACGTGGCGCTATTCCGCGACACGCCATTCGGCCTGGTGCTAAAGGAAGAGGAGGTGCGCCGTGGCTGAAACCTATATTGAACTGCTGCGGGATGGGCAGGTGGCTACGGTCACCGTCAATCGGCCGACCAAACTCAACTCGCTAACTCCGGCGATGCTGGACCAGTTGGAGCAGTGTGCGCGTGCACTGGATGCCGACACCGAGGTGCGCGTCGTCGTGCTGACCGGCGGAGGCGAGAAGGCATTCTGTGTGGGGGCCGACATCAACGAGTGGGCGGCACTCCAGCCGCTGGACATGTGGCGCCGGTGGGTGCGCCGCGGCCACCAGGTGTTCGACCAATGGGCGCGCCTGCGCCAGCCGGTCATCACCGCGGTCAACGGCCACGCTTTCGGCGGTGGACTGGAGCTGGCCATCACGGGCGACATCCGCCTTGCTGCGGAGACAGCGCAATTCGCGCTACCAGAAGCCTCGATCGCCACCTGTCCCGGATGGTCGGGCACCCAGCGCCTGGTCCAGTTGATCGGTGCCAGCCACGCGAAGTACCTGGCACTCAGCGGCATACGGTTATCGGCAGCCGACGCACGGGCCAGCGGCCTGGTGCACGAAGTGGTGGCTGCCGCCGGGTTGCGCGCTCGCGCCATGGCGCTGGCGCAGGACATGGCGACCAAGGCACCGGTCTCATTGCAGCTGACCAAACAACTAATCAATGCAGCAGCGGGTGAAGACGCAGCCGCAACGCTGGAAGCCATGGCCGGTGCGCTGGCGGCGACGACCGGCGATGCCACCGAAGGCATCCGCAGCTTCAAGGAAAAGCGTGCGCCGCTCTACCGCGGCTCCTGAAATTCTTAAACATCTATTGGACTACCTGACATGACACATTCGAATACTCCCACAGCCGCAGAACTCCAAACCCGTCCGCCATTCGTGGGCAAACTGCTGATCGACGGTGCCTGGGTGGATGCGGCCGATGGTTGCACTCTGGATCGCAGATCGCCTGCCCATGGCACGGTGGTGGCCACCTACGCCAAGGCCGGTATCGTCGATGCCGAGCAAGCCATCGCTGCGGCACGCCGGGCTTTCGATACGGGTCCCTGGCCGCGGATGAAAGGGGCGGAACGGGCCCGCATCCTGCGCGAAGTCGCCGAAGGCATCCTGGCGCGCAAGCATGCGCTGGCGCTGATGGAGACGCTGGAAAACGGCAAGCCGCTGGCCCAGTCGCTGGCCGAAATCGAAGGCGCGGCCGACCTGTGGCACTACGCCGCCACCCTGGCGCGCAATCTGCACGGCGATAGCTACAACACCCTCGGCGAGAACACGCTGGGTGTGGTGTTGCGCGATCCTATCGGGGTCGTCAGCATCATTACACCCTGGAACTTTCCGTTCCTGATCGTCAGCCAGAAGCTGCCGTTCGCACTCGCCGCAGGCTGCACCACCGTGGTAAAGCCAGCCGAGGTGACCTCGGGCACGACGGTCATGCTGGGCGAGATTCTGATCGCCGCAGGCATGCCCGCCGGTGCGGTGAACATCCTTGTGGGTCGTGGCAGCGTGGTTGGCGATGTTCTGGTCACGCATCCTGACGTGGACATGCTGTCATTCACCGGCTCCACCGGCGTGGGCAAGCAGGCGGTGGCGAAGTCAGCCCAGACGCTGAAAAAAGTCTCGATGGAACTCGGCGGCAAGAATCCGCAAATCATCTTCGCCGATTGCGACTGGGACGCTGCCGTCGACGCAACCGTCTTTGGCACCTACTTCAATGCCGGCCAGTGCTGCAACAGCGGCAGCCGCATCCTGGTGCAGGAATCGATTGCCGAAAAGTTCGCGGCGGCCGTGGTCGAACGTTCACGCCTCGTCAAGGTCGGCGATCCGTTGACCGCTGGCGTGCAAGTAGGCGCCATTACCACCGAGAAGCAGCTCGAAACCATCTTGTCGCACATCGACGGCGCGCGCAAGGCCGGTGCCACGGTGCTGCTCGGCGGCTCGCGCATAGCCACCAACGGCATGTACGTCGAACCGACGGTCGTGACCGGCGTGACCCGCGACATGGCAATTGCCAACGAGGAAGTCTTCGGGCCGGTGCTGTCGGTCCTGAGCTTCAAGGATCTCGACGATGCCATCGATCTGGCGAATTCCACACTGTACGGCCTGTCGGCTGCAGTCTGGAGCCAGGACTTCAGCACCTGCATGACGGCGGCACGCCGCATCAAGGCTGGCACCGTCTGGATCAACACCTTCCTGGAAGGGCATGCCGAGCTGCCCTTCGGCGGCTACCGCGAAAGCGGTATCGGTCGTGAACTCGGGCGCTTGGCCACGGAAGACTATACCGAGACCAAGACCCTGCACATGCATCTGGGCCAACGAACCGACTGGTACGTGCCCCGCTGAAGTACCCCTGTACACCCAACCAACCACCCAACGGAGACTCACCATGAATAAAAGAATTATCAGCCTTGCTATCGCCGCAGCCACGATGCCGGTGTGTGCCCAACAACAGAGCGTGGAGGTCCTGCACTGGTGGACTGCGGGCGGCGAGGCCGCGGCCCTCAACGTGCTCAAGAGCAATCTGGAGAAGCAGGGCGTGAAGTGGAACGACATGCCCGTGGCCGGTGGCGGCGGCGAAGCGGCGATGACGGCCGTGCGCGCCCGCATCACCTCGGGCAACCCGCCCACCGCCGTGCAGATGCTGGGCTTCGACATCCAGGACTGGGGCAAGCAGGGCGTGGTGGCCGACCTGAGCGCGATCGCCGCCCGGGACGGTTGGGACAAGTCGGTGCCGCTGGCGCTGCAGAAGTTCTCCAAGTACAACGGCAAGTGGATCGCCGCGCCGGTCAACCTGCATTCGACCAACTGGATCTGGGCCAACAAGGAGGTGCTGGCCAAGGCCGGTGTCACGACCGAGCCAAAGAACTTTGACGAGTTCATCGCCGCCGCCGAGAAAGTGCAGAAGGCCGGTTTCGTCGCTATCGCGCATGGCGGCCAGCCCTGGCAGGAGGCCACCGTGTTCGACAGCGTGGTGCTTGCCACCGGTGGCATCGACTACTACAAGAAGGCTTTCATCGAGCTTGATCCGAAGGCCTTGGGTTCGGATACCACCGCGAAGGTCTTCGCCCGCATGGGCCAGATCCGCAAGCTGGTGGATAAGGACTTCTCGGGCCGCGACTGGAACGTCGCCTCCGGCATGGTGATCAGCGGCAAGGCCGGTTTCCAGATCATGGGCGACTGGGCCAAGGGCGAGTTCGTCAACGCTAAGAAGGTGCCGGGCAAGGATTTCGCGTGCTACCGCTTCCCCGGCACGCAGGGTAACGTGGCCTTCAACACCGACCAGTTCGTGATGTTCAAGCTGTCGGACGCCAACAAGGCCGCGGCCCAGCAGAAGCTGGCGGTCGCCATCATGGAGCCGGGCTTCCAGTCCGCCTTCAACGTGGTCAAGGGTGCGGCGCCCGCGCGCATGGATGTGCCTGACACCGCCTTCGACGACTGCGGTAAGAAGGCGATCAAGGACGTGGCCGAAGCGGCCAAGGCCAACACGCTGGTGGGCTCCATCGCGCACGGCCACGCCATGCCGGCCTCGATCAAGAACGCCATGTACGACGTGATCACGCGCCACTTCAATGGCCAGATCGACGACAAGAAGGCCGTGGCCGAGCTGGTCTCGGCCGCGAAGAACTGAAGGGAGACCCATCGTGCGCAAACACACCATTCTGGGATCGCTGCTGCTGGCCAGCGCGGCCGCCGCGTCGGCACAACAACAAAGCGTGGAAGTGCTGCACTTCTGGACCTCCGGCGGCGAGGCTGCCGCTTTGGGCGTGCTGAAGTCGCGCCTGGACCAGCAGGGCGTCAAGTGGAACGACATGCCCGTGGCCGGTGGCGGCGGCGAGGCGGCCATGACGGCGCTGCGCTCCCGCGTCACCTCGGGCAACCCGCCGGCCGCCGTGCTGCTGATGGGCCACGACCTGCTGGACTGGGCGCGCCAGGGCGTGCTGGCCGACCTGAACGCGCAGGCGCAGAAGGAGGGCTGGGACAAGGTGGTGCCGCAGGCCGTGCAGCGCTTTACCCGCCACGAAGGCAAGTGGATCGCCGCGCCGCTGGCCGTGCACTCGATCAACTGGGTCTGGGCTAACAAGGCCGTGCTGGACAAGGCCGGCGTGACGGCCGAGCCCAAGGACTGGGACGGCTTCATCGCCGCCGCCGAAAAGGTACAGAAGGCCGGCTTTATCGCCATCGCGCACGGCGGCCAGCCCTGGCAGGATGCCACCGTGTTCGACAGCGTGGTGCTGGCCACCGGCGGGGCCGACTTCTACCGCAAGGCCTTCGTCGAACTGGATGCCAAGGCGCTGGGCTCGCCCACCATGGCTACGGTGTTCCAACGCATGGGCCAGTTGCGCAAGCTGGTGGACAAGGACTTCTCAGGCCGCGACTGGAACCTGGCCTCGGGCATGGTCATCAGCGGCAAGGCGGGCTTCCAGATCATGGGGGACTGGGCCAAGGGCGAGTTCTCCAACGCGAAGAAGCAGCCCGGCACCGACTACCTGTGCTTCCCCGTGCCGGGCACGCAGGGCAGCGTGTCTTTCCTGTCGAACCAGTTCGCCATGTTCAAGGTGGGCACCGACAAGGCGCAGGCCCAGGCCAAGATGGTGGCCGCCAGCATGGAGCCGCCGCTGCAGTCGGCCTTCAACGTGCTCAAGGGGGCCGTGCCGGCGCGCAGTGACGTGCCCGACACCGCCTTCGACCTCTGCGGTAAGCGCGCCATGCAGGAGCTGGCCGAGGCCAACCGCCGCAACACGCTGGTGGGCTCCAACGCGCACGGCCACGCCTCGCCCACGGCCGTCAAGAACGCCTTCTACGACGTGATCACGCGCCACTTCAACGGCCAGATCGACGACAGGAAGGCCGTGGCCGAGATGGTCGCGGCGGCGCGGAGCTGAGCCATGAAAGCCGGCTTCCTCCCCAAGCTGTTGATCAGCCCCAGCGCCTTGTTGACACTGGTCTGTGTCTACGGCTACATCATGTTCACGGTCTACTTGTCGTTCACGACATCGACCATGATGCCCAGTTACGAGTTGGCCGGCACGGCTAGCTACGAACGCCTGCTCGGCCTGGAGAACTGGCGTGCCTCGCTGGCCAACCTGAGCATCTTCTCGGTGCTGTACATCGGCATTGCTGGCGTGCTGGGCCTGGCCTTCGCGATCCTGATCGACCAGAAGATCCGTGCCGAGAGCCTTTTCCGCTCGGTGTTCCTGTACCCGATGGCGCTGTCGCTGATCGTCACCGGCACCGCCTGGAAATGGCTGCTGGATCCGGGTGTCGGCCTGGAGCACACGCTGCGCAGCCTGGGCTGGGAGAGCTTCAGCTTCGGCTGGATCAAGGACAGCGAGATGGCGATCTACTGCGTGGTGATTGCCGCTGTGTGGCAGACCACTGGCTTTGTGATGGCCATGTTTTTGGCTGGACTGCGGGGCGTGGACGGCGAACAGATCAACGCGGCGCGCGTCGACGGTGCCAAAACTTGGCAGATCTACCTGCGCATCATCATCCCGCAACTAGGGCCGGTGTTCGTTTCGGCCTTCGTAATCCTGGCGCACATGGCGATCAAGAGCTACGACTTGGTAGTGGCCTTGACCAACGGCGGCCCCGGCCGCTCGACCTGGTTGCCCTCGGTCTTCATGTACCAGTACACCTTTACGCGCAACGAGATGGCGGTAGGGGCTGCCAGTTCAGTGCTGATGCTGCTGGCCATCGGTGTGATCGTGTTCCCCTACCTCCTGAGCGAGATGCGAAAGGTGAAAAATGGCTGAAGCAACTGTAACGACCCACGCCGCGCCGCACGCGCACGGTGCCTCGGGCCCGGCGACGGCCTTTGGCATAGGCCGCATCGCGCTCTATGCGCTGCTACTGGTGCTGGCGGTCTTCTTTCTGATGCCTGTCTACGTGATGGTCGTCAACTCGCTCAAACCGCTGGAGGAGATCCGCAACGGCAACCTGATGGCGCTACCGCAGGCCTGGACCATCGAACCTTGGCTGACCGCCTGGAGTACGGCCCAGATCGGCGTGCAGCCCACGGGGCTCAAGCCCTTTTTCATCAACTCGTTCCTGATGGTGGTACCAGCGGTGGCGATCTCGGCTGTCGTCGGCGCGATCAACGGCTATGTGCTGACGCAGTTCAACTTCCGCGGCGCGCACCTGCTGTTCGCGCTGATGTTGTTCTCGATCTTCATCCCGTTCCAGATCGTGCTGATCCCGATGGCCAAGACGCTCGGGCTGCTGGGCCTGGCTGGCACGGTAAAGGGGCTGGTGTTCGTGCACGTGGTCTACGGCATCAGCTTCTCGACGCTGTTCTTCCGCAACTACTACGCGGCGTTCCCGGCGGAACTGATCCGCTCGGCGCGTATGGATGGTGCGAGCTTCTTCGGTGTGTTCACGCGCATCCTGCTGCCCAACAGCGCGCCCATCCTGGTGGTCACGGTGATCTGGCAGTTCACCAACATCTGGAACGACTTCCTGTTCGGTGCCTCGTTCAGCGACTTCAGCTCCTACCCGCTCACGGTGGCGCTGAACAACCTGGTCAACAGCAGCACCGGCGTGAAGGAATACAACGTGCATTTCGCCGGTGCCTTCATCGCCGCGCTGCCGACGCTGATCGTCTATCTGCTGTCCGGTAAGTATTTCGTGCGCGGCCTGATGGCCGGCTCTGTCAAAGGTTAAAGGAGACAACCATGGCTTCACTCGATCTCATCAACGTCAAAAAAAGTTTCGGTCCCGTGCATATCCTGCACGACATCTCCATCGGCATGCAGGACGGCGAGTTTCTGGTGCTGGTCGGCCCCTCGGGCTGCGGCAAGAGCACGCTGATGAACATCATCGCCGGGCTGGAGGAGCCCACCGGCGGACTGCTGCGCCTGGAGGGCCGTGACATCACGCATGTCGCACCGGCCGAACGCAACATCTCGATGGTGTTCCAGTCTTATGCGCTCTACCCCAACATGACGGTGGCCCAGAACATCGAGTTCCCGCTGGAGATGCGCAAGGTGGATAAGGCCAGCCGTGCCGAGCGCGTGCAGTCGGTGTCCAAACTGCTGCAGATCGAGCATCTGTTGCAACGCAAGCCGCGCCAGCTCTCTGGCGGTCAGCGCCAGCGTGTGGCCATCGGTCGGGCCCTGGCACGCGAGCCCAAGCTCTACCTGTTCGACGAGCCGCTGTCCAACCTCGATGCGCAGCTGCGCGTGGACATGCGCACCGAGATCAAGAAGCTGCACCAGCGGCTGAAGGCCACGATCGTTTACGTTACCCACGACCAGATCGAGGCCATGACGCTGGCCACCCGTATCGCGGTCATGAAGGGTGGTGTGCTGCAACAACTCGGCACGCCCTACGAGGTCTACAACCGACCGGCCAACACCTTCGTCGCAGGTTTCATGGGCAGCCCGCGCATGAACCTGGTGAAGGCGCGGCTGGTCGACGAGCGCGGCAGCCTGTCGTTGGCGTTCCACGAGGGGCAGGCGACTTCGGTGTGTCTTGACCTGCCGACCGAGGTCGTACCACCCGCGCTGGCAGCCTACGCGGGCCAGGAAGTGATCGCCGGCATCCGCGCCGAGGCCGTGACGCTGGCCACACCGGACATGGTGGCCGGTCCGCAGCAGCGCTTCTTCGAGGCACGCGTCGAGGTGATCGAACCCACCGGTGCCGATACGCTGGTGCTGATTGACCTGGGCGGCCACGAGTTCACGGTGCGGCTGGAGCCCGATGTGGCGCTGGTGCCCGGCCAGCAGGCGCGCTTTCTGGTGGATCTGGCCAAGCTTGTGTGCTTCGACGCAAAAGCGGAGACGCTGATCGCGTGATGAATATGGCCGCCACGCACTGCGATGCCATCGTCATCGGCTCCGGTGTCGCACCCGTGCGGCACGGTGCGTTTCGGCGACGATCCGGCCATATCCGCGCTCGACCGTTTTTGCCAGGCCTGGGATCACGATAACCTGTAGGTGGTCGATGCCGGATTTTTCCCCTCGTCGGTTGCCGTCGATCCTGCATTGACGGTGGCGTCGCAAGGGCTGCGGGTTGGTTCCTATATTCGTGAAAAGATCTTTCAATGACAACTGCAAATTTTGACTACATCATCACCGGCGGTGGATCTGCTGGATGCGTGCTGGCCCGACGATTGAGCGAAGACCCCACGGTCAAAGTGCTGCTGCTCGAAGCCGGTGGTAGTGATGGCCATCCCTTCTTCCATTGGCCCGCAGGCTTTGCCAAGATGACCAAAGGCATAGGTTCCTGGGGCTGGCACACGGTGCCCCAAAAGCACCTCAAAAATCGTGTGCTGCGGTACACGCAGGCCAAAGTCATTGGTGGTGGGTCTTCCATCAACGCACAGTTGTACACCCGAGGTGTTCCGGCGGACTATGACGAATGGGTCAGCGAAGAAGGGGCCGCGGGTTGGGGCTACGAGGATGTGCTGCCCTACTTCAAGAAGGCTGAAAACAACCAGCGCTTTGCCAATCGCTACCACGGCTACCAGGGGCCGCTGGGTGTTTCCAACCCTATCAGCCCCTTGCCCATTTGTGAGGCGTATTTCCAGGCCGGGCAGGAGTTGGGCATTCCCTTCAATCCAGACTTCAATGGTGAAACGCAGGGTGGTTTGGGCTACTACCAGTTGACACAGTTGAACGCAAAGCGCTCATCTACCTCGATTGCCTACCTCAAGCCCGTCCGTGACAGAGCCAATCTGTCCGTCATGTTGAACACCATGGCAACCCGTGTCATGGTGGAGGGGGGGCGGGTGACTGGCGTGGAAGTGGTTCAGGGCAGTAGCAAGGCGAAATCAGTGCTGCGTGCCCACCGGGAAGTGGTTATTTCGTCGGGTGCCATGGGCTCGCCCAAACTCCTGATGCAGTCCGGCATCGGCCCGGCAGACCATCTGAAATCCGTGGGTGTTGCGGTGAAGCATGATTTGCCGGGTGTGGGCTCCAACCTCCAGGACCACCTGGATCTGTTTGTCATTGCCGAATGTACGGGCGACCACACCTACGACAAATACAACCTGCCGCACCATGCAGCATGGGCAGGAATTCAATACCTGTTGCTCAAGAAGGGCCCGGTGGCCTCCAGTTTGTTTGAGACTGGCGGATTTTGGTATGCCGATCCCCAGGAAAACGCCCGCTCGCCCGACATCCAGTTTCACCTGGGCCTGGGCTCCGGCATCGAAGCCGGTGTTGCCAGGATGCAGAACTCCGGGGTGACTCTGAATACTGCCTACCTGCGTCCCCGTTCTCGCGGAACGGTGCGCCTGGCGAGCAGCGATCCCGGTGCCGCCCCCTTGCTGGATCCCAACTACTGGTCGGACCCCTATGACCGCGCCATGGGCATCAAAGGCCTGCGTTTGGCCCGCGAAATCCTGAGTCAACCTGCCTTGCAACGCTATGTCAAGGCAGAGGTATTGCCCGGTGCAGGGCTGACCACCGACGAAGACCTTTTTAACTACGCTTGTGAGCACGCCAAGACCGATCACCACCCGGTGGGCACTTGCAAGATGGGACCTGCGTCCGACGCGCGCAGTGTGGTGACACCCGACCTCAAACTCATCGGCCTGGAAGGTGTGCGTGTGGTGGATGCGTCTGTCATGCCACGCGTGCCTTCCTGCAATACCAACGCACCGTCCATCATGGTGGCCGAAAAAGGTGCGGACCATATTCTTGGGAAACTTTGAGCTATGTCTAAACCTTTGGATACACGGGATACGCCGGACAAAGCTGCGGTGTCGCAAGCGGTCCTCGACGCACTGACGGATGTGAAGATGCCACGGTTGAGCCCCAGGCCCTCCACCAAGGAGTGGTTCTCGGTGCAAGGTTGGACCATTCCCGTGCGGCGTGCTCCTGTGGTGGTTGTCGGCAGTGGCGCTGCGGGCCTGCGTGCAGCGGTGGAGTTGAAGCGGCGGGACATGGACGTTGCCGTGGTCACGCAAAGTGCATACGGTGGCACGTCTGCCTGCTCCGGGTCAGACAAGCAGACCTTGCACACTGCCAATACCTCAGACCGTGGTGACAATTTCAAAGCCATGGCGGAAGCGATCGGGGCGGGTGGGGCCATGGACAAGGACACGGCCTACATTGAGGCAGTGGGCTCCGGTCGCGCCATGTCTACATTGCAGTTTTTGGGATTGCCTTTGCCGGTGGATAGCTATGGTGGTGTGCTGCGCTACCAGACCGACCATGACGAAGTGGGCCGCGCAACCAGTTGTGGGCCGCGTACCTCCCGCTTGATGGTGAAAGTTCTGGCGCAAGAGGCTATCCACCTGGGGATCCCCGTCTATAACCAGACGACGGCTGTGCGGATACTGGCGCAGGGGGCGCGTGTCACAGGTGTGCTGTGCATTGACCCCAAATCGAGGGATGAGAACAATCCGCACGGTGTAGTGGCGCACCTGTGTGATTACCTGGTGCTCGCTGCAGGTGGGCCCGGTGAACTGTATCGTGACAGCGTCTATCCCCGAAACTGTTTTGGTTCGTTGGGCATGGCGTTGGAGGCGGGGCTTGAAGCGGTCAATTTGACAGAAAGCCAGTTTGGCATTGGTACATCCCGCGACGGCTTCCCCTGGAATTTGTCGGGCACTTACGCACAATGCATGCCCTATGTGTACTCCGTAGACAGTACCGGTGCCGAACATAATTTCCTGGCCCGTTACTACCGGACGACACAAGAACTGGTGTCCAACACGTTCCGCAAGGGTTACCAATGGCCCTTCCATGCGACCCGTATGCTGGACTTCGGATCAAGTTTGTTTGATCTTGCCGTGTTCAGAGAGATGGAGTCTGGTCGCAAGGTTTACATGGACTTCCATCGGAATCCTGTTGCCGTTGCGGGTGACCAGGCATTCGATCTTGCACGCCTCGATTCCGATGTGCGCGTGTATCTGGAGAAGTCAGGTGCCTTGCTGGACAAGCCCATAGAACGCCTGAAGAAGATGAACCCGCTCTCCATCGAGCTGTACAAGCAGTACAAGGTGGACATCGAGAAGCATCCTCTCCTGTTCGCAATGAACAACCAGCACATGAATGGCGGCTTGGCGGTTGACATCTGGGGGCAGACCAGCCTGGATGGATGCTATGCAATTGGAGAGGCATCTGGAACGCACGGTGTCACGCGCCCCGGTGGAGCTGCTCTGAATTCTGGGCAGGTATTCGGAACGCGCTGTGCCGAACACATCGCATCCAGAAAGTCTGACCCACAAAGCGCCTCCCATGCAGAAGCAGCCATTGCGGATGGTGTTCTTTACATCCAGGCAACGCTCAAGGAGATGAGCCCGATCATGCCTTCGGGCATCAAGCGCGAGGTGCAGGCTCGCATGAGCGATTCCGCTGGAATGATTTGCAGGGCAGACCAGATTGCATCGGCTTTGCGTGAGGCCAAGCAACTCAGGCAATCCATCCAAGAGCAGGGTGTTTCTTTTGACGCTACGACCTTTGGTGTGACGCATGCGCTGCAGTGGCGACAAAACGCATTAGCTTCAGAAGCGATTTTGTCTGCGCTGGACTTCTATGTTTCAAAAGGCGGCGGCAGCCGAGGTGCCAGAGCCATTTGCGATGCCGCAGGTGAATGCGTTCCTGCAACGAATGAGGGGCCCCTGGAAGATTACCGCTTCCGGATGGAAAAAACCGAAGACAAGGACGAGCAGATTGTGGTGCATTGGACGGGTAAAGAGGTGGCTATTACCACCTGCAAACCCAGGAAACTGCTGCAGGCCGAGCGCCCGTTTTTTGAGCGTAACTGGCCCCATTACCTGACCGGTTCCATTTACCGAGAAACTATCTGATGGGTCCAGTCGGGGATAGAAGAAATTCGTGGAGAGCGATATGTCGATTGATGTGGTGACTTTCGGTGAGGCGATGATGTTGCTGGTGGCCGACCAGCCAGGGCCCTTGGAGCATGCGCAGGCGTTTGCCAAGCGTACGGCGGGCGCGGAGACCAATGTGGCCATTGGATTGGCGCGTTTGGGACTTCAGGTTGGATGGTGTAGCCGCTTGGGTACCGACTCCATGGGGCGGTACCTGCTGCAGTCCCTGCAGGCAGAAAATGTCGATTGTTCCCATGTGGTGTGTGATGCAACGCAGCGCACGGGCTTCATGATCAAAGGCCGTGTGGAAGGCGGCGGTGATCCAGAGGTGGAATACCACCGCAAAGGTTCTGCCGCCAGCTTGTTTCAGCCTGCAGACATCGATATTCCCTGGTTGGCAGGTGCCCGGCATTTGCATGCCACCGGAATCTTTGCGGCTTTGTCCCCCAACTGCCTTGCAAGCTCTGTTGCCAGCATGGAGGCCATGCGTCAACACGGAAAAACCATTTCCTTTGATCCGAATCTGCGTCCCTCGCTGTGGGCCAGCGAGGCCCTGATGCGCGAGACCATCAATGGCCTGGCTTTCCGCGCCGACTGGGTGTTGCCGGGCATTGAAGAAGGCACGCTGTTGACGGGGCGAGATTCACCAGAGGGAATCGCTCGGTTTTATCTCGATGCTGGCGTGTCCCTGGTCGTCATCAAGCTAGGTGCACAAGGGGCCTATTGGGCAACAAGGCACCAGGCTGCCTACGTTCCTGGCTTTCCGGTCGAGACGGTGGTCGATACCGTGGGGGCTGGCGATGGTTTCGCAGCGGGCGTTATCAGTGGCATGTTGGAAGGGCTGGCAGAGCAGGACGTTGTTCGGCGTGGGGCGTGGATTGGAGCCCGTGCGGTGCAGGTTCTGGGTGATACGGAAGGCTTGCCCACCCGGGCGCAGCTTGCGCAGGCACGGTTATGAATGCTGCAGATCTGGCAACCATTGCCCAGCAGGAAGAACTTCTGCAGTTCAATTTTTTTGACCATACGACGGCATGGCTATTGGGCGAGTCCCTCAAAAAGCTTGGCGAAGCACAGAATCTGGCCGTGACAATTGAAATCCGGATCTGCCGCGAAACAGTGTTTTCTTATGCCATGCCCGGGACCTCGCCGAACAATGCCGACTGGGCCCGCCGCAAACGCAACACAACCGAATTGCAACAGCGTAGCTCCTACGCGGTCGGACTTGCATTGCAGGAAGGGGAGACTTTAGAGGGCCAGTCTGGCTTGCCTCTGCGTGACTACGCGCACCACGGTGGCAGCGTACCGATTCGGGTGAGGGGTGTTGGTTTCGTTGGCGCTGCAACTATTTCCGGTTTGCCGCAACGCGAGGACCACAGTATGGTCGTGCAGGCCATGGCAGCGCTTATCGGCATCAGCCTGGCATCCTGCACACTCGCATGACTGCAAGCGTCCGGACCACGGTATGAAGCCACCGCATCAGAGGAGCATAAAAAAAGCACTTAGGCTTTTGACCTAAGTGCTTGACTTATTGACTTAAAAGTGGTGGGTCCTGACAGATTCGAACTGTCGACCTACGGATTAAGAGTCCGCTGCTCTACCAACTGAGCTAAGAACCCACTTCTAAAACTGGTGCCGATGCAGTAGATATTTCCACTGTGGCAAGCCCACTATTATGCACTAAATCACGGTGTTTTTAGAAGCTCTTGTTGGGCTTGTGGTGTGCAAGTGGATGAAATTCTGTGTGGCGCTACCATTTTAATAGCTTGTAACGCTTGACAGATAAGCACGAGAGGCTGTTTTCATTCAAAATTTGCCACGCCATTGTCCAAGGACTGTCTTGGGGCTGTGCGGAGCTTGGGCCACAATGCGCTGACAGCGTGGGCCCGGGGTGGGCGCACGGGGCCGTGGACCACAGAGAGGCGCTATGGGTGAGATATCGGGCACGTACGCAAGCGTGGATGCGTCTGCGGTGGGGCCGCGCATCAGTACGGTGGGGCATGCGGCACTGGACCATTGTTTTGATATTGCGGCGTTTCCGCAGCAGCCAACCAAGACCCCGGCCCAGCAATACCGCATGGTGTCGGGCGGCATGGCGGCCAATGCGGCCATCGCGGCGACGCGGCTGGGTGCGCGCGTAGGCTTGTTTGGCGCGGTGGGCGATGACGAGGCCGGGCAGTTTCTGGCGCGGCGGGTGCACAGCCTGGGCGTAGATTGTTCCGGGTTGCAGCGGGTGCCGGGGGCCACGTCGTCGATTTCGGCGGTGGTGATCGATGCGCACGGCGAGCGGCAGATCTTCAACTGCCGGGGCGATGCACTGCGCAAGGCGCTGCCCATGGATGTGTCGGGCCTGCAGGGGTCGGACGTGGTGATGGTCGACCCGCGCTGGATGGCCGGTGCCCTGGCAGCCTTGCACTGGACGCGGGCCAACGGCGTGCTCAGCGTGCTGGACGGCGACCTGTCGCCCCAGGCCGACCTGCAGACCCTGAGCGCGCTGGCCGACTGGTCGGTGTTTTCCGAATCCGGTTTGATGGCGTTTGCGCCGGGCGTGTCGATTGAATCCGCCTTGCAATCAGCGCTGGATGCCGGTACCCAGGTGGCGGTGGTCACCCTGGGCCCGCGCGGCGTGCGCTGGATGCGAAGCGACGGCGTGCTGCATGTCATTGATGCATTTCCCGTAAAGGCGATAGACACCAATGGCGCGGGTGATGTCTTCCATGCGGCGCTGGCGCTGGCCTTGGCGCAAGGGCAGGGCGACCGCGACGCGATCCGCTTTGCAGCTGCCGCGGCCGCGCTGAAATGCCTGCGCACCGGCGGCGTGGGCAATGGGCCCGATCGCCGCGAGCTGGACGCTTTTTTGGCCGCGCACAGTTGAGCACGTTCAAAATCCCCGAGTCGGTGCTGGTGGTCATCCACACCGCCGCGCTCGATGTGCTGCTGATCCGCCGCGCCGATGCCGACGACTTCTGGCAATCCGTTACCGGCAGCAAAGACGCACCCGACGAGGATTTGCGCGACACCGCCGTGCGCGAGGTGGCCGAAGAAACCGGCATCCAGGCGCTGCCCGGCCAGTTGCGCGACTGGCAGCTGGACAACTTCTACACCATCTACCCCCAGTGGCTGCACCGCTATGCGCCCGGCGTGCGGCACAACCGCGAGCATTTGTTCAGCCTGCAGGTGCCCGAGGGCACGCCGGTGGTGCTGAGCCCGCGCGAGCACACGGCTTACATCTGGTTGCCGTACCATGCAGCCGCACGCGCCTGTTTTTCACCCTCTAACGCCGAGGCCATTCTGATGCTTCCTCGCTTTTGCCCATGACCATTCTTCGGGTGGCCACCTACAACATCCACAAAGGCGTGCAGGGCCTGGGGCCGACCCGGCGGCTGGAAATCCATAACCTGGGCCACGCGGTCGAGCAGCTGGATGCCGACATCGTCTGCCTGCAAGAGGTGCGCAAGCTCAACCGCAGCGAACAAAAATACTTCACCCACTGGCCCGATCTGCCGCAGGCCGACTACCTGGCCCCCGACGGCTATGAGGCGGTGTACCAGACCAATGCCATCACCCGCCACGGTGAGCACGGCAACGCCTTGCTGTCGCGCTGGCCGGTGGTGTGGCACAAGCACGAGGACATGTCGGACCACCGCTTCGAGCAGCGCGGCCTGCTGCATGTGCATGTGCAGGCGCACGGCGTGCCCATCCATGTGATCGTGGTGCATCTGGGGCTGATTCCGGCCAGCCGCGCGCGCCAGGTGCAGCAGCTGGCCACCTACATCGCCCGCGATGTGCCGGCCGACGCGCCCCTGATCGTGGCGGGTGACTTCAACGACTGGGGCAGCCAGATGCGGCTGGCGCTGAACCGCATCCACATGCATGCGTTCGACAAGCCCGGCGTGCGCACCTACCCCTCGCGTCTGCCGCTGGCGCAACTGGACTACGTGTATGCCCGCGGCCTGAAACCGGTGGGGCTGGAAGTGCCGCGCGGGCGCATCTGGTGGCGCATGTCGGACCATCTGCCACTGCTGGCAGAGTTCGAAATCTAAAACGGCATGCCGCGCCCCCGTCCGCGCCTGCGCAGTGGCCATGGAATCGATCTGCTGGAGGGCAGCCGCGCGCTTTTCCCCGCCCTGGTCGCCGCCATAGACGCGGCCCAGCACGCGGTGCGGTTGGAAACCTACATTTTTGACTGCACCGGTGCCGGTGCCGAAGTGGCCGAGGCACTGCTGCGCGCCGCCCAGCGTGGGGTGCAGACCTGCGTGGTGGTCGATGGCCTGGGCACCGGCACGCTGCCCGAAGAATGGCGCAAGCGCCTGGCCGCTGCGGGTGTGCAGTGGCGGGTGTACTCGCCGGTGAATATGCTGGCTTTGCTGCTGCCCACGCGCTGGCGGCGGCTGCACCGCAAGCTGTGCGTGGTGGACGGCAGCGTGGCGTTTTGCGGCGGCATCAATATCCTGGACGACTTCCATGACCCCAACTTTGGTGCCCTGAAAGCCCCGCGTTTTGATTTTGCAGTGCGTATCAGCGGGCCCATCGTGGGGCATATCGACACCACCATGCAGGTGCTGTGGCGGCGGCTGCAAGCCGTGCGCGACCTGCGCCAGCGCAAGCTGCAAGAAGCGGTGCAAGTGCTTTTGTCGCCCAAGCTCCGTAGTGTTCCTGCTCCTGAAACCATAGCTGCTGATGCCCCATCCACAAGCGCAGCACTGGTTTTGCGTGACAACCTGCGCAGCCGTACCCGGATCGAGCGGGCCTACCTGCGGGCCATCGCCGGGGCCCGGCACGAGATCATTATTGCCAACGCCTACTTCGTACCCGGTTTTCGTTTGCGCCAGGCGCTGGTGGCTGCGGCCGAACGCGGTGTGCGGGTGCAGTTGCTGCTTCAGGGCCGGTACGAATACTTCATGCAGTACTACGCGGCGCGGCCGGTGTACGGCGTGCTGCTGGGTGCGGGTGTGGAAATCCATGAATACGCGGCCAGCTTTTTACACGCCAAGGTGGCGGTGGTGGATGGCCACTGGGCCACGGTCGGCTCGTCCAACCTCGACCCCTTGAGCCTGCTGCTGGCGCGCGAAGCCAACGTGGTGGTGGAGGATCCGGCCTTTGCCGCCACCCTGCGCGTGCGTCTGCTGCAGGCGATGGAAGAGGGCGGCAAGTTGATGGACCCGGCCACCTACGCCGCCCGCCCGTTGCGCCAGCGCGGCCTGGAATACGTGGCCATGCTGGTGATGCGGCTGGCGCTGTTGGTGACCGGCAAGCGTTACTGACTGTGCGGGTTTTGCGGGGCTCACAAAGTGAGCCTTTTCCCTGGTTTAAGGCTCATTCTCGCCAGGAGTGTGAAAATTTAAGTCATTGATTTAATTGTAAATTAAATTTTTATGTACGAGATTAAGTAACTTAAAGTTACTTTTTCACTGGCGAAATGCAGGTGCTTGCTTCCTATACTTTTCCAGCAACAGACCCCGGTTTTTCGGGCCATCCGGTTTTTTGCTATGCGATAGGACACCACTATGCTGACACGACGCACCACACTTCTGGGCTTGGGCGCAGGGGCTTTGGCCACCCCCTCGGCCCATTCCGCACTTCTGCCTTCCTTGCAGTTGCTCAAGTACAAGGCCCTGGTGCCCGAGATTTTCCAGACCATTCCCCGGCCACCCACCTACACGCCCTGCCTGGTGATTGGCTCGGGTTTTGGCGGGGCCATTTCGGCGCTGCGCCTGGGGCAGGCGGGCCAGCAGGTCACCGTGCTGGAGCGCGGCTCCCAATGGCCCACCGATCCGTGGCGCGATATTTTCAGCAACGACACCTTGCCCGATGGTCGGGCCTTCTGGCACGCCACCAGCGCGAAGATGATTGCCGGTAATACCGCCTATTTCGACCGGTTTGGGGGTGTCATGGATGCCACCGTCTACCCCAACATGACGGTCTGGCGCGGAGCCGCCGTGGGCGGTGGCTCCATGGTCTTTACCGGCTGCATGATCCAGCCCGAGCGGCAGTATTTCGATGCCATCTTTGGCGGCGCAGTCAGCTTTGACGAGATGAACGCCGTCTACTACCCGCGCGTGCGGGCCATGCTGAACCTGAGCACCATCCCCAGCGACCTGTACAACGCCAACGCCTTTCGGCATTCGCGTACCTGGGATGCGCAGGTGCGTGCGGCCGGGTACACCACGACCTTGAGCGAGTCCATCTTCAACTGGAACGTGGTGCGCGCCGAGGTGGGTTTGCAAAGCCGGGCCTCGGCCACCGTGGGGCTGAGCAACCATGGCAACAGCAACGGGGCCAAGTTCGACCTGAACCAAAACTACCTCAAACAGGCCCAGGAGACTGGCCGTGTGCGCATCTACCCCGGGCACGAGGTGCAGGGCATTGGCTGGGACGGCAGCCGCTATACGGTGGATGTGGTCAAGCGCCACCCCGACGGCACGCAGCTCGACCGCTATGTGCTGACCTGCGACAAGCTGTTTCTGGGCGCGGGCTCCATCGGTACATCGGAGCTGCTGGTGAAGGCCCAGGCCACCGGCAATTTGCGTAACCTCAATGCCGAGGTGGGCAAGGGCTGGGGCACGAATGGCGACACCACCGTGGTGCGCAGCCTGGCGCTCACCGGCGGCATTACCCAGGCCTCACCCAGCGCCTCGCGCGTGCACGACGCCGCGTCGGGCTTGCCCATCACCCTGGAGAACTGGTATGTGCCGGGCTTGCCGGTAGACCTGGGCATCATCGGCTCGCTGGGCATGGTGTTCGACCAGACCCACCGGGGCGATTTCCGCTACGACCCCGCCACCGGGTCTGTGAAGCTGAACTGGGCGGCCGACGGCAATGACGACGCCATCGCCGTGAGCCGTACCGTCAACAACCGCATCTGCGCGGCCACCGGTGCCATCCCGGGCGTGCCCTTCATCACGCCCGACGTGTCAGGCCGCAACTGGACGGCCCACCCCCTGGGCGGCGCGGTGCTGAACAAAGCCACCGACGGCTATGGCCGGGTGGTGGGCCACCCCGGTTTGTATGTGGTGGACGGGGCCCTGATTCCCGGCACCACCGGCGCGGTGAACCCCTCACTCACCATCTCGGCGCTGGCCGAGCGCAACCTGCAGAAAATCATCGCCGAAGGCCGCTGAGACGCTTTTTTCGTCTCTTGGCGGCTGGCGACATCAGACCAGCTTGAACACCGCCACCGCCTGCGCCAGCCGGTCGGCCTGGTCGCGCAGGCTCTCGGCGGCGGCGGCGGATTGCTCTACCAAGGCGGCGTTTTGCTGGGTCATCTGGTCCAGCTGGCCCACGGTGTTGTTGACCTGGCCGATGCCGTCCGATTGCTCGGCGGCGGCGGCGGTGATCTCGCCAATGGTGTCGCTCACCCGCTTCACCGAGCTGACGATCTCATCCATGGTGCTGCCCGCGTTCTGCACCAGCCGCGAACCTGATTCCACCTTGTCCACCGACGCGCCAATCAGCGTCTTGATCTCTTTGGCCGCATCCGCGCTGCGTTGGGCCAGGCTGCGCACTTCGCTGGCCACCACCGCAAAGCCGCGCCCTTGCTCGCCCGCGCGGGCGGCTTCTACGGCAGCGTTCAGCGCCAGGATATTGGTCTGGAAGGCAATGCCGTCGATCACGCCAATGATGTCGGCAATCTTTTTGGAGCTGTGGTTGATGTCGGTCATGGTGGCCACCACCTCGCCCACCAC
Source organism: Rhodoferax sp. LS1P39 (assembly GCF_056521425.1). Classification (NCBI taxonomy): domain Bacteria; kingdom Pseudomonadati; phylum Pseudomonadota; class Betaproteobacteria; order Burkholderiales; family Comamonadaceae; genus Rhodoferax; species Rhodoferax sp. LS1P39. The sequence continues at coordinate 320,805 of NZ_JBWMAV010000002.1, read as the reverse complement.
CGCGCCGCCACGCGCGGCCACGGCGGCGGCGGACGCGGCCAACTGGTTGGCCTGGCGCGCCGAGTCTGCCGACTGCTGTACCGTGCTGGTGAGCTGCTCCATGCTGCTGGCGGTGCGCTGCAGGTTGGTGGCGGTCTGCTCGGTGCGCGCGCTCAAATCCTGGTTGCCGCTGGCGATCTCGGCGCTGGCCGTGCTGATGCTCTCCACGGCAGAGCGCACCTGCGACAGGGCTTGCAGGTAGCGCTGGCGCATGCCTTCCACCTCGTTGACCAGCGCGCCAATTTCGTCGGTGCGCTGGGTGCTGAAGGCGCGGGTCAGGTCGCCCTGGGCCACGGCGGTCACAGCCACCGTCAGCTCGGCCAGCGGCAGGCTCACGGTGCGGCGCACCAGCACATACAGGCCCACGCCCAGCAGCACGGTGGTGGCGGCCAGGAGGCTCCAGATCACGGTCATGTTGCGCCAGTACTCGGCCATGGCCTCGCTCTCGGCCACCTCGGCCACCAGCCAGCCGCTGCCCGATGCCGTCTTGCGCATCACCGCCCAGGTGTCGGTGGGCGTGCTGCCCAGCAGCGTGGCGGCATCGCGCACATATCCGTCGGGCGCGGCAGACAGGGCGGTCAGGAAGGGCTCGGCCTGGGGAAAGGCCTCCAGCACCTTTTTGCCCTTGGCCGTGGGGTGGATGGCAAATTTGGCATCGGCCAGCGGGCCGCGCGCGTCCAGCAGGTAGATGCCGCCGGAGGTGAAGAACTTGGAGTCGGTAATCTGCTTGTCCAGCGCCGCCTGCTGTAGCGAAATATCGCTGCCCACAAAAAAGATGCCGATGGTGGCCCCGGCTGCGTCCTTGATGGGCTCGTAGCGCGTCATGTAGGGCGTGCCAAACAAGACCGCCGGGCCGGTGTAGGTTTGCCCGGCCTGCACCAGCGCGTAGGCCGGGTGGCTGCGGTCCAGCAGGGTGCCCATGGCGCGCGCGCCGTCCTGCTTTTTCAGCGAGGTGGTGATGCGCAGAAAGTCGTCGCCCTTCTTGGCAAACACCGTGGCCACGCCGCCGGTGTCCAGGGTGAACTGGTCTACCGCGCTGAAGTCGTCGTTGACCACTTTGTCGGCGTTGCTTAACTGGCCGGTGGCCGGGTCCAGGCTCAGCGTGGCGCCAAAGCTGCTGCGAAAGCTGCGGTACGCGCGCTGCACCAGCTCGCGGTTGATGCGGTCGTAGGCATCGGCCACGGCCACCACGCTTTGCACCCGCTCGGTCACGGTGCTGACCCGCTGCGCATGGGTGCTGCGGTGTTCGATCACCCCGATCGCCACTGCCACGGCCAGCAGCACCGCCGCCAGGGCCACCAAAGACAGCCAGGCCAACCGCCGCGCGACCGAGGCGCGGGAACCGGGTGTGGTGGGGGAGTGGTCCATAGCGCCGTCCTTGTAAATATTTGTAATAGAGCAGGAAGGACCGCATATTAACCTCCGCAGAGCCGAAGGTGTTTGTGGGTTGCTCTATTTTTTATAGCTTCTCGTGCTTGTCCAATAAGCACAAGAGGCCGATTTGCTTTAAATCTGCAGTTACCGCACCATGGCCCTGGCGGCTAGTTTTTCCGTTGGCGCACCTCGGCGGCCATCACCACCGCCAGCCCGGCCAGCACGCCACCCAGCCCGATCCACGCGCCCAGCGTGGTCTGCTCGTGCAGCACGGCCACCGCCAGGCCAAAGGCCACCAGCGGCTCGGCCAGCGCCAGCGTCACCGCCGTAGCGCTGGCCACCCAGCGCAGCGCGTAGCTGAACAGCAAATACGCCACCCCGGTAGCCACCACGCCCAGGTAGCCGACGACCAGCACGTCGGTGGCCGTGGCGCTGAACGGGCCCGACACCGCCAGCGCCACCGGCACGGCCACCCACGCTGCCGCGCCAAACACGCACAGCGTCACCGTGGCAGGCGGTGCAGCCCGCACCAGCCCCTGGTTGAGTACGGCATAGGCCGCGTAGCTCAAGCCCGCCGCCAGGCACAGCAGCGTGCCGCGCAGGCTCACGGCATGGTCGGCCCCGCCGCCCAGCACCATCAGCGTGCCCCCGGCCACCGCCAGCAGCGTGCCCAGCCACCAGGCCGGGCGCGGAATCTGCCGGGTAAACAGCCACTGCAACACGCCCGCCCACACCGGCCCGCTGCCCAGCGCCACGGCCGTGCCAATCGCCACGCCGTTGGCCTTGACTCCGGCAAAAAACGCCAGGTTGTAACCCGCCACGCACATGCCCGCCAGCAGCACCCGGCCCCAGGGCAGCGCGCGCAGATCGCCCGCCCAGCGGCTGCGCGGCACGGTTAAAAGTCCATAGATGGCGAAGAAGCCCGAGGCCACCACCAGCCGCAGCGCGCCGATCCAGTAGGCCGACAAATGCGGCGGGGCCAGGCTTTGGGCGGTGCCGGTCGTGCCCCATAGCACGGCGGCGGCCAGCACCATCAGGCTGCCGAGGAGTGTTTTGTTCTGCATGCGCCTATGGTGGGGCAGGGCGCGCAAGCGAAATGTCGAGAGACTCTCGACCTGCTCAGCTGCGCAAACTTTTGGCCCCCACGCCCTGGTCGCGCTTCAAGGCATAGGCCAGGGCGCTGGCGCTGCGGTAGCCCACCTGCAGCGCGGCGGTGTCCAGCGGCATGCCGCCTTGCACCAGGGCCATGGCCCGCTGCAGCCGCCGCGCGCGCAGATAGCTTTGCGGCGGGCTGCCGGTGAGTTCCAGCAGGCGGGCGTGGAAGCGCTGCGGACTTAAGAAGAACAGCGCGGCCATGCGTGCTGTTGTCCAGGGGGCGTGCAGCGCGGCATCCAGCGCGGCATCCAGGGCGGCCAGCGTGATGCGGCGGCGCTGCAAAACCTGCGGGGCCTGCAGCAGGTCGGCCAGCGCCAGAGGATGTATCGCCAAGTCCCGGCGCAGCGGCGGCACGGCAAAGCGTTTGACCCGTTCCAGGCCGGGCTGCGCGGGCACATCCAGCACCCACATGCGGGTGTTGGCTGCGGCCTCAAAGCCATGCGCCACCCCGGCCGGCACGATCACCCCGCAAGCCGTGTCGGCAAAGCAGGCGCGGCCCCCAATCTCCAGCTCCATGCGGCCCTGCAGGGCAAACATGATCTGCACGTGGTCGTGCGCGTGGGCCTGGTGCTCACCGCTGTAACGGCGCACGTCCCAGTGGAGATCGGGGGCGCGGGGGGTAGAGTGCATTAAATTTAGGAGCTGCTCGTGCTGATGGAATAAGCGCTAGAGGCCTATTTGGCTATGATTTTGCCCCCAGCGCCCACAGCACGTTCTCCGCAGTCGCCGGAGCCGCCAGTTGCACTACCGCGCCATCGCCGCGCGCCGAGGCAATCGCTTCCTTCAGCGCTTCAAACACGCTGATCGCCAGCATGAAGGGCGGCTCGCCCACGGCCTTGCTGCCGCCTACGTTGTCCTCACGGTTGGGCTGCTCCCACAGGTCGACCTTGAAGTGGGCGGGGATGTCGCCGGTGGCGGGGATTTTGTAGGTGCTGGGGGCGTGGGTACTCAGGTAACCCTTGGCGTTCCACACCAGTTGCTCGGTGGTCAGCCAGCCCATGCCCTGGATGAAGCCACCCTCGACCTGGCCGATGTCGATGGCGGGGTTGATGCTGGTGCCTGCGTCGTACAGCACGTCGATTTTCAGCACGCGGCTCTCACCCGTCAGGGTGTCGATGGCCACCTCGGTGCAGGCCGCGCCGTAGGCGAAGTAGTAGAACGGGCGGCCCGTCAGCGTGGTTTTGTCGTAGTGGATTTTGGGCGTGCGGTAGAAGCCGTCGCTCCACAGCTGGATGCGGTTGGCGTAGGCCTGCTGCACCAGGCTGGCAAACGGGCGGCTGGTGGTGGGTGTGATGACCTGGCCGCCCTTGAACTGCACCGCCCCGGCGCCGCAGTTGTCCAGCCCGGAGGCGAACGCGGCCAGGTTGTCGCGCACGTTGCGGGCGGCGTACTGGGCCGCGCGGCCATTGAGGTCTGTGCCGCTGCTGGCCGCCGTGGCCGAGGCGTTGGGCACTTTGCTGGTGTCGGCCGCCGTGGCCAGCACGCTGGCGAAGGGGATGCCCAGCTCGTCGGCCACGACTTGCGCTACCTTGGTGTTCAGGCCCTGGCCCATCTCGGTGCCGCCGTGGTTGACCTGCACGCTGCCGTCGGTGTAGACGTGGACCAGCGCACCGGCCTGGTTAAACAGGGTGGCGGTGAACGAGATGCCGAACTTCACCGGCGTGATGCTGATGCCGCGCTGGATCACCGGGTTGGCCGCGTTCCAGGCCGTAATAGCCTCTCTGCGCCCTATGTAACCCGAAGTCTGCTCTATTTTTGAGAGCATGGGATGCAGGATGTTGTCTTCCACTTGCATCTGGTAGTGGGTGACGTTGCGCTTGGCGTTGGGCGTGTCGGCAGCGTCGTAGAGGTTGTGGCGGCGCACGGCCAGCGGGTCCAATTTGAGCTGCCGGGCGATCTCGCCCAGGATGGTTTCGATCACGATCACGCCCTGCGGCCCGCCGAAGCCGCGGAAGGCGGTGTGGCTTTGGGTGTGGGTTTTGACGCGGTACGAGGCGATGTCTACATCGGCCAGAAAGTAGGCGTTGTCGGCATGGAACACGGCGCGGTCGGCCACCGGGCCGCTCAGGTCGGCGCTGAAGCCGCAGTTGGCCAGCATGGTGAGCTGCAGGCCGCAGACCAGGCCTGCGTCGTCGTAGCCCACGGTGTAGTCGTAGGCAAACGGGTGGCGCTTGCCGGTAACCATGAAGTCGTCATCGCGGTCGAAGCGCAGCTTGATGGGACGGTGCAGCTTATTGGCCGCCACCGCCGCCCACACGGCCAGGTGCCCGGCCTGGGTCTCCTTGCCACCAAAGCCGCCGCCCATGCGGCGGCATTCGACCTTGACGGCGTGGTTGGCGATGCCGAGCGCGTGTGCCACCCAGTGCTGCACCTCGCCGGGGTGCTGGGTGCTGGAGTGCACCAGCCATTGGTTTTGCTCTTGCGGCAGCACGTAGGCGACCTGGCCTTCGAGGTAAAAGTGCTCTTGCCCGCCTACTTCGAGCTGGCCGGTGAGGGTGTGCGGGGCAGCAGCTAAAGCCTGTGCGGCATCGCCCCGGCGCACGAACACTGGGGGTAGCACGTAGCTTTGCGCGGCGTGGGCGGCGCGCACGTCCAGCAGGGCGGGCAGGGCCTCGATGTCGAGCTGGATGGCGCGGGCGGCTTCGCGGGCCTGCATCACCGTGTCGGCCACCACCAGGCCGATCACCTGGCCGATGTGCAGCACGGCATCAAAGGCAAACACCGGCTCGTCATGGGCAAAGGCGGCCAGCATCTTGTCGCCGGGAATGTCCTGGCTGAGGATGATCGCCTGCACGCCGGGCATGGCGCGTGCGGCGCGGCTGTCCACACCCAAAAGCTTGCCGTGGGCCACGGTGGACAGGATGGGCGCGGCATGCAGGGTGCCGCGCACCTCGGGCAGGTCGTCGATGTAATGCGCCGCGCCTGCCACCTGGGCGCGGGCGCTCTCGTGGGGCTGGCTGGTGCCTGTGGAGGCGGTCGAGATGCTGAGTTTGTCGGGGGCGTTCATGCGCAGGCCTCCACGTCGAAAGTGGCAAGGTTGATCTGGGTCTGCCCCTGGCTTTCCAGCCAGAAGCGTTGCAGCAGGTTGCCCATGACCTCGCTGCGGTAGGCGGCGCTGGCCCGCATGTCGGAGATGGGCTGGAATTCGGCGCGCAGGGCGGCTGCGGCGGCCTGGGCCGTGGCCAGGGTCCAGGTCTGGCCGACCAGGGCCGCCTGGGTCTGCACGGCGCGCACCGGAGTGGCGGCTACTCCGCCTACGCCGATGGAGGCGGCTGTGACAACCCCGTTGTCCACCGTCAGACTCAGCGCCAGGCAGACGGCCGAAATGTCGTCGTCAAACCGTTTCGAGATTTTGTACACCCGCATGAATTCGGCACCCGCATGCGGCACCTTGACCCACGCCAGCACCTCGTCCGCTGCCATCACATTCGTGCGGTAGCCGGTGTACAAATTCTCCAGCGGCAGCTCGCGCTCCCCGCGCTGGCTGGCCAACACCACGCTGGCCCCCAGCGCGATCAGCAGCGGCATGGAGTCGCCAATCGGCGAGCCGTTGGCTACGTTGCCGCCCAGGGTGCCCGAGTTGCGCACCGGCAGTCCGGCGAAGCGAGAGGCAAAGCTGTGCAGTTGCGGGCGGGTGGCGACCAGGGCGGTGTAGGCATCGTGCAAGGTCACGGCGGCACCGATGTGCAGGCCGTCGGGTTTGGATGCGGTCTGGCGCAGTTCTTCCACCTGGGTCACGTCGAGCACGCTCTCGAAGTGCTTGTGCATCTTGGTAACCCACAGGCCCACGTCGGTACACCCGGCCACGATCTGGGCCTGGGGGTGGGCGGCGCGCGCGGCCAGCAGCTCGGCCAGGGTGCGCGGGGATTTATAAGCCGAATCGGCCTCTGCCGCCCTATTGCTAAGCGCAAGCAGCTCTAATTTCTGTAGCACATCGGCCTCGTCGATGCGCACGGCGGGCAGCTGCTCCATGGCCTGGGCGGCATCCAGAATCGGGCGGTAGCCGGTGCAGCGGCACAGGTTGCCCGACAAGGCCTCTTGTGCGCCCGCACGGCTGATGGTTTGTCCCTGGCAGGTGCTGTTTTGGTACATGCCAAACAGGCTCATCACAAAGCCCGGCGTGCAAAAGCCGCACTGCGAGCCATGGCACTGCACCATGGCCTCTTGCGCCGGGTGCAGGCTGCCGTCGGCCTGGGCGATGTCTTCCACCGTCCACAGCGCCATGCCGTCAATGGAATGGGCCAGGCGGATGCAGCTATTGATGGCCTTGTAGCGCAGCGTACCGTTTTCGGGTTCCGCCAACACCACGGTGCAGGCCCCGCAGTCGCCCTCGCCGCAGCCTTCCTTGGTGCCGGTGGTGTTCAGATCTTCGCGCAGCACCTGCAGCAGGGTGCGGTCGGGCGGCACGTTGTGCAGCGTGATGGTCTGGCCGCGCCGCAGAAAGCGCAGGGGTTGGGTCGTCATGGCTCGGGGGTCCTTCTAGGCAAATCTTGTGAAGCGCAGCATGCAATAGTCACACCACCCATTTTGGTGCATTGCAGCACTTATATAAGGCTGTTGCGGGTTAGGATACGCGTCGTTTACTGACTGTGTACCGCCATTGTTCGCAATATTTACGCGGTTGGCACTGAGCTTGCTGGGGTATCTGCAAAGCTTTCGGGGTCTTGCACTGGTTTGCTATGTAAAAAGTAGCTGCTCGTGCCCATTCCATAAGCGGCAGCACCCATATTTTTATAAAAAAGAGTCTCAACGCATGGCACCACCCAGACTGCAACTGACGAACATCACCAAGCGTTACCCGGCGGTGGTAGCCAACAGCAACGTGTCGTTGACGGTGCAGCCCGGCGAGGCGCACGCGGTACTGGGCGAGAACGGCGCGGGCAAGTCCACGCTGATGAAGATCATCTACGGCTCGGTCAAGCCCGACGAGGGCACGGTGATGTTCAACGGCCAGCCGGTCCATATCCGCAACCCGCAGGAGGCGCGGGCGTTGGGTATCAGCATGGTGTTCCAGCATTTCAGCCTGTTCGACACCCTGACGGTAGCCGAAAACGTGTGGCTGGGCCTGGACAAAAGCCTGAGCCTGGCAGAAGTAACCCAGCGTATAACAGCCAAGGCCAGCGCCTACGGCCTGGACATCGACCCCAGCCGCCCGGTACATACCCTGGCCGTGGGCGAGATGCAGCGGGTGGAAATCATCCGCGCGCTGCTGACCAACCCCAAGCTATTGATTCTGGACGAGCCCACCTCGGTGCTGACCCCACAGGCGGTGGAAAAGCTGTTTGTGGTGCTGAACCAGTTGGTCTCCGAGGGCTGCAGCATCTTGTACATCAGCCACAAGCTGCACGAGATCCGCGCGCTGTGCACCGCCTGTACCGTACTGCGTGGCGGCACGGTCACCGGCGTGTGCAACCCTGCCCAAGAAACCAATGCCTCGCTGAGCCGTTTGATGATCGGTGCCGAGCCGCCTGCGCTGCAGCACCGGGTGGTCAAGACCGGCCCCACCGTGCTGCAGGTGCAGGCCTTGCAACTGGCGCGCGAAGACCAGTTTGGCGTGGAACTGGACGGTATTTCCCTGCAGGTCAAGGCGGGCGAGGTGGTGGGCATTGCGGGTGTGTCGGGCAACGGCCAGCGCGAGCTGTTGTACGCGCTGTCGGGTGAAGACACGCGCTGCGCCGCCAACATGGTGCAGGTGGCAGGCCAGCCCGCGGGCAAGCTGGGCCCCCAGCAGCGCCGGGCACTGGGCCTGCATTTCGTGCCCGAGGAACGGCTTGGCCGGGGGGCCGTGCCCACGCTGGGCCTGGCGCACAACCTGATGCTCACCCGCTCGGATGCCATCACCTCCAGCGGCTGGATCCAACTGGGTGTGCTGCAAACCCAGGCGCAAAGCATCATCGACCGCTTCAAGGTCAAAACCGGCGGGCCGAATGCCGCTGCCAAGTCGCTCTCGGGTGGCAATTTGCAAAAGTTCATCGTGGGCCGCGAGATCGACGCCAAGCCGAAGCTGCTGATCGTCTCGCAACCCACTTGGGGCGTGGACGTGGGCGCGTCGGCGCAGATACGTGGCGAGATTTTGGCCCTGCGCGATGCCGGGTGCGCGGTGCTGGTGGTTAGCGAAGAGCTGGACGAGTTGTTTGAAATATGCGACCGGCTGCACGTCATTGCCAAGGGGCGGCTGTCGCCCTCGGTGGCGCGGGCCGATGCCACCGTGGCACAGATTGGAGAATGGATGAGCGGTTTGTGGAATGCACCAGCTAGCCAGGAGGCGGCCCATGTTCAAGCTTGAAGCCCGCCCCCAGCCGTCCAAATTTTGGGGCTACGGCTCGCCCATCCTGGCGCTGCTGGTCACGGTGGTGATCGGCGTGGCTTTGTTCATGGCACTGGGCAAAGACCCCGTCAAAGGCCTGCAGGTGTTCTTTTGGGAGCCCATCAAGTCGCCGTATGCGCTGGGCGAGCTGATGGTCAAGGCCACGCCGCTGCTGGTGATTGCGCTGGGGCTGGCGGTGTGCTTTCGCTCCAACGTGTGGAACATCGGAGCCGAGGGCCAGTACGTGGTGGGGGCCATTTGCGCCAGCGGCGTGGCGCTGCTGGCCGATAAAACCACCGGCGGCTGGATCGTGCTGCCGATTCTGCTGGCCGGGGTGCTGGGCGGCATGGTCTGGGGCGGCATTGCGGCGCTGCTGCGCGACAAGTTCAACGCCAGCGAGATTCTGGTCAGCCTGATGCTGGTCTACGTGGCGGTGCAACTGCTGGGCTTCATGGTCGATGGCCCCTGGAAAGACCCGCTGGGCTACAACTTCCCGCAGACCAAGAACTTCGAGGCCATCACCCGCATCCCGCGGCTGTTTACCGGCTCGCGGGTCAGCATCGGGCTGCTGGTGGCGCTGGTGGGCGTGCTGGTGCTGTGGGTGTACCTGTTTCGCACCCGGGCCGGGTTTGCCCAGCAGGTGGGCGGGCTGGCCCCGGCCGCTGCGCGCTACGCCGGGTTCTCTTCGCGCAAGGCACTGTGGGTGGCGCTGCTGGTGTCGGGCGGCGCGGCGGGCCTTGCCGGTGCGCTGGAGGTGGCCGGGCCGATTGGCCAGCTCACGCTGTACCTGCCTGCGGGCTACGGTTTTGCGGCCATCATCGTGGCCTTTGTGGGGCGGCTGCACCCGGTGGGCATGGTGTTCTCTGCCGTGCTGATGAGCATGTTCTATATCGGCGGTGAGCTGGCGCAGTCGCGCCTGGGCCTGCCCAAATCGCTGACCGGTGTGTTCCAGGGCTTGCTGCTGTTTACGCTGCTGACCTGCGACACCTTGATCGCTTACCGCGTCCGTTTTAAGAAGGAGGCGTGATGGAATCGTATGCTTTGTTATTTGCCGCCACGCTGAGTGCGGGCACGGTGCTGGCGCTGGCCGCGCTGGGCCTGCTGGTCAACGAAAAGGCCGGTATCGTCAACCTGGGGGCCGAGGGCATGATGCTGTGCGCCGCCATTGCCGGGTTTGCCACGGTGGTGCATACCGGCAGCGACTGGCTGGGCTTTGCCGCGGGCATGGGCGTGGGGGCCCTGCTGGCGGCGCTGTTTGGCGTGCTGGTGATCTGGCTCAACACCAACCAGTACGCCACCGGCCTGGCGCTGAGCCTGTTTGGCGCGGGGTTTTCGGCGTTTGCCGGTATCACCTACGTGCAGGCCAAGCTGCCCGAGCGCATCCAGTTTGCGGTGCCGGTGCTGGGCGATATTCCGCTGATCGGCCCGGCGCTGTTTCGCCAGCACCCGCTGGTGTATGTGGCTATGGCGCTGGTGGCGGCGCTGGTCTGGTTTTTGTACCGCACCCGCAGCGGCCTGGTGCTGCGCTCGGTGGGCGAGTCGCCCGAATCGGCCCATGCACTGGGCTACCCGGTGCGGCGCATCCGCTTTATGGCGGTGGTGGTGGGCGGCGCGCTGTGCGGGCTGTCGGGGGCTTTCATCTCGCTGGCCTACACCCCCTTGTGGGTCGAGGGCATGGTGGCGGGCAAGGGCTGGATCGCGCTGGCGCTGACCACCTTTGCCACCTGGCGGCCCATGCGGGTGCTGCTGGGCGCCTACCTGTTTGGCGGCGTGACCATGCTGCAGTTTCACCTGCAAAGCGTGGGGGTGGAGGTGCCCATCCAGCTGCTGAGCATGCTGCCCTATCTGGCCACCATCGTGGTGCTGGCGCTGATTTCGCGCAACCCGGTGTGGATCCGCATCAACATGCCCGCCTCGCTGGGGAAACCCTTTTTCCCCAGTTCATAGATGCACACCCCCAGGCTACAGCGCAAGCGCTTTTCGCCAACCCCCTTGCAGGGGGCAACACCAGCAGCCTGGCAGAGCCAGTTCTGCGGTGTTCTGGCGTGCGTGCGTTCTGTCTGACAAGTGGGTTGTTTCGTTAGTATCTGTTGCCTCGTTGTATTTAACCCTGTCTGAAAGAGACTTTATGACCGACCTGAAGAAACGTACCCTGATCCAACTGGCTGCCGCGTCTGCGGTGGCGGCGGCCCTGGTGGGCTGTGGCAAAAAGGAAGAGCCCGCACCGGCCCCGGCCGCTGAGCCCGCCGCATCGGCCCCCGCTGCCGAAGCGCCCAAGCCCGAGCCGCTGAAGATTGCGTTTGCCTACGTCGGCCCGGTGGGCGACGGCGGCTGGACCTTTGCGCACGACAATGGCCGCAAGGCGCTGGAAAAGGAAATGGGCGACAAGATCGTCACCAGCTTTGTCGAAAGCGTGCCCGAATCGGCCGATGCCGAGCGCGTGTTCCGCGACATGGTGGGCCAGGGCAACAAGCTGATTTTCGGCACCACCTTTGGCTACATGGAGTCCATGCTGAAAGTGGCCGCTGACAGCAAGGACGTGAAGTTCGAGCACGCCACCGGCTACAAGAATGCCGACAACATGGCCATCTACGACAGCCGCACGTATGAGGGCGCGTACATGGCCGGTGTGATCGCAGGCAAGATGACCAAGACCAACACCCTGGGTGTGGTGGGCTCCATCCCAATCCCGGAAGTCATCCGCAACATCAACAGCTTCACCCTGGGCGCGCAAAGCGTGAACCCGAAGATCAAGACCAAGGTGGTCTGGGTCAATGAATGGTTCAGCCCACCCAAGGAAACCGAAGCCGCTACTGCGCTGATCAACGGCGGTGCCGACGTGCTGTTCCAGAACACCGATTCCCCCGCCGTGCTGAAAACCGCCGAAGCCAAGGGCAAGCGCGCATTTGGTTGGGATTCGGACATGACCGCCTACGGCCCCAAGGCCCACCTGGCTTCCGCCGTGATCAACTGGGGCCCGTACTACATCAAGGCCACCAAGGACGCGCTGGACGGCAAGTGGGCTGCGGGCAAGAGCTGGTGGGGCGTGAAAGAAGGCGCGATCGACATCGTGTCCATCGCCGAAGATGTGCCTGCCGAAACCAAGACCCAGGTCGAAGAGATCAAAAAAGGCCTGGCCGACGGCAGCTTCGTGATCTGGAAGGGCCCGATCATGGACCAGTCCGGCAAGGTGGTGGTGGCCAAGGACGCGGTGGCCGACGATGCCTTTTTGGGCGGTGTCAATTTTTACGTTAAAGGCGTAGAGGGCAAGATCCCTGGCGGAAAATAAGCACACCCTCCATGGCATCCAAAAAGCCGCTCTTGCCGAGCGGCTTTTTTCGTTTGGGCATGGTCTTTGCTGATACCTTCGCACGATGATGGAAAACACTCTTTGGCACCCGGTGGTGGCCAGCGCGGATCTGGCGGATGCGCCGCTGGCCGTGGTGCTGCTGGAGCAGGCCGTCGTGCTGTGGCGCGACGCGGCCGGGGTGGCGCATGCCTGGGCCGACCAGTGCCCGCACCGCGGCGCACGGCTGTCCTTGGGGCGGGTGTGCGGCGACCGGCTGGAATGCGCCTACCACGGCTGGCAGTTTGCGGCCTCGGGGCAGTGCGTGCATGTACCGGCCTTGCCCACGTTCACCCCGCCCGCCACGCATACGGCGCGCAGCTTTGCGGCCTGCGAGCGCTATGGGCTGGTATGGGTGCAGCTGGAGGCATCCGATGTGCCGGTGGTGGCCTTTGCCGCCGAGGACGACAGCCGCCTGCGCAAGCTGATTTGCGGGCCGTATGACGTGGCCACCAGTGCGCCGCGCCTGGTAGAGAACTTTCTGGACATGGCGCACTTTGCCTTTGTGCACGAGGGCTGGCTGGGCACGCGCAGTGCCTCCAGCATCGACGACTACCGCGTTGAAACAACAGCAACCGGCCTGCTGGCCACGCAGTGCAAGGCCTGGCAGCCGCAGTCCAGCGTACAGGCCACCGGCCCCGCCCAAGTCGAGTACACCTACGCGGTGGATGCGCCGTACACCGCGGTGCTGACCAAGCTGCCCGATCCGGCCAGCGTGGCCCTGGCCGATTTCCGCGAGGCGATTGGCCTGTTCATCTGCCCGCTGGGGCCGGAGCGCAGCCGGGTCTGGTTTAGACTGGCTTGCAGCGATTGGGTGTCAACGGACGCCACGCTGCAGGCCTTCCAGCACACCATCTTTGAACAAGACCAGCCGGTGCTGGAATCGCAAACCCCCCAGCGCCTGCCGCTGGACCCGCGCGCCGAGCTGCACACCGTGGCCGACAAGGCCTCTGCCGCCTACCGCCGCTATCTCAAAAATATGGGCATTACCTTTGGAGTCTGCTAATGACCACTTTCACCGTACCCGCCATTGCGCCTGAGCGCCTGCCCGACCTGCTGCGCGGCATGCCCAAGGCCGAGCTGCACATCCACATCGAAGGCTCGCTGGAGCCCGAGCTGATCTTTGCCCTGGCCCAGCGCAACCAGGTCGCCATTCCCTACGCCAGCGTCGAAGAGCTGCGCAGCGCCTACGCCTTCACCAACCTGCAAAGCTTTCTTGACATCTATTACGCCGGGGCCAGCGTGCTGCTTAAAGAGCAAGATTTCTACGACATGGCCCACGCCTACCTGGCACGGGCCGCTGCCGACAACATCGTCCACACCGAGATCTTCTTCGACCCGCAAACCCACATCGCGCGCGGCGTGGCCATGGAAACGGTCATCCACGGCCTGCACCGTGCCTGCGTGGATGCGCAAAAAATGTGGGGCCTGAGCGCCGTGCTGATCCTGTGCTTTCTGCGCCACCTCAGCGAAGAAGACGCCTTTGCCACCCTGGAGCAGGCCCTGCCGCTGCGCGACAAATTCATTGGCATCGGCCTGGACTCCAGCGAGCTAGGCCACCCGCCCGAGAAGTTCGCCAAAGTCTTCGCCCGCTGCCGCGAACTGGGCTTTCGCCTGGTGGCCCACGCAGGCGAGGAGGGCCCCCCGGCCTACATCTGGAGCGCGCTAGACGTATTGAAGGTAGAGCGCATCGACCACGGCGTGCAGTCCACCCAAGACCCGCTGCTGATGCAGCGCCTGGCCAAAGACCGCATCCCGCTCACCGTCTGCCCGCTGTCCAACCAGAAGCTCTGTGTGTTCCCGAATCTGGCCGACCACAACCTGGGTGCTCTGCTGGACGCGGGCCTGGTGGCCATGGTCAATTCCGACGACCCGGCTTATTTCGGCGGCTACCTGAACGAGAACTTCACCCAAACCTTCGCCGCCACCGGCCTCAACGCCCAACACGCCTACCAGCTCGCCGCCAACAGCTTTGAGGCCAGCTTCATCCCCGCAGCGCAGAAGCAGGCGCTTGTGGGCAGGCTGCAGGCGTTTTTTGAGAAATTTGAATGAAATGGGCCTGTAAGGCCTGCTGCTGGGCATGCCCATCCTGGTGGCGGTGAAGGCCGTGTGCGACCGTGTGGGCGACCTCAAGCTGGTGAGGGAGTTTCTAGGGAATTAGGTGCAAGTTCCGCACGGGATCTTGTGCAGACTTGCCTTAGCGGGATGTGAGGCGTTGAAAACGCAGAATCATCCAAGGTCCTAAAAGCGCACCAGCCCCTACGGTCGTCCATGCCAGCACCCATTTTGGCCCTGGCAAAGCGAAATGGGCATGCCCCCAATCCAGCGCGATGCCAAAGACCCAGGGGCTGATCGCGCCAGCGCCGAATCCCATGACAGATCGCACAGACAAGGCGGCACCAAGCCGCGCTGGTGGAACCACATCCGCGAGCGCAGAGGTGTATGACGAAGAATCCGCAATGGCACACAAATTGTAAAAAGCGCCCATGCTTGCCACGACCCAGATAGGTGCGGCCCATATCCAGCCAAAACTGAAAGAACAGGCGAGGCTGGCGCAGGTGGCGACCATCATGATCCGGGTGCGGCCAAACCGGTCGGATGCAGTGCCCCCCACCACACTTCCCGCCACGCTGACTAAATGCGCCAGGGCCGCCAGCGCAATGCCTTGCGTTGGCGAGAGCCCGCCTTCCTGTGCAGAGAAGGCAAGGTAAGCAGGTAGCCATGCCCACAACGCCATCAACTCCCAGCAGTGTGCTGCGTACGCCCAGTTTCCGGCCATGGCCGGTTTGTCTTGCAAGGTTGCAACCAGAGAAGTGCGGGCAGCGTGGATAGAGTGTTCACGCGTGGCGCGCGGGTCAGGCCGCATGCGGCCCAATGCCATTAACGTCAAAAATGCACCTGTGGCGACCAATCCCGCGATGCACGCGAGAGTGGCCCGCCATGAGATGAAGTTCGTGCAGGCAGCAACCACCGCCAACGATAGACCATAACCCAAGGACGATGCGCCGATGAAAGCGCCCATGGACTTACCCCGCTGGGCGGGCGCGGCATTCGCGGCCAGCAACTGCAGGCCAGGGCTGTAGCATCCCCCGGCGCACAAGCCCGTAAGTCCAAATAAAAGCGCTGCAGAGACGGGCCCGCGGGCACCGGCGGCAAAAAGCATAGCGGCCAGGGCGGTCAGCACACTTGCAGCCCAAAAGACACGCCGGGGCCCAATCCGGTCGGCGATGAACCCGACGCAAAAAAGCGATATGAGATAACCCACATGCCATGCGCTTTGCACCAATCCCGCCTGGGATGCCGCCAAACCCCATTCCTGTATGACCTGGGGCATAACACCAGCCCATGCCGTCGCAACGCTTGCCTGCAACACCCGCGTCCCACACAACAAGCCCAACCAACCCGGCTTGGCCTCGTCGGGTGGGGTTGTCATGCAAGCTCCAGGCTGCGCTGCATTAACACCGTGTCTACCGCCTGCCCAAACTTGTTCCCCACAGCGCGCAGCACGCCAACATGGTGGAAACCGGCTTTTTCATGCAAACGGATGGAGCCCAGGTTTGCGCTGTTGCCAATGACCGCCACCATTTGCTTGAAATGTGCATCCTGGCACTCCCGGACCAGGGCTTGGAGCAAAGCCTGACCTACACCGCGCCCTTGGTGGGCATCGCCGACGTACACCGAGTTCTCCACCGTACCGCGGTACGCGGCCCGCGTCCTGAAGCGTCCCGCATAGGCGTAGCCCAGAACAGTCTCGCCTTCCAGTGCGACAAGCCACGGTAGCCCCATGCGGCGCAAGGAATCATGCCGTCCATGCATTTCCTCCAGGCTGGGCACAACCTCTTCAAAAGAGGCTAACCCGACCAACACGTGCGGAGCGTAAATTTCGCGCATGGCAGGCATGTGGAAAGAGCGGGCCGCGGCGATGTGGGGCTGTAAACAATGGGAAGAGGAGGCAATAGAGTGCATGGACCGCATCTTGACCTGCACTAGAAAATAAGGGAAGCTGCAGCGACTTCTACTTTGCATAAGAAAAACTTTGATTTCACCCTTTTCTTTGGACCAGCTCCAGGCCTTCGTACTGGTCCTGGAAACAGGCAGTTTTTCCAAAGCGGCATTGCGGTTGAACTTGAGCCAGCCAGCCGTCAGTCTGCAAGTCCGAGAATTGGAGCGGAGACTGGCCACCAGACTGGTGGAGCGCGTGGGTCAGGGCGTTGCACCCACGCCTGCGGGCGTATCCCTGCAGGGCCACGCCCGCGACATACTGGATGCGGTACAGCAAGCTGCGCAGGCTGTGGCCTCTCATGCAGAGGGTACAAAAGGGACCGTGCGGTTAGGAACAGGTGCCACCGCGTGTCTTCATTTTCTGCCGCCGGTGCTTCGGCGGCTGCGTGGGGAATTTCCAGCATTGCAAGTCGTGGTGAGCACCGGAAACACGAACGACATTGTTCGGCGTGTGGAAGAGAACGCTCTCGACATCGCGTTGGTCACCTTGCCGGTTTCCAGCAGGGCGCTGCAGGTGAGCGACGCGGTGCATGACGCCTTTGTTGCCATTGGCCCCCGAGAATCGCCCAGGCTACCCAAGGTGGTGGTGCCCGCAGATTTATCGGCGTTACCGTTGCTCCTGTTTGAACCGGATGCCAACACACGCCTGCTCGTAGATGCATGGTTATTGGCAGAGGGCGTGCGGGTACGACCTGAAATGGAATTGGGTAGTGTTGAGGCAATCAAGGAGATGGTGTCTATAGGACTCGGCTATAGCATCATTCCCGAGATGTCATTGCGGGAGTTTGAAAAGCAGACATTCCAGGTCCGCCCCCTGCGTCCTGCATTGGTTCGGAAGTTGGGTTTGGTTGTCAGGCAAGACAAACCGCTCACCAGGGGAATGCGCGCGGTTGCTGACGCGATTGCGCAAGCGGGCTCAGCATGCATGGCCATCACGCCGCAGCTTGCCAAACCTCTATAAAAAGCATGCCAAAAATAGGCCCTCTGCACTTGAATAGCTACTGAAGCTGTAGCGAATACGCGGATGCGTTGGCTTGCTTAAAATGCATGCATTGCCATCACCGGGAGTCTCCCATGGCCAGCATCACCATCCGCAATCTGGACGAGCAACTCAAAACGCAACTGCGCATGCTGGTGGCCAGCCACGGCTGTTCGATGGAGCAGGAGGCCCGCGATATCTTGCGCCGCGCAGTGCAGGGCCCCGAGCCGTCTAGCGGCTTGGATTTCGCCCAAAAAATCCACCAGCGCTTCGCCGGTGTGCACGTGGATGCCTTGCCCGTGCCCGCACGCCGCCCCGCGCGGGTCTCGACCGCAACCCCAGACTGATTGTGTAGGGCCGTGGGTTAAGGACTTTGTGGGCATCACGGGACTGACCGTGGTGAACCCGTGGGCGGCGGCGAATGGTTAAGGGCAATCCGCTAGCAATTTAGATGAAATTGGTCGCCAGCGCTTATTAGATAAGCGTGAGAAGCTACTGAAACTGTAGCGTTTTCTGCAGATTCGGTAATAAATGCCGCAGTGCAGCAATTTGGTTCTAAGATGGTCCGCAGTACTTCTTCAGGATTTACGCAAGTTCCCCCTGTAAGCCCGAAGGGCGATGCAGGGGCGCTGCGTAAATCCTATTCTGTTTGGAAGGTCTGCTTGCCATGGCTGCTGTACATCCCCTCTCGCCCCTGGCTTACCGCCCGATCTGCGCATGGTTGGTGGGTCTGTGGGCCAGCACCTCGCCCGTGCAGGCCATGGACGACGTGACGGCCACCGCGCTCAAAAACTACGGTGGCCGCTATTCCAGTGCCTGCCAGAACCCCGCTGCGCCGCGCCTGGCGGTCGGCCCCGGCAGCCTGGTGTTTGCGCAGGGCGGACAGAGCATCACCGGGCGCGAGGTGCTGGCGGCGCACTCCTACTTTGGCAACAGCCCACCGGCGGGTTTTTTGGTGGCCTTTATCAGCCAGATCAAGGGCAAGGAGCAGATGACGTTTTTGGTCCATGAAGACCCGCGTGGCCGCTACATCTTGATCGAGAACGAAGGCAACAAGCTGTCCGCCTACCTGGGTCCGGCCCGCATGGCCGCGCAGTACCGGCGCTGCGATGGCCCACCCGCCGTGGCGGCACCCGCCGCCACTGTGGCGCCCGGCGCGGCCCCGTTCAGCTACGAGGTGTTTGCCACGCCGCAATTCAAAAGCCAGTTTGCCTTGATCTCCGCTTCGGTGCGCCAGGTGCCGTGGTTGGCCCGCATGGAGGGGCCGAACAGCCAGATCGCGCGGGTGAAAGTGGGCAACAAGGAGTATTTGCGCGCCGACCTGTGTAAGCCGCACGACTGCCACGACTACAACGTGCTGTTTCTCTACGCCCCGCAGCGCAATGTGCTGTACGCCCAGGTGCACCAGAAGGGCCAGGTTACGCTGCTGGGCGACCCACCCCGTGCCGAGGCCGCTGCTTTGGGCAAGTTGTGGACGGCGCAGTTTCGCAGCCCATAAGAAAAATAGGGATGAAATAGGCCTCTGACGCTTATTCCATGGGCGTGACAAGCTACTGAATCAATAGCGTTTGCCGGGCGCTGTGCACCGCCTGCGCCAGGGCCAGTCCGGCCGGAATACCTTGCAAACCCTGGCCCAGGTGGGGCGTACAGAGGTGGGCATGGTGCAGCGGGCTGGCATCGGGCGCATCGCTGATGCGTACCACGGGCATGCTCTGGGGCGCTGCCGCGCTCTCTTTGGCCAGCGCCACCCACAGCAGCACATCGCCCGGTTCCGGCTGCCACCCAAGCGCGGGCCGCCACTGCACCTGCAGCCCGGCCACGCGCAGCATGTCGGCGTAGCACTGGGCCACTTGTGCGGTGGCGGGGCTGGCCTGCAGCCACACGGTGCGGGCCTGGGCCAGCAGGTGGGCGGCCAGGCCGAGCGCGTTGACTGTGTCGCCGTCCACCTGCAGACCCTGGCCCTGGTCCGCACCGGCCTCGGTCAAAAACGCCATCTTGAAGTCCAGAAAGCCGCGAAACCCGTAGCGCTTGGCCAGGCGCACCACGGTAACCGGTTGGGTCTCGCAGTGCTGCGCCACCTCCTGGATGCGGCACAGGTGCAACTGCCGCGCATGCTGCAGGCAGTAGTGGGCCACCTGCAGCAGCTTGGGGCTCAGGCTGTGCAGGTTGCGGGTGATGCGCGCCTCCAGGGCGGTGGCCTGCATGGGGCTCAGGCCGTGACGGGTTGGCCGTCTTTCAATGCCACTGGCTTGCCCAGTTTGGCGGACAGCGTGGCGGCTTCGGCCACAGCCAGGGCGTTGATGCCGTCCTTGAGCGTGACGGGCAGGGCGCTGCCCGACTCCAGGGCGGCGATGAAGGCGCTCCATTCGGCCTTGTAGGCACGCATGTAGCGCTCCAGGAAGAAGAACTCGGGCTTGGCGCTGACGGCTCCGCCGGTGGTGAGCTTGGTGACGGTGTGCTCCAGCACATTGTTGGCGGTCAGCAGGCCTTCGGAGCCCAGCAGTTCCACGCGCTGGTCGTAGCCGTAGACGGCGCGGCGGCTGTTCTTGATGGCGGCGATGCGGCCATCGGCCCAGCGCAGGGTGATCACAGCGGTGTCCACATCGCCCGCCTCGCCGATGGCCGGGTCCACGATGCTGGAGGCGATGGCCGACACGGTTTCCGGCAGGCCGCCAAACAGCCAGCAGGCCATGTCGAAGTCGTGGATGGCCATGTCGCGGAACAGGCCGCCCGACACTTTGATGTACGACACCGGCGGTGGCGCGGGGTCGAACGAGGTGATGGACAGCAGCTCGCCCTTGCCGATTTCACCGGCATCCAGCGCGCGCTTCAAGGCGGCAAACTGGGGATCGAAACGGCGGTTGAAGCCAATCATCACGGGCTTGCCGCTGTCTTTCACGGCCTCCTGGCATGCCAGGGCGCGGCCCAGGTCCAGGTCCACCGGTTTTTCGCACAGCACGGCTTTGCCCGCGGCGGTGGCGGCTTCAATCAGGTGGGAGTGGGTGTCGGTAGAGGTGGCGATCAGCACTGCGTCAATCGACGGGTCGTTCAGGATGTCTTGCGTGCTGCGGGCTATAGCCCCGCAGGTGGCGGCCAGCTTTTCTGCCGAGGGCATGTGGGCATCGGAGATGGCCACGAGTTGGCACAGGGGGTGGCTGGTGATGCTTTGGGCGTGCACATTGCCGATGCGGCCTGCGCCGAGAAGACCAATTTTGAACATGTTGATTCCTTGAAAAAGTGAGGGAGGGGTGAAAGAAAGGGGATCAGGCGGGCAGGGTGAAGGCGGAGCGGAAGGCTTCCAGCGCGGCTTCGGGGTCGCCCGAGGCAAAGGCCTCCATGCCCACCGGGCCGCGGTAGCCCATGGCATGCAGCGCGCGGGCGATACCGGGGTAGTTGATTTCGCCGGTGCCGGGCTCCATGCGGCCGGGCACGTCGGCCACCTGCACTTCGCCAATCCAGGGCAGGCAGCGTTGGCAGAGTTCGACCAGGTTGCCTTCGCCGATCTGGGCGTGGTACAGGTCCAGATTCAGGCGCAGGCGCGGGTGGTTCACGGCAGACACCAGGGCCAGGGTGTCTTCGGCCCGGCCAAAGGGCACGCCGGGGTGGTCTACCGGCAGGTTCAGGTTCTCTAATGTGAAGGTCACGCCCTCGGCATCGGCCAGGTCGGCGATGCGGGCCAGGGTGTCGCGGGCTTTGAGCCACATCGCACCGGTGACCACCTGCACGGGGGTGACGGGCAGGCCGCCATCGCCCAGGCCGGTGCCGTGCAGGTTCAGGCGTGCCACGCCCAGGCGTTTGCCCACCTGGGCCGTCTCGCGGGCGGTGCGCAGCAGCTCGGCCGCGCCCTCGTCGTCGGTCAGGCGGCCGCGCAGGTAGCCGTTCATGATGGAGAAGCTGGCGCCGGATTTTTCCAGCTGGGCCAGATCGTGCTCGGGCCAGTTCCACAGCCCTACCTGGAAGCCCATTTCGGTGAGGCGCTGCACGCGCCATTGCATGGGTTTGTCACGCCACAGCATTTCGGCGCAGGCGGCGAGGGTGAATACGTTTGTCATAGGTTTCAGATTTCGATGTGGATACGGCCGTTTTCGACCTTGGTGGGAAAAGTTTTCAGGTTCACGCAGACCGGCGCACGCCGGGCTTCACCGGTGCGGTAGTCAAACGCACCGCTGTGTTTGGGGCACTCGACTTCATGGTCCAT
This sequence comes from Rhodoferax sp. LS1P39, assembly GCF_056521425.1. NCBI lineage: Bacteria > Pseudomonadati > Pseudomonadota > Betaproteobacteria > Burkholderiales > Comamonadaceae > Rhodoferax > Rhodoferax sp. LS1P39. The sequence goes on along the minus strand of NZ_JBWMAV010000002.1, from coordinate 299,405 downwards.
GACCAGGCCGTCGGCCAGGTGCACGGCCTCGTGGGTGCAGAGTCCTGCCGTGCAGTAGTACTGGTCGTCGAGGCTGCGGAAGATGGCGAAGGTTTTGGCGGCGTGGTCGAAGCGGATGACCTCTTCGGGTTCCACGGCATCCGCGGCGCAGGCGTTGATCCATTCGGGCATGGGGTGTTCCTTGGTCGGTTTAAGTGGAAGGTGTTTCTGCGTTCATCCGGGCGCGCTTCTTGTCAAAACGGGCCTGCATGCGGGCTTCGCCTGCCGGGGAGCCGTCGTGCCAGGTGCCAAACAGCATGTCCAGCGGCACGAGCTGGTCGCCGCCGTAGTTCACCTCGAAGTATTTGTGGTGCAGGTAGTGCGCATAGGCCGAGCTGTCGAACGCCACACCGTCCACCACCTCGACCTTGTCAAAGCCGATGTGGCCATTGAGTGCGCCAAAGCCCGCGATGTGCAGCTGGAACAGCGCGATGATGGGGTTGGACGGAATCACCAGGTGCCACAGCGCCACTGCGTGGTACAAAAATGCCTCTACCGGGTGCATGGACAGCGAGGACCAGGGCGTGGGGTTCACCGAGTTGTGGTGGATGGCGTGCACCCACTTGTAGCCCAGGCGGGTGTGCATGGCCCAGTGGATGAAGAAGAAGTGGGTTTCGTGGATCACCGGGGCCAGCAGCACCAGGGCCGCCAGCCAATACGGGTTGTCGGCCCAGGCCAGCCAGGGCACATAGCCATTGGCAAAGCACCACAGAAACAGCACTTCCACCACCGTCCACAGCGGGATAGACACCAAAAAGCTGCGCAAGAAGTTGTCTATGTTCTGGCTTTTGAACCAGAAAACGTCCGAGGGCTGGTCGGCTGGGAATTTGCCGTTGAACTTGAACGTCGTGCCCTGGCGGCGGCGCACGTAGAGTTGCAGCTCAAAAGCGCCGTACAGCACGAACACGGCGGCGGCGTTCACGGCATACAGCCACAGCGCCCAGCCCCAGCCCAAGGTCTTCATGGTCTCTACATCGGGCACCACCCAGTACCAGTACAGCAGGGCGCTGGCCATGTGCAGGGCGTTCCAGGGCCAGACGTACGACACCAGCCAGCGCAGGATCTTGCCCAGGTTGAAGGGCCGCGCCCACAGGGCGGCGGGCTCCAGCGCCTGGTACGGGGCCCAGTCGCCGCGCTTGTTGCGTTTACCGAGTTGTGAGTCGTCCATGGGGTTCCTGAGGGTCAAAGTCTGAGATTTCATGAATTGCAACCGGGTGCAAAACATGGCAAAATTTTTTAGAAATTAAGTGCGAAATTTAAATTTTTCGAATTAATTTTCCAATGTGGCGATCATTACACAGCCGCAATTGGATTTTTCTAAGGGTTTTCGATAGGATTTACCGGATTTGCACTCGGGTGCACATCGATGGCAGGCGGATAGACTGGCAGCATACGCCTTGAACTCCATCTGCCCCACACCATGCACCCCGACCATCCCAACAAAAAAGTCACGGCCAGCGATGTAGCCGAGCGCGCCGGTGTCTCCAAATGGACCGTGTCCCGCGCCTTTACCGACGGGGCTTCCATCGCCCCCGAGGTGCGCGACCGCGTCCGGGCGCTGGCCACCGACATGGGTTATTCGCCCAATTTGCTGGCGCGCAGCCTGTCGACCCGCAGCACCGGCCTGATTGCGCTGGTGGTGGACGAGCTGGGCAACCCCAACCAGCTGGTGTCCTTGAACGAGGCCACCCGCCAGCTCCAGGCGCGGGGTTTGAGCACGCTGTTGCTGAACACCAGCCCCGAGTACCGGCCTGCGCTGGCGCTGCGCCTGGCAGACCAGTTCCAGGTGGACGGCATCATGTTTCTGGGCACCACGCTGACGCGGGACCTGGTGGAGCTGGCGCAGCGCATCAAGCACATCCCGCTGGTGGTCATCATGCGCAACAGCGGGCAGGCGGACATCCCCTTCGTCAGCACCGATGGCTATGCCGCTGGCGCGGAGATTGCCAACCTGTTTCTGGCCCAGGGCTACCGGCGCATCGGCTACATGGCGGGCCCGCTGTCCGAGCGCACCGAGTTGCGCCGCATGGAGGGCTTTCGGGACCGGCTGCAGGCCGCAGGCGTGGCGCTGGCCACGGTGATCGAAACTGCGCACTACCGCCGCGAGCAGGGCATGCATGCCCTGCAACGCTACCTGGAGTCCACCCCCCGCACAGACCGCCTGGAGGCGCTGTTCTGCGAAAACGACATTCTGGCCATCGGGGCCATGGACGCACTGGTGGCCGCCAACGCCCAGCGCAAGATCGCCATCGTCGGCTTTGACGATATCGAGATGGCCGCCTCGCCCAGCTACCAGCTCACCACCTTCCGCCAGCCGGTGGACTACCTGGTGGGCGAGGCCATCCGGCTGATCGTGGAGCCCGCCAGCGCCACGAGCCGGGCGCTGATGGCTCCCGGCTCCCTGGTGCTGCGCGACTCGCACCGGCGGCACGACTGAGATTTTTTGCGTCCGGGTGCAAGCCCACAGGGCTGCTTCGGCTGGGGTGGCTGCACGCAAGACCGGCCCAAAACAGGTCTTTCACCCCGTAATTTTTGGAAATATCAATTTTTTACAGCGGTTTATTGAAAGTTTATTTCCACGGGCAAACACCTAGACGGGTTTTGCAAGATGTTGGCTACAGTTATTTGCACCCGGTTGCATAACCACAACCGGTTGACCCACACCGATTTTTGCCATCCACACAAGACACCCCGAGGAGATCGATATGCACGCTGTACAACGTACCCTGAAGCTGGCGGCCACCGCCGCCATCGTGGCCACCGCGGCCACCCTGGCCACCACGGCCCTGGCGGCAGGGCCCAAAATTTTCGTGATCGGCGGCAAGGCCGACGATCCGTTCTGGTCGCGGGTCAAGAAGGGTGCCGACGACGCGGCCCTGGTGGTCAAGGCCGCAGGCGGCACTGTCACCTGGCTCGGCCCGCAGACCTACGACAACCTCGGCCCCGATGCAGCCAAGCTGATCCGCTCGGCCCTGAGCCAGAAGCCCGATGCCATCGTCGGCCCCAACTGGGTGCCCGAAGCCATGGACGCGGCCTTCAAGGAAGTGGTGGCCGCCGGGGTACCGCTGATCGTCTACAACGCCGGTGGCATGGAGTCCGCCAAGCGCCTGGGAGCCCAGAATTACGTGGGTAGCGACGAGTTCGTGGCAGGCATGGGCGGTGGCGAGTACTTCGCCCGCAACGGTGCCAAGCACGTGCTGTGCATCAACACCCAGCCCGGCTCCACCAACCAGGAGTCGCGCTGCAAAGGCGTGGCCGAGGGCATGGCCAAGGGCGGCGGCAAGAGCGTGCAGTTGCCCCTGCCGTCTTCGGCCTTTGGCAACCCCACGGCGGTGGCCCAGGCCATCAAGGCTGCGCTGCAAAAGGATCCCACCGTAGACGGCGTGATCACCATTGCGGCCAACGATGCCAATAGCGCCGCCAACGGCATCAGCCAGGGCGGCTTTACCAAGAAGGTGAAGCTGGGCACCTTCGACATCGACCCTACCAACCTGCAACGCATCAAGGCGGGTACCCAGCTCTTTTGCATCGACCAGCAACCCTACCTGCAAGGCTACCTAGCCGTGTCCATGCTCAACGCCTACGTGCAGTACGGCCTGAAAGTGCCGACCGCACCCATCCTGACCGGCCCCGGCATCGTGGATGCGTCCAACGTGGATGCCACCGTAGCCGGTGCCGCCGCCGGAGCCCGCTAAGCCATTTGTCGCGGGGCACAGCCTGCATGGGCTGCGCCCCGACTCCCTCCCATGACCACTTCGAGCCCACCATGAACCCGCACACCTCCTTACCAGCGTCTGCCGCCAGCGCGCCAGACACGCGTCCAGGCCCCACGCCCTGGTCCTTCGGCGCACTGTTGCGCCGCCCCGAAACCGGCTCCTTCATCGGGCTGGTGGCGGTTTTCGTCTTCTTCTCCATCTTCGGTGGAGCCAACTTCTTGTCTGCCGGTGGCGCAGCCAGCTGGCTGAACATCGCTGCCGAGCTGGGCATCATCGCCTTGCCGATTGGCCTGCTGATGATTGCGGGCCAGCTGGACCTGTCGATCGGCAGCGTGATCCCGGCCAGTTCCATGACCATCGCCATCGTCTCCGGCCACTTCGGTCTTCCCATGCCCGTGGGCATGGCCGCCGCGCTGGGCCTGGGCCTGGCAGTGGGCTGGCTCAACGGCTATCTGGTGGTGCGCACCGATTTGCCGTCGTTTGTGGTGACCCTGGCCACCTTGTTTGCGGTGGCGGGTTTGACCCTGGGCCTGTCGGTGATTGTGGCGGGCAGCACCAGTGTCGCCCTGGTCAGCCCCCCGGCCTACAAGATGGTTTTTGGTGACTTCATCGACGGCAAATTTGAGGTCGTTTTGCTGTGGTGGGTGGCCGCCATCGCCCTGGTCAGCTACATCCTGAGCTACTCCAAATACGGCAACTGGATTCTGGCGCTGGGCGGCGACAAGGTCAGTGCGCGCAACGCGGGCATCCCCACCGACAAGCTCAATATCGCGCTGTACATGTCCAGCGGTTTTTGCGCGGCCTTTGTGGGCATGTGCCAGGCCATTCTGTACAACAGTGCGCAGGTGTCTGCCGGGCAGTCGTTCATCTTCAACTCCATCATTGCGGTGGTCATCGGCGGTGTGTTCCTCACCGGCGGCTACGGCTCGGTGCTGGGCATCGTGCTGGGCACGGTCACCTTCGCCATCGTCAACCAGGGCATCTACTACACCAGCTTCGATGCCAACTGGGCCAGCCTGATCATTGGCGTGCTGCTGTTGGCCGCCGTGCTCCTCAACAACACCTTCCGCACCCTGGCGCTGGCGCACTCCAAGCCGCGCACCACGACAAAGGCTCCGAAATGACCACCCCCATCTTGCAACTCAAAGGTGTTAACAAATCCTTTGGCCCCGTCGATGTGCTGCACGACATTTCGCTGGACGTGTACGCCGGTGAAGTGCTGTGCCTGCTGGGCGACAACGGTGCGGGCAAATCCACCCTGATCCGCCTGCTGTCGGGCGTGCACAAGCCCACTTCGGGCCAGATGCTGATGCAGGGCAAGCCGGTGCTGTTCGAGAACCCGCGCGAGGCCAGCAACCATGGCATCGCCACCGTGCACCAGTTCGGCGGCACCTTCCCGCTGATGAGCATTGGCCGTTCGTTCTTTGTGGGGGCCGAGCCCACCAAGCGCTGGGGCCCGTTCGAGGTGTTTGACCGCGACTACGCCAACACCGTGGCGGTGCGCGAGATGCGCGAGCTGGGCATCACCCGCATCGACGATGGCGACCGCCTGGTCGGTGGCCTGTCGGGCGGCGAGCGCCAGGCCCTGGCCATCGCCCGCGCCGTGCACTTCGGTGCCCATGTCTTGATTCTGGACGAGCCCACCGCCGCGCTGGGCGTGAAGGAAGCCGCTCACGTGCTGCGCATCGTGCAGCAGGCGCGCAAAAAGGGCATTGCCGTCATCTTCATCACCCACCAGGTCATGCATGCGCTGACCGTGGGCGACCACTTCGCGGTGCTGATCCGCGGGGCCAAGGCCGCCGACTTCCGCAAGGGCGAGAAGACCCGCGAGGAAGTCACCGACCTGATGGCCGGTGGCGAGGCCATGGCGGACTTGGAGGCCGAGATCGAAAGCCAGATGTAGCGTATTGCCTGTAGACGCAGTGGGCAGCCATGGGTCAAAAACCATAGCTGCCCACGCTTATGGAATAAGCGCTGGAGGCCTAAAACGCTCTTATTTCAACTTGCACGCTTGGCCAGCAGTGCCCGCCCCACGCGCGAGGCCGAGGCGCGGCCCAGCTGGGCGTTGATCCAGTCGCCGCAGTCCACCAGCCGGTCCAGGTCAATGCCGGTGTCTGCGCCCAGTTTGTGCAGCAAATACACCACGTCTTCGGTGGCCACATTGCCGGTGGCCCCCTTGGCATACGGGCAGCCGCCCAGTCCGCCGACCGAACTGTCGAAGGCGCGCAGGCCGAACTGGTACGAGGCGTAGACGTTGGCAACCGCCATGCCATAGGTGTCGTGGTAGTGGCCGGCCAACTGGGCCACGGGCACTTGCTGCGCCACCGCCTCCAGCATGCGCAGCACCGAGTCGGGCGTGCCCACGCCGATGGTGTCGCCCAGCGATACCTCGTAGCAACCCATGGCCAGCAGTTGGCCCGCCACGTCGGCCACGCGCTGGGGGGCCACATCGCCCTCATAAGGGCAACCCACCACGCAGGACACGTAGCCGCGCACCCGCACGCCCCGGGCCTGGGCGGCGGCCATCAGCGGGGTGAAGCGGGCCAGGGATTCGGCAATCGAGCAGTTGATGTTCTTCTGCGAAAACGCTTCGGAGGCCGCGGCAAATACGGCCACCTGGTCCGCCCCAGCCTCCACGGCTGCGTTAAAGCCCTGCAGGTTGGGGGTCAGCACCGGGTAGGTAACACCGGGGCGGCGCAACAAGCCACGCATAATTTCGGCGGAGTCACCCATCTGCGGCACCCATTTGGGCGACACGAAGGAGGTGGCCTCGATCTCGCGCAGCCCGGCATCGGCCAGGCGCTGGATCAGTTCCAGCTTGGTGGCGGTGGAGACGAGTTGCTTTTCGTTTTGCAGGCCGTCGCGAGGGCCCATCTCGATGATGCGCACAAAGTCGCTCATGGTGCAGCCTCGAAATCCACCAAATCTACCCCATCGCCCACCTGTTCCCCCGCGCTGAAATAGAAGCCCTTGACCAGTCCCTTGGTGGGCGCGTGGATGGTGTGCTCCATCTTCATGGCTTCCAGCACCAGCAGGGGCGTGCCTTTTTCTACCGTGGCACCCACCGCGGCCAGCAGGGCGATCACCTTGCCGGGCATGGGCGCATGGATGCCGCCGTGGGCATCGTCGCCGCCTTCGCCGTGCAGCAGTTCCACCTTCGTCAGCGCCCAGCTTTGGCCTTGGCAGAACACGTGCAAGTGCTCGGCACGCGCCACCACTGCGGCGGTGAGGCGGCGGTCGCCCAATTGCACTTGCGATGGGCTGGTGCGGCGGGCCAGCACGGGCTCACCGCCTATGGCGAGTAGCACGCCATCCGTCACCACTTCGGCAGTCACGGCTTGCTCCGTCTCGCCACAGCGCAGGGTAATGGTTTGCTGCGATGTGCCGTTGAGCCGCCAGCCGTCCAGCACGCGCCAGGGCGAGTCGGGTTCCATGGCGGGCAAGGCGGCGGCATCGGTTTGGCTTTGCAGCACGCTTAAAGCGGCCAGCATCCACACATCGGCGGGCACGGCCTCGGCCTGGGTAGGGAAAAGGTGCTCCTGCTCGCGCTCGATCAGTGCGGTGTCCAATTTCGCCTGGGCAAACGACGGGGTAGTCACCAGGCGCTGCAGAAAGGCCACGTTGTTGGCTACGCCCACGATCTGGTAGTCGGCCAGGGCCTGGCGCATGCGGGCCAAGGCCTGGGTGCGGTCGGCATCCCAGACGATGAGCTTGGCGATCATCGGGTCGTAGTGCGGGGTGATTTCGTCGCCTTGCTCCACCCCGGTATCGATGCGCACATGGGCGGACGCGGCGGGGGGCAGCAAGTGGCTGAGGCGGCCGGTGGAGGGCAAGAAGCCCTTGTCCGGGTCTTCGGCGTAGATGCGTGCCTCGATGGCGTGGCCGGTCAGCACCAGTTGCTCTTGCGCCAGCGGCAGGGGCTCGCCCGAGGCCACGCGCAATTGCCATTCCACCAGGTCCAGCCCGGTGATCATTTCGGTCACCGGGTGCTCTACCTGCAGCCGGGTGTTCATCTCCATGAAGTAGAAGGCACCGTCCTGGTGGGCAATGAACTCCACCGTGCCTGCGCCCACATAGCCCACGGCCAGGGCGGCGTTGACGGCGGCAGTACCCATGGCCGCGCGGCGCTCGGCGGTCATGCCGGGGGCGGGGGCTTCTTCCAACACCTTTTGGTGGCGGCGCTGCACCGAGCAGTCGCGCTCGAACAGGTAGACGCAGTGGCCCAGGCTGTCGCCAAACACCTGGATTTCGATGTGGCGCGGCTGCAGCACGTACTTTTCGATCAGCACATGGTCGTTGCCAAAGGCGTTAATGGCTTCGCGTTTGCACGACACGAGGGATGCCTCGAAATCGGCCGCCGCGTCCACCCGGCGCATGCCCTTGCCACCGCCGCCTGCGCTGGCTTTGATGAGTACTGGGTAGCCGATTTTCTCGGCCTGCGCGGCCAGAAAGCCAGGGTCCTGGTTGTCGCCGTGGTAGCCGGGGGTCAGGGGCACGCCGGCTTTTTCCATCAGGGTCTTGGCCGCTGACTTGCTGCCCATGGCGCGGATGGCCGAGGCGGGCGGGCCGATGAAGACCACACCGGCCTGGGCGCAGGCATCGGCGAAGTCGGCGTTCTCGGACAAAAAGCCGTAGCCGGGGTGTACCGCCTGGGCACCGGTTTGCAGTGCGGCGGCGAGGATCTTGTCTGCCACCAGATACGACTCGCGGGCCGCCGCCGGGCCGATACACACGGCCTCGTCGGCCAGGCGCACATGGCGGGCGTTGGCATCGGCTTCGGAGTACACCGCCACGGTACGGATGCCCATGCGGCGGGCGGTCTTGATGACCCGGCAGGCGATCTCCCCACGATTAGCGATCAGAATCTTGTTGAACATATTTTTTCCTTACGCAACCCAGGAGGGTGCGCGCTTTTCAAGAAATGCCGCCAGGCCTTCGCGGGCCTCGGGCGTGGCGCGCAGGCGGGCGATGCGCTGGGCGGTGTCTTCCACCAAAGCATCGTCGATGGGGTGGTTGGCGACGGCGCGGATCAGGTCGGTGGCGGCAGCTTGCGCACCCGACCCACCGGCCTGCAAGGCCTCTAGCAGGGTGTGCACCATGGCGTCCAACGCTTCGGGCACGGCAACTTCGTGGGCCAGGCCCAGGGCCAGGGCGCGTTCGGCGCTGATGCGCTCTGCGGTCTGGAAGTAGCGGTAGGCCTGGCGTTCGCCGATCGCGCGCAGCACGTAGGGGCTGATGGCGGCGGGGATGATGCCAAAGCGCACTTCCGAGGTGGCGAACTGCGCCTTGCTGGAGGCCACGCAGATGTCGCAGGCGGCAGCCAGGCCCATGCCGCCGCCCAGCGCCGCACCGTGCACGCGGGCGATGGTGGGCGTGGCCATGCAGGACAGGGTGCGGAACAGTTTCGCCAGTTGGCGGGCATCGTCCACGTTCTTCTCCAGCGTGGCGGCACCCTGGCGCTGCATCCAGCCCAGGTCGGCTCCGGCCGAAAAGCTTTTGCCCCGGCCCGCCAGCACCACGGCGCGCACGGCGGGGTCGGCATCCAGCGCCAGCAGGGCCTGGGTCAGCTCGGTGATCAGGGTTTCGTCAAAGGCGTTGTGCACCTCGGGCTTGTTCATCCACAGCCAGGCGGCGCTGCCCTGGTATTCGATTTCTAAGGTGGTGTACATACAAGCTCACATGCGGAAGATGCCGAACTGCGTGGGCTGGATGGGCGCATTCAGCGCGCTGGCCAGCGACAGGCCCAGCACGCGACGGGTTTGCGCCGGGTCCACCACGCCGTCGTCCCACAGCCGGGCGGTGGCGTAATAGGGGTGGCCTTGCAGCTCGTACTGGGCGCGTATCGGGTCTTTGAAGGCGGTTTCGTCCTCGGCCGACCACTGGCCGCCCTTGGCTTCGATGCCCTCGCGCTTCACGGTGGCCAGCACACCCGCGGCCTGCTCGCCGCCCATCACGCTGATGCGCGCGTTGGGCCACATCCACAGGAAGCGGGGCGAATAGGCCCGGCCACACATGCCGTAGTTGCCTGCGCCAAAGCTGCCGCCCACCAGCATGGTGATCTTGGGCACGGCGGCGGTGGCCACGGCGGTGACCATCTTGGCCCCGTCTTTGGCGATGCCGCCGTTTTCATATTTACGGCCGATCATGAAGCCGGTGATGTTCTGCAAGAACACCAGCGGGATGCCGCGCTGTGCGCACAGCTCGATGAAGTGCGCGCCTTTCTGGGCCGACTCGGCAAACAGAATGCCGTTGTTGGCGATGATGCCCACCGGCATGCCATACAGCCGGGCAAAGCCGGTGACCAGGGTGCTGCCATAGCGGGCCTTGAATTCGTCAAAGCGCGAGCCGTCCACGGTGCGGGCAATGATTTCGCGCACGTCATAGGGCTTGCGCGCGTCCAGCGGCACTACGCCGTAGATTTCTGACGGGTCGTACAGCGGCTCTTCGCTGGATTCCAGCTTCACGGTGAAGGGCTTTTGCCGGTTCAGGTTGCCAACGATGTTGCGGGCGATCAGCAGCGCGTGCTGGTCGTTGTCGGCCAGGTGGTCGGCCACGCCGGAGATGCGGGTGTGCACGTCGCCCCCGCCCAGGTCTTCGGCGGTGACGACCTCGCCGGTGGCGGCTTTCACCAGCGGCGGGCCGCCCAGGAAGATGGTGCCCTGGTTTTTGACGATGATGGTTTCATCGCTCATGGCAGGCATGTAGGCGCCGCCTGCGGTGCACGAGCCCATCACCACCGCGATTTGCGCAATGCCCATGGCGCTCATCTGGGCCTGGTTGTAGAAGATGCGGCCAAAGTGGTCGCGGTCGGGGAAGACTTCGTCCTGGCGCGGCAAAAAGGCCCCGCCCGAATCCACCAGGTAGATGCAGGGCAGGTGGTTTTGCATGGCAATTTCTTGCGCGCGCAGGTGTTTTTTGACGGTCAGCGGGTAGTAGGTGCCGCCTTTGACGGTGGCATCGTTGGCCACCACCATGCATTCCACGCCATTCACCCGGCCTACGCCGGTGATCAGTCCGGCGGCGGGGGCTTCGCCGTCGTACATGCCGTAGGCCGCCAGTTGCCCGACTTCCAGGAAGGGCGTGCCGGGGTCGAGCAGCTGGGCTACGCGGTCGCGCGGCAGCAGTTTGCCGCGGGCGGTGTGACGCTGGCGGGCGACCTCGCCGCCGCCCAGGGCGGCCTCGGCGGCTTTGGCGCGCAGGTCTTGCACCAGGGTGCGCATGGCATCTGCGTTGGCACGGAAGGCCGGGTCGCGGGGTTGGAGCTGGGATTTCAGGACTTGCATGGCGCGCTACCTACATGGTTTCTGCAAACAGCTCGCGGCCAATCAGCATGCGGCGGATTTCGCTGGTGCCCGCGCCGATTTCGTACAGCTTGGCATCGCGCCACAGGCGGGGCGTGGGGTATTCGTTGATGTAGCCATTGCCGCCCAGAATCTGGATCGCCTCGCCCGCCATCCAGGTGGCTTTTTCGGCCAGGTACAGGATGGCACCGGCGGCATCCTTGCGCAGCGTGCGGGCGTGGTCGGCCCGGTCGCAGGCCGCAGCCACGGCATAGCCGTAAGCACGGCAAGCCTGCCAGGTGGTGTACATGTCGGCCAGCTTGCCCTGCATCAGCTGGAATTCGCCAATGCTTTGGCCAAACTGTTTGCGATCGTGCACATAGGGCACCACCACGTCCATGCAGGCCGCCATGATGCCTAAAGGGCCGCCGCACAGCACGGTGCGCTCGTAGTCCAGGCCCGACATCAGCACTTTGACACCCTGGCCCACACCGCCTAGCACGTTCTCGGCGGGCACTTCGCAGTCTTCAAAAAATACCGGGTAGGTGTTGGAGCCGCGCATGCCCATTTTGTCCAGCTTGGTGCCGAAACCCAGGCCTTTGAAGCTTTTTTCGATGATGAAGGCGGTCATGCCCTTGGCACCGGCGTGGATGTCGGTCTTGGCGTAGACGATCAGGGTGTCGGCATCGCCGCCATTGGTGATCCACATCTTGGAGCCGTTGAGCACATAACGGTCGCCCTTCAGGTCTGCGCGCAGCTTCATGCTGACCACGTCGGAGCCCGCATTGGGCTCGCTCATGGCCAGGGCACCCACGTGGTCGCCGCTGACCAGCTGGGGCAGGTACTTGTCTTTTTGGGCCTGGGTGCCGTTGCGGTGCAACTGGTTGACGCACAGGTTGGAGTGCGCGCCGTAGCTCAGGCCCACGGAGGCGCTGGCACGCGAGACTTCTTCCATGGCCACCATGTGGGCCAGGTAGCCCATCTCGGTGCCGCCGTATTCTTCTGACACCGTCATGCCGTGCAGGCCCAGGCTGCCCAGTTTTTTCCACAGGTCGGCCGGGAACAGGTTGTCGTGGTCGATGGCGGCGGCGCGCGGGGCGATCTCGGCAGCGGCAAAGCTCTGCACCGTGTCGCGCAGCATATCTATGGTGTCGCCAAGGTGGAATGAAAGCGAAGGCAGGTGGGCCATGGGGGTGTCTCCTCAGATAGTTGCCGCTAGTGTCAGCCCGTGGGGCGATCAATGCTTGCCAATGTGGTTGCAAATCGTGCCAAAGTTGCGTAGCCTTGGGCCCATGCCACCCCGTTCCCCCGCTGCCGCCAGCACATCCCCCCGCGCCGCCACACCCATCGCCTTTGTGCAAGCGGTTTTACTGGCCTACGCGCGCTACGGCCAAGACCCCGGCCCGGCCTTGCAGGCTGCACAAATTACGCCAGCCCTGCTGGCCGATCCGCAGGCCTGCATCACGGCCGCGCAAATGGAAATGCTGTGCAATGCCGCCATGCGTGCGCTGGACGACGAGGCCCTGGGCTGGTTCTCCCGCAAGCTGCCCTGGGGCAGCTACGGCATGCTGTGCCGGGCCTCTTTGGGCGCGCCCAGCCTGGAGGTGGCCATCAAGCGCTGGTGCCGCCACCACCGCTTGCTGACGGGCGACCTGGCGTTGTCGCTACGCATCGAGGGCGATGAGGCCGTGGTGATGCTGGCCGAGCAGCAAGACTTTGGCCCGCTGCGCGAGTTTTGCCTGGTGACCAGCCTGCGCTACCTGCACGGCTACGCCTGCTGGGCCATCGACTCGCGCATTCCGCTGCGCGGCGTGGCGTTCCCGTTCCCCGAGCCCGCGCATGGGCAGGTGTATCCGCTGATTTTTCCGGGGCCCACGGTGTTCAATGCGCCGCAGGCGGGTTTTCGTTTCGATGCCCGCTACCTGGGCCTGGCCTTGCGCCGCGACGAATCGGCCCTGCAGACCATGCTGGAGCGGGCGCTGCCCTTGACCGTGCTGCAGTACCGGCACGACCGGTTGTTGCAGCAAAGCGTGCGGGCGCTGCTGCACACCCGCTCGGGCGAGCTGCGCAATGCCGAGGCCCTGGCCATGGCGCTGGGCGTGTCTACCCGCAGCCTGCACCGGCAGTTGCAGTTGGAGGGTGTGTCGCTGCAGGCGCTGCGCGACGAGGTGCGCCGCGAAGTGGCCCTGGACCTGCTGCGCCGCACCGACTGGCCGGTGAAGCAGATTGCGCACACGGTGGGTTTTTTGAACGAAAAGAGCTTTTCGCGGGCTTTTAAAACCTGGACCGGGCTTGCGCCCAGTGAGATGCGCTGATGTTTAGACTTTGACTTTTGCCAGCATCTGCTGGCCCACGCGTCGAAACTCGGGGTGGCCCGACTCCAGCAGCACCGTGCCCACCTTACGCAGATACGCCGGGGTGGCGGTCAGCGGCACCTTGTTCAGCCATTCCAGCGCTTCCGGCAGCCGACCGCGTGCGGCCAGCATGCCTGCATAGTTGAACTGGCCGCGAAAGTCGCCGCCCTGGGCACCTTCCTGGTAGCAGAAGAAGGCGGCCTCGGCGTCTTTCTCCACCACCAGCCCGTCCTCGTAGTAGCGGCCCATCTTGGTCATGGATTTGGCGTGGCCCAGGTCGGCGGCCTGGCGGTAGAGCTGCAGCGCGGCGGCGTGGTCTTGCGGCACACTTTTGCCCTCGGCGAGCTGGTTGGCCAGGTTGTACAGCCCGGCATCCAGGCCCAGGCTGGCGGCTTTTTTGTACCAGGCCACGGCGGCAAACAGGTCGATGGGCGCGCCCCAGCCGTTTTCCAGGCAGCGCCCGGCCATGTTCATGCCCATGGCGTGGCTTTGTGCTGCGGCCTGCAAAAACCAGTGCAGGGCCTGGGCCGGGTTGCGTTCCATGCCGTGGCCGTCCAGCAGCCACTGGCCCAGCACGGCTTGCGCGTCGGCATTGCCCTGGGCGGCGGCGGTTTGTACCCAGGGCAGGGCCTGCGCGGGCGGGCTGGCCAGCACGGTGGTCCACTCGGCTTGGGTGGCGGAGGAGGAGATGGGGGGCAGGGCGGTCATGGGCAGTACAGATGAGACAAATGAGAAATGGTCCGAATTATGCGTAAGCTATGGCTCTATGAAAGCTTACCGCGCCGCCATCCTCCGTTTTGCCCCCGACCAGTCGGCCATTTTTGAAGAAGATGGCCTGCTGGTGACCGGCCCTGATGCGTCGGGCACCCGGCGGGTGCAGGCCGTGGGGCCGTACCGCACGCTGGGGCCCAAATACCCAGGCCTGCCGGTCGAGCACCTGCCGGGCCGCATCCTGGCACCGGGTTTTGTGGACATGCACATCCACTACCCGCAGACCGACATCATCGGCGCACCCGCCGACGGCCTGCTGCCCTGGCTGGAGAACTATACATTTCCTGCAGAAAAACAGTTCTCTGCGCCAGTCCATGCTGCGGAAGTAGCTAGTTTTTTTATAGCAGAGCTGCTGCGCAACGGTGTGACCACGGCGCTGGCCTTTGCCACCTCGCACCCGGCCTCCGTCAACGCCTTGTTTGCCGAGGCGCAAAAAAACCATATGCGCCTGATCACCGGCAAGGTGCTGCAAGACCAGAATTCGCCCGACGGTGTGCGCGACGACACCGAGCAAAGCCTGCTCGACACCGAGGCACTGATCCAGCGCTGGCACGGCGTGGACCGCCTGGGCTACGCCATCACCCCGCGCTTTGTACCCACCAGCACACCCGCCCAGTTGCGCGGAGCGGGAGAGCTGGCCGCCAAGTACCCCGATGTGTGGGTGCAGTCCCACGTAGCCGAAAACCTGGGCGAGATCGCCTGGGTGCGCGAGCTCTACCCCGACGCGCGCAGCTACCTCAGCGTGTACGAAGACTTTGGCCTGCTGCGTCCGCGCGCGGTGTACGCCCACTGCATCCACTTTGACGATGCCGACCGTGCCCTGATGCGCGACACCGGCACCGTGGCCGCCATCAGCCCGACCAGCAACCTGTTTCTGGGCAGCGGCTTTTTTGACTACGAGGGCGCAGACCGCATCGGCTTTGGCTACGGCCTGGCCAGCGATGTGGGCGGCGGCACCAGCTTCAGCCCCTTCCACACCATGCGCGCGGCCTATTACGTGGGGCGCGAGGGGCAAACCAAACCCGGCCTGTCGCTGAATCCGCAAAATCTGTGGTGGCAGCACACGGCGGGCGCGGCGCAGGCGCTGGGCCTGGGCGGCGTGGTGGGCAACCTGGCGGTGGGCTGCGAGGCCGACTTTCTGGTGCTGAACCCGCAGGCCACGCCCTTGCTGGCGCGCAAGACGGCGCGGGCGCAGAGCCTGGACGAGCTGTTGTTTGGCCTGATCATCCTGGCCGACGACCGGGCGGTGGAGCGCACGGTGATCTCCCAAGCCAAATAGACCGTTAGCGCATGTAACGCATGTGCATATAGCTATTACTTTGGTAGCGATGGGCATGTCTGCGCGGTACAATCGCGGCCAACCTCAGAGACTGCCCAATGACTATCAAAAGCGACAAGTGGATTCGCCGCATGGCCGAGCAAACCGGGATGATCGAGCCGTTTGAGCCCGGCCAGATCCGCGAACGCGACGGCAACAAGATCATCAGCTACGGCACCAGCAGCTACGGCTACGACATCCGCTGCGCGCCCGAATTCAAGGTGTTCACCAACATCCACAGCACCGTAGTCGATCCGAAAAACTTCGACGAAAAAAGCTTTGTGGATTTCTCGGGCGACAGCTGCATCATCCCGCCCAACAGCTTTGCGCTGGCCCGCACGGTGGAGTACTTTCGCATTCCGCGCAATGTGCTGACCATTTGCCTGGGCAAAAGCACCTACGCCCGCTGCGGCATCATCGTCAACGTCACGCCGTTCGAGCCCGAGTGGGAAGGCTACGTGACCCTGGAATTCAGCAACACCACGCCGCTGCCAGCCAAGATTTACGCCGGCGAGGGCTGTGCCCAGGTGCTGTTCTTTGAAAGCGACGAGGTCTGCGAGGTCAGCTACAAAGACCGTGGCGGCAAATACCAGGGCCAGGTGGGCGTGACTTTGCCCCGAGCCTAAACCAGGTATCAGCCGGGATAACAGCCGCAAAGGCCTGATTCTTGCAACTGCGCAGGGCGACTCCAAGGAAATACCATGTGCCAAATGCTCGCCATGAACTGCAACAGTAGCGCCAGCATCAACTTCTCGTTTGCCGGTTTTTCGGCCCGCGGTGGGCAGACCGGTGAGCATGCCGACGGCTGGGGCATTGCCTTCCACGAGCGCACCGGCTGCCGGGTGTTCATCGACGATGGCCGCGCCAGCGACTCGGCCCTGGCCGACTTTGTGCGCAGCTACCCGATCAAGTCCAAGTCGGTGCTGGCGCACATCCGCAAAGCCACCCAGGGCGCGGTGACTTTGTCCAACTGCCACCCGTTCCAGCGCGAATGGCTGGGCCAGCACTGGGTGTTCTGCCACAACGGCGACCTCAAAAACTACCACCCCAACCTGCGCGGCAACTACCTGCCGGTGGGCACCACCGACAGCGAAAAAGCCTTTTGCTGGATGCTGCAAGAGCTGCGTAGCGCGTTCAAAGGGGCCTGCCCGCCCAGCTGGAAACAGGTGGCCCCGGTGCTGGCCGAGCTGTCGCGCCGCATCGCCAGCCACGGCACCTTCAACTTCCTACTGTCCAATGGCGAGGCCATGTACGCGCATTGCTCCACCAAGCTCAGCTGGGTATCGCGCCAGCACCCGTTCCAGACCGCCCGGCTGATCGACTGCGACATGACGCTCGATTTGCGCCAGGCCAACAGCGAAAGCGACCGCATGGTGCTGGTCGCCACCGAGCCCCTCACCGCCGACGAGCCTTGGGACAGCTTTGCCCCGGGCGAGCTCAAGGTGTTTGTCGAAGGTGCCCAGGTCTGGAGCAGTACCAGCCTGCCGCCTAAGCCCGCCAAGCCCGTCAAAACGGCCCGGGCGGTACGGGTCCAACCCGTCGCCGTGCGCGCCAGCTTAGGGGCACCCGCGTGAGTGCTGCCGCAGGGGCGGGCGGTCGCCGGGTGCTGGATGTGCAGCACTTGAGCGTGCGGTTTGAAACCAAGGAGCGCGTGGTAGATGCCGTGCGCGACCTGTCGTTCCACGTCAACGCGGGCGAAACGCTGGCCATCGTGGGCGAGTCGGGCTCGGGCAAGTCGGTATCGTCCCTGGCGCTGATGCGGCTGGTGGAAAACGGTGGCGGGCGCATCACCAGCGGCAGTATGCAGTTCCACCGGCGCGACGGCAGCCGCCTGGACCTGGCCCAGGCCAGCCCGGCCACTATGCGCGGCATCCGCGGGGCCGAAATGGCCATGGTGTTCCAGGAGCCCATGACTTCGCTGAACCCGGTGTTTCCCGTGGGCGAGCAGATTGCCGAATCCATCCGTCTGCACCAGCGGCTGGGCCGTGCCGCCGCCCTGGCCGAGGCCCTGCGCATGCTGGAGCTGGTGCGTATCCCCGAGGCGAAGAATGTGCTGGGCCGGTTTCCGCACCAGCTCTCGGGCGGCATGCGCCAGCGGGTAATGATTGCCATGGCCCTGGCCTGCAAGCCCCGCCTGCTGATCGCCGACGAGCCCACCACCGCACTGGACGTGACCATCCAGGCCCAGGTGCTGTCGCTCATCCGCCTGCTGCAAAGCGAGATGCAGATGGGCGTGGTCTTTATCACCCACGACATGGGCGTGGTGGCCGAGATGGCCGACCGCGTGCTGGTCATGCTGCGCGGCGACAAGGTCGAAGAAAACGACTGTGCCCGGCTGTTTGCCGCTCCCCAGCACCCCTACACCCGCGCGCTGCTGGCGGCCGTGCCCACACTGGGCGCCATGCGTGGCACCGACAGCCCGGCCAAGTTTCCCTTGCTCGACGCACCCCATGCGGTGGTTTGGCCGGAGCGCGATACCGTCCAAAACGGCATGCCGCCGGTACTGGGTGTGCAGGGTTTGACCACCCGCTTTCCGGTGCGCACCGGACTGCTGGGCCGTGTGACCCGGCAGGTGTGCGCGGTGGAGCAGGTCAGCTTCAGCCTGCTACGCGGCGAGACTCTGGCCCTGGTGGGTGAGTCAGGTTGCGGCAAGTCCACCACCGGGCGCTCGCTGGCGCGGCTGGTCGAATTCAATGCAGGCAGTGTGCATGTGGCCGGGCGCACCGTCGCCACGATGAAAGGCCGCCGCCTGCAGGCCATGCGCCGCGACGTGCAGTTTATTTTCCAGGATCCGTTTGCCTCGCTGGACCCGCGTCTGACGGTAGGCTTTGCCATCATGGAGCCGCTGCTGGTGCACGGCGTGGCCACGGGCGCAGAGGCAGAAAAGCGCGTGGCCGACCTGCTTTACCGGGTGGGCCTGCCCGCCAACGCCGCACAGCGCTACCCACACGAGTTCTCGGGCGGGCAGCGCCAGCGGATTGCCATTGCCCGCGCGCTGGCGCTGAACCCCAAGGTGGTGATTGCCGACGAGGCGGTGTCGGCGCTGGATGTGTCCATCCGCGCGCAGATCGTCAACCTGATGCTGGACCTGCAGCGCGAGTTCGGCATTGCTTTTCTATTCATTTCGCACGACATGGCGGTTGTGGAGCGCATCAGCCACCGGGTGGCGGTGATGTACCTGGGCCAGATTGTCGAGATCGGCCCGCGCCGCGCAGTGTTCGAGAACCCGCAGCACGCCTACACCCGCCGCCTGATGGCCGCCGTGCCGGTGGCCGACCCGGCGCGCCGCCACAATAAGCGCGAACTCCTTACGGGCGAGATTCCCAGCCCGATCCGCGCCTTGAATGACCTGCCGCAGGTGGCCCCGCTGGTCGAGGTAGGCCCTGGCCACTTCGTGGCGCGGCATGCGGTGGGTGGAATTTATTAGTTTTTGGCTTCCCTTTTGGCTTTATGTCCATCGGGATTTTTTGTAACCCTGGAGTTTTCAGCATGCAACACGCTTTGTCCCCATTGACCCAATTGTCTGCTGCGCTTGCCGTGGCGGCAGCACTTGCTTCGCCCGCATTTGCAGCCAAAAACGCCGTGATCGCGGTGGATTCGACCTTTACTACCCTGGACCCGTATGACGCCAACGACACCTTGTCGCAAGCCGTGGCCAAGTCGTTCTACCAGGGGCTGCTGGGCTTTGACAAAAGCATGAAGATGGTGCCGGTGCTGGCCGAGAGCTACAAGGCCAGCAAAGACGGCCTGAACTACACCTTTGTGCTCAAAAAAGGCATCAAATTCCAGGACGGCACCGACTTCAACGCCGAAGCCGTCAAGGCCAACTTTGACCGGGTGACCAACCCCGACAACAAGCTCAAGCGCTACACCCTGTACAAGAACATCGCCAAGACCGAGGTGCTGGATGCCAACACGGTGCGGATTGTGCTCAAGGAGCCGTTCTCGCCCTTCATCAATTCGCTGGCCCACCCCTCGGCGGTGATGATTTCGCCCGCAGCCATCGCCAAGTACGGCAAGGCCATTGGCCAGAATCCGGTAGGCACCGGCCCCTTCAAGTTTGTCGAATGGAAGCAGACCGACTTTGTGAAGGGCGAGAAATTTGACGGCTACTGGCGCAAGGGCTACCCCAAGGTGGACAGCATCACCTGGCGCCCAGTGGTCGATAACAACTCGCGTAGCGCCATCATCCAGACCGGTGAGGCCCACTTCACCTACCCGGTGCCGCCCGAGCAGGTCGAGCTGCTCAAGGCCAAGCCCAATCTGGAGATCACGGTATCGCCGTCCATCGTGCACCGCTTTGTGACGCTTAACACCCAGCACAAGCCGTTTGACAACCAGAAGGTGCGCGAAGCCCTGAACTACGCCATCAACAAAGACGCGCTGATCAAGGTGGTGTACGGCGGCTACGCCATCCCCGCCGAAGGCGTGATCCCCAAGGACGTGCAGTTCTCCACCAAGCTGGGCCCCTGGCCGTACAACCCGGTCAAGGCCCGCGAACTGCTGAAAGAGGCGGGCTACCCCAACGGCTTTGAGAGCACGCTGTGGTCGGCCTTTACCGACTCCACCTCGCTCAAGGCCATCCAGTTCATCCAGCAGCAGCTGCGCGTGGTGGGGGTGAACCTGCAGGTGCTGGCCCTGGAGGCAGGGCAGCGGGCAGAGCGCGTTGAAAGCGCGCCTGATGCCGCCACCGCCCCGGTGCGCATGTACTACGTGGGCTGGTCGGCCTCTACCGGCGAGGCCGACTGGGCCATCCGTCCGCTGCTGGCGGCAGAGTCGTTCCCGCCCAAGTCGTTCAACGTGGCCTACTACAAGAACGATGCGGTGGAAGCCGGTATCGCCAAAGCACTGGTCACCACCGATCCGGCCATCAAGGCGCAGATTTACGCCGACGTGCAGCAGCGCGTGTGGAAAGACGCGCCCTGGATCAACCTGGCCACGCTGCAACTGGTGTCGGCACGCGCCAAGAACTTCAGCGGGTTTTACGTGATGCCCGACCGCTCGTTCAACTTTGACGAAATCGAACTGAAGTAAACCCCGGCCCGCATGCTCAACTACATCCTCAAGCGGCTGCTGGGCCTGCTGCCCACGCTTTTGATCGTGGCGGGGCTGGTGTTCCTGTTCGTCCACCTGCTGCCGGGCGACCCGGCGCGGCTGGCCGCCGGGCCGGAGGCGGACTTTGAAACCGTGCAGACCATCCGCCGCGACCTGGGGCTGGACTTGCCCTTGCACCAGCAGTTCTGGCGTTTCATCAGCAACGCAGCGCAGGGGGATTTTGGCCATTCGCTGCGCAGCAAACGCCCGGTGTCCACCGAGATTGCCGAACGCTTCATGCCCACTTTTTGGCTCACCGTGGCGGCCATGGGCTGGTCGGTGCTGCTGGGGCTGGTGATTGGCACGGTGTCGGCCGTGTGGCGTAACCGCTGGCCCGACCGCCTGGGCATGACGCTGGCCATTACCGGCATTTCGTTCCCGTCGTTTGCGCTGGGGATGGTGTTGATGCAGGTGTTCTCGGTGTATCTGGGCTGGCTGCCCACGGTGGGCGCAGACACCTGGAAGCATTACGTGCTGCCCTCGCTCACGCTGGGCGCGGGTGTGGCGGCGGTGATGGCGCGGTTCACCCGCTCGTCCTTCATCGACATTTTGAAAGAAGACTACGTGCGCACCGCCCGCGCCAAGGGATTGGGCGAGTTTGTGGTGGTGGTCAAGCACGGCCTGCGCAACGCGCTGATCCCGGTGGTCACCATGATGGGCCTGCAGTTCGGCTTTTTGCTGGGCGGCTCCATCGTGGTGGAGAAGGTGTTCAACTGGCCGGGCATGGGTCGTTTGCTGGTGGACGCGGTGGAGATGCGCGACTTTCCGGTGATCCAGGCCGAGGTGCTGCTGTTTTCGCTGGAATTCATCCTGATCAACCTGGCGGTCGATGTGCTGTACGCAGTGATCAATCCGGCCATTCGCTATAAATAAAAGAGCTTGTCATGCCCGTTTCATCAGCGCTAGAGCCTCATTTGACCAAGGATCGCGTGCGCACACCCTGGAGCGAGTTCTGGCGCAAGTTCAAGGGCCAGTACGTGGCCCTGGTGGCCGGGCTGTTCGTGCTGTTGCTGGTGGTGGTGGCGTTGGCGGCCCCGTGGCTGGTGCCCTTCGATGCCGAGAATTTCTTTGACTACGACGCGCTGAACGCCACGCCCTCAAGCACTCACTGGTTTGGTGTGGATGCCCTGGGCCGCGACATCTTCAGCCGCATCCTGATGGGCGCGCGTATCTCGCTGGCCGCTGGCTTTATCTCGGTAGCGGTGGGGGCGGTGATCGGCACGGTGCTGGGCCTGTTGGCAGGCTACTACGAAGGCTGGTGGGACCGCATCGTGATGCGCATCTCCGACGTGCTGTTTGCCTTTCCGGGCATTTTGCTGGCTATTGGCATCGTGGCCATTCTGGGCAACGGCATGGTCAATGTGATTTTGGCGGTGGCGGTGTTCAGCGTACCGGCCTTTGCGCGGCTGGTGCGTGGCAACACCCTGGTGGTGAAGAACCTGACCTACATCGAAGCCGTGCGCTCGATTGGCGCGTCCGACTGGACCATCCTTTCCCGGCACATCTTTCCGGCCACCATCTCGTCGGTGGTGGTGTACTTCACCATGCGCATCGGCACCTCCATCATCACCGCCGCCAGCCTGTCCTTCCTGGGCCTGGGCGCGCAGCCACCTACGCCCGAGTGGGGCGCGATGCTGAACGAGGCCCGCGCCGACATGATGAGCGCGCCGCATATCGCGCTGTTCCCCAGCCTGGCGATCTTTTTCACCGTGCTGGCGTTCAACCTGCTGGGCGACGGCCTGCGCGACGCGCTCGACCCCAAGCTGGATAACTGATTTAGTGCCTTTCAGGCCTCCAGCGCTTATGGAGTAGGCGCGAGCAGCTACTTTTTAGATAGCAATCACTGGGGAGCTGCCTGGATGCTGTCGATCACCTTTTGCAGGTCGGCTACGGCCCGGCTGCGGTTTTCGTCGCTGAGCTTGTCCAGGTCTACCGACAGGCGCAGGCCGGGGTAGCGCTGGTTCAGGGTGTCGGGCGGCGCGTCGGGGGCGTGGATGTCGCGCAGCACAAAGCAGCGGATTTCGCGCGACACGCCCTTGGCGGCCAGCGGCTCGCGCTCGTGCGCGTCAAATTCTTCTTTCACCAGGGCGTAGGTCTCGTACGACATGATGATGCCGTCGGGTTCGCCGTTTTGCTCCAGCCGGGCGGCCAGGTTCACCTCGCTGCCGATCACGGTGTAGTCCATGCGCTGGTCGCTGCCAAAGTTGCCCACGTGGCAAAAGCCGGTGTTGATGCCGATGCGGATCTGGAACGGCTGGCGGTCGCCCTTGTCGCGCCAGATTTCGCGCAGCTGGTGCATGCGCCGCTGCATCGCCACGGCCATGCGCACGCACTGCAGTGCATCTTCCTGCACGCCGCGGGTTTCGGGGTCGCCAAAGAAGATGAGGATGGCGTCGCCGACGAATTTGTCGATGGTGGCACCAAACTCCAGCGCGATCTTCGACATCTCGGAGAAGTAGCTGTTCAAAAAGTAGGTCAGGTCCTCGGGCTGCATGCCCTCGGAGGTGCGGGTGAAGTCCTTGATGTCCGAGAAAAAGATCGTCAGCTTCTTGCGCACCGCCTGGATGGACACGTCCTGGTCGCCCTCGAAAATCGACTTGTACACCTGGGGCGAGAGGTAGCGCGAGAGCTTGTTGGACAGCGAATGCAGCATGGCCGTGCGCACGTTCAGGGCAATGTGGTTGTGCACCCGGGCCAGCAGGATCGGCGGGCAAATTGGTTTGGTGATGTAGTCCACCGCGCCCAGCTCAAAGCCTTTTTCTTCGGCTTCGTCGTCGGACTTGGCGGTGAGAAAGATCACCGGAATGTCGCGCGTGGCCGGGTTGGCCTTGAGGCGGCGGCAGACCTCGTAGCCATCGATCTGCGGCATCATGATGTCGAGCAGGATCAGGTCCGGTGGCGTGCTGGAGGCGGCCACGGCCAGCCCTTTTTCGCCGTGGTTGACCACCTTGACGCGATAGGTGTCCTTGAGCAGCGCCGCCATCAGCGTCAGGTTGTCGGCAGTGTCATCCACCACCAGCACGGTGGGTTTTTCGGCGAAGCCCAACATTTTCATACAGTGTCTTCCGAGAGCCAGACTGTCCGCATACAACACGCGGGTCCAAGGCGCTGAGAATCGTACACCGACCGCCAAGTCAAATGTGACATTTTGTGTACATTCCAGGCGCTGTACCATCCCGGTCTTGACCACTGGGAGTATGGCTATGAAATGGGAAGGCAATCGGGAATCCAGCAACGTGGAAGACCGGCGCGGCGGCGGGGAGGGCGGCTCTGGCGGCGGCATGCTGGGCGGGCGCAGCATCGGTATTGGCACCATCGTGGTGGCGTTGGTGGGGGGCTGGATTTTTGGCATCAACCCCATGACCATCATCAGCCTGATGAGCGGCGGCAGTGCGCCCCAGATACAGCAGCAAGGGCCCGCACAGCGGCCGCCCAAGGACGACCAGCTGGCCAAGTTTGTCTCTACCGTGCTGGCCGATACCGAAGATGTCTGGAAGGATGTGTTCGCCAAGGCGGGCGGTACCTACCAGGAGCCCGCTCTGGTGCTGTTTCGTGGCGCGACCCGCACGGCGTGCGGCCAGGGGCAGGCGGCGATGGGGCCGTTTTACTGCCCGGGTGACCAGAAGGTCTATATCGACCTGGGTTTTTATGAAACACTTAAAAACCAGCTGGGTGCGCCGGGCGAGTTTGCCCAGGCCTACGTGATTGCCCATGAAGTCGGCCACCACGTGCAAAACCTGATGGGCATCAGCGAAAAAGTCGAAGGCATGCGCGCCCGGGTCAGCCAAACCCAGTACAACGCCTTGAGCGTGCGCCTGGAGTTGCAGGCCGACTGTTTTGCCGGCCTATGGACCAAGCACGCGCAGAACGCCCGTCAGATTCTGGAAAACGGCGATATAGAGTCGGCCATGAACGCCGCCGCCAAGATTGGCGACGACGCTTTGCAGCGCTCCAGCGGCGGCGAAGTGGTGCCCGACAGCTTCACCCACGGCACCAGCGCGCAGCGCCAACGTTGGTTCAATACGGGTTACCAGACCGGTGTGGTGAAGTCCTGCGACACCTTCAGTGCCCGGCAAATCTGAGGCCTGCGCCGTTCCGGGCTATAATTTCAAGGCTTTGCATACGGCAGAGCGCACGTTGACTGAAATTCCATCTATCAACGCAAGTCACTTTTAACGGATAAAACATGATCGCATCCTCTATCAAGGCCGAAGTCGTCAAGGCCAACGCGCGCAGCGCCACCGACACCGGCAGCCCAGAAGTGCAAGTTGCACTGCTGACCGCCCGTATCAACGAACTCACCCCCCACTTCAAACTGCACGCCAAGGACCACCACGGCCGCCGCGGTCTGCTGCGTATGGTGAGCCGTCGCCGCAAGCTGTTGGACTACCTGAACTCCAAAGACCACGAGCGTTATGTCGCTCTGATCGCGAAACTCGGCCTGCGTAAGTAATCCCAGTTCCCAATGCACAAGCGCCTGAGTTAGTTCACTAGCTCAGGCGTTTTTGTTTGTTTTTTCGTTGAGAGGCGATTTACCCCGTACGCGCTGTGTCATTCCATAAACCACCCGGTGGCGGTTTATGGAATGGCATCGTATGGCCGAACCCTCTTTGTCCCCCGCCGGTCCCGTCGTGATGTCGATGGACTGCAAAACCTCCCAGGAGACTCCCTATGACTATGTTCAACAAAGTAAGCAAAACCTTCCAGTGGGGTGCCAACACCGTCACCATGGAAACCGGCGAAATGGCCCGCCAATCCACCGGCGCCGTGCTGCTGGACATGGACGGCACCGTGGTGCTGGCCACCGTGGTGGCCAAGACCGTTGGCAAGCCCGGCCAGGACTTTTTCCCGCTGACCGTCGATTACCTGGAAAAGACCTACGCTGCGGGCAAGATCCCCGGCAGCTTTTTCAAGCGCGAAGGCCGCCCCAGCGAATTTGAAACGCTGACCAGCCGCTTGATCGACCGCCCGATCCGCCCGCTGTTCCCCGAAGGTTTTTTCAACGAAGTGCATGTGGTCATCCACACCCTGTCGCTGAACCCCGAAGTCGATGCTGACATCGCCGCCCTGATCGCCACCAGCGCCGCCTTGTCGGTCAGCGGCATCCCGTTCAGCGGCCCCATTGGTGCCGCCCGCGTGGGTTACATCAACGGCGAATACGTGCTGAACCCTGGCCAGACCGCCCGCAAAGATTCCATCATGGACCTGGTGGTGGCCGGTACCGAAACCGCCGTGCTGATGGTGGAATCGGAAGCCCAGCAACTGTCCGAAGAGATCATGCTCGGCGGTGTGATGTTCGGCCACGAGCAAGGCGTGATCGCCATCAACGCTATCCATGAACTGGTGCGTGATGCAGGCAAGCCGGTCTGGGACTGGACCGCACCTGCCAAAGACGAGCCGCTGATCGCCAAGGTGGGCGAGTTGGCCCAAGAAAAACTGGTGGCTGCCTACCAGATCCGTAACAAGCAATCCCGTACCCAGGCTTGCCGTGCTGCTTACGCCGAAGTCATGGCTGCACTGAAGGCCGACGGCGCTGCGTTTGACAGCGTGGCGGTCGAAGGCATGCTGTTCGACATCGAAGCCAAGATTGTGCGCAGCCAGATTCTGGCCGGCGAGCCCCGTATTGACGGCCGCGACACCCGCACGGTGCGCGCCATCGAAATCCGCAACAGCGTGCTGCCCCGTACCCACGGCTCGGCCCTGTTTACCCGCGGCGAAACCCAGGCTCTGGTGGTTACCACCCTGGGCACCGAGCGCGATGCCCAGCGCATTGATGCACTGGCGGGCGAGTTTGAAGACCGCTTCATGCTGCACTACAACATGCCTCCGTTCGCCACCGGCGAAACCGGCCGCGTGGGCACCCCCAAGCGCCGCGAAATCGGCCACGGTCGTCTGGCCAAGCGCGCTTTGGTAGCAGTGTTGCCCAGCAAGGAAGACTTCCCCTACACCATGCGTGTGGTGTCGGAAATCACCGAATCGAATGGCTCCTCGTCGATGGCTTCGGTCTGCGGCGGCTGTCTGTCGTTGATGGACGCTGGCGTGCCCATGAAAGCCCATGTGGCCGGTATCGCCATGGGCCTGATCAAAGATGGCAACCGTTTCGCCGTGCTGACCGACATTCTGGGTGACGAAGACCACCTGGGTGATATGGACTTCAAGGTGGCCGGTACCACCAACGGTATTACCGCGCTGCAAATGGACATCAAAATCCAGGGCATCACCAAAGAGATCATGCAGGTTGCATTGGCCCAGGCCAAGGAAGCCCGCTTGCACATTCTCGACAAGATGATGGCAGCCATGTCCGAAGCCAAGACCGAAGTGTCCACCTTCGCGCCCCGCCTGTTCACCATGAAGATCAATCCGGACAAGATCCGTGACGTGATCGGCAAGGGCGGCGCGGTGATCCGTGCGCTGACCGAAGAAACCGGCACGCAGATCAACATCGAAGAAGACGGCACCATCACCATCGCGTCGAGCGATCCCGCCAAGGCTGAAGAAGCCAAGCGCCGCATCGAGCAGATCACCGCAGAAGTCGAAATTGGCAAGGTCTACGAAGGCCCGATCACCAAGATTCTGGACTTCGGCGCACTGGTTAACCTGTTGCCCGGTAAAGACGGCCTGCTGCACATCAGCCAGATCGCCCACGAGCGTGTGGAAAAGGTGACTGACTATCTGAGCGAAGGCCAGATCGTCAAGGTCAAGGTCATGGAAACGGACGAAAAAGGCCGTATCAAGCTGTCCATGAAGGCCTTGCTGGACCGCCCCGCGTACAACCCGGAAGCCCAGCGCTAATTCCAGTGTTCAGCGGGTGTGGCAACGCAGCCGTGGACATGGAATGCCACTCTTCTATGAAAGCCATCGAAATCACCGCGTACGGCGCGCCGGATGTGCTGCGTCTCGCAGAACGTCCCGTGCCCGTGCCGGGTGCGGGTGAGTTGCTGATCCGCGTGTCCGCCAGCGGTGTCAACCGGCCTGACGTATTGCAGCGAACCGGTAACTACCCCGTACCTGCGGGTGCTTCGGATATTCCCGGCCTGGAGGTGGCAGGCGTGGTGGTGTCTGGCGATGCCGATGCGATGGCGCAGGTAGGCTTGCAGATCGGCGACCGCGTCTGTGCGCTGGTAGCGGGTGGTGGCTATGCGCAAATGTGCGTGGCCCCGGTGGCGCAATGCCTGCCGGTTCCACTAGGTTTGAGCGACATCGAGGCGGCATCCCTGCCCGAGACCTTCTTTACGGTGTGGAGTAATGTGTTTGACCGGGCCCGCTTGCAACCAGGCGAAACCCTGTTGGTGCAAGGCGGCTCCAGTGGCATCGGCATCACGGCCATTCAGTTGGCCAAGGCCATGGGGGCCACGGTGCTGGTGACGGCGGGCAGCGATGCAAAATGCGTGGCCTGTCTGGCCCTGGGTGCGGACTACGCCATCAACTACAAGACCTACGACTTCGTGGAAGAGGTGCAGCGCATCACCCAGGGTGCTGGCGTGGACGTGGTACTGGACATGGTGGCGGGTAGCTATGTGGCCCGAGAGATCCAGTGCCTGGCAGAAGATGGTCGTCTGGTCATCATCGCCGTACAAGGCGGTGCCAAGAGCGAGATCCATGCCGGTCTAGTCCTACGCAAGCGCCTGACCATCACCGGATCGACCTTGCGTGTTCGCCCTGTGGCGTTCAAGGCGGCGATTGCGCAGGCTTTGCGGCAACAGGTGTGGCCCATGCTGGCCGATGCCCGCATCAAGCCGGTGGTTTGTCAGGTATTTGCCGCTGAAGAGGATGGGGCCGCCCAGGCGCATGCGCTGATGGAGTCGGGTGCAAACATTGGAAAAATCGTTTTGACATGGTGATGCTATGAAGAAAAAACTGATTGTTGGAAATTGGAAGATGAACGGCAGCCTGGCTGCAAACCAGGCTTTGTTGCAGTCTCTGCTGGCGGGTGTGGGCCAGCCCGCATGTGGCGTGGCTGTTTGCATTCCTGCGCCTTATTGGGCGCAAGCGCAGGTTTTGCTTGCATCGGGCGCTATCAACTTGGGAGCGCAAGATGTTTCACAGCATGCTGTGGGTGCATTCACTGGTGAAGTGTCCACGGCCATGCTGAAGGAATTTGGCGTGCGCTATGCCATCGTTGGCCATTCGGAGCGCCGGCAATACCATGGTGAAACCGATGCGGTCGTGGCCCTGAAAACCCAGACTGCCTTGGCAGCAGGTATCACGCCCATCGTTTGCGTGGGTGAAACCCTGGCAGAGCGCGAAGCGGGCAAAACCGAAGAAGTGGTGAAGCGCCAACTGGCGGCTGTGGTGCATACCAACGGCCACTGCATTAGCGAAATCGTGCTGGCCTACGAGCCAGTGTGGGCGATCGGTACAGGGCTGACGGCCACGCCCGAGCAAGCCCAGCAAGTGCATGCCTTGCTGCGTGCCCAGCTGCATGCAGCCACCAATCAGTCCGATCGGATCCAGATTTTGTACGGCGGCAGTATGAACGCGGCCAATGCGGCGCAACTGCTGGCCCAGGCGGATATCGACGGTGGCCTGGTCGGCGGCGCGTCGCTCAAAGCGGCAGACTTTTTGGCGATTGTGGCGGCGGCCCAGTAGGCCGGACACATCGCATTACACATTTTTGAGTTTGATTTAGGAGTATTGAGATGAATATTTTGTTGACCATCCTGCTGGCGGTCCAGATGCTGGCCGCGATCGGCATGATTGGCCTGATCCTGGTCCAGCACGGCAAGGGTGCCGACATGGGTGCGGCATTCGGTAGCGGCAGCTCGGGCAGCCTGTTCGGTGCTAGCGGAAGTGCCAATTTCCTGTCGCGTACTACCGGCATTTTGGCGGCGGTGTTTTTTGCGTGTACCTTGGCTTTGGCGTATTTCAATAGCGCGCGTACTGTCAGTTCCGGTAGTGTGCTGGAGCGTGCGGCTGTGACTGCACCTGAAGTTGCTGCCTCTGGTGCGGTCGGGCAGATCCCTGGCTCTACATCTGGTTCGGTGCCTGCTGCACCCGCAGTAGCAGCTTCCGGCGCGGGGCAGATTCCGACTAAATAATATGGGTTGAATTTCTTAGTCACCCTGAGAACGACAGGGTAATCGAGTAAAATTCATAGCTGTGCAGAAAGCCACAAACCGCAAGGTTCCTCATGCCATCTGTACAGAAAAAACCGCCGTCGTGGTGAAATTGGTAGACACGCTATCTTGAGGGGGTAGTGGCGAAAGCTGTGCGAGTTCGAGTCTCGCCGACGGCACCAACAAAAAGACCTGCTGAACCTGTGTTCGGCAGGTCATAAGCGGTGATCAGAACCTCAAGATGAACTTAGATCAGTACCTCCCAGTCCTTTTGTTCATCTTAGTCGGCATAGGTGTCGGCGTTGCACCGCAGGTGCTTGGCCATATATTCGGCCCCAACCGGCCCGACGCGGCAAAAAACTCCCCTTACGAATGTGGCTTTGAAGCATTCGAAGACGCGCGCATGAAATTTGATGTGCGCTACTACCTGGTGGCCATTCTTTTTATCTTGTTTGATCTGGAAATTGCGTTCCTTTTCCCTTGGGCGGTAGCGGTCAAGGAGGTGGGTATTGTGGGTTTCTGGGCTGTCATTATTTTTCTGGGAATTCTGGTTGTAGGCTTTGTCTACGAGTGGAAAAAAGGGGCCCTTGACTGGGAGTAGCACGATGATTGAAGGTGTTATGAAAGAAGGGTTTGTCACCACGTCTTACGACTCGGTGGTGAACTGGGCAAAGACGGGGTCGCTGTGGCCTATGACGTTTGGTTTGGCCTGCTGTGCGGTTGAAATGATGCATGCGGGTGCCGCGCGCTACGACATGGATCGCTTCGGCATGTTGTTCCGTCCCAGCCCACGCCAAAGCGATTTGATGATCGTGGCGGGTACGCTGTGCAACAAAATGGCACCTGCTTTGCGCAAGGTGTACGACCAGATGCCCGAGCCGCGCTGGGTGCTTTCCATGGGTTCGTGTGCCAATGGGGGTGGCTACTACCACTATAGTTATTCCGTGGTGCGCGGCTGCGACCGCATCGTGCCTGTGGATGTGTACGTGCCGGGCTGCCCGCCCACTGCAGAAGCGCTTTTGTATGGCGTGATCCAGTTGCAGCAAAAAATCCGTCGCACCAACACGATTGCGAGAGTCTGAGATGACTGTATTTGCTGTTCAACCCGAGGCTTTAAAAGACACCTTGGTTCAGATCCTCGGTGCCCAGGCAAGCCGTGTCGGCGTGGCTTTGGGTGAGGTAGAAGTGGTGGTGCGCGCGCCCGACTATCTGGCGGTGGCAACTCTGCTGCGTGATGCACCGGGCTGCAAGTTCGAGCAACTGATCGACCTGTGTGGCATGGATTATTCGTCGTTCCGGGATGGAGCTTACGAAGGCCCACGTTACGGCGTGGTGCTGCAGTTGCTGTCGGTCAGTCTGAACCAGCGTGTGCGGGTCAAGGTGCTGTGCCCTGACGATGATTTTCCGGTGGTGGATTCCATCAACGGGGTCTGGAATTCTGCTAACTGGTTTGAGCGCGAAGCATTTGATCTGTTTGGCATCATCTTCGAAGGTCACAATGATTTGCGACGCATCCTGACGGACTACGGGTTTATCGGTCATCCGTTTCGCAAAGATTTCCCTACATCGGGCCATGTCGAAATGCGCTATGACCCTGAGCAAAAACGCGTCGTCTACCAGCCTGTATCGATTGAACCGCGCGAAATTACACCCCGCATCATCCGGGAAGACAATTACGGGGGCCTGCATTAAGCGCAGGATGTCTCATGGCTGAAATCAAGAATTACACGCTCAATTTTGGGCCGCAGCACCCGGCCGCACACGGTGTCTTGCGCCTGGTGCTGGAGTTGGACGGCGAAGTGATCCAGCGGGCCGATCCGCATATTGGTTTACTGCACCGTGCCACCGAAAAGCTGGCTGAAACCAAAACCTTCATCCAGTCACTGCCGTACATGGACCGTCTGGACTATGTGTCCATGATGGCCAATGAGCAGGCTTATTGCCTCGCCATTGAAAAGATGATGGGTATCGAGGTGCCCGTGCGTGCCCAGTACATCCGCGTCATGTTTGCGGAAATCACCCGGCTGCTGAACCACTTGCTGTGGTTGGGTGCGCATGGGCTCGATTGTGGTGCCATGAATGTGCTGATCTATTGCTTCCGCGAGCGAGAAGATCTGTTTGATATGTACGAAGCGGTGAGCGGTGCACGCATGCATGCCGCCTACTTCCGTCCTGGTGGCGTGTACCGGGACCTGCCCGATACCATGCCGCAGTACAAGGTCAGCCGCATCAAGAATGCCAAGGCCATGGCACAGTTGAATGAAAACCGCCAAGGCAGCTTGTTGGATTTCATCGACGATTTCTCTGCGCGTTTCCCCAAGTGCGTAGACGAATACGAGACCTTGCTGACCGAAAACCGCATCTGGAAACAGCGCACCGTAGGCATTGCTGTGGTCACGCCCGAGCGGGCGCTCAATCTGGGTTTCACCGGTCCCATGCTGCGTGGCTCGGGTATTGCTTGGGACTTGCGCAAGAAGCAACCTTATGATGCCTATGACAAGATGGACTTCGATATTCCGGTAGGTAAAACCGGCGATTGCTACGACCGCTATCTGGTGCGTGTGCAAGAGATGCGTGAGTCCAATCGCATCATCAAGCAGTGTGTGGATTGGCTGCGCGTGAATCCCGGCCCCGTTATTACCGACAACCACAAAGTGGCGGCTCCCGCACGTGAATCGATGAAGGCGAACATGGAGGAGTTGATCCACCATTTCAAGCTTTTCACAGAGGGCTTCCACGTGCCACTGGGCGAGGCCTATGCGGCGGTCGAGCACCCCAAGGGTGAATTTGGTATCTACCTCGTCAGCGATGGTGCCAACAAGCCTTACCGCCTGAAAATTCGGGCTCCGGGTTTTGCACATTTGGCTGCGATGGACGAGCTGTCTCGCGGTCACATGATTGCGGATGCCGTTGCGGTGATCGGCACGATGGACATCGTGTTTGGCGAAATTGACCGGTAATGTGAGCATGATTTCTGAATCCACCAAAGCCCGTTTTGCCCGCGAAGTGGCCAAGTTTCCCGCCGACCAAAAGCAATCTGCCGTGATGGCATGTCTTTCTATCGTCCAGCAAGAGTTGGGCTATGTCAGTGCAGAAAGCGAAAACGTGGTCGCAGAGGTTCTGGGCATGCCACCCATCGCGGTGCATGAGGTCACGACCTTCTACAACATGTACAACCAGGTTCCGGTTGGGCGCTTCAAGTTGAACGTCTGCACCAACTTGCCGTGCCAACTGCGCGACGGTGCCAAGGCTTTGAAGCATCTCGAGCACAAGCTGGGTATCTCCATGAACGAGACCACGGCAGATGGCATGTTCACGCTGCAACAAAGCGAGTGCCTGGGGGCCTGTGCGGATTCCCCGGTGATGTTGGTCAACGACCGCACCATGTGCAGCTTTATGAGCAATGACAAACTGGACCAATTGGTAGATGGTTTGCGCGCTTCTGGCACCCCATCTGCGGAGGCTAAGTAATGTCAGCAGAACAAATTCTTTCCCAATTCAGGGCCACTGGGGTTCAAACCAGTTTCCATGGTCGCCACATCAATCCGCAAATCATGGCGGATCTGGATGGTACCAACTGGCACCTTAAGGATTACGAGGCCCGCGGTGGCTACCAAGCCTTGCGCAAGATTTTGGGCAAAGACGGTGGTGAAGGTCTCACACAGGACCAGGTCATTGCAACTGTTAAAGAATCGGCGTTACGTGGCCGAGGCGGCGCAGGATTTCCTACGGGTTTGAAGTGGAGCTTCATGCCTCGCCAGTTTCCTGGGCAGAAGTACCTGGTCTGTAACTCGGACGAGGGCGAGCCGGGTACCTGCAAAGACCGCGACATCATGCAGTACAACCCGCATATCGTCATCGAAGGCATGGCGATTGCGGCATATGCCATGGGTATTTCGGTGGGTTACAACTACATCCACGGTGAGATTTTCGGTACCTACGAGCGTTTCGAAGAGGCGCTGGAAGAAGCCCGTGCAGCCGGTTTGTTGGGTA
Source organism: Rhodoferax sp. LS1P39 (assembly GCF_056521425.1). Lineage (NCBI taxonomy): Bacteria > Pseudomonadati > Pseudomonadota > Betaproteobacteria > Burkholderiales > Comamonadaceae > Rhodoferax > Rhodoferax sp. LS1P39. Next base: position 265,784 of record NZ_JBWMAV010000002.1, on the reverse strand, counting down.
ACAACATTCTGGGCAGCAACTATTCGTTCCAGCTGCATGCATCCCATGGTTTTGGGGCTTACATCTGCGGCGAAGAAACGGCTTTGCTGGAATCGCTGGAGGGCAAAAAGGGCCAGCCACGCTTCAAGCCACCGTTCCCGGCCAGCTTTGGTTTGTATGGCAAGCCCACGACCATCAACAACACAGAAACTTTCGCGGCTGTGCCGTGGATCATCCGCAATGGTGGTCTGGCGTATCTGGAATGCGGCAAGCCCAACAACGGCGGCACCAAGATCTACTCGGTTAGCGGGGATGTAGAGCGCCCTGGCAATTACGAGATCCCAATGGGCACGCCGTTCTCCAAGCTGCTCGAATTGGCCGGTGGCGTACGCACCGGGCGTACCCTCAAGGCGGTGATCCCTGGCGGATCCTCCGCTCCTGTGTTGCCTGCAGACACCATGATGCAATGCACCATGGACTATGACTCGATTGCCAAGGCCGGTTCCATGCTGGGTTCCGGGGCGGTGATCGTCATGGACGATTCCCGCAACATGGTGGAGAGTCTGCTGCGCCTGTCGTACTTCTACTCCCACGAATCGTGCGGGCAATGCACGCCGTGCCGTGAAGGTACGGGCTGGATGTGGCGGGTGATTGACCGTATCTGGCGCGGCGAAGGCCGTGCAACCGATCTGGATTTGCTCAACTCGGTTGCAGACAATATACAAGGCCGCACCATTTGCGCGCTGGGTGACGCAGCGGCCATGCCGGTGCGCGCCATGATCAAGCATTTCCGCCCTGAATTCGAGGCGTTGATCCAGAACAAAAAACCCCAGGCTGCGGCGCACGCCTGATTGAGGTAAGAGCACATGGTAGAAATCGAACTCGACGGTAAGAAGGTAGACATTCTTGAAGGCAGCATGATCATGCATGCGGCTGAAAAGGCGGGAACCTATATCCCCCATTTTTGTTACCACAAGAAGCTCAGTATTGCGGCCAACTGCCGTATGTGCCTAGTGGATGTGGAGAAAGCACCCAAGCCTATGCCTGCGTGCGCCACGCCCGTCACGCAGGGCATGATTGTTCGCACCAAGAGCGAAAAAGCCCTCAAGGCCCAGCAGTCGGTGATGGAGTTTTTGCTCATCAACCACCCGCTGGATTGCCCCATCTGCGACCAGGGCGGTGAATGCCAGTTGCAGGATTTGGCCGTGGGCTACGGTGGTTCCTCCTCGCGCTACGAAGAAGAAAAGCGCGTGGTTTTCCACAAGGATGTCGGCCCACTGGTATCCATGGAAGAAATGAGCCGCTGCATCCACTGCACGCGCTGCGTCCGTTTTGGCCAGGAAGTGGCGGGCGTGATGGAGCTCGGCATGATCCACCGCGGTGAGCATTCCGAAATCACCACCGTGTTGGGTGAAACGATTGACTCCGAGCTCTCGGGCAACATGATTGACATTTGCCCCGTGGGCGCGTTGACCAGCAAGCCGTTCCGCTACAGCGCCCGTACCTGGGAGCTGTCGCGCCGCAAATCGGTCAGCCCGCACGATTCGACCGGAGCGAATCTGGTGGTCCAGGTCAAAAACAACAAAGTCATGCGCGTGGTGCCGCTCGAAAACGAAGCGGTGAACGAATGCTGGATTGCCGACCGTGATCGTTTTTCCTACGAAGCACTGAACAGCACCGAACGTCTCACCAGTCCCATGCTCAAGCAGGGCGGAGAGTGGAAATCCGTGGATTGGCAGACGGCGTTGGAATACATTGCCAACGGCCTGAAGCAGATCAAGACACAGCACGGTGCTGCCAGCATCGGTGCCTTGGTCAGCCCGCACAGCACGCTGGAAGAGCTGGTTCTGGCTGGGGCCTTGGTTCGCGGCCTGGGTAGTGAAAACATTGACTACCGGCTGCGCAATGCCGAGTTTGCTCAGGTCGAAGGTATCCGTTACCTGGGTACGTCGATAGCTTCTTTGAGCCAACTGCAGCGCGTGCTGGTGGTGGGTTCGAATTTGCGTAAAGACCACCCTTTGTTTGCACAGCGTATTCGGCAGGCAGCGCGCAAGGGATGTGCGGTGAGTGCTATAAATTCTGTAGTGGAGCTTGCCAAGGCGGATGCATGGGCAATTCCTGTTGCAAACTTCGTGCAAGGTTCAGCAGACCAATGGTTGCAGTTCTTGGCCGATGTCGCTGCTGCGGTGGCAGAAACTAAGGCTGTTACGGCGCCCGTTGCTGGTTCCGCCACGGACGCAGCCAAAGCCATTGCCAAGTCATTGCTGGGAGGGGACCGCAAGGCGATTCTCCTGGGTAATGCGGCTGCGCACCACGCCCAGGCTTCCAGCCTGTTGGCACTGGCTAACTGGATTGGCGAGCAAACGGGTGCCACGGTTGGGTATCTGACCGAAGCTGCCAACACCGTAGGTGCACAGTTGGCGCATGCCCAACCAGCCCAAGGCGGGTTGAATGCCGGGCAAATGCTGGCTGGTGGGCTCAAAGCCGTTTTGTTGCTAAACAATGAGCCGGAGTTTGACTCGGTTGCGGGTGCTGCACACAGCGTGGGCCGTGCAGAAATGGTCGTCACCATGAGCCCATTCAAGTCCAATATGGTGTTCAGCGATGTCTTGCTGCCAATCGCCCCGTTCTCGGAAACCTCGGGTAGTTTTGTCAATGCCGAAGGGCGTGTGCAAGGCTTCCATGCGGTGGTGAAACCTTTGGGTGATACCCGTCCGGCTTGGAAGGTGTTGCGCGTACTGGCCAATGTGCTGGGCCTGCCTGGCTTTGACTTTGAGTCGTCGCAAGATGTTTTGGCGACTTTGCGCGGCGATTTATCGGAAGGGGCCACACAGGTTCTGGCCGACAAGTTGAGCAACAAGACACAAGTAAGCATTGACATGACGGTACGTGCTTCTGCGGTGCCCGTAGTCGCAAGCCTGTACCAGTTGGATGGCATCGTGCGCCGTGCCAGTGCTTTGCAGATGACGGCAGATGCGCGCCAAGCCCATGCTGCACAAGAGGTGGCCGCATGATTGATGCAATTTTTGCTTTTGGACAAGGTCTGGTGGGTGCTAGCTGGTGGTCCGGTGGCGCTTGGCCAGTCATCTGGAACCTGATCAAAATCGTTTTGGTTCTTTTGCCGCTGATGGGCTGTGTGGCCTATCTGACGCTGTGGGAGCGTAAAGCCATTGGTTGGACCCAAATCCGTATCGGCCCCAACCGCGTGGGTCCTTTGGGCTTGCTGCAGCCGATTGCCGATGCATTGAAGCTGCTTACCAAAGAAATTATTCTTCCTACGGTGGCGAACAAGGGCCTTTTCTTTCTGGGCCCCATCATGACCATCATGCCCGCCTTGGCGGCTTGGGCGGTGATTCCTTTTGGTCCTGAAATTGCGTTGTCGAACATCAATGCAGGTTTGCTGTTCTTGATGGCAATCACGTCCATGGAAGTCTACGGGGTCATCATCGCCGGTTGGGCATCGAACTCCAAGTACGCTTTCCTAGGCGCTCTGCGCGCCTCTGCGCAGATGGTCAGCTATGAAATCGCCATGGGCTTTTGCCTGGTGATTGTGCTCATGGTGTCCGCCAGTTTGAACCTGACGGATATCGTGATGGGCCAGGCCAAGGGCATGTTTGCCGAAAAAGGACTGACCTTCCTGTCCTGGAACTGGCTGCCGCTGCTGCCCGTCTTCCTGGTCTACTTCATCTCCGGTTTGGCCGAAACCAACCGCCACCCGTTTGACGTGGTGGAAGGTGAGTCGGAAATTGTGGCTGGCCACATGGTGGAGTATTCCGGCATGAGCTTTGCGATGTTCTTCTTGGCCGAATACGCCAACATGTGGCTCGTGTCGATCATGACGGTGCTGATGTTCCTCGGTGGCTGGTTGTCGCCGATCGACAGCGTGTTGTTCAACTGGATTCCAGGCTGGATATGGCTCGGGCTCAAGACCTTCGCGGTCGTGACCATGTTCTTGTGGGTGCGTGCCAGCTTCCCACGCTTCCGGTACGACCAGATCATGCGCCTGGGTTGGAAGATTTTTATCCCCGTCACCCTGGTGTGGCTGGTGGTGGTGGGTGGCTGGATGCAGACCCCGTTCAATATCTGGAAGTAAAGCGAGTCACGTATGTCCACATTGGCTACCCCTGCCTTTTCGCTCAAGGACTTTCTCTCCAGCTTCATGTTGGCAGAGTTGTTCAAAGGCCTGGCGCTGACCGGCAAGCATGCGTTTCGGCGCAAGATCACGGTGCAGTTTCCAGAAGAAAAAACACCGCTGTCTCCGCGTTTTCGTGGCCTGCATGCTTTGCGCCGCTACGAAAATGGCGAAGAGCGTTGCATTGCCTGCAAGTTGTGCGAGGCGGTGTGCCCCGCCATGGCAATCACCATTGAATCGGACGTGCGTGCCGATGGCTCGCGCCGTACCAGCCGGTATGACATCGATCTGACCAAATGCATTTTTTGCGGTTTTTGCGAAGAAAGCTGCCCGGTCGACTCCATCGTGGAAACCCATGTACTGGAGTACCACGGTGAAAAGCGTGGTGACCTGTACTTCACCAAAGACATGTTGTTGGCAGTGGGAGACCGGTACGAAAAAGACATCGCAGCGGCCCGTGCTGCAGATGCCAAGTACCGCTAGTCCTCGTTCACAGCTGCTGATTGCTGCCCTCGTTTCCACACAATAAGAACTGCTCCATGGACGTTAAGACAGGCCTCTTTTATCTCTTCGCGACAGTGCTGCTGTTCGCAGGGTTTCGGGTGATTACCTCACGCAACCCTGTGTATGCCGCTCTGTATCTGGTGCTTGCGTTTTTCCAGGCAGCCGCTATCTGGATTCTGCTGAAAGCAGAGTTCCTGGCTATTACCTTGGTGCTGGTGTACGTCGGCGCGGTGATGGTGTTGTTCCTGTTCGTGGTGATGATGTTGGACATCAATGTCGATGCACTTCGCCAGGGCTTCTGGAAGCATTTCCCCATCGCTGCCGGTGGTGGTGTTTTGCTGGCACTTGAAATGGCCATGGTGTTGATGGGCGGGTTCCGTACCAACGACGAAACCCGCAACCTGACGGGGGGCGCAGATGTGGCTGCCCAGGTATCCAACACCAAGGAACTGGGCAAGATTCTCTACACCGAGTATCTTTATCCGCTGGAAATCGCTGCAGTCATCTTGTTGGTGGCTATCGTCGCCGCCATTGCGCTGACGCTGCGCCAGCGCAAAGACAGCAAGCACGCGAATCCATCCGACCAGGTGCGCGTCAAAGCCCGTGACCGGGTGGAGATCATCAAAATGAAGGTAACCCAGCCCGCGGTGGAAGTTGCTGCACCTGTTGCTCCAGCAACTGCGGTTGTGGAGAAAAAAGCATGACCCTGACGCTTGGACACTTTCTTTCACTCGGGGCCATTTTGTTTGCCTTGTCGGTGATCGGCATCTTTCTGAACCGTAAAAACCTCATCGTCTTGTTGATGGCCATCGAGTTGATGCTGTTGGCGGTGAATATGAACTTTGTGGCGTTCTCGTATTACTTGAACGACATGCGCGGGCAGATTTTCGTCTTCTTCATTCTGACGGTGGCCGCCGCCGAATCGGCTATTGGCTTGGCCATTCTGGTGCTGCTGTTCCGTAATAAATCCAGCATCAATGTGGATGAACTCAATACGCTCAAGGGTTAATAAAAATGAGTCAAACCCTCACAGCTTCTACTTTGCTGACGGTTCCGCTGGCACCTCTGGCGGGCGCTTTGCTCGCTGGTGTTCTGGGTACCGCATTTGGCGGTAACGTGATTGGCCGACGCGCCAGCCACTCGCTCACCATCTTGGGTGTGTTGATTGCTTTCGTCTTGTCGGCCATGACGCTCAACAGCGTGGTCAACGACGGTGCCCGCTTCAATGAAACGCTCTACACCTGGATGGATGTAGGCGGATTGCGTATGGAGATTGGTTTCATGGTGGACGGCTTGACCGCCATGATGATGTGCGTGGTGACCTTTGTGTCGCTCATGGTGCACATCTACACCATTGGCTATATGGAAGAAGACGCGGGCTATAACCGTTTCTTCGCCTACATCTCGCTGTTTACTTTTTCGATGTTGATGCTGGTCATGAGCAACAACATGCTGCAGTTGTTTTTCGGCTGGGAAGCTGTGGGCCTGGTGTCCTACCTGCTGATCGGTTTCTGGTTCAACCGTCCCACCGCCATCTTTGCCAACATGAAGGCCTTTTTGGTCAACCGTGTGGGTGACTTTGGTTTCATTCTGGGCATTGGCCTGATTGCTGCCTACGCAGGCACCTTGAACTACACCGAAGCTTTTGCAAAAAAAGACGCGCTGGCGCAACTCATGCTCCCCGGTACCAACTGGATGCTGATTACTGTGATCTGCATCTGCCTGTTCATCGGAGCCATGGGTAAATCGGCCCAGTTCCCGCTGCATGTGTGGTTGCCAGATTCCATGGAAGGCCCTACACCCATCTCGGCGCTGATCCATGCGGCCACCATGGTGACTGCGGGTATTTTCATGGTGGCGCGTATGTCGCCTCTGTTCGAGTTGAGCGATACCGCCTTGAACCTGATCCTGGTGGTGGGTTCCATCACTGCGTTGTTCATGGGCTTTTTGGGCATCATCCAAAATGACATCAAGCGGGTGGTTGCGTATTCCACGCTGTCCCAGTTGGGCTACATGACGGTGGCTTTGGGTGCCTCGGCTTATTCGGTTGCCGTGTTCCACCTGATGACGCACGCATTCTTCAAGGCCTTGCTGTTCCTGGCGGCAGGCTCAGTCATCATGGGTGTCCACCACAACCAAGACATCCGCTGGATGGGCGGCTTGCGCAAGTACATGCCCATCACCTGGATTACCTCGCTGCTGGGTTCTCTGGCTTTGATCGGTACACCCCTGTTTTCCGGCTTTTACTCCAAGGACAGCATCATCGAAGCAGTGCATTTGAGCCACTTGCCTGGAGCCAGTTTCGCAAACTTTGCGGTGCTGGCGGGCGTGTTTGTCACCGCTTTCTACTCATTCCGGATGTACTTTCTGGTGTTTCACGGCAAAGAGCGGTTTGACCAAAACCCGGATGCCCACCATGGACATGACGACCACCATGGCGACCATGGCCACGGTGACAGCAAGCCCCACGAATCCCCCTGGGTGGTGACCTTGCCATTGGTGCTTTTGGCCATTCCCTCGGTCGTCATTGGCTACTTCACTCTCCAGCCCATGTTGTACGGTGACTTTTTCAAGGATGCTATTTTCATAGACTCTGAAAAACACGCCGCCATGAAAGAGCTGGCGCAAGAGTTTCACGGTGCCTGGGCCATGGCGGTCCACGCATTGACCACCATGCCGTTTATTTTGGCGGTTGCCGGTGTGGCCACCTCCTACTACATGTACATGGTCAACCCGGCGCTGCCTGCGGCCATCAAACGTGCTTGCCAGCCGATTTACACGCTGTTGGAAAACAAGTACTACCTGGACTGGTTCAATGAAAACGTGCTGGCACGCGGTGCCCGTGGCCTGGGTACCGGCCTGTGGCAGGTGGGCGACCGCACCATCATCGACGGTGGCGTGGTGAACGGATCCTGGAAAATCGTGGGTTGGATTTCGGGCATGGTGCGTTGGGTCCAAACCGGATTCATTTACGACTATGCGTTTGCCATGATCGTGGGTGTTTTTGCGCTGATGACGTATTTCGTTTGGCTCAACCAGTAGAGGAATAAGAAAAATGGGATTGTTGAGCCTTGCCATCTGGATACCTATCTTTTTTGGCGTTGTACTTTTGGCCTTAGGCCGTGATGAGCAGGCCCGGGCCGTCCGTTGGGTCGCCCTGGTGGGTTCGGTGGTGAGCTTGCTGGTGACCTTGCCGCTGTACAGCGGCTTCAAGCTGGGCACTTCGGCGATGCAGTTTGTGGAAAACACCAGCTGGATCGAGCGCTTCAATGTGAACTACCACCTGGGTGTGGACGGCATCTCGGTGTGGTTTGTGATCTTGACGGCATTTATCAATGTCATCGTGGTCATTGCCGGTTGGGAAGCCATTACCAACAAGGTCAACCAGTACATGGGTGCCTTCCTGATTCTCAGCGGATTGATGATTGGTGTCTTTTGCGCGCTGGATGGGATTTTGTTCTACGTCTTCTTCGAGGCCACCCTGATCCCGATGTACCTGATCATCGGTATCTGGGGCGGGCCCAACAAGATTTACGCCGCCTTCAAGTTCTTCTTGTACACGCTGCTGGGTTCTTTGTTGATGCTGGTGGCGTTGATCTTCCTGTACGTCAAGTCGGGCGGCAGCTTTGACATTGCCACCTGGCACCAGTTGCCTCTGGACAGCCAGACCCAGACATTGCTGTTCTTCGCATTCCTGTCAGCGTTTGCGGTCAAGGTGCCGATGTGGCCAGTACACACCTGGTTGCCCGATGTGCACGTGGAAGCACCTACCGGCGGCTCCGCCGTGCTGGCGGCCATCATGCTGAAGCTGGGTGCCTACGGTTTCCTGCGGTTCTCCTTGCCCATTGCGCCCGATGCATCCCATGAATGGTCGGGGCTGATGATCGGCCTGTCCCTCACTGCCGTCGTGTATGTGGGTTTGGTGGCCATGGTGCAGGAAGACATGAAGAAGCTGGTGGCCTATTCGTCGGTCGCCCACATGGGTTTTGTAACCCTGGGCTTCTTCATCTTTAACCCGCTGGGCATTGCGGGCGGCATTGTGCAGATGATTGCCCATGGCTTTGTGTCGGCCGCCATGTTCTTGTCCATCGGCGTGCTGTACGACCGTGTGCATTCCCGCGAAATTGCCAGCTACGGCGGCGTGGTCAACACCATGCCCAAGTTTGCAGCCTTTGCCTTGCTGTTTGCCATGGCCAATTGCGGCTTGCCCGCCACAGCTGGCTTTGTGGGTGAGTGGATGGTGATTCTGGGTGCCGTGCAGTTCAACTTCTGGGTCGGTTTTGCCGCAGCAACTGCGCTGATCTTTGGCGCCGCCTACACCCTGTGGATGTACAAACGTGTCTACCTGGGCCCGGTCACCAACGACCATGTCAAGGAACTCAAAGACATCAATGCGCGCGAGTTCTTCATGCTGCTCCTGCTGGCGATTGCGGTGCTGGCCATGGGCCTGTACCCCAAGCCTTTCACCGACGTGATGGATGCCTCGGTGGCCGATTTGATTAAACACGTTGCAGTTTCCAAGCTCAACTGACCCCACTGGATTGAGAACGAAAAGATGATTGACACAATCAGTTGGATCACGGTTTACCCTGAAATCGTGCTGCTGGCGATGGCCTGCATCATTGCGCTGGTCGACCTGGGGGTGAAAAGCCCACGCCGCACTGGCACCTATGCCCTGACCCTGCTGTCGCTGGGCGTGGTGGCCATCCTGCAGGGCTTGTACGCCAATGGCAACACTACCTTGTACGGTTTTGGCAATATGGTCGTGAGCGACCCCATGGGCAACTGGCTCAAGTGCTTTGCCACGATCGCGGTGATGGTCACCCTGGTTTATGGCCGTCCGTACGCAAGCGACCGCGGCATGTTGCACGGCGGCGAAATGTTCACCTTGAGCATGTTTGCGCTGCTGGGCATGTCGGTCATGATTTCGGGCAACAACTTCCTGGTCATCTACATGGGCCTGGAGCTGCTGACCCTGTCCAGCTACGCCCTGGTGGCGCTGCGCCGCGACAACGCCACTGCCAGCGAAGCCGCCATGAAGTATTTCGTGCTGGGTGCCCTGGCTTCGGGTTTCCTGCTGTACGGCTTGTCGATGATGTACGGTGCCACCGGCACGCTGGAAGTCGGCCAGGTCTTCAAGGTGATCGCCTCTGGCCAGGTTAAGCACCAGGTGCTGGTGTTTGGCTTGGTGTTTGTGGTGGCCGGTCTGGCGTTCAAGCTGGGCGTGGTGCCATTTCACATGTGGATTCCCGACGTGTACCAGGGCGCACCCACCGCGGTGACGCTGATGATCGGCGGCGCGCCCAAGCTGGCGGCATTTGCCATCTGCATCCGTTTGCTGGTCGAGGGCATGCTGCCGCTGGCGATTGACTGGCAGCAGATGCTGGTAGTCCTGTCGGTGGGCTCCTTGGCGCTGGGTAACCTGGCTGCCATCGCCCAAACCAATTTGAAGCGCATGCTGGCCTACTCCACCATTTCGCAAATGGGCTTTGTGCTGCTGGGCCTGCTGTCGGGTGTGGTCAACGGCAATACCTTGTCGGCCGCCAATGCCTACAGCTCGTCCATGTTCTACGTCGTCACCTATGTGCTGACCACCCTGGCCGGTTTCGGTGTCATTCTGCTGCTGGCCCGCGAAGGCTTTGAGAGCGAAGAAATCTCCGACCTGGCCGGTTTGAACGAACGCAGCCCCTTGTACGCCGCGGTAATGGCCATCTGCCTGTTCTCCATGGCCGGTATCCCGCCCATGGTCGGCTTCTACGCCAAGCTGTCGGTGCTACAGGCGCTGATCGCCTCGGGTTACGCAGGCTATATCGCGCTGGCAGTGTTTGCGGTGGTGATGTCGCTGATCGGTGCCTTCTACTACCTGCGCGTGGTCAAGGTCATGTACTTCGATGCACCCATTACCGCCACCACCGTGTCGGCACCGCTGGACGTGCGGGCCGTGCTGTCGGTCAACGGCGCGCTGGTGCTGATTCTGGGCATCGTGCCCGGCGGCCTGATGACCCTGTGTGCGCAGGCCATCGTGCTGACGCTGGGCACCTGATGCGAGCGGGCAGGGCGGTAGGACAGTTGCGGTGACCCAAACCGTTTCCGTATGGTTGGTGCTGTTGGCGGCCATCGTTGCCGCCAATCTGCCGTTCATGGGCCGCCGCCTGTTCTTGGTGTTCAAGCTGGCCCATCCCAAATCCCTGGGCATGCGCCTGGGTGAGTTGGTCGTGTACTACTTTGCGGTCGGTGGCCTGGGCTTGCTGCTGGAGAACCACGGTGGCCAGATCGCTCCCCAGGGCTGGGAGTTCTACGCCATCACCGGCACCCTGTTCATCACCTTGGCGTTTCCGGGCTTCATCGCCCGCTATCTGCTCAAGCACCGCATTTGAGCTTTGCCGAACTGCCGCCAGTGACGCTGTCGGCCCTCCCGAATGACTTCCATGCCTATCCCCGACCAGCACCTCGTTGAGCACAAGACCGACAGCGAAGAGCTGCTCAAGGGGCGCTTCCTGCACGCCTTTCGCGACACCGTACGCTTGCCCGATGGGCGCAGCGCCACGCGCGAGTACGTGAAGCATCCCGGCGCGGTGATGGTCGTGCCCATGCTGGACGATGGCCGCCTGGTGCTGGAGCGCCAGTTCCGCTATCCGCTGGACCGGGTGATGGTCGAGTTTCCTGCGGGCAAGCTGGATGCGGGGGAAACCACGTTCGCCTGCGCCCAGCGCGAGCTGCTCGAAGAAACCGGCTACTCCGCTACCGAATGGGCGCGGGCGGGCATGCTGCACCCGGTGATTGCCTACTCCACCGAATTTATCGACATCTGGTTTGCCCGCGGCCTGACGCTGGGTGAGCGCAATCTGGACGCGGGTGAGTTCCTCGACGTGTTCACCGCCACCTTGCCCGAGCTGCTGGAATGGTGCCGCGATGGCCGGGTGACCGACAGCAAAACCCTCACCGCCGCCCTGTGGCTGCAAAACCTGGCCTCGGGTGCCTGGTCGCTGGATTGGCAGCCTACCGCGTCTGTAGTAGCCTAAGCGCATGAAAGTCCTGGATCTCCAATGCGCCCACCAGCACAGCTTTGAAGGCTGGTTTGGGTCAGAGGATGATTTCCAGAGCCAACTCGCCCGGGGTTTGGTCGAATGTCCGCTGTGCGGCAGCAGCGAGATCGTGAAAAAACTCAGCGCCCCGCGCCTGAATCTGGGGGCCGTGCAGGTCCCCGCCAAGGCCGATGCTGCACCTGTGGTTGAAGCTAACCCGGCTCCCACGCCGTCACCCGCAGCCCAGGCCGCCTGGATGAAGATGGTCCGCCACGTGATCGCCAACACCGAAGACGTGGGCAGCCAGTTTGCCGAAGAGGCCCGCAAAATCCACTACGGCGAGCGCAAGGAACGCAACATCCGCGGCGAGGCCACGGTGGAAGAAACCGAAGCCTTGCTCGACGAGGGCATCGACGTGCTGCCGCTGCCGATACCGGCGGCGCTGAAAAGGCCGCTGCAATAACCATCTGCTATCTTTTTTGAAAAAATAAAGATAGCTTGCCACGCTTATGGAATAAGCACGGGCTGTCGGTTTTATGCCTAAAAATGACCCACCCAGCGTATAAACGTCTCTTCCAGGGATACCGCGGAACTGGCTTTGCCAGGCCGTAGGTATCGCCCCCTGCAAGGGGGGTGGCGAAAAGTGCGTAGCACTGCAGCCTGGGGGTGTGCCAATTTCAGGGGTACAGGCCGCGCAGTTCGCGGGTATGCAGAATCCGCTTGCAGGCCACGATGAAGGTGGCGGTGCGCAGGGTCACCTTGTTCTCTTGTGCCACCAGCCAGACGGCGTTGAAGGCTTCCTTCATGATGCGCACCAGTCGGGCGTTGATCTCGTCTTCGTCCCAGAAGAAGCTCGAAAAGTCCTGCACCCACTCAAAGTAGCTCACCGTCACGCCGCCCGCATTGGCGATCACGTCGGGCAGCACCAGGATGTTGCGCTCTTGCAGAATGTCGTCCGCCTCGGGGGTGGTGGGGCCGTTGGCACCCTCGATCACCATGCGGGCGGTGATGCGTCCGGCGTTGTCCTTGGTAATTTGCTGCTCCAGCGCAGCGGGGATCAGGATGTCGCAAGGCACGTCCCAGAACGCGTCGTTGGCAATCACCTCGGCACCGGCAAAGCCGCCCACGCCACCGGCGTTCTTCACGTGCTGCAGCAGGGCGGGCACGTTGAAACCGCCTTCACAGTAGATGGTGCCGCTGTGGTCCTGCACAGCCACCACGCGGGCACCGGCTTCGGCAAACAGCTTGCCCGCCACGCCACCCACATTGCCAAAACCTTGCACCGCGATGCGGGCCGTGGACACGTCCAGGCCGATGTGCTTGGCCGCTTCCATGCCCACGGTAAACACGCCGCGCCCAGTGGCTTCACGGCGGCCCAGCGAGCCACCCAGATCGACCGGCTTGCCGGTCACCACGCCGGTGGCGGTGGAGCCCTGGTTCATGGAGTAGGTGTCCATCATCCAGGCCATGATCTGCTCGTTGGTGTTCACGTCGGGGGCCGGAATGTCCTTGTTCGGGCCGATGATGATGCCGATCTCGCTGGTGTAGCGGCGCGTCATACGCTCCAGCTCACCGCGCGACAGGGTTTTGGGGTCCACGCGGATGCCGCCCTTGGCACCGCCGTAGGGCACGTTGACGGCCGCGTTCTTGATCGACATCCAGGCCGACAGCGCCATCACTTCCGACAGCGTCACGTCCTGGTGGAAGCGCACGCCGCCTTTGCCCGGGCCGCGCGAGGTGTTGTGCTGCACGCGGTAGCCTTCAAAGTGGGCGATGGAGCCGTCGTCCAGGTGGATCGGCACATCGACTACCAAAATGCGCTTGGGGCGCTTCAGGGTTTCCACCCAGCGGGCCAGGTCGCCCAGATAGGGTTCCACCCGGTCCACTTGCTGTAGAAAAATGCCCCAGGGGCCGATGTGGTCGGGGTTCAGGTACGAGGGCACGGCGTGCACGGTAGGCGCTTGGTTGGACATGGAATAAATCCCTTGTGTGACAGAAAGGCGAAGCTTAAAACTCCAATGCGCATCTGTCCAAGGCCAGCTTTAAGCCCATCTATGCACTAAATGCATGGACGGGCGGGTAGCCGTTTCAGCCCACCGGGTCTACCGCCAGCAGCCGTTCGGCCTGCACCCGCAGCGGCGCCAGCAACTGGCCGATCAGCGCCAGTTGGCTTTGCACCACCCGGTGCGCAGCGTCGGTGGGCGCGGCGCACAAGGCCTCCAGCACGGCTTCTTCGTCGGGGTTGGCGGGCGGCACCGGCTGGCTGGTGGCCAGGCTGGTGGCCAGTGCGTCCAGCACCTTGCTGATCAGCGCGGCGGCCTGCTCGGTGGACGCGTCGCTGGGGGCGTTTTGCAAAGCCTCGCGGTGCGCGCCCAGGCCCGACAAATAGTTCAGCAGGGTGTGCGAGAGCAGCAAAAACCGCAAACCGCTGTCGCTGCGGCCCTGCAGAAAGCCCGGCTCCTGGAACAGGTTGGACAGCGCGGTAGACAGCGCCGCATCCGCGTTGTGCGCATTGCGCCGGGCCGTGCGGTAGGCCAGGTCGTCGCGCTGGCCGCCTTGGCCGCTTTTGTACTGGGCCATGATCTGGCGCAGGTACAGGTTGCAGGTGGCCAAGGTGCGGGCCGCCACCTCGTGCATGCGGCGGCCCTGCCAGTCGGGCAGGATCAAAAACACCGCCAACCCGGCGATCAGGCTGCCCACCACGGTATCCACCATGCGCGGCACGATCAGGCCGTAGCCGTCGCCAATCTGGTTGAAGCTCAGCAGCACCAGCAGCGTCATCGAGCCCGTGGCCAGCGCGTAGTGCCGGGTGCGGTTGCCAAAGAACACCACGCCCGCCGCCACCGCAAACATGGCCTGCAGCAGCAGGCTGGGGAACAGCCGGAACAGCGCCCAGCCCACCACCAGCCCGGCCATGGTGCCCACCACCCGCTGCACCATGCGGCGACGGGTTGCGCCAAAGCTCTGTTGGCACACAAACACCGTGGTCAGCAAAATCCAGTAGCCCTGGCGCGCATGCAGCCAGTGCAGCAGCCCGTAGCCCACGGCCAGCGCAATGCTCAGGCGCACCGCGTGGCGAAACAGCGGCGTGGCCGGGGTCAGCTGCCGCCATACCCGGTCGAACGCGTCGCGCAGCGACTGGGGCGAGCGGTCCAGCAGCGCATGGTCCTGCACCTCGGCTTCGGGCGCGGGCAGGCTGGCGCTGGTCAGGCGGGTTTGCAGCGTGCCCAGGTTCTTGGCCAAGGCAGTCAGCGTGGCCAGCAGCCTTTGCCAATGCGGTTGCTGCAAGCCCTCCAGGTGCGCCAGCGCGTCTTGCAAATCCTGCTGCGCCTGGGCGCTCACCGTGTCGGGAATCACCGCTACGCGCAGCAAGATCGCCCGCGCCAGCCGCTCGCAGGCGTGGCCTTGCAGGCGCAGCAGCCGCTGGCAGCGGAACAGCACGTCGCTGTGAAAAAACGTCTCGGTCAGCTCGCTGTAGGGCGAATGCGAAGAGCTGGCCCGCTCATGCACCTCCTGGGCAATGAAATACAGCCGCAGGTAGTACTGCATGCGGTGGCTGGGCACGGCCTCCAGCCGGTTCAGAATGCTTTCCTTGGTGACGTTCAGCGCCGTCACCACCGCGCCGTTGCGTTGCGCCAGGGCCAGGCGCTTGACCTCCTGGTCCACCCCGCGCACCGGCTCAAACAACGATGCCTTCAGCGTCAGGTAGCTGCCCAGCACCCGGTACAGGGCCGCCAGGTTTTGCTGCACCGGCTGGTGGGTGAACAGCACGCACCACAGCACCGACAGCAGGCCGTACCAGGTGGCCCCGGTCAGCAGCAGGGCGGGTTCCAGCCACAGCGCGTTGCCCGAGCCGCTGCGCTGGTCCATGCCAATGGTGGTGTAGATCGACAAAATTAGCGTGCCGTAGGCAATGGCCTGGTAGCGCGGGCTGATGGCCCCCAGCATGGTCAGGCAAAAGGTGGCCAGCACCAGGCTGATGGGAAACAGCACCGGGTGCGGAAACAGTGTCTGCACCGCAAACGCCGCCAGCGCAAAGCACAGCAGCGTGACCAGCAGCGCCCGCAGCCGCCCGCGCCAGTTGTCGTCGGTCTCGGCCAGGGCACAGGCGATGGTGCCCAGAAACACCGGCATCACCAGCGCCATCTGGTCGTTCACCCAGCCCACCGCCATGGTGGTGCTCAGCGCAATAAAGATGCGCAGGCTGTAGGGAAACGTGTCCAGCGCCCACAGGCGGCGCAAAGACTGGGACAGAGGCAAGAAGGGCATGCGGGCTTTACTATTAAAAATATAGCTGCTCGTGCTGGTGGAACAAGCGCTAGGCCCTGATTCTATGCAAAATCTATGCCGTGAACTGTAATGCGGCCAAGCGGGCATACACCCCGTCCTGCGCCACCAGCGCCGCGTGCGTGCCCTGTTCGACGATGCGGCCATGCTCCAGCACCACGATGCGGTGGGCCTGCTGCACGGTGGCCAGGCGGTGGGCAATCACCAGCGTGGTGCGGCCCCGCATGGCGGATTCCAGGGCGGCCTGCACCATGCGTTCGCTTTCTGCGTCCAGCGCGCTGGTGGCTTCGTCCAGCAGCAGCAGCGGGGCGTTTTTCAGCATGGCGCGGGCAATCGCCACGCGCTGGCGCTGGCCGCCGCTCAGGCGCACGCCGCGCTCGCCCAGAAAGGTGTTGTAGCCCTCGGGCAGGGCGGTGATGAAGGCGTGGGCAAAGGCCGATTCGGCGGCGGCCATCACCTCGGCATCGGTCGCGTCGGGGCGGCCATAGCGGATGTTTTCCATCGCGCTGGTGGAGAACATCACCGCGTCTTGCGGCACGATGCCGACGTGCTGGCGCAGGTCCTCCAGCGCCAGGTCGCGGGTGGCCACGCCGTCCAGCCGGATGCTGCCCGACTGCGGGTCGTAAAAGCGCAGCAGCAGCTGGAACACCGTGCTCTTGCCCGCGCCGCTGGCCCCCACCAGGGCCACGGTTTCGCCTGGGGCCACGGCCAGGCTGAAATCGGCCAGGGCGGGCTGCAGCGGGCGCGATGGGTAGTTGAAGTTGATATTTTCAAAAACAATAGCACTTCCCGCCGATGTAATCAGCGCTGGGGCCGGATTGGGTGCAGATTTAATGGGCGACTCGGTGGCCAGCAGCTCCATCAGCCGCTCGCTGGCACCCGCCGCGCGCAGCACGTCGCCGTACACCTCGCCCAGCACCGCGGTGGCGCTGGCCAAAATAATCACGTAAACAACAGTCTGCCCCAGGTGCCCGGCCGTAATGCTGCCCTGCAACACCGCCTGCGTGCCCTGGTACAGGCCCCACAGCAGGGCGGCAGAGGTGGCGATGATGATGAAGGCCACCAGCACCGAGCGTGCCTTGCTGCGCCCCACGGCGGTTTGGAAAGCGGCGGCGGTGGATGCGTTGAAACGGGTGGCCTCACGCCCCTCGGCGGTGTAGCTCTGCACCACCGGAATGGCGTTGAGCACCTCGGCGGCGATGGCGCTGCTGTCGGCCACCCGGTCCTGGCTGGCGCGTGACAGTTTGCGCACCCGCCGACCAAACCAGGCGCTGGGCAGCACGATCAGCACCAGGATGCCAAACACCTGGGTCATCACCACCGGGTTGGTCCACACCAGCACGCCCAGGGCACCCAGGCCCATCACCGCATTGCGCAGGCCCATGCTCAGCGACGAGCCCACCACGGTTTGCACCAGCGTGGTGTCCACCGTCAGGCGCGACAGCACCTCGCCGGTCTGGGTGGTTTCAAAAAACTGCGGGCTTTGGCGCAGCACGTGGGCGTACACCGCGTTGCGGATGTCGGCGGTGACGCGTTCGCCCAGCCAGCTCACGGTGTAGAAGCGCGCCGCCGAGAACAGGCCCAGCGCGGCCGCCACCGCAAACAGCTCAAAGAAATGGTCGCGCAGCGCCAGCACCTGTGCGCCCCGGTCCACGCCGCCGTCGGAGCCGGTCTGCACCAGGCCCTGGTCGATCAGCGCCCGCAGCGCCAGCGGAAACGCCAGCGTGGCGGCGGCGGCCAGCACCAGGAACACGATGGCCAGCGCTATGCGGAAACGGTAGGGCTTCAAGAACGGCAGCAGCCCCGACAGCGACCGTGGCGACCCCTTGGCCCCGGCGGTGGTCGAGGGGGACGGGGAGGGGGCGGAAGGAATTGCAGAGGTGGCCATGCCCCGAGTGTAGCCAAATCAAATGCCCAAACAAACAAAGACTTGACAATAATTGCTTAGGCAGTTAATAATCCAACCCATGACTACACGCCCAACCCCTCCGCCAGCGTCCGCGCCGGTCTTCTACGCCGCCGACAACTATGTTGCTGGTACCGACGGTGTCGGCCACCTGGTGGCACGGGTTTTCAACATGCTCGCCCAGGAGCTGGAGCGCCAGTTCGAGCCCAGCGGCCTGACCAACGCGCAGTGGAAGCCCCTGTTCAAGCTGTCCACCGGCGAGGTGTCTACTGTGGCCGAGCTGGCCCGTGTGTGCACCCTGGATGCCGGTGGCATGACCCGCATGCTCGACCGCCTGGAGGCCAAGGGCCTGTGCCAGCGCGTCCGTTCCAGCGAAGACCGCCGGGTGGTCAACCTGGAGATCACCGAAGCCGGGCGCGATACCGCCAAGGTCATCCCCGAGGTGCTCAGCCGGGTGCAAAACGCCTACCTCGCAGGCTTCTCGGTGGAGGAGTGGGAGGCCCTGAAAAGCTACCTGCGCCGCATGCTCGACAACGCCAACGACTTCCAACAAGCCCAACAAAGCGCATCCGATGCCGGAGAAAACAATGCCGTTTAAATCTAGTTCCGTGCCCCGTCTGGCCCTGGCCGCCGTCGCCCTGGCCAGCCTGGCGGCCTGCGCCAACTTCTCGGGCATCACCCCCCAGGCCCAGATGCAGACCACCCCCGTCGTTGGCGCATCCGACGTAGCCCTGGTCGATGCAGAGTGGTGGCACGGGTTCAATGATCCGCAGCTCGACCGCCTGGTCACCCAGGCCCTGGACGGCAGCCCCAGCCTGAAGCTGGCCCAGGCCCGCCTGCGCCGCGCCCAGGCCGCCACCGACGGTGCCCGTGCTACCACGCTGCCCCAGGTAGGGGCCGACGCGCAGGCCATGCGCCAGCTCTACACCGCCAAAGGCCAGTACCCCGCACCGCTGGCGGGCAATATCTACAACAGCGGCACACTGCAGCTCAGCGCCAGCTGGGAGCTGGACTTCTTCGGCAAAAACCGCGCCGCACTCGATGCCGCCCTGGGTCAGGCCCAAGCCGCCCAGGCCGACACCCAGGCCGCCCGCGTGCTGCTGGTCAGCCAGGTGGCGCGCAGCTACTTCCAATTGCTGCGCCTGAACGGCCAGCTGGCGCTGGCCCACCGTACCCTGGCCCAGCGCAACGAGCTGCTGGCGCTGGTGCGTGACCGCGTCAACGCCGGGCTGGACACCCGCCTGGAGCTGAACCAAAGCCAGGGCAGCCTGCCCGAAGCCCGCCAGCAGATCGAAGCCCTGAACGAGCAAATCGCCCTGGCCCGCAACGCCTTGTCGGCCCTGGTTGGGCAATCCAATGTGGCTGACACGCTACAGCTACCGGCGCTGGCAGCTATTAAAACCGCAGCAAACGCGCAGGCTATTCCCGCCGACCTGCTGGGCCGCCGCGCCGACATTGCCGCCGCCCGCTGGCGCGTCGAAGCTGCCAGTGCCGATGCCCGCAGCGCCAAGGCCCAGTTCTACCCCAACGTCAGCCTGAACGGCTTTGCCGGTTTCTCCAGCATCGGCCTGGGCAACCTGCTGCATGCGGGTAGCGAGCAGTGGGGCATTGGCCCGGCCATCCACCTGCCGATTTTTGACGCAGGCCGTTTGCGCGCTAGCCTGGCGGCCAAAACCGCCGACCTGGATGCGGCGGTAGAGAGCTACAACGCCGCGCTGGTCGACGCGGTGCGCGATGTGGCCGACCAGTTCGCCTCGCAGCAGTCCATCGCCCGCCAGCAAACCGAGCAGCGCGCCGCCCAGCAAGCCGCCGAAGCCGCGTACGAGATCGCGGTGCAGCGCTACAGCGCCGGGCTGGGTAACTACCTCAACGTGCTGAGCTCCGAGACCGCCGTGCTGGCCCAGCGCCGCCTGCAGGTCGACCTGGCCGCCCGCGCGCTCGACACCCAGGTGGCGCTGGTGCGCGCACTCGGTGGTGGGTATGCGCCGATTGCTACCGAAACCATAGCTTCTACCGCCCATTAAATAAGCGCTAGAGCCCGATTTCTTATAAATTTTCTGAGGTGAATACCATGTCTGATTCCGCAAACAACGCCCCCGCCAGCAACCCCCAACGCAAAAAGTCCCTGATCACCATCGCCGCCGTGGTGGTGCTGGCCGGGATGGGGTGGGCCGCCTACGACATGGTGGTGGCCAGCCGCTATGAAGACACCGACAACGCCTACGTGCAGGGCAACGTGATCCAGATCACCCCGCAGGTCAGTGGCACCGTGATGGCCATCCTGGCCGACGACACTGACTTCGTGAAGGCTGGCCAGCCGCTGGTCAAGCTCGACCCGGCTGATTCCAAGCTAGCCCTGGACCAGGCCGAGGCCAACCTGGCCCAGGCCGTGCGCCAGGTGCGCACCCTGTACGCCAACAACGGCACGCTGACGGCACAGATCGCCCTGCGCACGGCCGACGTGACGCGCACCCAAACCGACATTGCCCGCGCCCAGAGCGAAGTCGCCCGTGCGCAAGATGACCTGCGCCGCCGCCAGGCCCTCACCGGCAACGGCGCGGTCTCCAAGGAAGAACTCAGCCACGCCCAAACCCAGCTGGCCACCGCCCAAAGCGGCCTGTCCACCGTGCAGGCCAGCGTGGCTGCGGCCCAGGCCGGGGTAGCGGCAGCCAAAGAGCAGCTCAGCAGCAACCAGGCCATGACCGACGGCACCAGCATCGACCAGCACCCCAGCGTGCTGGCCGCCGCCGCCAAGGTGCGCGAGGCCTATCTGGCCAGCCAGCGCGCCGCCATCCTGGCCCCGGTGGACGGCTATGTGGCCAAGCGCACCGTGCAGCTCGGCCAGCGCATCGCCGCAGGCGCACCGCTGATGTCCATCATCCCGCTGAACCAGGTGTGGGTGGATGCCAACTTCAAGGAAGTGCAGCTGCGCAACATCCGCATCGGCCAAAGCGTCAAGCTGACCGCCGACCTGTACGGCAAAAAGATGGAATACACCGGCACCGTGGCCGGGCTGGGCGTGGGCACGGGCGCGGCCTTTGCGCTGCTGCCCGCGCAAAACGCCACCGGCAACTGGATCAAGGTGGTGCAGCGCGTGCCCGTGCGCATCGCCCTGGATCCGGCGCAATTGGTCAGCCACCCGCTGCGCGTGGGTCTGTCGATGGATGCCACGATCGACATCACCCACCAAGACGGCCAGATGCTGGCCGAAGCGCCGCGCAGTGCCGCCTTGCCCACCATGCAGATGGGGGCCACGCCGGAAAGCGGTGCCGATGCCGACGTGCAGCGCGTGATTGCCGCCAACCTGGGCATCAAGGCGGCGGCGGTGGCCCATGCGCCGGTCAAGCTGGCCGCTGCTCCCACAGCACAGGTGCACTGAGCCCGCCATGGCGACCGCTTTTACCTACACGCCACCGCCTCCGCTGGAGGGCTCGGCCCGCATGTGGGGCACCATCGCCTTGTCCACCGCCACGTTCATGAACGTGCTGGACTCGTCGATTGCCAACGTGTCCCTGTCGGCCATCGCCGGGGATTTGGGCGTAAGCCCCAACCAGGGCACCTGGGTGATCACCAGTTTTGCCGTGGCCAACGCCATCTCGGTGCCGCTTACCGGCTGGCTGTCGCAGCGCTTCGGCCAGGTGCGGCTGTTCACCATCAGCATCATCTTGTTCGTGCTGGCCTCGTGGCTGTGCGGGCTGGCGCCGAACATGACCATGCTGATCGCCTTTCGTATCCTGCAGGGCTTTGTGGCCGGGCCAATGATTCCGCTGTCGCAGGCGCTGCTGCTCTCCAGCTACCCCAAAGCGCTGGCGGGTACGGCCATGGCCATGTGGGCCATGACCACGCTGATTGCCCCGGTGGTGGGGCCGCTGCTGGGCGGCTGGATCACCGACAACATCTCCTGGCCGTGGATTTTTTACATCAACATCCCGGTGGGCTTCTTGGCTGCCGCGGCCACCTGGAACCTGTACCGCAAGCGCGAGTCGCCCACGCAGAAGCTGCCCATCGACAGCGTGGGCCTGGCCCTTCTGGTGGTCTGGGTGGGGGCGCTGCAAATCATGCTCGACAAGGGTAAAGAGCTGGACTGGTTCCATTCCACCGAAGTGCAGATTCTGGCTGCGGTGGCACTGGTGGGCTTCTTGTTCTTCCTGGCCTGGGAGCTGACCGACAAGCACCCGGTGACCGACCTGCGGCTGTTCGCCCGGCGTAACTTCTGGGCCGGTACGGTGGCCACCTCGGTGGGCTACGGCCTGTTTTTCGGCAACGTGGTGCTGCTGCCGCTGTGGTTGCAGCAGTACATGGGCTATACCGCCACGCAGGCCGGTTTTGTGCTGGCCCCGGTGGGGCTGCTGGCCATCGTGCTGTCGCCCATCGTGGGCAAGAACATTGCCAAGTTCGACCCGCGCCTGTTTGCCAGCTTTGCCTTTATTGTGTTTGGGGTGGTGCTGTGGATGCGCTCCAACTTCAACATCCAGGCCGATGAGGCCACGCTGATGGTGCCCACCATCATCCAGGGCGTTGCCATGGCGTGTTTCTTCATCCCGCTGAGCATCTTGACGCTGTCTGGCCTGACACCCGACCGCATCCCGGCAGCTTCGGGCCTGACCAACTTTGTGCGCATCACTGCCGGGGCCATGGGCACTTCCATCGTCACCACGGTGTGGGAAAGCCGCACCGCCTTGCACCATGCGCAGTTGACCGAGTACATCAACGTGGGGCGGCAAACCGCCACCGGCGCGCTGAACGGCTTGGCCAGCGCGGGCCTGGAGCCGCAGCAGGCGCTGGAAACCGTGAACCGCCTGATCGGCCAGCAAGCGGCGACTTTGGCGGCCAACGATGTGTTCTTTGCGTCGTCGGTCATGTTCCTGTTGCTGATCCCTCTGGTGTGGATCACCCAGCGCCCGGCGGCCATGGGCAAGGCGGCGGCAGAGGCGGCAGCGGGTGCGCATTGACGGTTAAACTCTAAGGCTCACAAGCTAGCGCGGCTTAACTTTTACGTTATCAACCGCGCTTTTTGCTTTTTAAATTTCAGAACCCCATGATCCACATCACGCTCCCCGATGGCTCCGTCCGCGAATTTCCTGGCCCGGTTACGGTTGCCGAAGTAGCTGCTTCCATCGGCACCGGCCTGGCCAAGGCCGCGCTTGCAGGCAAGATCAACGGCACCGTGGTCGATACCAGCTACCAGATCACGCAAGACAGTCCGCTGGCCATCATCACCGCCAAGGATGCCGACGGCCTGGACGTGATCCGCCACTCCACCGCCCACTTGCTGGCCTACGCCGTCAAAGACCTGTTCCCCGACGCGCAGGTCACCATCGGCCCGGTGATCGAAAACGGCTTCTTCTACGACTTCTCGTACAAGCGCCCGTTCACGCCCGACGATCTGGTGGCCATCGAGAAGAAGATGACCGCCCTGGCCGCCAAGGACGAGCCCGTGACCCGCCGCGTACTGCCACGCGACGAGGCCGTGGCCTATTTCAAAAGCCTGGGTGAGCACTACAAGGCCGAAATCATCGCCAGCATCCCGGCCGACCAGGACGTGTCGCTGTACCGCGAAGGCGCGTTCGAAGACCTGTGCCGCGGTCCCCACGTGCCCAGCACCGGCAAGCTCAAGTTTTTCAAGCTGATGAAGCTGGCCGGTGCCTACTGGCGCGGCGACCACAACAACGAAATGCTGCAGCGCGTCTACGGCACGGCCTGGGCCAGCAAAGACGATCTGCAAAACTACCTGACGCAGCTCGAGGAAGCCGAAAAGCGCGACCACCGTAAGCTGGGCCGCGAGCTCGACCTGTTCCACATCGACGACCACGCCCCCGGCCTGGTGTTCTGGCACCCCAAGGGCTGGACGGTCTGGCAGGGCGTGGAGCAGTACATGCGCCGTGTCTACCAGGACAACGGCTACCAGGAAGTCAAAGGCCCGCAGGTCATCGACAAGACGCTGTGGGAAAAAACCGGCCACTGGGACAAGTACCGCGAAAACATGTTCACCACGGAATCGGAAAAGCGCGAATACGCCCTGAAGCCGATGAACTGCCCCGGCCACATCCTGATCTTCAAGCAGGGCATCAAGAGCTACCGCGACCTGCCGCTGCGCTACGGCGAATTCGGCCAGTGCCACCGCAACGAGCCTTCGGGTGGCCTGCACGGCATCATGCGCGTGCGCGGTTTCACGCAGGACGACGGGCACATCTTCTGTACCGAAGACCAGATCCTGCAAGAGTGCGTGAACTACACCGCGCTGCTGCAAAAAGTCTATGTCGACTTCGGGTTCAGCAACATCATCTACAAGGTAGCCACGCGCCCTGAAAAGCGCATCGGCTCGGACGAGAGCTGGGACAAGGCCGAGCACGCGCTGATGGAGTGCCTGCGCGCCTCCGGGGTCGAGTTTGAAATTTCCCCGGGCGACGGTGCCTTCTACGGCCCCAAGATCGAATACACCCTGAAAGACGCGATTGGCCGCCAGTGGCAGTGCGGCACCATGCAGGTCGATTTCTCCATGCCCGAGCGCCTGGATGCCGAGTTTGTGGGCGAAGACGGTGCCCGGCATCGCCCGGTCATGCTGCACCGCGCCATCCTCGGCAGCCTGGAGCGTTTCATCGGCATTTTGATCGAGCAACACGCTGGCGCGCTGCCCACCTGGCTGGCTCCGGCGCAGGTGTCCATCCTCAATATTTCCGAGTCGCAAGACGATTACTGTCGTGAAATTGCCAAAACGCTGCAGGATCAAGGGCTTAGGGTTCAGCTGGATTTACGCAACGAAAAAATAACGCGTAAAATACGAGAGCATTCGATGCAAAAGCTTCCCTACATCCTGGTCGTAGGCGACAAGGAAAAAGAAGCTGGGTCCGTCGCAGTGCGCGCCCGGGGCAATATTGACCTCGGTGTGATGCCGCTACAGGACTTCCAGTCCAAAATTGCCAGCGACATCGCTCTAAAACTGTAGTTTTTAAATAAACCTAGGCTTTAGCGCACGTGCTGTCTGCGGTAGTTGCTATTGTTACTATAGCATTCTGATTTTTAAGGATTTGAGCCATCGCTACTGAATTTCGTGACCGCCGTCACCGCGAAGAACGCAAACACCGTCTGAACCGTGAAATCATGGCACCGGAAGTTCGTCTTTCCGGCCCAGAGAATGAGCCCTTAGGCATCGTCAGCCTGATGGAAGCTTTGCGTTTGGCCGGTGAATACGATGTGGACCTGGTTGAAATTGTTGCCACGGCGAACCCGCCGGTCTGTCGTTTGATGGACTACGGCAAGTTCAAATACCAGGAACAAAAGAAAGCGGCCGACGCGAAGTCCAAGCAAACGGTGATCGAGATCAAGGAAATCAAATTCCGTCCCGGTACCGACGATGGCGACTACAACATCAAGATGCGCAATATCAAGCGTTTCCTGGCCGACGGCGACAAGTGCAAGATCACTTTGCGTTTTCGGGGGCGAGAAATCACCCACCAGGAAATCGGTATGGCCTTGCTGCAACGCATCCGCAACGACTTGCAAGACCTGATCATCGTGGAGCAGTTTCCCAAGTTGGAAGGCCGCCAGATGATCATGATGATCGCGCCCGGCAAGAAAAAGCCCGCGTCCAGCAAGCCTGCAGCAGAAGCCGCACCAGCAGCGCCCGCAACGGCATCGTAAAAATTTCAGCCCGCAGGCCTTGGCTTGCGGGTTGTCAATGCAGAGAAGCGAAAGTTTCTCTGCCCCAGTGGAGAGTGAAAACTCGCCACTACAAGTGGCTCGGGGCCAACAAGTCTGGGATCGGTTTCCAGCGCCTCACGAGCACAATGAACAGGAGCATTGAAATGCCCAAAATGAAGACCAAGAGCGCGGCGAAAAAACGCTTTCGCGTTCGTCCAGGTGGTACCGTTAAACGCGGCCACGCCTTCAAACGTCACATCTTGACCAAGAAGACCACCAAAAATAAACGCCAGTTGCGCGGTACGACTGCAGTGCATGAGACCAATATGGGTCACATGGCGCAGATGCTGCCCGGCCGTGGTATTTAATTTAACGACGAACAAGGAGTAAATACATGCCTCGCGTCAAACGTGGTGTAACGGCTCGCGCCCGCCACAAAAAAGTTCTCGCCCTTGCAAAAGGTTTCCGCGGTCGCCGCGGCAATGTTTACCGCGTCGCCAAAGAAGCGGTAATGAAGGCTGGGCAATATGCCTACCGTGACCGTCGGACCCGCAAGCGGGTGTTCCGTCAGCTGTGGATTGCCCGTATCAACGCCGCTGCGCGCGAATGCGGTCTGACCTACAGCCAGTTCGCCAATGGCCTGAAAAAGGCTGCCATCGAGATCGACCGCAAAGTGCTGTCCGATATCGCTGTGCACGACAAGGCGGCTTTTGCCAGCATCGTGGAGCAAGTCAAGGCCCGTCTGGCTGCTTGATTCCCCACGCTAGTTTGCTATTCTTTGAGTAGCATTCTGTGCAAGTAAACCAAGGGCTAGAGCTTGAAAAAGCGCTAGCCCTTTGTCATTTCCAAGAGATCTTATGAACGAGTTGGACGCGATTGTCAGTGCAGCACACAGCAGTTTCCAGGGGGCCAGCACGCCCGCCGATCTGGAGAATGCCAAAGCCCAGTTTTTAGGTAAATCCGGCCGCATCACCGAGTTGATGAAGGGCATGGGGGCCCTGAGCGTAGAAGAAAAAAAATCACGCGGTGCCTCCATCAACCTGGCCAAACAAGCCATTGAAGCCGCCTTGACAGCGCGCCGCAAAGCCCTGGCCGATGCCGAGCTGGAGCAGCAACTCAAGGCCGAAGCCCTGGATGTAACCTTGCCGGGCCGCCAGCGCGGGCAGGGCGGTTTGCACCCCGTGTCGTTGACGCTGGAACGCATCGAGGCCATCTTTGGCTCCATGGGTTTTGAAGTGGCCCAGGGCCCCGAGATCGAGTCCGACTGGTTCAACTTCACCGCGCTCAACACGCCTGAAGACCACCCCGCGCGCTCCATGCACGACACGTTTTACGTGGAAGGCGGCACCGCCACCGCGCCCAACCTGCTGCGTACCCACACCAGCCCGATGCAGATCCGTCACGCGGTCACGCACGTCAAGAAACACCGCGCTGCGATTGACGCGGGACAGGTCATGCCCGAGATCCGCGTGATCGCGCCCGGCCGCACCTACCGTGTGGACAGCGATGCCACGCATTCCCCGATGTTCCACCAGTGCGAAGGCCTGTGGATCGGCGAAAACGTCAGCTTCAAAGACCTGAAAGTGGTCTTCACCGATTTCTGCCGTACCTTTTTTGAGTCGGACGACCTGGTGCTGCGGTTCCGCCCCAGCTTCTTCCCGTTTACCGAACCCAGCGCCGAGATCGACATCCAGTTCCAGAGCGGCCCGCTGTCGGGCCGTTGGCTGGAAGTAGCGGGCTCTGGCCAGGTACACCCGAACGTGGTGCGCAACATGGGCCTGGACCCCGAAAAATACATCGGCTTTGCTTTCGGCATGGGCCCCGACCGTCTGACCATGCTGCGCTACGGCGTGAACGACCTGCGACTGTTTTTTGATGGCGACATCCGTTTCCTCAGCCAGTTTCAATAATTCTTCAGCCGTACTAGATAGACCAAACCATGCAATTTTCTGAATCCTGGTTGCGCGCTTTCTGCAACCCCGACCTGACCACCGAGCAACTGGCCGAGACCTTGACCATGGCCGGGTTGGAAGTCGAAGAACTCAAACCCGTGGCTCCGCCGTTCACCGGCATCGTCGTGGGCGAAATCAAGACCGCCGAACAGCATCCCAACGCCGACCGCTTGCGCGTCTGCACCGTGGATGTCGGCCAGCCCGAGCTGCTCAACATCGTCTGCGGCGCACCGAATGCCCGTGTCGGCATCCGCATACCCTGCGCGCTGGTGGGTGCCGAGTTGCCCCCCGGTGACGACGGCAAGCCTTTCCTGATCAAGGTCGGCAAGCTGCGTGGCGTGGAAAGCCAGGGCATGCTGTGCTCGGCCCGCGAACTTAAGCTGTCCGAAGACCATGGGGGCCTGCTGGAGTTGGCCGCCGATGCGCCCCTGGGCCAAAACATCCGCGAACACCTGATGCTGGACGACACCTTGTTCACCCTCAAGCTCACGCCCAATCTGGCGCATTGCCTGAGCGTGTTTGGCGTAGCCCGCGAAGTGGCCGCACTGACCGGTGCGCCCTTGCTGCAGCCCAGCTTCCCCGCGGTGCCGGTCAAAATTACCGACCGCGTGCCGGTCAAGATCAGCGCCCCCGACCTGTGTGGTCGCTTCTCGGGCCGCGTGGTGCGCAACGTCAACCCCAAGGCCGCCACACCGCAGTGGATGGTGGACCGCCTGGCACGTTGCGGCCAGCGCAGCGTGACGGCGCTGGTGGACATTTCCAACTACGTGATGTTCGAGCTGGGCCGCCCGTCGCATATCTTCGATCTGGACAGAATCCACGGCGGACTCGATGTGCGCTGGGGCCAGCCTGGCGAGCAGCTCAAGCTGCTGAACGGCAATACCGTTACTGTCGATGAAAAAGTGGGTGTGATTGCCGATGACCGCCAGGTGGAATCGCTGGCGGGCATCATGGGCGGCGATGCCACCGCGGTGTCGGACGATACGGTCAACATTTACGCCGAAGCCGCTTTCTGGTGGCCCAAGTCGATTGCAGGCCGTTCGCGCCGCTACAACTTCTCTACCGACGCAGGCCACCGCTTCGAGCGCGGCGTGGATGCCAGCCACACCGTGGAGCATCTGGAGCGCATCACCCAGCTGATTCTGGACATCTGCGGCGGCGAAGCTGGCCCGATGGACGACACCCAGGTCAACGTGCCGCAAGCCGTGCCCGTCACTTTGCGCGTGGCACGTGCTGTCAAAGTCATCGGCATGCCGCTGACCCAGGCGCAGTGCGCCGATGCCCTGACCCGCCTCGGTTTGCCGGTGGTGGAGGGCGATGGCGTGCTGACCGTGACCCCGCCGTCCTACCGCTTCGACCTCACCATCGAAGAAGACCTGATCGAAGAAGTGGTGCGCATGGTGGGCTACAACCAGTTGCCCACCACGCCGCCGCTGGCCCCCATCACCGCCAAAATCCGTCCAGAAGCGCAACGCAGCCCGTTTGCGGTGCGCCGTGCGCTGGCCGGTTTGGGCTACCAGGAAACCATCAACTTCAGCTTTGTCGAAGAGCGTTGGGAGAAGGAACTGGCGGGCAACCCCAACCCCATCCAGTTGCTGAATCCGATTGCAAGCCAAATGAGCGTCATGCGCTCATCCCTCATGGGTTCCTTGCTACAAGTTTTGAAGTTCAACCTGGACCGTAAGGCCAGCCGGGTGCGCGTGTTCGAGCTGGGCCGCGTGTTTCTGCGCGATGCCCATGCCGTGAATTCCGACACCACCGTGGCGGGCTTCCACCAGCCTATGCGGGTGGCCGGTATCAGCTTTGGCGCGGCCGACCGCCTGCAATGGGGCCGCAGCGAGCAAGCTGCCGACTTCTTCGACATGAAGGGTGATGTGGAGGCGCTGTTGGCCCCGCTGGCTGTTCAGTTTGAGGCGGCAGAGCACCCCGCTTTGCACCCTGGCCGTTGCGCCCGGGTACTGGTAGCCGGACAGGCGATTGGTTTCATTGGCGAGCTGCATCCGCAGTGGCGGCAGGGCTATGACCTGGCGCAGGCACCGATGCTGTTCGAGCTGGAACTGGACGCGGTGCTGCAACGCCCCGTGCCGGTGTTTGCACCGGTGGCCAAGTTCCAGGCGGTCGAGCGCGACATCGCTGTCATCGTGGCCGAAGCAGTGGGCCATGGCGCGCTGCTGGCGGCCACCCAGGCGGCGGCCACGAACGGCTTGCTGCGCGATACGGTGGTGTTCGACATCTACCGCCCCAAGCCCGTGCCCAAAAGTACTGAACCGGTGTCCACCGGCGGCTTGGCGCAAGGCGAGAAGAGCGTGGCCTTGCGCCTGACGCTCAACGGCACAGATGCCACGCTGACCGAGCCGCAGATCGAGTCTGCGGTGCAGGCGATACTGGCCCAGCTTGGCACGCAATGTGGTGCGCGTCTGCGTGCTTGAGCCCCTACACGACAAACTGGAGAAAGCCGTGGAAATTGCGGTTGAAAGTCTGGAAACCCCAGCCCTGACCAAGGCCCAACTGGCCGATTTGCTGTTTGAACAAATCGGCCTGAACAAGCGCGAGTCCAAAGACATGGTGGATGCTTTTTTTGACCTGGTCAGCACCAGCCTGGTCGAGGGCACAGATGTCAAGATTTCCGGTTTTGGCAACTTCCAAATCCGCATCAAGGCCCCCCGGCCTGGGCGCAATCCGCGTACCGGCGAAGCCATCCCCATCGACGCGCGCCGGGTCGTGACTTTCCACGCCAGCCACAAGCTCAAAGAGCAAATCCAGGGTTGAAGGAATCATCGCAGTGCCCATGCCGGTGTGACATTTATCACGCCGGTGGCCCAGGCGCTGCGAACTAATTTTCCGTCCATGTGTTACTTCGGGTAACCTATCTGGTTGCTTGCGCATTCCACAGGACCACATTGATTCTTATGGGAAATTCTCTCCCGTCTATCCCCGTCAAACGCTACTTCACCATTGGCGAAGTAGCAGACCTGTGCGGCGTGAAACCGCACGTGCTGCGTTATTGGGAGCAAGAATTCACCCAACTGCGGCCCATGAAGCGGCGCGGTAACCGGCGCTACTACCAGCACCACGAAGTGCTGATGATCCGCCGCATCCGCGACCTGCTGTACGACCAGGGCTTCACCATCAGCGGTGCGCGCAACAAGCTGCAGGAACTGGTGCAGGGTGAGCGTGACAAGCTGCGGCTCGGGGATGCGGAGTTGGATGGCTTGGATGCGTTGGACGATGGGGACACGTCGTTTGAGCGCCTGGAAGACGTGGTCACGTTGGACTACGACGAGGCCACCACCCAGCATCTTTTGTCAGTACGACAAGAATTATTCGAAATTCGTGACCTGCTCTCAGAAGTGCTCTAAACGCAGGCTATAATTCGAGGCTTGATCGGTGTGTGGCGCAGCCTGGTAGCGCACTTGCATGGGGTGCAAGGGGTCGAAGGTTCGAATCCTTTCACACCGACCATTTAATACAAAAAAACCCTCTAAGAACTTGAGTCTTAGAGGGTTTTTTCATGCGCGAAAGAAAATGCCCGGCTGGGCATTGAAAGGCAGCTTAGCTGCGCAGGTTCTGGTTGAAGAACGCCAGGGTGCGCTCCCAGGCCAGCTTGGCGGCTGCCGCGTCGTAGCGGGGCGTGGTGTCGTTATTGAAGCCGTGCTGGGTGCCGGGGTACTGGTAGGCGGTGTAGGGCACGGCAGCGGCTTTCAGGGCGGCTTCGTAGGTTGGCCAGGCGGCGTTGATGCGCTCGTCCACGGCGGCAAACTGAATCAACAGCGGGGCCTTGACCTGACTGGCGGCGCTGGCGGCGGGCTGGTTGCCATAGAAGGGCACAGCGGCACCCAGATCCGGCAGGCGCGTCGACAACATGTGGGCCACGCCACCACCGTAGCAGAAGCCGACCACACCAATCTTGCCTACGACCTCGGGGCGGGCCTTGAGGAAACCAGCCGCAGCCACAAAGTCTTCGGAGGTCTTGGCCTGGTCGAGTTTGGCAAACAATTCACGGGCTTTCTCTTCGTCGCCGGGATAACCGCCCAGAGGGGTCAGGGCATCAGGGGCAAAGGCGACAAAGTTGTCTAGCGCCAAGCGGCGTGCAATGTCTTCGATATGGGGGTTAAGGCCCCGGTTTTCGTGCACCACCAGAATGCCGGGCAGGGGCCCGGTGGCGTTCGCGGGGCGGGCCAGGTAACCCTTGACTGTGCCGGAGCCGTTGGGCGAGGGAAAGGAGAGGGTTTCAGTCCGGATGCGGGGGTCGGTGGGGGCGACTTGCTGGGCCGCTGCGAAATTGGGGCTGAGCGCACCGAGCAGCATGGTGGCAGTGACACCGCCTACTGCAAACTTTTGGGCTTTTTCCAGGAATCCCCGCCGGTCCAAGGTGCCGTGGACGTAGGCATCAAACAATATGAGCAGTTCCTGGTCGAAATCTTGGGCGGTTTTGCGCTGCATGGGGTGTCTCCAAAAGAGACGGAGCTTATCGGCTTGGCCGATTTCCGCAAAGACCGTCGAAAACTGCGGGGTTTAGTTGGCCGGTTTGGTATCGGCTTCGGCGCTGGGTGTGACGCGGCGTGCGCCGTCGAAGCGGCGTTGCCAGTAGGCGGCGCGCATATCTTCCACGCGGACTTGGGCTCCACTGCGTGGCGCGTGGATGAATTTGCCATCGCCCACGTAAATGCCTACATGGCTGAAGGCTCGGCGCATGGTGTTGAAGAACACCAGGTCGCCAGGGCGCAAATCGTTTTTGTCGATGCGGTCGGTGGCGGCTGCCTGCTCGTTAGCACGACGGGGCAGCACCAGACCGATGGTTTGCTCGTACATGGCGCGGACAAAGCCGCTGCAATCGAAGCCAGTGTCGGCGGAAGTGCCACCAAATTTGTAGGGGACGCCCAGGAAACCCATGGCGTTGACCACCAGGTCCGATGCCCGGGTGCTGACGGTTTGCCGCACCTGTTCAAGCTGGTCGATGGTGTGGGTTAGCAGGCCGCGATCGACCAGCAGCTTGTCGATGTCTTCCTGGTTGGTGGATGGGGGTGCGGCGTGTACAGACGCGCATACAAGAGATAAAACAGCGAGCCATTTATGCATCGGGCGAAGGTTAGAGGCTCTGGCGGGATTAGTCAAGTCTGGAGGGCTGCGTAAGCTGTTGATTCGTAATGAACTTTACCATACGCTTTGTAATTTCCAGGATACAAGATGGTTTGCAGGCGCGTGGCCTGGCTGCGAGGGTACAGCGTTTCAGGGGGTATGCGGAGAAACACGGGTTTACACACTTTTTTGGCAGTTTGCGCCGATCCAATGAGCACAAGCAGCTATTTTTTATATAGCAATCTCTTGATGGGCTATTGGGGCTGCCATTGGTGGGTCCAGAACGCGTCCAGGGCATCGGCGATGTCAGACGGTGGCTCGCCCAGATAGCCGATGCGGCCTTGCTGGTAGACCCTGCCAAACAAGCGGTCTCGGTCTTCGGCGTAGAGCAGAGCGGCGTTGAATCCGGTGCAGTCGTGCGGTTTGCATACCGACAGCAGCATGTAGTCCATGCCGGCCACGCGCACCCGCCGTGCCGGTGGGCGGGGGCCGTTGAATTTGGCCAACCAGGCTTCGCTTGCTAACGACCCCAGTACCCGCAGGTAGGTGGCTTTGAAGGCCGGGTTGAGCAGGATCTTTTCGGCCTCGCTCATCGGCTCGTTATGGGTGGTGTGGGTGGCCGGGCTGGGCGCTGGGGCGATGTCACAACGGCGGTAGGTTGCGTTGACCAGGGTTTTGCCCAAAGGCGCTTGCAGCGCGGCACCGGTCTGCAGGCGGATAGTGGTGCCGGCTTTGTCTTCAAACACCATGAAGCCCAGGGCTGAACCAGGACGGACCTCGCTGACCAAGGCCAACTTGAAAGACGGCGGTGGGTTTGCGGTGGGGTACGTGGCCGCGGTTTGTACCTTGCGGCCCACCACGCGCTTGTCACCCTGTTCTACCACCAGTGCGTCGCGCAACACCCGCAGGCGGGGTGCGTCGGGGTGGCTGCAGTGGGTGGCGTAAATGCCGCCGTACTTGCGCACCACGTCGGGTTTGAAATGCGTTTGGGACCATGCCGTATGGGCAGCCAGAAAGAGGCTGCTTGTCGCAGTCACCCAAAGCAATGGGCTGCGGCGGGGAGAAAACTGCATCAAATACGCCTTTGGATTGGGGGGCTGGTGGTGGCCACGCGAGGGGCCATCACGGCAAATATGGCGCCGGTGGCACCACGCTCTCAGAACCCGCTTACGATTTATTCCAAGCCCCAACACATCGTAAACAGACTCTCTGACACTGGCGCTTTGCTTGCCGGGGATGACGCGCCCCGGCACCGACATGTAAACGAATGTAGTCTGCGGCCACCGAATCACAAGCGTGCACCTCCCATTGCATGCCAACTATTTCCGGTCGGTGGCATCTTTATTTTGAGGCGCAGAGAAGGCCCATTTTTGGCACTTGAGACGTTTAAGTAATAAACAACTGAGAATTCATTCGTTCCAGTTTGGATGGTTCGCTTACAGAATCCAACCCATCGCACAACTTTGGAACCTTGAATCTCTATGCTGACCCGCCGCCATCTGTCCCAAGCCCTGTTCACCATTGCCTTATCGGCCGCTGGTTTTGCACACGCCCAGGCCTCTGCGCCCATCACCTTGCTCAACGTGTCGTATGACCCGACCCGTGAGTTCTACAAAGACTTCAACACCGCTTTTTCCAAAGACTGGCTGGCTAAAAACAAGCAAGAGGTCACCGTCAAGCAGTCGCACGGCGGCTCGGGCAAGCAGGCGCGTTCGGTGATTGACGGGCTGGAGGCCGACGTGGTTACCCTGGCCCTGGCCTACGACGTGGACGCGCTGAACGAGTTCGGCAAGTTGATCCCTCCCGACTGGCAAAAACGCCTGCCGCAAAACGCTTCGCCTTACACCAGCACCATCGTGTTCCTGGTGCGCAAGGGCAACCCGAAGAAGATTGCCGACTGGTCCGACCTGGTGCGCCCCGGCATTGGCATCGTCACGCCCAACCCCAAAACATCTGGCGGTGCGCGCTGGAACTACCTGGCCGCCTGGGGCTACGCCGTGAAGAAGAACGGTGCCGACGAAGCCCATGCCCGCGACTTTGTAAAAGCCCTGTACAGCAACGCCGTAACGCTGGACTCCGGTGCCCGCGGTGCCACCACCAGCTTCACCGAACGCGGCCAGGGCGACGTACTGATCGCCTGGGAGAACGAGGCCTATCTGGCGCTGCAAGAGTTCGGCAAGGACAAGTTCGAGATCGTTACCCCCAGCCTGTCCATCCTGGCCGAGCCGCCGGTGAGCGTGGTCGACAAAGTGGTGGACAAGCGCGGCACCCGCAAGGTGGCCGAAGCCTACCTGCAGTACCTGTACAGCCCCGTGGGCCAGGACCTGGCGGGCAAGAACTTCTACCGCCCCCGCGACAAGGCCGCTGCCGCCAAGTACGCCAAGCAGTTTGGCAATGTGAATCTGTTCACCATCGACGAACTCTTCGGCGGCTGGACCAAAGCCCAGAAAACCCACTTCGCCGATGGCGGCGTGTTCGACCAGATCTACGGCAAGAAGTAAGGAACCCGGCATGTCCATTCTTCTGATTGCCGGTAGCCCGTCCGAGCGCTCGCGCTCTGCCGCCTTGCTGGATGCCGTGCAACTTCACCTGGAATTGCGTGGCGCGCAGGTGGAGCGGGTGTTGATCCGCGACCTGTCGCCCCAGGCCCTGGTGCTGGCCGATGTGGCCCACCCCAGTATCGCGCAGGCGGTGGCCAAGGTGGCGCGGGCGCAGGCCATCGTGGTGGCCACGCCGATCTACAAGGCGGCCTACAGCGGCGTGCTCAAGCTGTTTCTGGACCTGCTGCCGCAGACCGCCTTCAAGGGCAAGACCGTGTTGCCCATGGCTACCGGCGGCAGCCCCAACCACATGCTGGCGATGGATTACGCGCTGCGCCCCGTGCTGCAGTCGCTGGGGGCCGACCACATCCTGTCGGGGGTGTTTGCCACCGACGGCCAAGTGGTTCTGCTGCCACCCGACGGCCACCAGCTCGACGACGACCTGGCGCAGCGCCTGCACCGTGCGGCCGGTCTGCTGCCGGTGTCCAAGGACTGGGGCAAGCACGCGGCCAACGCGCCCATCCATTTCTCGCGCGTGCGCTGTAGCGTTTAAACGCTCCCAGGTTTCCCTTCTTTTTGATATGGCTGCAGCGCGGCAGGGCGAAGCCTTGCCTGCGCGCCACCCCAAGGACATTGCTATGACGAACTTGCCCCTGATTTCCCGCCGTACGCTGCTCGCCGCCAGCGCGCTGGCTGCACCTGGTTTCCATGCTTTCGCCCAATCGCCGCGCGTGCTGCGCATCGGCAACCAGAAAGGCGTGCTGAGCTTTTTGAAGGCCCGTGGCACGCTGGAAAAGCGCCTGGCCCCGCTGGGCGTGAGCGTCACCTGGACCGAGTTCAACGCCGGGCCGGTGCAGCTCGAAGCGCTCAACGTCGGCTCCATCGACTTTGGCGACGTGGGCGAAGCCCCGCCCATCTTCGCCCAGGCCGCCGGTGCGCCGCTGGTCTATGTAGCGGCCACCGCGCCCCTGGTCGGCAGCGAAGCCGTGATCCTGCCCAAAGGCTCGGCAGTCCAGAAGATTGCGGATCTGAAGGGCAAGAAAGTGGCCTACAACAAGGGCTCGAACGTGCAGTTCTTCCTAGCCAAGCTGCTGGAGAAAAACGGCCTGGCCTATAACGATGTGCAGCACGTGCATCTGGCACCCGCCGATGCCCGCGCCGCTTTCACCCAGGGCGCGGTGGATGCCTGGGTGATCTGGGACCCGTTCTTCGCCGCAGCGCAAAAAACGCTGGACGCGCGCCTGCTGGCCGATGCCGCCGGCGTGGTCAACAACCGCGGTTACTACTTCAGCTCTCGCAGCTTTTCCGACAAGAATCCCGACATCCTGCGCATTGCGGTGGAGGAGGTGACGGCCATCGACAAATGGTTTGGCACCGACCGCGCTGCAGCGGCAACGGAATACGCCGCCATCCTGGGGCTGGACCGCAGCGTGGCCGAGCTGACCTTGCAGCGCCGCCCCGTGGGCACCGTGCCCATCACCAAAGCTATCCTGGCCGAGCAGCAGGTGATTGCCGACACTTTCTTTGAACTCAAGCTGCTGCCCCGCAAGATCAGCATTCTGGAAGCCGCCCAAGCGGGCGTGGCCTGAGGAGGACGGCATGGACCATCCCAACGACCGGCGCAACATATTGCGTGTACTCGCCACCGGGGCCGCAAGTTTTGGCATTTTTAGCCCTCTTGCGCTCATTCCATCAGCACAAGCAGCTACCAAAAATGTAGCGGATGCCCCTTTGCAGCAACTGCGCATCGGCTACCAGAAATCTGCCGTCAACCTGGTCATTACCAAGCAACTGGGCTGGCTGGAAAAGCGCCTGCCCGCGACCAAGATCACCTGGCTGGAATTCCCCGCCGGGCCGCAATTGCTGGAAGCCTTGTCGGTCGGCAGCCTGGAATTTGGCCTGACCGGCGACGCACCGCCGGTGTTCGCCCAGGCCGCGGGCAAGGACCTGGTCTACGTGGGGGCCGAGCCGCCCAAGCCCGACAGTTCGGCCATCCTGACGCAGGCCGATTCCCCGCTGCGCACCCTGGCCGATTTGAAGGGCCGCAAAGTGGCGCTGCAAAAGGGGTCGAGTGCCCACTTTTTGCTGGTGCGGGCGGTAGAGAAGGCGGGTCTGCAGTGGAGCGACATCCAGCCCATCTACCTCACCCCCGCCGATGCACGGGCTGCGTTCGAGCGTAAAAGCGTGGATGCCTGGGCCATCTGGGACCCGTTCTACGCCGCCACCGAGCTGGCCGTGCAGCCCCGCGTGCTGGCCAATGGCCGCGGCCTGTCGAACAACAACTCGTTCTACCTGGCATCAAGAAGCTTTGCCAGCCAGCACCCGCAAGCGATTGCCGTGCTGTTTGAAGAACTCACCCGCGCCGACCGCCTGGCGCAGGACGACCGCAAACAGGCCATCCAGCTGATTGCCGATTTCAGCGGCCTGGACGCGGGCGTGGTCAGCCTGTTTTTGACCCGCCGCCCACGCTCGCCCGTGGCCCCGCTGGCCGCTACGACCGTGGCCGACCAGCAGCGTGTGGCGCAGGCGTTTTTCAAGATCGGGCTGATCCCCAAACCCCTCAACGTGGCCGATGCCCTGTTGAAGCTGTAATTTTTCTGAGGCTCCCATGCAAGTTTTCTGGTTTATCCCCACCCACGGCGACAGCCGCTACCTCGGCACGGCGCAAGGCGCGCGCGAGATCGACCACGACTACCTGAAACAGGTGGCGCAGGCCGCAGACAGCCTGGGCTATGAAGGCGTGCTGCTGCCCACCGGCCGTTCGTGCGAAGACCCCTGGGTGGTGGCGGCCAGCCTGTTGCCGGTGACCCAACGTCTGAAGTTTCTGGTGGCCGTGCGCCCCGGCCTGCACCAGCCCAGCCTGGCGGCGCGCATGGCCGCCACCTTCGACCGCTTGTCCGGCGGGCGGCTGATGATCAACCTGGTGACCGGCGGCGACCAGACCGAGCTGGAAGGCGACGGCGTGTACCTGGACCACGCCCAGCGCTACCAGCAGTCGGCCGAGTTCATCCGCATCTGGCGCGAGATTCTGGCCCACAGCCATGAGGGCAAGGCCTACAACTTCGAGGGCGAGCACCTCAGCGTCAAGGGGGCCAAGCTGCTGTACCCCCCGGTACAAAAACCGTATCCGCCCGTGTACTTCGGCGGCTCGTCCGACGCGGCACACGACCTGGCGGCCGAGCAGGTCGATACCTACCTGACCTGGGGCGAGCCACTGGCCGAGGTGGCCAAGAAGGTGGCCGACGTGCGCGCCCGTGCGGCAAAACATGGCCGCACCGTCAAGTTCGGCATCCGCCTGCA
The DNA here is from genome assembly GCF_056521425.1 of Rhodoferax sp. LS1P39. Lineage (NCBI taxonomy): Bacteria > Pseudomonadati > Pseudomonadota > Betaproteobacteria > Burkholderiales > Comamonadaceae > Rhodoferax > Rhodoferax sp. LS1P39. Next base: position 227,439 of record NZ_JBWMAV010000002.1, on the reverse strand, counting down.
CGTCATCGTGCGCGAAACCGATGCCGAGGCCTGGGCCGCCGCCGAGAGCCTGATCAGCAAGCTGGACGACGACACCGTCATCCGTGCCCAGGCCGCGTTCGCCAAGATGGATTCGGCAGGCCAGCGCCGCATGGCCGCGTTGCACGCCGGGGGCACCAAACGCACCCGCGCCGACCTGGAGATCAGCCCCAACCTGTGGGCCGGTGTAGGCCTGGTGCGCGGTGGCGCGGGCACTGCCCTGGTGGGCGACCCGCAGACGGTGGCGGCCCGCATGCAGGAGTACGCCGACATCGGGCTGGACACCTTTGTGCTGTCGGGCTACCCGCACCTGGAAGAGGCCTACCGCTTTGCCGAGCTGGTGTTTCCGCTGTTGCCGCGCAAGTTGCAAGACCCGTTGCCCGGCCAGCGCCTGACCGGGCCGTTTGGCGAGGTGGTGGCCAACGAATACCTGCCGCGTGTTTCACAAAGCTAGTCACAAAGCTAAAGGACAACTATGAACATCCACTCCATCCACCACGCCCAGCTGCCATTTCGCGCGGGCGACGAGGCCCAGATCCGGCGCTTTTATAACCAGCTGATCGGCCTGACCGAGTTCCATGCCAGCGGGCCCGCCGGAACACCGCTGCGTTTTGTGGCCGGTCACCAGCGCATCGACCTGGTGCCTACCGATAACTGGCAGCCCAACCCTATTCCCAGCCACCTGGCGTTCGAGGTGCAAGGCCTGCCCACGCTGCGCAACCGCCTGCTGTCTGCCGACGTGCCGCTGGAAGAAAGCCGCCCGCTGGTGGGCTACCTGCGCTTTTACGTCAAAGACCCGGCAGGCAACCAGCTGGAGTTTCTGGAACCCGACGCATCGCAGGCGAGCACGGTATGAGCGGCCCCCTGACTTCTCTGCGCGAAGTGCAGACCACGCCGTTCCCTCACACCGCCGCCGACTTGCCGGATACGCCGGAAACCCCTTTCCCGTTCAAGGCGTTTGCCGCCAGCGTCGGCCAAGGCCTGCTGCCCTGGTTGCTGCCCATCGTGCTGGTGGTGGCCTGGCAAATCGCCAGCAGCACCGGCTGGCTGGCCACGCGCATCCTGCCTGCGCCGCTGGATGTGTTCAAGGCCGCGTGGACCCTGGCGGCATCGGGCGAGCTGGCCAAGCATGTGGGCGTGAGCGCCTGGCGCGCGCTGACCGGGCTGGCCATCGGCGGCGGGCTGGGCCTGGTGCTGGGCTTGCTGACGGGCTCGGTCAAGTTCTTTGAGACCCTGCTCGACTCCAGCCTGCAGATGGTGCGCAACATCCCGGCGCTGTCGCTGATTCCGCTGGTGATTTTGTGGTTTGGCATTGACGAGACGGCCAAGCTGTTTTTGATCTCGGTGTCGGTGTTTTTCCCGATCTACCTCAACACCTTCCACGGCATCCGCAATGTGGACCCTGCGCTGATTGAGATGGGGCGCAGCTACGGCCTCACGCGCTGGCAGCTGTACCGCGACATCATCTTGCCGGGCGCGCTGTCCAGCATCCTGGTGGGCCTGCGCTTCAGTTTGGGCCTGATGTGGGTGATTTTGATCGTGGCCGAAACCATCTCAGCCCAGGCCGGTATCGGCTACCTGACCATGAACGCCCGCGAGTTTTTGCAGACCGACATCGTGCTGGTCGGCATTCTGCTCTACGCGCTGCTGGGCAAGCTGGCCGACGTGTTTGCCCGCGGTCTGGAGCGCTACTTTTTACGTTGGCATCCGGGCTACCAAGCCACAACGCATTGAAGGAAAACCATGTCTGATTCCACATCGTCCGAAGGCGTGCGCCTGCAACTGCAATCGCTGACCAAGCGCTACGGCGAGCGCACGGTGTTGCACAACACCGAACTCACCATCGAACCCGGCCAGTTTGTGGCCATCGTGGGGCGCAGCGGCTGCGGCAAAAGCACCTTGCTGCGGCTGGTGGCCGGGCTGGAAGCGGCCAATGGCGGCAGCCTGCAACTGGATGCGGAGCCGATTGACGGCATCCGCGAAGACACCCGCATCATGTTCCAGGATGCACGTCTGCTGCCCTGGCGCAAGGTGATCGACAACGTGCTGATTGGTCTGCCCAAGTCGGCCCGTGCGCAGGGCGAAAAGGTGCTGGCCCAGGTCGGCCTGGCCGACCGCCAGCAGGACTGGTCCGCCAAGCTCTCCGGCGGCCAGCGCCAGCGCGTGGCCCTGGCGCGTGCCCTGGTGCACAACCCGCGCCTGCTGCTGCTGGACGAACCCCTGGGCGCGCTGGATGCGCTGACCCGCATTGAGATGCACCGCCTGATCGAAGGCCTGTGGGAGAAGCACCGCTTCACCGCGCTGCTGGTCACCCACGACGTGCAAGAGGCCGTGGCCCTGGCCGACCGCGTGATCCTGATCGAGGACGGTCGCATCGCGCTGGACGAAAACATCGCCCTGGCCCGCCCGCGCTGGCATGGCGACCCGGAGTTCGCCCGCATCGAAAAACGCATTCTCGACCGCGTGCTACAGAAACCAGAGCGGCCTGCGCACATTCCACCAGCGCGGGGAGGCAATTTGGCTCCTATTTTTGGCCTGAACTGGGCTATCTGATTTTTTAAAGAGGCACACCATGGCCAGAGACAGCACTAATTGGAAGTTCGAGACCAAGTCGGTCCACGCGGGCTATTCGCCCGACCCGACCACCCGCGCCGTCGCGCCGCCCATCTACCAAACCGTGGCCTACGCGTTCGACAGCGCGCAGCACGGGGCCGACCTGTTCGACCTGAAGGTGCCGGGCAACATCTACACCCGCATCATGAACCCCACGCAGGACATACTGGAGCAGCGTGTGGCGGCCCTGGAGGGCGGCATTGCCGCGCTGGCGCTGGCATCGGGCCAGGCGGCGGTGACCTACGCCATCCAGACCATTGCCGAGGCGGGCGACAACATCATCAGCAGCACGGCGCTGTACGGCGGCACCTACAACCTGTTTGCCCACACGCTGCCGCAGTTTGGCATCACCACCCGCTTTGCCGACCACCGCGACCCCAGCAGCTTTGAAGGCCTGTTCGACGACAAGACCAAGGCCGTGTTCGTCGAGTCGCTGGGCAACCCCGCGGGCAACGTGACCGACATCGCCGCGATTGCCGAGATCGCCCACCGCCATGGCGTGCCACTGATCGTCGACAACACCGTGCCCAGCCCCTACCTGAGCCGCCCCATCGAGCACGGGGCCGACATCGTGGTGCATTCCCTCACCAAGTACCTGGGCGGCCACGGCACCAGTATCGGCGGGGCGATTGTGGATTCGGGCAAGTTCCCTTGGGGCCAGCACAAGGCCCGCTTCAAGCGCCTGAACGAGCCCGACCCCAGTTACCACGGCGTGGTCTACACCGAAGCCCTGGGCGCTGCCGCCTACATCGGCCGCGCCCGCGTGGTGCCGCTGCGCAATACCGGCGCGGCCATCTCGCCATTCAACGCCTTCCTGATCCTGCAAGGCATCGAGACCCTGGCCCTGCGCATGGACCGCATCAACAGCAACACGCTGGCCATCGCCCAGCATTTGCGCGGCGCGGCCAAGGTGCAGTGGGTCAACTACGCGGGCCTGGAAGACCATCCTGACTATCCACTGGCGAAGAAGTACCTCAGCGGCAAGGCCTCCGGGATTCTGACCTTCGGCGTGGGCGGTGGGCGCGAAGCCGGTGCCCGTTTCCTGGATGCCCTGCAGCTCTTCACCCGCCTGGTCAACATCGGCGACGTGCGCTCGCTGGCCACGCACCCCGCGTCCACCACGCACCGCCAGCTCAACCCGGCCGAGCTGGCCAAGGCGGGTGTGTCGGAGGAGACGGTGCGCCTGTCGGTGGGTATCGAGCACATCGACGACCTGCTGGCCGACCTGGACCAGGCATTGGCTGCGGTCTGATGTATTTATAGAAAAAGTGTCTTTAGCGCAGGTTCTATCTGCGCATGAAGCTCTTAATTTAATAGCAAAACCAGATTTTCATGACCCAACTCAACGCTTTGTCCGATCTGTCGCTGGACCAGCTGTTCCGCAAGGCCCGCACCGTCCACGCCTTCCAGCCCGTGCCGGTCACCGATGCCACCATCCTGCAACTGTACGAGCTGCTCAAGTGGGGCCCCACGGCTTTCAACGCCCAGCCCGCACGCTACGTGTTTGTGCGCAGCGCTGAGGCCAAGGCCCGGCTGCTGCCCGCGGTGTCGTCCGGCAACCGGGCGCAGACGGCAGCGGCGGGTGTCACGGTGATCGTGGCGCAAGACACGCAGTTTTACGAGCACCTGCCCAGCCAGTTTCCGGCCTACAACGCCAAGCCTATTTTTGAAGGCAATGCCCAGGCCGCCGAATCCACGGCCTTTCGCAATGCCAGCCTGCAGGGCGCCTACCTGATCCTGGCGGCGCGTGCCCTGGGGCTGGATGTGGGCGCGCAGTCGGGCTTCGATGCGGCAGCGGTGAACCAGGCCTTCTTTCCCGATGGCCGCTGGCAAGCCAATTTTCTGGTCAACCTGGGTGTGGCCGACCACCAGGCCACCCACCCGCGCGGGCCGCGTCTCGCGTTTGACGAAGTCGCTCACATCGTCTGAATTTTTTAGTTTTTTCAACCCTCAGGAGTATTCCCATGACCATCCAAGCCATCAACGTCCGCAACCAGTTCCGCGGCAAGATCAAAGAAATCATCCGCGGCGACGTGGTTTCTGAAATCGACGTCGAGACCCCCTGGGGCATCGTCACCTCGGTCATCACCACCCGCTCGGTGAATGACCTGGAACTGAAGGTCGGCAGCGAAGTGGTCGCGCTGGTGAAGTCCACTGAGGTGTCGATCGCCAAGCTGTAAGGGTCTTCAGGACTGCCAAAAAACGCCCCTCGGGGCGTTTTTTCTTTCAGACCGTCGTTATCTGGCTGATGCACAGCCATGGCCGCTTCCAATGGTTAACCAATGTCGGTGGTTAATGATCACAGTTTGTATAAAAAGTCTTTTAAAATCAAAATCTTGTTGATATTATTACAGTAAGGTAACTAAGCAGGAGTTGAAGCCATGAACATTGTTAACCGCATCAAGCGCTCGGTGGCGAATCGGAACGCCGATGTTTTTTTGCGCGCTGATTTCATGTCTTTTGGAAGCCAAGCCCAGGTTGGCCGTGCACTCACTGAACTGCAAAGTGAGGGTGCGCTGGTGAAGCTGGGGGTCGGTGTCTACGCCAAGGCCAAACCCAGCGTGCTCTCGGGCAAACCCATCCCCATCAAGCCACTTGAGGTCTTGGCACCTGAAGCCCTCAAGAAGTTGGGCATTCAGGTCGGAGAGTCTCGTCAGACGCGCGAGTACAACGCTGGCAGCAGTACCCAGATTCCGACCGGTGTCGTATTCAGCGTTGGCAAACAGCGCATTCAGCGCAAGTTGGGCTTCAACGGCAAGCTCGTTGAGTACGAACGTGCATGAGGGTTCTTGCCAAAGACCGTGCCGACCTTATTGAAGCCTTGGTTGCCGAAGCCGATATCGGCAGAGTAACGACCGGTCTTCTGGAAAAAGACGAGCACCTGACGGATGCACTGCGTGCAGTGTTTGCACTGGAGTTTGAATGCGTGCAGCTCGTCTTTTGTGGCGGAACGAGCCTGTCGAAGGCGCACAGCTTGATCGAGCGCATGTCTGAAGACGCTGACATCAAGCTTGTCCTTACAGAGGCAGGTCATCAGCTGAGCCGTACAAAGCTCCGGCGCTATCTCGGCGACGAAGTGCGAACCCGAGTGGCCAACGCGTTATCTGGCATCGGTTTGGTCGAAGAGCTCGACAAAGCCGTAAGCCTTAATGAACACCACTACTTGCATAGCCAGTGGATGTACCAGCGCAGCTATCCTGTGACTGCGGGTTTGCGTCCAAACCTCCAGCTTGAGCTGACTCTGCGCGCGTCGGCGCTTCCAGTCGAGCGCACCTCACTCTATGCGCTGGCTGATCGCTTTGCTGGGCAGTCTGGCTCACCCTTCGAGGTGTCGACCACCTCGGTAGCAGAGACCCAGTGCGAGAAGGTGCTCTCCTTCTTGCGCCGCTTCGCACAGCACCGCTCGGGGCAAATGCAACGAGCCTGGGACACTGCGCTCGTGCGCCATATCTACGACGTGCATTGCATCTTCACGCGCAACCCAGAACTCGTGGCCGTCAGCGCACAGGCTTTCGCAGCGCTGGTGCAGGGCGATGTCGCTGAGTTCTGTCAGCAGCAACCAGACTTTGCCACCGATCCACTGGATGTACTGCAGAGCGCTTTAGCCCAGGTCGGTATGGACGAACAGAGTCGGGCCGAATACGAACAGAACCTGCTGCCGCTGGTGTACGGCAGTTTCAAGCCCCACTTCGATGAAGCTTTCGCTTCGTTTGACAAAGTTGCACGCACGTTCTTTAGCCCCACCATCGACGGTGGTGTGCGGACCAGATCTAGGTAGGCTCGGTTTTTCGCCATGTCCCGATGGTTTCAGAGCCACCGGAAACTCGCCAGTGCATCAGCAGGATTAGCCCGCGAGCGGAAACCCCGTGTCAAACGTCTCTCGCACATCCAGCCGCTGCTTGAGCAGCCCTGCCTCCAGGTAGAAGTCGGCCGTGCGCTGCTGGTCGGCCAGCACGGGGGCGTCGATGGGCTGCCAGCGGGTTTGGCGGCGTTCGAACTGCAGGCGGGCGGCCTCGGCGGGGATGCCGATGATGCGGGCCAGGCTGGCGCTGAATTCGGTCGGGTGCTGGGTGGCCCAGGCCTGGGCGCGCACCAGGCGCTGGTGGATGTCTTTCAGCGCGGCGCGCTTGTCGCGCAAGGCGTTGTCGGTGGCGGCCAGAAAGCTCAGGCCCGTGGACAGGCCGCGCCCGTTCACCAGCACGCGGGCGTGGCCGCCGGTTTCGGCCAGCGCGGTGTACGGCTCCCAGGTGGCCCAGGCATCGACCGAGCCCTGGGTCAGGGCCAGCTTGGCATCCGGCGGGGCCAGGAAGCGCAGGTTGATGTCGTCGGGCTTCAGGCCCACCGAGGCCAGGGCTTTGAGGGTGACAAAGTGGCCGATGGAGCCGCGGTTGGTGGCCACGCTTTTGCCTTTGAGGCTGCTGGCATCTTTGAGTGGCGAGTTGGGTGCCACCAGCACCGCGGTACCGTAAGCGTCCGAGCGGTTGGCAGCAAAGGCCTTGACGCGGCTGCCTGCGGCCAGGGTGAACAGCAGGGGTGCATCGCCGATGGGGCCGAAGTCCACCGCGTCGGCGTTCAATGCTTCGGCCAGCGGGGCGGCCGCCGGGAATTCGGTCCACTGGATGTCGTAGGGCAGGGTCTTGAGTTCGCCTGCGGCTTCCAGCAGGGCGCGCAGGCCGCCTTTCTGGTCACCCGCGCGCAGCAGCAGCTTGGTTTGGCTGTGGCCCAGCACGGGGGAGAGGAAGGCCGCAGCCGACAGGAATTGTTGGAAAGTACGTCTTTGCATGGTGTGAGAGCTTTCGTTAGGAAATCAGGATGTGTTTGCCCGCCGCAATGCGGGCGCTGTCGTCTTGCGGCGTGTGGATGCGCCCGCACAGCACGTCGCGCAGGTGGCGTTGCAGCGGGTGGTGGCGCGACAGGCCGTGGTTGCCGGCCAGCGACAGTGCGGCCTCCACCGCCTGCACGGCGTTGTTCGTCAGCAGCGATTTGAGGAGACCGCTGTCGGTGGGGGATACCGGTACGCCCGTGTCCACATCGCGGGCCAGGCTGGCCAGCAGGCGGTCGTTGGCCAGCAGCAGGGCCTGGATGCTGCCCACGGTTTCCTGGGCGCGGGGCAGGGTGGCCAGTGCGGCCCCCAGGTTGGCGGGTTTGCGCTGGCGCAGGAATTCCACCGTCCAGTCGCGGGCGGCGCGGGCCACACCGGTGTACAGCGCGCCTAGCAGCACGGCCATGTCGGCCTGCAAACCGGCATCCACGCCGCCCCATGCCTGGGGTTCGCGCAGGTCGATGGCGTTGTCCAGATCGACCAGCACGTCGTCAAATACCACGTCGTGGCTGCCGCTGGCGCGCAGGCCCAGGTGGTCCCAGGTTTCCACGATGCGGGTGCCGGGCAGCCCAGCGGGCACCAGCAGCGTGCCCACGCGTGGCGTGGGCTCGTCGGTGCGCACCCACACCGCGTACCAGCGCAGGATGGGCGCACCGGTGGAATACACCTTGTGGCCCGATACGCGCCAGCCGTCGGGGGTCCAGCGCGCGGTGGTGCTGGGCAGGCCGCCCCGGGCGGGCGAACCCAGCTCGGGCTCGACGCGCAGGGCGTTGATCAGCGACACGCTGGCCACCGACTCGCGCACCAGCCGTTCGGCCAGGTGCTGCGGCCAAGTGCGCCCCGCCTGGCCGGTCTGGCCCATGCTGCGGTGCTGGATGTACTGCATCACCAGCACCAGGGCGGTGGCCGGGCAGCCGTAGCCCACCGCGCCAATCACTTCGCCCAGTTGTGCCAGCGTGGCCCCCTGGCCACCCAGGGCACGGGGTGCGGCCAGGGCCAGCAGACCGGCCTGCTGGAGTTCGGCGAAGTTGTCGAACGGAAAGCTGGCATCGCGGTCGTGGGCATCGGCGCGGGCCGCAAATTCCACGGCCAGGGTGCGGGCCAACTGGCCGGGGTTGAGCGAGGCATTCATGGCAACCCCAGTCAGGCGGCTTTGCGCGCCAGGTGTTCGGCTTGCTGTTCGCGCTCGGCCACTTTCTGGCGCACCAGGGGCAGCAGGTCGCGGCCATAGGTGATGGTGTCCACCAGCGGGTCGAAGCCGCGGATCAAAAAGGTGGTGATGCCCAGGTCGTAGTACTTCAGCAGCGCGTCGGCCACCTGTTCGGGCGTGCCGACCAGCGAGGTGGAGTTGGAGCGGCCACCGTTCTCGCGCGCCAGCGCGGTCCACAGGTGCGCGTCCACCCGGTCGCCCTGGGCGGCATCGGCCAGCAGGCGGCGTGCGCCCTCGCTTTGCTGCGGGCCACCGCGCGAGAAGCCCTGGCTGACCTTCAGGCGGCGGGTATCTTCCAGAATCTGTTCGGCCTTGGCCCAGGCCTGCTCCTCGGTGGCCCCCAGGATGGGGCGGAACGAGATGCTGAACTCCACCGTGCGCCCATGCTGCGCGGCAGCGGCCCGTACCTGGCGCACCAGGTCCCCGGCCTGCGCCAGCGATTCGCCCCACAGGGCGTACACGTCGGCATGCTTGCCCGCCACTTGCAGCGCCGGTGCGGATGCGCCACCGAAGTAGATTGGTACGTAGGGTGACTGCACCGGCTTCACTTCGGACCACGCACCCTTGGCCTGGTAGTAGGTGCCCTCGTGGTCAAACGGCTGCTCGGATGTCCACACCCGGCGCAGCAGGCCGATGTACTCGTCGCTGCGGGCGTAGCGCTCGTCATGGCCCAAAAAGTCGCCGTCGCGCTGCTGGTCTTCGTCCGATCCGCCGGTGATGTAGTGCACTGCGACGCGGCCGTTGGTGTAGTTGTCCAGCGTGGCCAGTTGCCGGGCCGACAGCGTGGGCGACACAAAGCCGGGGCGGTGCGCCAGCAGAAAGTGGATCTTCTGCGTGACCGAGGCGGCATAGGCCACCGTGAGCAGCGTGTCGGGGCTGGTGGCGCTGGCGGGCACCAGGATGCGGTCAAAACCCGCATGCTCGTGTGCCTGGGCAAACACCCGCACATACGCAGGGTCTACCGCCGGGCCGGTGTGGGGAATGGCTTCAGAAACCTCGTGCGGCTGGATCATGCCGATGAACTGGACACCCATGTGAATTCCTTGTTGTGGATTGATGGGTGGACGATAGAAGCGATGCCTTGCTGCGACAACGAAGAAAACCGTGTGTCTACATGCGGTTTCTGATTCAGCCCGCTAGTGCGGAAACCCGCCGCGTAGCAGCTGCACCGGTTCGTCGTCCATGCGGCGGATCAGGCCGTCCAGACCATCACTTGAAGAGGCTTCTGGGGCTGCGCTGGCCACGGTGGTGGTGCGGCACACCAGGTCGTCCACCGACCACGCCGCCTTGCCCGGCTGGCCCCGGGCGCGCAACCAGCCGCCGCGGTCTACCAGCAGCTGGTTGCCCGCCAACTGTGCAGTCGGCACGCCCACCACCAGGGCCAGGGCGGTGCGCAGGGTGGGGGCATCGGCCTGGCATTCGGCATCGGGCGCAGCAGTACCCACATAGACAGTCACCAGCCGGGGATCGTCTTGCAATGCGTCTGCGTCGGCGGCTATGCGCAGCCGTTGGCCGGTGAGTTCACGCACACTGCGGTGCGTGCCTTGGCGGCACAGCACGCGGGCATCGGGCATGCGTACCGGGTAGGTCCAGGCACCGGATTCCTGCAGTGTCTGGCCCGAGGCGTTGGCCTGCAGGTCGTCCAGCACCTGCCACACCTGGGTATCGCTGAGCTGCTGGTCGAAACCGGGCATGGTGGGGCTGCCATCGCGCGCCTGCATGCCGTGGCGTACGCGCCAGAAGAGTTCGCCGTCCAGCCGCTTCCACAGCAGGGAGCCGTTCAGCGTGGGCGGCCACATGGGCAGCTTGGCGGCATCCACGCCTTCGCCTTTGCCATCCGCGCCGTGGCAGCGCAGGCACTGCTGCTGGTACACGGCCTGGCCGCGCACGATGCTGTCGGCGGTGAAGCCGCTGGGCGAGATGTGCAGGCTGGTGGGCACGGCGGGAGCCAGCAGCAACTGGCTTTCAGGCCAAGGGGCCAGCAACAGCACGGCCACAGCGCCTGTCCACAGACCGTAGCGTGCACGCCGCCAGAAAAGGGATACCGCCAGAGTGAGCAAGGCCAGCTGCAGGCAGGCCAACGAGAGGGCAACCCGGCGCGCATGGCCTGCGTCCAGCGCCAGCATTTCCCCGGCAATGCGCTGCGCAAACGGCCAGGCGGGCTGGCCGTGGAGGTCGGGGGCCAGCCCCAGGGCGTGCAGCAGCGCCCGCAGGCCGAGCTGGGTTTCCTGCAGCAAAGCCAGCAGCCCGTTCAGCGCCTCGGGCGATAGAGATGCCAACCCAGGTCTACCAGCTCGCGGCCAGGCCCAGCAGCGACAAGGCCTGGTGGCGCAGCTCCGCCAGCCGCGGGTCGCCCCGGTGGCGCGGGTAGGGCAGGTCGTTGACCAGCACCTGTTTGATGCGCGCAGGCCGGTCGGACAGCACGACCACGCGCTGCGCCATGAACAAAGCCTCTTCCACATCGTGCGTCACCAGCAGCACCGAGAACCCATTGCGCTGCCACAGATCGACCAACTCAGTCTGCATGGCCAGGCGGGTCAATGAATCCAGCTTGCCCAGGGGTTCGTCCAGCACCAGCAGGCTGGGGTCGTTGACCAGGGCGCGGGCAAGTGCCACGCGCTGCGCCATGCCGCCCGACAACTGGTGCGGCAGGGCCTTGGCAAAACTTTGCAGACCTACCAGTGCCAGCGCTTCGTCCACGCGGTGGCGGTGGGTGGCGAGCAGCCCGCGCGCCTGCAGGCCCAGCGCCACGTTGTCCCACACGCTGCGCCAGGGGAACAGCGTGGGGTCCTGGAACACCACGATGCGCGACGGGTCGGGCTGGGTGATGGCCTGGCCGTCGTGCTGCAGGCTGCCTGCGGTGGCGGGTTCCAGCCCCGCCACCAGGCGCAGCAAGGTGGATTTGCCGCAGCCGCTGGGGCCCAGCAGGGCGACAAATTCGCCGGGCTGGATGTCCAGGTCGAGGTCGGCGATTACCTGCAAAGGACCACCGGGTAGTTCAAACCAGTGGCTGACGTTGCGCACGGCAATGTGCGCACCGGTGGTGGTTGTTTGTACGGGGGCTACCATTTCACAATTCCTTTTTGCCAGGACAGCACCCGGTCGCGCAGCAGAAACAGCAGGCTGATCAGCCCGGAAAACAACAGCGCCATCACCAGCAGTGCGGCGTACATATTGGGGTAGGCGGCCCAGCCCTGGGCCCAGGTGAGGTACCAACCCAGACCGGCTTTGACACCCAGCATCTCGGCCACCACCAGCGTGGCAAAGGCGTGGCCCAGGCCCATGAACAGCCCCACAAACACCTGGGGCAGGGCGGCCGGAATGGCCACCCGCAGCACTAGAAACCAGGGCGATGCGCCCAGGGTGCGGGCCACGTCATATAAGTTCTTGTTCACACTGGCCACGCCGGACGAGGTGAGGATGGCCACCGGAAACGCCGTGCCAATGGCGATCAAGAAGATGGCCGTGGACCAGCTGGACGGGAAGAAGTAGAACGAGATCGGCAGCAAGGCCGTGGTGGGCAGCGGCCCCAGCACGCGCAGTACCGGGTGCACCCAGTAGTTGGCCCGGCGCGACCAGCCAATCAGCACCCCGATCAGAAAGCCTGCGGTGGCCCCCATGCCAATGCCCAGAGCCAGCAGTTGCAGCGAATGCGCCGCGCTCTCCAGCAGGCGTGCCCAGTCGGTGATGTAGACCTCGGCCAGGCTTTGCGGCGGTGCAAAAAACGGCGGCGGTAGCGTGCCCAGCTTGGCGGTAAAGACTTCCCACACGCCCAGGCCGAGCGCCAGCGCGATCAGCCACGGCCCCAGCACGCGCACTTTGGCGGGTGCGGAAGGCGTCAGCCCCAGCACCAGCAAGGCCACGGCCACCGCCCCAGCGAACCAGGCGAATTCTGTCGTGTAGGCCCATTCGTTGAAGCCCACGGGCTTGTTGGGCCAGGCGGCGGTGAGCAGCCCCAGTGCGCCCCAGGCCAGGGCCGCGGCCAGGCCGGTCCACCAGGGCGTGTAGGTGGACGTAAAGCGTGCTGCGGGTCGGCTGCGCAGGCGCGGCAGGGTCAAAGCGTTTTCTGCGGTGGTCATGGTGTCAGGTCAAAACGTCGGCATACACGTACTCGGCAAACTTCACGGGGTCGGTGCCGGGCTTGAGCACGCCCACCAGCTTGAAGTCGCGGGCGTAAAACTCGATCTCTTTTTTCAGGTCGTTGCCGCTGGGGTGGTTGCGGTGCGTCAGCGTGCCTAGCACGGCGCGCAGGTCTTCTACCGGCACCTTGGAGTACGGGCTGTAGATGCGGGCCGTTTCATTGGGGTAGTTGGCGATGAAGTCCGATGCCTCGGTGATGGCGCGGGCCAGCGCGGCGGCGGCGGGCTTGTCGTTGCGCACCAGCTTGCCGCTCACACCCAGCACGCAGCAGGTCTTGTTGGCATACTCGCCCGACAGGTTGGTGGCCAGCTCGACCAGGCCCTTGGTGCGGCGCTCGACCAGGAACAGGTTGGGGTCGCCATCGGCGATGGCATGGGCTTCGCCTTTTTCCACCGCCAGGCCCAGCATGTCGGCGGGAAACTGCCGCCAGCTCACGTCTTTTTCCGGGTCCAGCCCGGCCTTGACCAGCAGCACCGAGAAGAAGTTTTTGCCGGGGCTGTTCAGGTCCGACACCGCAATGGTTTTGCCCTTGAGCTTGGCCAGGCTGGTTACGCCCGCCGGGGCGTAGCCCACCAGCCGGGTGCAGCCGCCGTGCGAGCTGCTGACCAGCTTCACGTCAAAGCCCGACTCCAGCGGCTTGATCCAGCGGTGCACCATGCCCACACCGGCATCGGCCTTGCTGGTGGCAATGCTCTCCAGCAGCTGGTCGGTGGAGCCCGCGAAGTTGACCAGCTCCACGTTCAGGCCGTGCTTTTCGAAAATGCCGCGCTCCAGCGCCACCGGCACTGCCGACAGGCACACCGCGCCCGCGTTCCAGGCCAGTTTGATGTCGCGCAGCTTGCCCGCCGCACGCACATTGCGCCCCGCGATGGCCGCCGCGCCTGCCACACCGGCCAGGCCCGCGGCGCGCAGCCATTGGCGGCGGGACCAGGGGGGAATCAAGCCCGGGTGATCGGGAAAAGTGTGCATGCCGTACCTCGTAGTAAATCTTGGATGGATGGCGATTGCACCGGATTTCGCGCCCCATGGGAAAGAAGGAAAACAGGAATCCATATGCAAAGAATCCGCACGCAAGCGCCCCCGTTTGGGGTGCAATGGCAAACTTCCCGCGTTTCTTCCAATGGACTGCTATGACTACCCCGATTCCTGAAAAAACCTACCTGGACGTGCGCCAGGCCCTGCTCGAAAAGCAGGAGATCGCCCTGATCGACGTACGCGAAGAAGACCCCTTCGCCCAGGCCCATCCGCTGTTTGCCAGCAACATCGCCGCCGGGCGCATCGAGCTGGATGCCTGGAGCCGCATCCCGCGCCGCGACACGCCCATCGTGCTGCTGGACAACGGCGAAGGCCTGGCCGCCCCGGCGGCGCGCACCTTGCAAAAACTGGGCTACACCGATGTGGCGCTGCTCGCCGGTGGCCTGCAAGGCTGGGTGGAGGCGGGTGGCGAAATCTTCAAGGACGTGAACGTGCCCAGCAAGGCCTTTGGCGAGCTGGTGGAGTCGCAGCGGCACACGCCGTCGCTTTCGGCCGAAGAAGTCAAGGCCCTGATCGACCGCCAGGCCGATGTGGTGGTGCTGGATGCCCGCCGCTTTGACGAGTACCAGACCATGAGCATCCCCAGCGGTATCAGCGTGCCCGGGGCCGAGCTGGTGCTGCGCGCCCAGGCCCTGGCGCCCAACGCCGGCACCCGCATCATCGTCAACTGCGCGGGCCGCACCCGCAGCATCATCGGCACCCAGTCGCTGGTGAATGCGGGCATTCCCAACCCCGTATCGGCCCTGCGCAACGGCACCATCGGCTGGACGCTGGCCGGCCAGGTGCTCGACCGGGGTGCCGCCCGCCAGGGCCGCACCACCACCGAACAGACCAGCCCCGATGCCGACCGCCAGGCCCGCGCCGTGGCCGACCGCGCCGGTGTGCAGCGTGCGCTGCCTGCCGACCTGCAGCGCTTTGCCGCCGACACCCCGCGCACCACCTACCTGCTGGACGTGCGTACCGCCGAAGAATTTGCCACCGGCCACCTGCCCGGCTTTCGCAACGCGCCCGGCGGCCAGCTGGTGCAGGAAACCGACGTGACCGCCCCCGTGCGCGGTGCCCGCATCGTGCTGGCCGACACCGACGGAGTCCGCGCCAACATGACCGCGTCCTGGCTGGCGCAAATGGCCTGGGATGTGTGGGTGCTGGACGGCACCCAGCCCGCCGACTGGAGCGCCACCGGCCCCACCGCAGAGACGCTGCCCGACCCCGTTGGCCCCATCGCCGCCACCGACCCCGCCCAGCTCTCCGCCTGGCTGCAGGCTGGCCCCGACGGCTACACCGCCGTGCTGGACCTGACCACCAGCGTCAACTACGTAAAACGCCACATTCCGGGTGCCTGGTACGTATCCCGCACCGGCCTGGCCGCGGCGTTGGCGAATATTCCGCCCGCCCACCGCTACGTGCTCACCTGCGGCAGCAGCCTGCTGGCGCGCTACGCGGTCGCGGATGTCGCCCGTTTAACCGGCGCGGAAGTGTGGGTGCTGGAGGGCGGTACCGCCGCCTGGATCGCCGCAGGCCTGCCCCTGGAAGAAGGCGAAACCCGCCTCGCCTCCCCGCGCACAGACCGCTACCGCCGCCCTTACGAAGGCACCGACAGCCCGCGTGAGGCTATGCAGGGGTACCTGGATTGGGAGTACGGACTGGTGGAGCAACTGGGGCGGGACGGGACGCATGGGTTCAGGGTGATTTGAACGGTGCGGTCTTGAGATTGCTATTGAATTAGTAGCTGCTTGTGCTGGTTGGATAAGCACGGGCGGCATATTTTGTTTGAATATTTAGCCAAAAATACACCGAGTTTCTAAACCCGTAAACACCTCATGCGGAGTTAGGTGCTAGGTGTGACCTCGTACGGGGTCATATATTGCGATTTAGATTTCGTTTCGTAAAACCTTCCAAATCATCAATTCTATTAATCAATATGCCAAGGTTTGCGTATGCTGTTTTGTATGAATTCCAGTCCAGCACTTTAGAGGAGAACTCTTCTTCTCCTCTAGCGTAATTAAAAGTATTGTTGATGAGCGCTTGAAGTTCTCCTAAGCGGAAGATGTATGTGACTACATTTTGGGCAATGGTGAGCCTGTGACTGTTTGGCTTCTGGCTCTCAATCAGTTCGCAGATTCTTGAATGGTGAATTTGTAGGCATGTGAGGATGTAGGAAAGATGCTCCGCAAGCGCCGTATCGGCAAGAGAAATACAGCGACTAAAAACCTCTTTGTGGTGATTTGGCGGGGGAATAGGTTTTGCATCGAGAGCTTTTGCCGTAACTCGATCATCTCGCTTGGCGAGTTGGTACGCCGTAAATAAAAGGCTGCTGCACTCCTTGAAGTACTGTGTCAGTTCGCTAAGTGAATCTGGAAGGAATGCGCGTGCTGCTACAAGTTCGCGCCTCCGCTGTTGTGTAGCTTGATATCTAGAGATGTTGAATGCAATAACGCTGGCCGCAAATGCAAGAATTCCAACATTAAGGGATTGCCACTCCAGCCAAACCGCATGGGCGTACTTCCACCCCCCGTTGAATAAAGGGTGGAAAAGCATGCTGTATATGTACATGGAAAATAGTGCAACGAATAACCAGTTTGCAAATACAAGTCCGCGCTCAACTAATGAATTCATATTTATAGAGTCGATGTGTTCGTACAAATACTTAATTGAGCCACCCGAAGATGCCTTGTGCTGATGTGGCATTTGTCTCACTGCTTGCAGTTACTGACGAAAGCTGAGATTCGGCCCTTGTCCTGCTGGGGCACGTCGATCATGAGGCCTACGAAGCTAGGTGCTTCTCTTGTTACCTGCATGGCATAGCCGATACTGTTTGCCATGCTCAGACTTCTGGCTTGGCTCACAGACAAAGTGTTGTAGGTGAACAGGTAGTTGCCGTCATACCGCATGGCCTTTTTGTCGCCCTCGAGTGGAGATGTTTCGGAGTCAAGCAACATGGAGTGAAGCCATTCACCCCGTTGCATGGAGGCGGCTTGTTCTCTGTCTACCCCTGTGATCGCCGTCATGACCACTCCCTTGCCGCACACAAAGAGGAGTCGACCTAAGCCCCAGACCGTGGATTGCTCGCCTCGGAGGTAAAGGGTGTTGTCTATCGCATCAATGCTCCACCTGGGCTTCAGCCTGCCGTTGTTGACCACGTTCAGGTCAACCATTTGCTTGGTGGTCAGCACATAGATTTCGTCTTTGGAGGCGGTTGCCATCAGGTCAAATAGACCGGTGTCCACGTCCATTTCCTTCATGTAGGCCGTGATTTGGGAGGAGACGATTTGGGCCAGCTCCAGATCCCGTGGGGACGAACTGGTACTGGAGAACCTGTGCACTCCGTACCTTGATCCAGTGGTCGGATACCTGTAGAGGCCACCCAAGAAAGTAAGGGAGCACGAGCTATAGCAAACACCGGGACTAGGCTTCTCTCCTTCGCCGTTGAAGGTTCCAACATTGGTGGAAAGGCCTGTCTTCCTGATAATGCGTCCGAGCTGCAGGCCAGCAGCTAGGTTGCCACCAGGTGAATTTAGGTAGTAAGTGGTCTGGTTGCGCGGCAGCCGGTCTAGCTGGGCCTGTAGGCGGGCTGGGGCCCCGGCATCAATCGTTCCTTCTAGCTGGACAATATAGCTGTTGATATTCATAACTATGGAGCCCATTCCTGGCTTCCAGACCTTGATGGTCATTTCTTGGGCATGAACACAGAAGCTCAGGAGGAGTGCGATAAGGGTGCTAGTGATCTTGAGCATAGACAGTTCTGATTTTTCAGGATTGTCGTTCAGCAGAATGTCTCGGCCAACGATGGACTATGGTTTAGAAGTTCGTTGTGCTCAAGCGTCTCAATATTTGTCGTCTAGAGCCTGTAGTGACCCGATCTACAGATGGATAAGCGTTCTGTGTGACAGCTCTCGAATATATAGCTGTCAGTGGCAGTTCTATAAGCACGAGCGGTACTTTTTTCATCGAACTTTATGTTCGGAAGAGACCCCTCAAGCCTTGCCCGCCACCACGTAACGCCCAAAGCTGTCCAGGATGGCCTGCCAGCCCGTGCGCTGTTGCTCTTCGGGGTAGGTGTCTTCGGCATCGAAGGTCACCGTCACGGTGACACCGGCGGGGCCTTCGGCAAATTCCACGCGTCCGGTGCGCTCGCCAAAGCGGTACTCCAGCAGGTGGGGTGCCTCGACCTTGGTGTACTCGCCTGCAAAGTCGAAGCCAAACGAGCCGTCCTTGGCTTCCATGCGCGACTAGAACTGGCCGCCCACCCGCAGATCGACCGTGGAGGCCGTGGTGTGCCAGTCGGGCGAGGCGGTGTTCCAGACCTTGATGGCTTCGGGGTTGTTGTACGCGGCCCAGACGGAGGCGATCGGTGCGGCGACAACGGTGGACACGGTGATTTGCATGGATGCTCCTGTGTGGGTGGACGCGGGCGGTGCTGGGCTGAAATTTAACACCAGGCGTGCACCGCCCCGGGAGGCGCTAGCCGGTCTGCCCGGTGGAAGCTGCCGTGCTGCTGGCGGGCCCATCGATGGGTTGCCACCATGCGTGCACGTGCGGCGGCGACAGGGAAAACCGGAAGTAGTTGCCCCCGTTGTTGGGCGGCTGGTCAAAGCGGCGGCTGATGGCCTGGCCGGTAAGCTGGCAGTAGAGCAGGGTGCCCACGGCCCCGTGGGACACGATGGCGATGGCACCCGTAGTGGTGTCTTGGGCGGCGATGCGGGCAACGGCCGATGCGATGCGCGCCTGTGCGTCCACCGCTCGCTCCCAGCCGCGCACGGACACGTTGGGCTGGGCAAAGAAGGCATCGGCTACCTGCTCAAACTCTGCGGGCACCAGGAAGCCCGTGGCGCTGCGGTCGTTCTCACCCAGATCTTCCACCTGGGTGAAGCCCAGCGACAGGTGCTCCGCCAGGATGGCCGCGCCGTCGATGGCTTTTTGCTCTGTGCTGCAATAGACGGCGGTGATGTCGGCCACCCAGGGCTGGCGCAGCGATTGGCGCATACGCTGCTTGCCCAGTTCAGACAGGGGCCATTGCGGGACCGGTACGTCGCGGCTGATGACGACGTTGGGGTGGGTGATGAAGTAAATGGATCGGGTCATGGTGAGAGGGGGGCTGTATCGTCTGAATCGTACTGCGTGGGGCTACCCGGTCGCCATGCTACTTAATTGAGAGCTGCTCGTGCTTGTTCCATCAGCACAGACAGCTCTTTTTATCCACGACTCGCAGGTCTTTGGCCATTGCAGGCGGGCCCGCCAGAACCATGAAGACACCCATTTACACCCATTCCACACGGCGAGGCAGTCGGCGTGGTGTTGGGTACGAGCCCAGGTGACCCCGTCGCTTGATTGCCTCCGAAAAAAGTTACGTTCGCTACCAAATAAAGAGCTGCTCGCGCCCATTCCATCAGCACAAGCAGCTCTTTTCATTCACAAACTGCAGGCGCTCACTTCCTCCTCGCCGCCCTCGGCCTCTTCCACCTCCACATAGCGGTTCACCGGCACCGGCAAATCCAGGTTGTCGCGCAGCGTGCCCTGGCCGTACTCGGTGCGGTAGATGCCGCGCGCCTGCAGCAGCGGCACCACCAAGGCCACAAAGTCTTTCAGCGAGGTGTTGGGCAGGGCTTCGAAGAAGTTGAAACCGTCGGCACCGCCCAACTCGAACCAGCGCTGGATTTCGTCGGCCACCTGCTCGGCGGTGCCGACGAAGCTGCGCTTGGGGCGTGCGTGCCACAGGGCCACTTCGCGCAGCGTCCAGCCTTTGTCCTTGGCGACCTGCTTGATGCGGTCGCTGGCGCTTTGCTGGCTGTTGCGGCCCAGGTCGCCCAGGTCGGGGAAGGGGGCATCCAGCGGGTAGGCCGAGAAGTCGTGGTCGTTGAAGGGCCGGGCCAGCGCGGCGATGGCGTTCTCGATGGGCACCAGGGCGGCGGATTCTTCGTACTTGCGCTCGGCCTCCTCGGCGGTGCGGCCCACGATGGGGCGGATGCCGGGCAGCAGGTGTACGGCGTCGGGGTTGCGGCCCGCAGCGGCCACGCGGGCTTTGACATCGCGGTAGTAGGCCTGGGCTTCTTCCAGGGTGTCGGCGTGGAAGAAGATGGCATCGGCCTGGGTGGCAGCGAAATGCTTGCCGTCTTCGGAGGCTCCGGCCTGGAAGATCACCGGCTGGCCCTGGCGCGAGCGGCTGATGTTCAGCGGGCCTTCGACTGCAAAGAAGTCGCCCTTGTGGTCCAGCCGGTGCAGCTTGGCGGGGTCGAAGAACACGCCGGTGGCCTTGTCGCGCACCAGCGCGTCGTCTTCCCACGAATCCCACAGGCCTTGCACCACGCCCAGGTGTTCCTTGGCCAGTGCGTAGCGCACGTCGTGGTCGTAGTGGGTGGGCTTGCTGTAGTTGCGGGCGCTGCCGTCCAGCCACGAGGTGACCACGTTCCAGCCCGCGCGGCCGTTGCTGATGTGGTCCAGCGAGGCGAACTGCCGTGCCACGGTGAAGGGCTCGCTGTAGCTGGCGGTGACGGTGGCCACCAGGCCGATGTGCGAGGTCACCGCCGCCAGCGCCGACAAAATCGTCAGCGGCTCGAAGCGGTTCAGGTAATGCGGGCTGGAGCGCGGCGTGATGTGCACGCTGTCGGCCACAAACAAGAAGTCAAACCGGCCCTGCTCAGCCAGTTGCGCCTGCTGGGTGTAGAACTTGAAGTTGACGCTGGCATCGGTGACCGCCTCCGGGTGGCGCCAATCGCCCCAGCCTGCGCCCACCCCGTGCAGCACGAATCCAAATTTGAGTTGTCTGGCCATGGTGGCGCTTTCCGAAAAGTTGAAGAACTTCAACACCTTAGTGGCGTGGACGGGGTGGGGGAAGGAAGGGTTTCAGATATGGATATGCGGGGAAGTGGCACCTCCCTCAAATCACATAATTGATCGCCTCCGCATTCCCCGCCAGCGCCTGCTCCACCGCCCCCCGGTCCAGCGTGGGCGCAAAGGACTCAATGAACGCGTACACATACCCCCGCAGATAGGCCCCGCGCCGCACGGCCAGCTTGGTCATGTTGATGCCGAACAGGTGGCCGGCATCGACGGCGCGCAGGGCCAGGTCGCGTTCGGCCTCGAAGGCGATGGAGGCCACGATGCCCACGCCCATGCCCAGCTCCACATAGGTCTTGATCACGTCGGCATCCATGGCGGCGATGGCGATGTGCGGCACCAGTTGCTGTTGCGCAAAGGCCTGGTCGATGCGGGTGCGGCCGGTGAAACCGTTGTCGTAGGTGATCAGCGGGTAGCGGGCCAGTTGCTCCAGCGTCAGCGGGCCGTCCAGCAGCGCGTGGCCGGGCGGCACGATGACCGAGTGCGTCCAGGGGTAGCAGGGCAGGGCGACCAGTTCGTCGTACTGGGTGAGCGCCTCGGTGGCAATGCCCACGTCGGCCTCGCCAGACAGCAGCATCTCGGCCACGTGCGCGGGCGAGCCCTGGTGCAGGTGCAGGGTGACGTTGGGGAACTGGCTGCGAAACTCCTGCACCGCCATGGGCAGGGCGTAGCGGGCCTGGGAATGGGTGGCGGCAATCGACAGCATGCCGCTTTGTCGCGAGACGAATTCTTCTCCGGCTTTGCGCAGGTTGCTGCTGTCTTGCAGCATGCGCTCGATGATGGGCAGCACATGGCCGCCAGGGTCGGTCAGGCCGGTGAGGCGTTTGCCTGCGCGCACAAACAGCTCGATGCCCAGCTCTTCCTCCAGCTCGCGGATCTGGCGGCTCACGCCGGGCTGGGAGGTGTGCAGCACGTTGGCCACCTCGGTGAGGTTAAAACCGCGCCGCACGGTCTCGCGGACGGAGCGCAATTGCTGGAAATTCATATAAGAGTGCCATATTTAATAACTGAATTTGATTATTTGCCAGATCGTGGTTTACACAAACTAACAAATCGTAGATTCGATATGGCGTAACTGTCTGAGGGGTTGGCGGCGTGGGGTAGCCGCATATGCATAAACGTTTTGCTTCGTTGGCAGCGGCAGGGGGCAGACTTACGCTTGGCTCCATTGATATACCGGATGCCCACCATGCCCCACCTGCCAACCTCCTTTGGTTCCGACATTGCCAGCCAGCGCGCCCAGGCCATCAGCGTGTTTTTGGACACCGTGCGCGGCCTGCTGCCCAACCCCGCGCAGGCCCAGCCCGCGCAGTTGGCTGCGGTGGCCCGGGCGCTGGAACAGTTGGGCCTGCGCCAGGATTTGTTTGTGCCCGCGCACTTTCCGGTGTCGGTCGCCGACCCGGCCCACATCTACCGCCTGGCCGAAGATGCCGATGGCCGCTATGCGCTCTACATCTCGGCCGCGTTGCCGGGCAAGGGCCAGCCGCCGCACGACCACACCACCTGGGCCATCATTGCCGGGGTGCAGGGGAAAGAGCGCAACGTGGTGTATGGCCGCCAGCCCACCGACGACCCGGCGCAGGACCGCCTGGAGCCGCTGCGCACTATCGACGTGGTGCCCGGCACCTCGGTCACGCTGACCCCCGACGAGGTGCATACCATCGTGCTGCTGGACGGCACGCCCGGCCTGCATCTCCACCTCTATGGCCTGGCACTGGACCGGCTGGTGAACCGGGTGGTGTTCGCCGGTACGGATGGCGGCAGCTACCGCACCTTTGCGCCACCCGCGTTGATCCGCCATGCGCGCATTGCGCCCCAGGCTTTGCAAGCTGCGCTGGAGGATGGCCACGACATTGCCGTGCTGGACGTGCGCGAAAAGGCCGAGCGTCTTGTTGGCCACATCCCCTATACCGTGTCCGCATCGCTGGAGCGGTTGGAGCAATGGATTGAGCGCCTGGTACCCAACCGCGGCACGCGCACCGTGCTGGTCGATGCCGACGAGACCCGCGCCCACCTGGCCGCTGCCACATTGGTGCGCCTGGGTTGGTTGAACGTGTCGGTGCTGACCGGCGGCACCGATGCCTGGTTTGCGGCAGGTTTTGCACTGGTGGGCGGCAGCCAGCAGGTGGAGGCGCTGGCTAGCTGATGCTATGTTAAAAGGAGCTGCTTGCGCTGAATTAATAAGCGCGGGAGGCACTTTTCATTTAAATTTTTGTAGAGGGCAACTGTGGGAACTTAGGCTGGTGGCTTGCATGCGGGCCACCAGCCATTTTTTTGCCTGCAGCAATATCCGCATAAGCACATGTGGAACGCGTCGTTGGCAACGCTCGCCTGGGCCGCTACCGTGGTGGTTTCGTTTTCTGCAAAGTGAATCCATGCAAGTGCAAGCCCTCGGCCCCACCATTGGTGCGCTGGTGTCCGATATCGACCTGACCCTCCCCTTGAACGACCCCCAGCGCGACGCGCTGCTGGCGGCGCTGCTCCAGCACCACGTGCTGTTCTTTGAAAACCAACCGCTCACCGCACCCCAGCACCGCGACCTGGCGGCCTGTTTTGGCAGTCTGCACATTCACCCCATCTACCCGCAGCACGCCGAGGCCCGCGAGATCATCCTGCTGGACACCGACCTGGACAACCCGCCCGACAACGACAACTGGCACACCGATGTGACCTTCATCGACACCCCGCCCATGGGGGCTTTGTTGTCGGCCCGGCATTTGCCCCCATCCGGCGGCGACACGCTGTGGGCCAGCGGCATTGCGGCCTACGAGGCTTTGTCGGAGCCGTTTCGGCGCTTCATCGACCCGCTGCACGCCGAGCACGACTTTGCCCAGTCGTTCCCGGCCTGGCGCTATGCCCGCACACCCGACGAGCGGCAGCGCTGGGAGGCCGCCTGTGCCAAGAACCCGCCGGTGGTGCACCCGGCGGTGCGCACCCACTCTGTCAGCGGGCGGCGCGGCCTGTTCGTGAACGAGGGCTTTACCAGCCGCATCGTCGAGCTGGAGAAGAAGGAGAGCGATGCGGTGATGGCCTTTTTGCGTGTCCACATCGCCAAGCCCGAGTTCACCGTGCGCTGGCGCTGGAAGCAGTTTGACCTGGCCTTCTGGGACAACCGGCTGACCCAGCACTACGCCACGGTGGACTACCTGCCGCACCGCCGCGTGATGCACCGGGCGACCATCGTGGGCGACAAGCCGTTTTAAGAAACTCTACTGCCGGATGTCGGCCAGAAACTGCTGCGCCCGTGGGTGCTGCGGTTGGCTGAAAAAGTCCTGCGGCGTGGCCCGCTCCAGCACCCGGCCCTGGTCCATGAACAGCACGCGGTCGGCCACCTCGCGGGCAAAGCCCATTTCGTGGGTCACACACACCATGGTCATGCCGTCCTGGGCCAGAGAGCGCATCACCTGCAGCACCTCGCCCACCATCTCGGGGTCGAGCGCGCTGGTGGGTTCGTCGAACAGCATCAGCGGCGGGCGCATGGCCAGGGCCCGCGCAATCGCCACGCGCTGCTGCTGGCCGCCCGATAGCGCGGCTGGAAAGGCATCGGCCTTGTGCGCCAGGCCTACGCGCTCCAGCAGGTTCAAGGCTTCTTCGCGCGCCACGGCCGGGCGCAGGCCGCGCAGGCGCAGCGGGGCCAGGGTGCAGTTTTGCAGCGCGGTGAGGTGCGGGAACAGGTTGAACTGCTGGAACACAAAGCCGATGCCCGAGCGCAACTGGTTTACGTCTACGCCCCGGCGGTAGATGTTCTGGCCGCCCAGCTGGATGCTGCCGGACTGGATGGATTCCAGCCGGTTCAGCGTGCGGATCAGGGTGGACTTGCCCGAGCCGGACGGCCCGCAGACCACCACCACCTCCCCGCGCGCGATGGTCTCGCTCACGTCCACCAGGGCGTGGTAGTCGCCGTACCATTTGTTGACGTTGTGCAGCTGGATCATGCGGAAACTCTCACGGTGTGGGTGCGTTGCTCCAGCCAGTAGGCGCATCGCGACAGGCCAAAGCACAAAACAAAATAGGCCAGCGCCAGCAGGGTGTAGACGGCGGTGCTCTGGGTGAACACCTGCATGTTGATCTGCGCGGCGATGAAGGACACCTCGGTCAGCCCGATGATGTAGCCCAGCGAGGTGGCCTTGATGGTGGCCACAAACTGGTTCACCAGCGAGGGCAGCATGTGGCGCAAGCCTTGCGGCAGCACCACCAGGCGCATGGTGGCCAGATAGCCAAAACCCAGCGAGCGGGCTGCTTCCACCTGGCCCTTGGGAATGCCCTGGATGCCTGCGCGCACGATCTCGGCTAGGTACACGCTGTCAAACACCACCAGGGCCATCAGCATGGTGCTGAACTGGTCGGTCTTGTGGCCGGTGAGGCTGGGCAGAAAGAAGTAGGCCCAGAAGATCACCATCAGCAGCGGCACACCGCGCACGATGTACACCCCGGCAGTGACCGGCCAGCGGATGGCGCGCCAGGGGCTGACCCGTGCCAGGCCCAGAGCTATGCCCAGCGGCAGCGACAACAGCAGCGCCAGCGCGGCCAGCAGCACCGTCAGCGCCAGCCCGCCCAGGGGGCCGTTCGGGTACTGCCCGACCAGAAAATAGACCCAGTAGGTCTGGATAAGCTCCCACATGCTGGTGGCCCTAAACGGTGCGCACCGGGTAGCGGTGGTGGTACCACGCGCCCAGTCCGGTAATGGCCAGCGACACCAGCAGGTAGGCGCTGGTGGCAAAGGCAAACGCTTCGGCGCTGCGGAAGGTGGCCGACTCGACCTTGGCCGCCTGGTACATCATCTCGGCCACGCCGATGACGGTGGCCACGCTGGTGTCCTTCCACAGGTTCAGGGTTTGCGACAGCAGTGGCGGGATGGTCACGCGCAGCGCCTGCGGCAGCACCACCAGCCGCATGGTGGCCAGAAAGCCAAAGCCCAGCGCACGGCTCGCCTCGGTTTGCACCGTGGGTATGGCGCGGATGCCACTGCGGATGTCTTCGGCCATGTAGGCTGCCGTGTACAGCGTGAGCGCCACCACGGCGCTGATGGCTTCGATATTGCGGGCGTACAGCCATTCCTTCAGGGCATCGGGCAGCAGCTCGGGCGCACCGAAGTACCAGAACAACAGGTGCGCCAGCAGCGGCACATTGCGGATACTTTCCACATACAGCCAGCCCAGGCCACGCAGCAGCCTTAGCGGCGACAGGCGCAGCAAGGCAATGGCCGCGCCCAGCGGCAGCGCCAGCACCAGGGTGGTAGCCGCCAGTTGCAAGGACAGCACAATGCCGCTGACCAGCCAGTCGTGGTACTGCCCGGCGCGCAGCAGGTTCAGATCAAAATTCAACATGGAAATAGGCACAGGCCGCAGTGCGGCCTGTTGTGGGTACCAAAGGGTTTAGATCTGGTCGCTGTCGATTTTGAAGGTGCGCTTGTCGAACTGCAGCTTGGTCTCAGGCCCGTACCATTTGACGAACAGCTTGTTGGCATCGCCCGAGCTTTCCAGGTCGCGCAGAACGCCGTCCACCAGGGTCTTCAGACCTTTCTCGCCCTTCTTCAGGCCCAGCGCCAGCGGCTCCACGCTGATGCTTTGCGACAGGATGGCGTAGTCTTTCTTGGCCGCGCCC
Organism: Rhodoferax sp. LS1P39; assembly: GCF_056521425.1. Classification (NCBI taxonomy): domain Bacteria; kingdom Pseudomonadati; phylum Pseudomonadota; class Betaproteobacteria; order Burkholderiales; family Comamonadaceae; genus Rhodoferax; species Rhodoferax sp. LS1P39. Next base: position 201,163 of record NZ_JBWMAV010000002.1, on the reverse strand, counting down.
AGCTTGGCGTGGTCGTTGACCAGCGAGGCCTCGTCGTTCACATAGCCCACGCCTTTGCCCTGTTGCAGCGCCAGAAAGGCCTGCTGGGTGGTCTCGAAGGTCACCACGTCCACGCCGGGGACGGCTTTGCGGATGTTGGGCTCTTGCGTGCCGCCCTTGACGGTGAGCACCTTCTTGCCGCTGAGCGCGGGCAGGTCGGTGATGCCGCTGCTGGTCTTGACCAGCACCTTCTGGCCGGTGACAAAGGTGGTTAGCGAGAAATCGATCTGCGCTTCACGCTCCTTGTTGTGCGTGAGCGAGGCGGCCAGGATGTCCACCCGGCCTTGCTGTAGCTCTGGGATGCGGGCGGCCACGGCCAGTTGCTTGAACACCGGCTTCACGCCCAGTTTCTTGGCGATGGCGTTGCCGATGTCCACCTCGTAGCCCACGATCTCGCGCGTTTTAGGGTCTACGAAACTGTTGGGTTCGTCCGTGCCGAGTACGCCAATCACGATCTCGCCTTTCTTCTTGATGTCGTCCACCTGGTCGGCCCAGGCGGCGTGGGCAAACAAGGATGTGGCGAGCGTGGCGGCCAAAACAACGGAGGGGCGAATGTGCATGGTGTGGATTTCCTGTAAGTGGTGAGGAGCCCGAATGTAGAGAGCTAAATCGCCGCCGTGAACGAAGCATTTGGGATATGCAAGCGAGGAAATCGCATAACCGGACCACAGACGATTTGCTTGTTTACAACTGATTTTTAAGTCGTTGGTGCGCGCCTGCTTTCGCCCTAGAGTGGCCGTTTTTATCCATCTAGAAAGCACTGCCATGTCCTCGATTTATGCCGACAACTCCCTGTCGATTGGCCGCACGCCGCTGGTGCGCCTGAACCGCATCACCGACGGAGCCGCAGCCACCGTGCTGGCCAAGATCGAGGGGCGCAACCCGGCGTATTCGGTGAAATGCCGCATCGGCGCAGCGCTGATCTGGGACGCGGAAAAGCGCGGTCTGCTCGGCCCCGGCAAGGAAATCATCGAGCCCACCAGCGGCAACACCGGCATCGCGCTGGCCTTTGTGGCGGCGTCCAAGGGCATCCCCATCACCCTGACCATGCCCGAGACCATGAGCATCGAGCGGCGCAAGATCCTGCTGGCCTATGGTGCCAAGCTGGTCCTCACCGAAGGTGCCAAGGGCATGAAAGGGGCCATCGCCAAAGCCGAGGAAATCGCGGCCAGCGACCCCAAGTACGTGCTGCTGCAGCAGTTCAAGAACCCGGCCAATCCGGCCATCCACGCCACCACCACCGGCCCGGAAATTTGGCAGGACACCGATGGCCAGATTGACATTCTGGTCTCCGGCGTAGGCACCGGCGGCACCATCACTGGCGTGTCGCGTTACATCAAGCAGATCCAGGGCAAAGCCATTATTTCGGTGGCGGTAGAGCCCACGGCCAGCCCGGTGCTGACGCAAAAGCGCGCGGGCGAAGAAATCAAACCCGGGCCGCACAAGATCCAGGGCATAGGCGCAGGCTTTGTGCCCGATGTGCTGGATTTGTCGCTGGTGGATGCCATCGAGCAGGTCAGCGTTGATGAAGCCGTGGAATACGCCCGCCGCCTGGCCCGTGATGAAGGCATTCTGGCGGGGATCTCTTGCGGCGCGGCGGTAGCGGCGGCGGTGCGCTGGGCGAAAAAGCCCGAGAGCGCGGGCAAGACGATTGTGGTCATCCTGCCGGATTCGGGCGAACGCTACCTGAGCTCGGTGCTGTTTGAAGGCGTGTTCGACGCTGCAGGTGTTGCGGCCTGAGATGTATAAAAAATCGGGCTCTAGCGCTTATTCCATTGGCGCTACCAGCTACTAAAAATGTAGCGTAGGTAAAAACACAGGCAACGGTTCATTTCGGCCAACTTGCGCCCTGGGGCGGCCAAGTGGGCCAGGGCCTGCCCGCTTGTGCCGAAACGCGGGGCGATGCAGCATTACATTCGCGGCGAAGGCAGCACCGGCTGCCAGCCCCGAAACCTGTGCATTGCAAGAGATACCCCATGAAAACCAAAGCCGCCGTCGCCTGGAAAGCAGGCTCCCCCCTGACCATCGAAACCGTGGACCTGGACGGCCCCAAATTCGGTGAAGTGCTGGTCGAGATCAAAGCCACCGGCATCTGCCACACCGACTACTACACCTTGAGCGGTGCCGACCCCGAAGGCATCTTCCCCGCCATCCTGGGCCACGAAGGCGCAGGCATTGTGGTGGACGTAGGCCCCGGTGTGACCACGCTCCAAAAGGGCGACCACGTCATCCCCCTGTACACCCCCGAATGCCGCCAGTGCAAGTTCTGCCTGAGCCGCAAGACCAACCTGTGCCAACTCATCCGCGGCACCCAGGGCAAAGGCCTGATGCCCGATGCCACCAGCCGCTTCAGCCTGGACGGCAAACCCATCTTCCACTACATGGGCACCTCCACCTTCAGCAACTACACCGTGGCCCCAGAAATCTCGCTGGCCAAGATCCGCAAGGACGCACCGTTTGACAAGGTTTGCTACATCGGCTGCGGTGTCACCACCGGCATTGGCGCCGTGCTGTTCACCGCCAAGGTCGAAGCCGGTGCCAACGTGGTCGTCTTCGGCCTGGGCGGTATCGGCCTGAACGTCATCCAGGGGGCCAAGATGGTGGGCGCCGACAAGATCATCGGGGTGGATATCAACCCCGAGCGCCAAGCCATGGCGCGCCAGTTCGGCATGACCCACTTCATCAACCCCAAGGAAGTGCCGAATGTTGTCGATGCCATCGTGCAACTCACCGACGGCGGGGCCGACTACAGCTTCGAGTGCATAGGCAACACCCAGGTGATGCGCCAGGCGCTGGAATGCACCCACAAGGGCTGGGGCCGCAGCATCATCATCGGCGTGGCCGAAGCCGGGGCAGAAATCAGCACCCGGCCTTTCCAACTGGTCACGGGTCGCAAATGGGAAGGCTCGGCCTTTGGTGGCGCGCGTGGGCGCACCGATGTGCCCAAGATCGTGGACTGGTACATGGAGGGCAAGATCAGCATCGACCCGCTGATCACCCACACCATGCCGTTGGAGGACATCAACAAGGGGTTTGACTTGATGAAGAGTGGTGAGTCGATTCGGGGTGTGGTGCTGTTCTAACTTCCAGAATCGGTGCGCGGCCGTTCCGCGTGAACTTCCAGGAGACAACAACATGAGCCTCTTAGCTTTGCACCCGGCCATCGGCCAAAGCAAACAGCCCGGCGCAGCGGGTTTCAGCGGCGGCACGCTGACCTGCCATTGCAGCCACGACCCGGTGGTGGTCCGGGTGGAGTCCCAGGTGGCGCACAACCATGCCTGTGGCTGCAGCAAGTGCTGGAAGCCCGCGAACGCGCTGTTCTCCATCGTGGGCGTGGTCCCGCGTGACAAGGTGCACGTCACATCGCGCCCGGAAAAACTGCACGTGGTGGATGCCAGCGCCACCATCCAGCGCCATGCCTGCAAGGCCTGCGGCGTGCACCTGTTTGGCCGCATCGAGAACAAGGACCATGCGTTTTACGGGCTGGACTTCATCCACACCGAGCTGTCCAAAGAGACCGGATGGACCGGGCCGGAGTTTGCGGCCTTTGTGTCGTCCATCATCGAAACCGGCACCCCGCCCGAGCAGATGGCGGACATCCGCAAGGAGCTGCACGGGGTAGGGCTGGAAACCTACGATTGCCTGTCGCCCACGCTGATGGACGTGCTGGCCACGCAAGTCGCCAAGCTGCGCAAGGCGGCTTAAAAGAGCTTTAAGGCCGGGCCCCGCCAAAGCGTTCGCGGTACGCCTGCGGCCCCACGCCCAGGCGTTTGAGGAACAGCTTGCGCAGCGGTTGCTCGGACGCAAAACCGACGCGCCCGGCGATGGACTTCAGCGGCAGGTCGCCTTCTTCCAGCAGGCGGCGGCCCGCTTCCAGCCGGGCAGATTCGATGAACTGCAGCGGGCTGCTGCCCACCTCTTTGGCGAACACGCGGCGAAAGTTGCGCTCGCTCATGGCTGCCCGGTCGGCCAGCAGGGCCACGTCCAGCGGCAGTGACAGGTTGGACAGCACCCAGTCCTGGATGGCGCGGATGCCGGGGTGGCTGGTGCTCTGGCTGCTCAGGTGCACGCTGAACTGCGACTGCCCTCCCGGGCGCTTGAGGTAGACCACCAGGTCGCGCGCGACCTGCAGCGCCAGGCCGCGGCCAAAGTCTTCTTCCACCAGGGCCAGCGCCAGGTCAATCCCGGCGGTGACCCCGGCCGATGTCCACAACCGGCCCGAGCGCAGGTAGATCGCGTCGGCCTGTACCTGCACCTTGGGAAACTTCTCGCGCAGCAGGGCGGCCACGCTCCAGTGGGTGGTGGCGGGCAGGCCGTCCAGCACGCCCGCAGCCGCCAGAAAAAAGCTGCCCGAGCACAGGGCCACCAGGCGCTCGATACGCGGTGCCACGGCCACCGCCCAGTCCACGATGGCCGGGTGGGCCGCCAGCGCCACCTCGATCTGCCGCGCCCCCACGATGATGGCCGTGTGCGGCAGGTCGTCCGCCTGCAGTGCCTGCGCCTGCAGCAGCATGTGGGTGTCGGAGGCCACCGGGCCCGCCGCCACCGACACGATGTGCACCGCATAGCCCGTGGGGCGGCCCTCCTGCACCAGGTGCAGGTTGGCGTACTCGAACACGCTCATCGCGCCGATGGCCTCGATGGCCTTGAACCCGGGGTAGACCACCATGTCTACGCGGCGGCTCCCTGTGCTGATTTTTTCCATGCTGGATTGTCCTACGGATGTTTTCGTTGTTTAGAACTGATTTCTTAGTCGTTTGAGATTGGCGGCAGGGCTTCTACAGTGGCTTCCAACAACCCCGCACGCAGGTGTGCGGGGCCAAACCACAGGAGTTGCCATGTCTAGCGCTATCGCTGAATTGATCAGCCTGCCCCCCGAACTCGAGTCTGCCCGCGCGGTCGCTCTGTCTACCAATTTGCCTTACGCGGGCGGTGTCAGCCCGGCAGTGGCCTGGCGTTTGTTTGAAGCTGGTGCGGCCCAGTTGGTGGACGTGCGCACGGCGGAAGAGCGCAAGTTTGTCGGCCACGTGCCCGGCAGCGCCCACGTGGCCTGGGCCACCGGCACCAGCCTGACGCGCAACCCGCGCTTCGCCCGCGAGCTGGAGGCCAAGGTCGGCGGCAAGGAGGCGGTGGTCCTGCTGCTGTGCCGCAGCGGCAAGCGCTCGGCCCTGGCGGCCGAAGCCGCAGCCAAGGCGGGCCTGACGCGCGTCTTCAACGTGCTCGAAGGCTTTGAAGGCGAGATCGACGGCCAGCAGCACCGCGGTGGCGACGACGGCTGGCGCTTCCACAATCTGCCGTGGGTGCAAGACTGATGGCCGCGCCGGTTTTTGACATCGGCCACGTGGTGCAGGCCCTGCACGGCGTGCGCAGCGAATGGCGCGCGGCGCAGGGGCGCTCCAGCGAGCCGGGCGGGCGTGAGTTTCCGTCGCGCAATGCGCTGGCGGGCATTGTGGATTCGCTCAAGGGCGTGCTGTTTCCCATGCGCCTGGGCCCGGTGGACCTGCGCCAGGAAAGCGAAGATTTCTATGTGGGCTACACCCTGGACGCGGCCCTGCACGGCCTGCTGGCCCAGGTGCGGCTGGAGCTGCGCCTGGTGGAGGACGTGCCGGTCGGCACGCAGCCGACCCAGGTGGTGCAGCAGTTTGCCCAGGCCTTGCCCGGCATCCGCCGCCTGCTCGACAGCGACGTGCTGGCCGCCTTCCATGGCGATCCGGCGGCCCGCAGTGTGGACGAGGTGCTGCTGTGCTACCCCGGCATCCTGGCCATGCTGCACCACCGCCTGGCCCACCAGTTGTACCGCCAGGGCCTGCCGCTGCTGGCACGCATCGTGGCCGAGCTGGCGCACAGCGCCACCGGCATCGACATCCACCCCGGTGCCAGCATCGGCCCGGGCTTCTTCATCGACCACGGCACCGGCGTGGTGATCGGCGAGACGGCGCGCATCGGTGCGCGGGTGCGGATCTACCAGAACGTTACGCTGGGGGCCAAGCGCTTCAGCACCGATGCCCAGGGCCACCTGGAAAAGGGCCAGCCGCGCCACCCCATCGTGGAAGACGAGGTGGTCATCTACGCCGGGGCCACCGTGCTGGGCCGGGTGACGCTGGGGCAGGGTGCCAGCATCGGCGGCAATGTGTGGCTGACCCACGACGTGGCACCCGGTGCCCATGTGACACAGGCCAGCTCGCGGCAGGAACCCCGCCCCGCCGCATCCGCACCGTTGGAACCTGTGACTGCATGAGTGCGATTGTGGAGAGCCTGGGTGTGGTGGTGCGCCAGTTGCGCGAAGCCCAGGGCTGGTCACAGGAGCAACTGGCCGAGCACTCCGACCTGAACCGCTCGTACGTGGGTGAAATTGAGCGCGGGCGGGCCATTGCGTCCATCGTCACCGCCGACAAGCTGGCCCGCGCGCTGGGGGTTTCGCTGTCGGTGCTGCTGGCGCATTGCGACCAGATTGCCCAGCGCCGCACCGCCCAACGCATCCATTTGGCGGCTATAGCATGTTGAAAGATGCCTCCAGGCACCAGACACTGCAGGCCGTTCTGACATCTTGAACGCGGCGTGCCCGGCCCCACCGGCTGCGCGCCGCCCCCCACCCCCGTTTTCTTTTCTTTTTCAATCCAAGGGAGTTTTCCATGAGCAGCCAAATCACCACCCTCGGCGACAGCGCCGCGCGCCAGTTAGCCAACGCGACCAAGACCGCGCCCCAGCTGGAAACCATTTCGCCCCGCTGGCTCACGCATTTGCTGCAGTGGGTGCCAGTGGAAGCCGGTATCTACCGCCTGAACAAGGTGAAGAACCCCGAGTCCATCAAGGTTACCTGCACCGCCCGCCAGACCGAGAACCAGCTGCCCCGCACTTTTGTGGACTACGAAGAGCAGCCACGCGAGTTCTTCCTGAACGCGGTCAGCACCATCCTCGACGTGCACACCCGCATCTCTGACCTCTACAGCAGCCCGCACGACCAGATCAAAGAGCAATTGCGCCTGACCATCGAGACCATCAAGGAAAACCAGGAAAGCGAGCTGATCAACAACCCCGACTACGGCCTGCTGTCGCAAGTGACGGACGCACAGCGCATCTTCCCCCTGACCGGCGCGCCCACGCCCGACGACCTGGACGAGCTGCTGACCAAGGTCTGGAAAGAGCCCGCTTTCTTCCTGGCGCACCCGCTGGCCATTGCCGCCTTTGGACGCGAAGCCACCCGCCGTGGCACGCCACCGCCCACCGTGAGCCTGTTTGGTTCGCAGTTCATCACCTGGCGCGGTGTGCCGCTGATTCCTTCGGACAAAGTGCCGGTGGCCGACGGCAAGAGCAAGATCTTGCTGCTGCGCGTGGGCGACAAGCGCCAGGGTGTCGTTGGTTTGTTCCAGCCCGGTCTGCCCGGCGAGCAAGCGCCCGGCCTGTCGGTACGCTTCATGGCCATCAACGACCAGGCGATTGCCTCGTACCTGATCTCGCTGTACTGCTCGCTGGCCGTGTTGACCACCGACGCGCTGGCCGTGCTGGACGACGTGGAAATCGGCAAGTACCACGACTACGCCGATACCTACAAGTAAACCGACATGGCGAACATTCCACAACCCAACTTGCCAGCGGGCTTGCCCGACCCGGCGGCGTTGGCGGCCATGGCCAGCGCGCTGTTCCAGGCTCTTCCTGGTTCAGCTGGGCAGGCAGCGCCGGGGGCACAGTTCCCGGCCAACATCGCACCACCGGGCTCGCCGCTGTCCAGCTCTGCGGGCTTCGGCCCCAGCGTGCCGGGTACGCCGATTCCGCAGGGCCAGATTCCGGGCACCAACCTGCTGCCGTCGTCGCCCAGCCAGGTGCTGAACCTGGGCAACCGCGCACCCGCGCTGCTGCCCCATGCCCAGGCCGGTAACGGCGTGCCCGATACGGCGGTCAGCGCTGTGCCGGGCTACGACCCGCGCGTGGGTGGTGTGCTGCAAGGCGTGCCGGAAGCGTCTGGTTCACCGTTTTACTTTGTGGCCGAAAAGCTGGGTCCACCGCAGGGTGCGCCGTCCAGTCTGGATGCCCTGAGCAGCCAGCCGTTCCAGCCGCCCGCCGTGCCCACGGCCAGCGCCCCCAAGGCCCCACCGGTGCCGCAAAACACGCCCGCGTTCTACTTTGTGGATGCGGTCACGCTGCCGAACGGTTACGTCACGCCAGCCACGCCCCGCGCACGCGAAGTACCGGCTTACCAGGGCGGTGCCCATCCCGCGTTCGACGTGCACGCCGTGCGCCGTGACTTCCCCATCCTGCAGGAGCGGGTGAAGGGCAAGCAGCTGGTGTGGTTCGACAACGCCGCCACCACGCACAAGCCCCAGTCGGTGATCGACCGCATCGCCTATTTCTACGCGCACGAGAACTCCAACATCCACCGCGCCGCCCATGACCTGGCCGCCCGCGCCACCGATGCTTTTGAGGCCGCTCGGGAGCGGGTGAAGAAGTTCATCAACGCGCCGGACGTGAACGAAGTGATCTTTGTGCGCGGCACCACCGAAGCCATCAACCTGGTGGCCCAAAGCTGGGGCGGCCAGCACGTGGGCGAGGGCGATGAAATCATCGTCTCTAACCTGGAGCACCACGCCAACATCGTGCCCTGGCAGCAACTCGCCGCCGCCAAAGGTGCCAAGCTGCGCGTGATCCCGGTGGACGACAGTGGCCAGGTGCTGCTGGACGAATACCGCAAGCTGCTCAATGACCGGACCAAGATCGTGGCCGTGACGCAGGTTTCCAACGCCCTGGGTACCGTGGTGCCGGTGAAGGAGATCGTAGAACTGGCCCACCGTGCCGGTGCCAAGGCGTTGGTGGATGGCGCGCAATCCATCTCGCACATGCGGGTGGACGTGCAGGACATCGGGACCGATTTCTTCGTTTTCTCCGGTCACAAGGTCTTTGGCCCCACCGGTATCGGCGTGGTCTGGGGCAAGCGCGAGGTGCTGGAAGACATGCCTCCGTGGCAAGGCGGCGGCAACATGATTGCCGATGTGACCTTCGAGAAAACCGTGTTCCAGCCCATCCCGAACAAGTTCGAGGCGGGCACCGGCAACATCGCCGACGCGGTAGGCCTGGGCGCGGCCATCGACTACGTGAACAAGGTGGGCATCGAGAACATCGCCCGCTACGAACACGAGCTGGTGGCTTACGGCATGCAGGCGCTAGGAGCCATCCCCGGTGTGCGCCTGATCGGTACCGCCCACGACAAGGCCAGCGTCATGTCTTTCGTGCTGGCAGGCTACAGCACCGAAGAAGTCGGCAAGGCGCTGAACGAGGAGGGCATTGCGGTGCGCACCGGCCACCACTGCGCCCAACCCATCCTGCGCCGCATGGGCGTGGAAACCACCGTGCGCCCCTCGCTGGCGTTCTACAACACCTTCGCCGAAATCGACCTGATGGTGGCGGTGGTGAAGCGTCTGGCTTCCGCACGACGCAACGGGTAGTGCTATGGATAGAAGAGCTGCTTGTGCTTATTTGATAAGCGCAGGCGGCTCTTTTTATACTGAAAATTTCTCGTGTTGGAGTTGCGGCAGATGCGCAAAATGTTTGGCGTTGCAGGTCAGCAGCGTCAGTCCGTGCTCGATGGCCGTGGCTGCGATCAAAGCATCGCCGAGTTGCAGGCCATGCGAGAGGGCGAAGCCATCAATCAGACCCATGGCAGTATCTGAAATGGTGGGTGTCAGCGCCAGCACCTCGGCGTGGGCCATGGCAAGACCTTTTTTGAAGGTCAGCAGTTCTTGCTTGTTGCGGCAGCCCTGGGCCATCTCGATATAAGTCACTACCGACAAACGCCAAGGCTGTATCCGCGACAAACGCAGCGCCGCACCTTCGTGCCCACGGCCCATCCAGATCAGCACATCGGTATCAATCAGCATCGCCAGGCACCCGGCGTGTGCCATCAGGCTGGAAGCGGGTGGCCCGCAGCGCACGCACATGGGTCGCCACGTCGGCCAGGCCGTCGTGGTCGCGCCACATGCCGAACAAGGGGTTGGAAGTCATGGCCGACAGGGCGCTGGCATCGGTGGCAACAGGGTGCACAGGCTCTTCTTCGATTCGCACCGTTACCTGCATCAGGCGGTCCAAAGGTGCCCCAGACAGCTTGGCGCGCCATGCAGGGGGCAGATCGCTCAGGGGGACGTGTTCAAAAACGACTTCGTTCATAAAGTCCTCCGAGGAATGTCTTCGCCAATAGTAAGGCGAAATGTTCAAACCATGGCGAGGGCATGGAAAAACCATCCTTTAGACCTTTTGGTTCTGAGCTCATGCGCATATGCAAACCACGATTCGGTTGTTTGTTTCTGGGCTCATCTTGCCCACAATCCGGGCCATGACAACGCCCCGCATCCTCATCGTCCCCGGCTGGCGCAACTCGGGTCCCGGCCATTGGCAAAGCCTGTGGGCCGAGCAGTTTGCCGGGGTGGAGCGGGTGGACCAGGACGACTGGATCACCCCGTCCCGCGCCGCCTGGACCCGCTCCATCAGCCACGCCATCCTGGAGCGCCCCGGCCCGGTGGTGGTGGTGGCGCACAGCCTGGGCTGCATCGCCACAGCCCATTTGCCGCCCGAGGCGGTGGAGCGCATCCAGGGCGCGTTGCTGGTGGCTCCGGCCGACCCGGAGCGCCGGGCCGTGCTGAGTGACTTTGCGCCCGTTCCTTACGCCCGGCTGCCGTACCGCAGCGTGCTCGTAGCCAGCAGCAACGACCCGTATTGCCCGGTGCGGCTGGCCGGGGCCTACGCGCGCGCCTGGGGCAGCGAGCTGGTGCGCATGCCGGATGCAGGGCACATCAATATCGCCTCGGGCCACGGCGACTGGCCGCTGGGGCTGGCGCTGCTGGCCTCGCTGACCGGGCGGGCTTTGGAGCCCAAGGAGGCGCTGGCAACTGCGGTTTAATTGGGGGCTGCCATTCCTTAGGAACCCCATGTTGCTCGATGCCTCCGAATCCCAGCTGGTGCTGGTCGATTACCAAACCCGCCTGCTGCCCGCCATTTTTGACAACGCGGCGGTCGTCGCCAACGCCCTGCGGCTGGCACAGGCCGCCGACTTGCTGGATGTGCCCGCCTGGGGCACGGAGCAAAACCCGTCCAAGCTGGGCGAGAACCCGCCCGAACTGCGTGCCCTGTGCCGCAACACGCTGAGCAAGATGCAGTTCAGCGGCGTGGAAGAGGGCCTGGGCGAATGGCTGCGCCCGCCCGCCAAGCCGGTGCAGGGCAACGCCCGCAGCCTGCCCAAGCACCTGCAAAAGTCCAGCGCCGGGGAAGAGCGCAACACCATCGTCATCGCAGGCTGCGAGGCCCACATCTGCCTGCTGCAAACCGCGCTGGATTTGCTGGAAGACGAGTTCGAGGTCTGGGTGGTCACCGATGCCTGCAGCTCGCGCACCGAGCGCAACCGCGACGCAGCGTTTGACCGGCTGGCCGGTGCCGGTGCCGAACTGGTGACCACCGAAATGGTGCTGTTCGAGTGGCTGCGCACTGCCGAGCACGCCGATTTCAAGGCCATCCAGGCCTTGGTCAAGTGATTAGGACTTACGCGGCGCCCCTGTATCGCCCTTCGGGCTTACAGGGGGAACTTGCGTAAGTCCTGGTGATGTTTCACCCGCACCACACGCAAATTTAAATAAAAAATGCCGCTTGTGCTTATTCCACCGGCACAAGCAGCTATCAAAAGCAGAGCATTCACCTGTTCTTTGCCTGTAACCCTGCGGTTACTGTGTGCATTGGGGTGATAATCCGCACCGAACTAGGCCCTTCCTGCCACAGTCGCATCCGCCAATCGGTCCAGCCGTGTCGCGGAAGGTTAATTAAACCCAGCTTTAACCAGCTAATGTTTCCTTCAGGGAAACGGAGGTCAGCGGAATATGAGTGATCCAGTGTCTTCGGTGTACAGCGCCTACCAGGGCAACACCTATCTCTTCGGCGGCAATGCGCCCTATGTCGAAGAGCTTTACGAAAACTATCTCGACAACCCCGGCAGCGTGCCCGACAACTGGCGCGACTACTTTGACGCGCTCCAGAATGTGCCCGCCGTGGATGGCAGCAATGCCAAAGACGTGCCACATCTGCCCGTGGTCAATGCCTTTGCCGAACGCGCCAAAAAAGGCCAGACCAAGGTGGTGGTGGCCAGCGCCGACTCCGAAATGGGCCGCAAGCGCACCGCCGTACAGCAGCTGATTGCCGCCTACCGCAACGTCGGTGTGCGCTGGGCCGATCTGGACCCGCTCAAACGCACCGAGCGCGAACACATCCCTGAGCTGGACCCGGCCTTCTACGGCTTCACCGATGCCGACCAGGAAACCGTGTTCAACACCAGCAACACGTTCTTCGGCAAAGAAACCATGTCGCTGCGCGACCTGATGAACGCCCTGCGTGAAACCTACTGCGGCACCATCGGCGCCGAATACATGTACACCAGCGACCAGAGCAAAAAGCGCTGGTGGCAGCAAAAGCTGGAAAGCATCCGCAGCAAACCCAATTTCTCCAAAGAGAAGAAGCTGCACATCCTGGACCGCGTGACCGCTGCCGAAGGCCTGGAGCGCTTCCTGCACACCAAGTTTGTCGGCCAAAAGCGTTTCTCGCTCGAAGGCGGCGAAAGCTTCATCGCCTCGATGGACGAACTCATCCAAACCGGCGGCACCAAGGGCCTGCAAGAAATCGTCATCGGCATGGCCCACCGGGGTCGCCTGAACGTGCTGGTCAACTCGCTGGGCAAGGTGCCTGCCGATTTGTTCGCCGAGTTCGACCACACTGCCCCCGAAGACCTGCCCTCTGGCGACGTGAAGTACCACCAGGGCTTCAGCTCCGACGTGTCCACCCCTGGCGGCCCGGTGCATTTGACGCTGGCCTTCAACCCCTCGCACCTGGAAATCGTCAACCCCGTGGTGGAAGGTTCGGTGCGCTCGCGCATGGACCGCCGTGGCGACCCGCTGGGCAAGCAGGTGCTGCCGGTGCTGGTGCACGGCGACGCGGCCTTTGCCGGCCAGGGCGTGGTGATGGAAACCCTGGCGCTGGCCGAAACCCGTGGCTACTTCACGGGCGGCACGGTGCACATCGTGATCAACAACCAGATCGGTTTCACCACCAGCGACCCGCGCGACAGCCGCTCCACGCTGTACTGCTCCGACGTGGTCAAGATGATCGAAGCGCCGGTGCTGCACGTGAATGGCGACGACCCCGAAGCCGTGGTGCTGGCCACCCAGATCGCCCTGGACTACCGCATGGAGTTCCAACGCGACGTGGTGGTGGACATCATCTGCTTCCGCAAACTCGGCCACAACGAGCAAGACACACCGGCCATGACCCAGCCGCTGATGTACCGCAAGATTGCCAAGCACCCCGGCACCCGCAAGCTGTACGCCGACAAGCTGGCTGCGCAGGGCCTGGGCGACACGCTGGGCGACGACATGGTCAAGGCCATGCGCGCCGCACTCGATGCCGGTATCAACACCTTCAACCCGGTCATCACCAACTTCAAGAGCAAGTACGCGGTCGATTGGTCGCCGTACCTGAACCGCAAGTGGACCGACGCAGGCGACACCGCCATACCCCTGGCCGAGTGGAAACGCCTGGCCGAGAAGATGACGGCCATCCCCGTCAACATCACCCCGCACCCGCTGGTGAAAAAGGTCTACGACGACCGCGCCGCGATGGGCCGGGGCGACATTCCGGTGGACTGGGGCATGGGCGAGCACATGGCTTTTGCGTCCCTGGTGGCCAGCGGCTACCCGGTGCGTTTGAGCGGTGAAGACTGTGGCCGTGGCACCTTTACCCACCGCCACGCCGTCATCCATGACCAGGACCGTGAAAAGTTCGACGAAGGCACCTACACCCCGTTGCAAAACGTGGCCGACGGCCAGGCACCGTTCACCGTGATCGACTCCATCCTGTCCGAAGAGGCGGTGCTGGCATTCGAATACGGCTACGCCTCCAACGACCCGAACACCTTTGTGATCTGGGAAGCCCAGTTTGGCGACTTCGCCAACGGTGCCCAGGTGGTGATCGACCAGTTCATTGCTTCCGGCGAAGTCAAGTGGGGCCGCGTCAACGGCATCACCCTGATGCTGCCGCACGGCTACGAAGGCCAGGGCCCCGAGCACAGCTCGGCCCGCCTGGAGCGCTTCATGCAACTGAGCGCCGACACCAATATGCAAGTGGTGCAGCCCACTACCGCCAGCCAGATCTTCCACCTGTTGCGCCGCCAGATGGTGCGCAACCTGCGCAAGCCCCTGGTCATCATGACACCCAAGTCGCTGCTGCGCGCCAAGGATGCGGCATCGCCTTTGAGCGAGTTCACCAAGGGCGGTTTCCAGACCGTCATTCCGGAGAGCAAAGAACTCAAGGCCGACAAGGTCAAGCGCATCGTCGCCTGCTCGGGCAAGGTTTACTACGACCTGACCAAGAAGCGCGAAGAAAAGGGCGCCGACGACGTGGTGATCCTGCGCGTGGAACAGCTCTACCCGTTCCCGCACAAGGCTTTTGCCGCCGAGCTCAAGAAGTACCCCAATGTGACCGAGCTGGTGTGGTGCCAGGACGAGCCGCAAAACCAGGGTGCCTGGTTCTTCGTGCAGCACTACCTGCATGAAAACATGAGCGAAGGCCAGAAGCTGGGCTACTCGGGCCGTGCAGCATCCGCATCGCCTGCTGCCGGTTACTCGCACCTGCACCAGGACCAGCAAAAGTCGCTGGTGGATGGCGCGTTCGGCAAGCTCAAAGGCTTTGTCCTTACAAAGTAACCCAAAAAATAAATAGGCTGCATCCGCCACTGCACCGCCGCTATGCGGTGCAGTGCCTGCGCCCCTCGTTGGAAGATTTGGAGAAATTTAAATGGCTATCGTAGAAGTAAAAGTTCCGCAACTGTCCGAGTCCGTGGCCGAAGCCACCCTGTTGCAGTGGAAGAAGAAGGTGGGCGACGCAGTGTCCATCGACGAAATCCTGATTGAAGTCGAAACCGACAAAGTCGTGCTGGAAGTGCCCGCACCTGCTGCCGGTGTGATCACCGAGCTGCTGATGGGTGACGGTAGCACCGTGATGGCCGAGCAACTGATTGCCCGCATCGACACCGAAGCCAAAGCCGGTGCTGCGGCACCCGTGCCCGGCTCTGTAGCGGCTGCCGCTGCCGTTACCGCCGCTGCCGCCGCCCCCGCGCCCGCACCTGCCGCTGCAAGCACCTCCATGGCCGGTGTGCCCATGCCCGCTGCCGCCAAGCTGATGGCCGACAACGCCCTGGCCGCTGGCTCGGTGGCCGGTTCCGGCAAAGATGGCCGCGTCACCAAGGGTGATGTGCTGGCGGCTGTGGCTGCCCCCAAGGTCACCGCTTCGGTGATCCCCACCGGCGTGCCCACCAAGTCGCTGGCCCAGGTGGCCACCGTGGCCCCTGATTTGGGCGACCGCCCCGAGCAGCGCGTGCCCATGAGCCGCCTGCGTGCCCGCGTGGCCGAGCGCCTGCTGCAATCGCAATCCACCAACGCCATCCTGACCACGTTCAACGAGATCAACATGGCCCCGGTGATGGACATGCGCAAGCGCATGCAAGAGCGCTTCGAGAAAGAACACGGCTGCAAGCTGGGCTTCATGAGCTTCTTCGTCAAGGCCGCGGTGCACGCGTTGAAGAAGTTCCCGGTGCTGAACGCCAGCGTGGACGGCAACGACATCGTCTACCACGGCTACTTCGACATCGGTATCGCCGTGGGCTCGCCCCGTGGCCTGGTGGTGCCGATTCTGCGCAACGCCGACCAGATGAGCTTTGCCGACATCGAGAAGAAGATCGCCGAATTCGGCAAGAAGGCGGCCGAAGGCAAGCTGGGTATGGACGACATGACCGGCGGCACCTTCTCCGTCTCCAACGGTGGCACCTTCGGCTCCATGCTGTCCACACCCATCATCAACCCGCCACAGTCGGCGATTCTGGGCATCCACGCCACCAAGGACCGCGCCGTGGTCGAAAACGGCCAGGTCGTGGTGCGCCCGATGAACTACTTCGCCATGAGCTACGACCACCGCATCATCGACGGCCGCGAAGCCGTGCTGGGCCTGGTGGCCATGAAAGAAGCGCTGGAAGACCCAGCCCGCTTGCTGTTTGACATCTAAGGAGACGCAGCATGTCTAAAAACTTTGACGTGATCGTCATCGGCGGCGGCCCTGGTGGCTATATCGCCGCCATCCGCGCGGCCCAACTGGGCTTCAACGTGGCCTGTGTCGACGAGTGGAAAAACGCCAAGGGCGGCCCGGCACTGGGCGGCACCTGTACCAACGTCGGCTGCATCCCGTCCAAGGCGCTGCTGCAGTCCAGCGAGCACTTTGACCAGGCCGGCCACCACTTTGCCGACCATGGCATCGAGGTCAAAGGCCTCAGCCTGGACCTGGCCAAAATGGTCGCCCGCAAGGACACCGTGGTCAAGCAGAACAACGACGGCATCCAGTACCTGTTCAAGAAGAACAAGATCACCTTCTTCCATGGCCGCGGCTCGTTCGTGGCGGCGGTAGACGGCGGCTATGCCATCAAGGTCGGCGAAGAGTCGCTGGTCGGCAAGCACATCGTGATCGCCACCGGCTCCAACGCCCGCCCCTTGCCCGGCACGCCGTTTGACGAGGAATACATCCTGTCCAACGACGGCGCATTGCGCATCGGCGCGGTGCCCAAGAAGCTGGGCCTGATCGGCTCCGGCGTGATCGGCCTGGAGATGGGCTCGGTCTGGCGCCGCCTGGGCTCTGAGGTCACCATCCTCGAAGGTCTGCCGACTTTCCTGGGCGCGGTGGACGAGCAGATCGCCAAGGAAGCTAAAAAGGCTTTCGACAAGCAAGGCCTGAAGATCAACCTGGGCGTGAAGGTCGGCGAGATCAAGAAGGCCAAGAAGGGCGTGAGCATTGCCTACACCGATGCCAAGGGCGAAGCCCAAACGCTGGACGTGGACAAGCTCATCGTCTCCATTGGCCGCGTGCCCAATACCATTGGTTTGGGTGCGGACGTGGTCGAGCTGGCGCTGGACGAGCGCGGCGCGATTGTGGTGGACGGCGACTGCAAAACCAACCTGCCCAATGTGTGGGCGATTGGCGACGTGGTGCGCGGCCCCATGCTGGCGCACAAAGCCGAGGAAGAGGGCGTTGCCGTGGCCGAGCGCATTGCCGGCCAGCACGGCCATGTCAACTTCAACACCGTGCCGTGGGTGATCTACACCAACCCCGAAATCGCCTGGGTCGGCCAGACCGAGCAGCAGCTCAAGGCCGCGGGCAAGGCCTACAAGGCGGGCAGCTTCCCGTTCCTGGCCAATGGCCGTGCGCGTGCGCTGGGTGACACCACCGGCATGGTGAAGATGCTGGCCGATGCAGTGACGGACGAAATCCTGGGCGTGCACATCGTGGGCCCGCAGGCCAGCGAGCTGATCGCCGAATGCGTGATGGCGATGGAATTCCGCGCCAGCGCCGAGGACATCGCCCGCATCTGCCACGCGCATCCATCCTTGAGCGAGTCCACCAAGGAAGCCGCTTTGGCGGTGGACAAGCGCACCCTGAACTTCTAATCCAGATTAGATGTAAAAATAGCTGCTACCGCTTATTCCATAAGCGCTAGCAGCTATTTAATTTGTAGTAACGGGAGTGTTTCTCTTTGAGCGTTAAAGCAGCCTACGAGGCCGAACTGGCCCAGCGCGGTTACACCGCCGACCCGGCGCAGTTGCGCGCCGTCGATGCCTTGGAGCGCTGCGCCACCGAGTGGGCCGCGTACAAAGAAAAGCGTTCCAACAGCTTCAAAAAGCTCATCTTCCGGCCCGAGATTCCGCGCGGCGTGTACATGTACGGCGGGGTAGGGCGGGGCAAGAGCTTTTTGATGGACTGCTTCTTCAACGCCGTGCCGCTGAAGCGCAAGACCCGGCTGCATTTCCATGAATTCATGCGCGAAGTGCACCGCGAGCTGGCCGACCTGCAGGGCACGGTGAACCCGCTGGACGAGCTGGGCGCACGCATGGCCAAGCGCTACAAGCTGATCTGCTTTGATGAATTCCACGTGGCCGACATCACCGACGCGATGATTCTGCACCGCCTGCTGGACGCGCTGTTTGCCAACGGCGTGGGCTTTGTCACCACCTCCAATTTCAAGCCCGACGACCTCTACCCCAACGGCCTGCACCGCGACCGCATCCTGCCCGCCATCGCGCTGCTGAATGAAAAGCTGGAAGTGCTGAGCGTGGACAACGGCACCGACTACCGTAGCCGCACGCTGGAGCAGGTCAAGATCTACCACACCCCCCTGGGCCCGCAGGCTGATCTGGAGATGGCCGAGGCCTTCACCCGCCTGGCCGAAACCCAGGACGAAGACCCGGTGCTGCACATCGAAGCCCGCGAGATCCAGGCCCGGCGCAAGGCCGGTGGCGTGGTGTGGTTTGACTTCCAAACCCTGTGCGGCGGCCCGCGCTCGCAAAACGACTACCTGGAAATGGCCAGCCAGTTCCATACCGTGCTGCTGAGCAATGTGCCTGCCATGGGGGTCAACATGGCCTCACCCGCGCGGCGCTTCACCTGGCTGGTGGATGTGCTGTACGACCGCCGGGTCAAGCTCATCCTATCCGCCGCCGTACCCCCTGAAGAGTTGTACACCGAGGGCCCGATGGCGCACGAGTTCCCGCGCACCGTGTCGCGCCTGAACGAGATGCAGTCGGTTGAATTTTTAGCGCTGGAACGGCGCATTGTGGACACCCATCTGACATGAACAAATATTGGATAAGCCTCTGGTGCCTGTTTGCCAGCACCTCGGTGCTGGCGCAGGTGGCCGATGGCGGCCTGCACGTGGCCGCCGAGCAGGCCCGTATCGATGCCGAGCGCAAGCGGATCGAGCAGCGCTTTGCCGAAGAAGAAGCCGCCTGCTTCCAGAAGTTTGCGGTCAACGACTGCCGCGATGAAAGCCGCGCCCGCCGCCGGGTCGATATGGCCGATTTGCGCCGCCAGGAAATCGCGCTCAACGATGCCGAGCGCAAGCGCAAGGGCGCAGAGCAGTTGCAGCGCATGGAGCAAGCCGCCGCCGCCAAAGACGGCCCCCCGGTGGCCGTGGGCACCGCCACCCCGCGCACCAAGGCATCCGCACCGGTGCGCACCCCTGCCGAGCCGCGTAAACCGTATGACGCAGCCGAGGCCGCCCAGGCCCAGGCCGCGCGCAAAGCCACTGCCGAGAGCAAGGCCCGCAAAGCCCAGGAAGAGCAGGCCGCCCGCGCCCGCCGCGCCGCCGAGGCCGCCGATGAGCCCGCGCGCTATGCCAAAAAGCTGCAGGAAGCCGCCGACCACAAGGCTGCTATCGACAAGCGCAACGCCGCCCGCACCAAGCCCAAGGCGGCCCCGCTGCCAGAGCCTGCTCCTTGAGAAGGAATGCTCCTGTTTTTAACTATAAAAATAGGAGCTTGTCACGCTGATGGAATAAGCACGGGATGCCGATTTCGTGCCTTAAAAAAGGCCCAAAATCCTGAAATCGCCTAAGGCAGCTTCTCCAGCGCACCCGTGGGTTCGGCCAGCACCCGGGCGGTGTCATTCAGGTTGGCCAGGATGTGGTTGGCAAAATAGCTGTTTTGCGTGTCGGGCTCCAGCGCGGCCAGCACCAGGTTGGCCAGGGGTTGGCCCAGCGGCACGTAATAGCTTCCCTGTGGGGTATCCACCAGGCTGCGCACCAGCTCGACCTGGGTCAGGTTGATGGGCTGGGCATCGGCAATGCTGCCGCGCACGTCTTGCCGCGCGCCGCTGCTCTGGCCGGTGGCGCGGTACAGCTCGCCCCGCACCGATCCGCCATCCACCACCCGCATCACCTGCACGCCCAGCAGTTGCAGCCGGTCCACCGCAGCGGTGGCTGCAGCCGATAGCCAGTAGCCGCAAGGCCGGGCGCGCGCCTTGACGGTTTGCAGCTCCAGCGCCGAATTCCAGTCCACCGAGACCTTTTTGTCGGCCCCGGTGGTGGGGTCCAGCATGGCCAGGTCGTACTGGGCGGGGGTGGGGCCGGCCTCCACCACCGCCTGGCCGCGGCAGGCCTGGCTGCTGACTTCGCGCTCGATGAACGAGCGCAACTGGCCCATCTGCTCAGCCCGGGTGGCAGTGCTTTGCAGCATGCTGACCATGGCGGTGACCTGGGTGTGCACCCGGCGCTGGAGGTGCAGGCGGCCAATGCCCACGCCCCGGGTTTCGATCAGCATGCTGACGGAATTCTTCAGGCCGTTGACGTTGCGCCCGGTGTCGGGCTGGGTGCCGCCCATGGAGACCACGTGGTCGTCGATGTCGGTGGAGGTGGTGTAGTACCACTCGCTGCTCAGGTTTTGCGACTTGAGCGCGGCCACCACCGGGCGGCGGTACCACTCTTCCGAAGCGCGGGTCAAAAACGGCGGCACATTGGCCGCCATGGCGTACTGCAGCAGGGCATCGAACTTCTGGACGGTGCCAAACTTTTGCAGGTAGCGGCCCACCACGGTGTACTCGTGTGCGTCCAGCACCACCGTGGGCTGGTAGTCGCGGCCCAGCTGGGCCAGGGCGCGGGCCTCGGGGCTGTTGAGCAGCAGGTGGTCGCGGTTCATGTCGATGCCGTTGGCCGTGGTGCGCTGGTTGGCGGCGGCCCCGTCGGGGTTGGCCCGCGGCACGACCAGCACGTTGAGCTTGTCCAGCAGCGGCTCCAGCAGGCCCTGGGCCAGCTCACGCGCCACCACCAGGGCAGCCTCGCTACCCGCAGGCTCGTTGCCGTGCTGCTGCGCCACGATCAGCACCAACGGCCGCCCGGTGGCGAGGATGGTAGGGGCATCCGGGCTGCTGGCCCGTGTCAGCAGCAGGGCCTCTAATGGCACGCCCTGTTGCGAATAGCCGACGCGCAGCACGCTGGCCTGCACGTTGCGGCTGGGCTTGTTGCTCAGCTGGGCCAGCCAGGCGGCCACTTCGGCATTGGTGGTGAAGCCGGTGCGCCCCGGCTGCAGGCCCGGCGTGCTGTACACCGTGGACGGGTCGGGGAAACGGGCCGCCACGGCGGCGCTGTAGGGTGCGCCGACTGCGGTGGCCGCTGGCGCATCGCTGGGGCTGACGCTGGCTTGCGCAACGGGTTGGGTGACGGCGGGAGCAGGGGCAGCCGCAGCGGGCGTGGCCGGTGTCGTTGCGGGCCGGGGGGCCAGTACGGCGGGGAAGGACTGCCACGGCGGCAGGGGCGTGGAGCCGCACCCGACCAGTGCCAGGACGGCTGCGGCACAGGCAGCCTGTTGGCTTATTTTGGCGAACGCAGGCGTTGCGCGGGGGAGCCGGAGGCTGTTGCTGGAAACCATGGTGCGGATGCTCCTCCATCTTTGGGTCTCGGCATGTTACCCGCGCGCCAACGGTCGGTTGCTCAAATTGCGGTCCATAGCGCAGGTAGGCCGGGCAGGGTGCGGAAAATGCCGCTGATGGCGCCGCTGCGCACCATTTCGGTGGCATGGGCGATGTCGGGTGCGAAGTAGCGGTCGTGGTCCATGCGGGGGATGTGGTCGCGCAGGGCGGCGTGCAGCAGCTCCAGCGGGGCCGAGCTGGTCAAGGGCCGCAAGAAGTCGATGCCCTGGGCCGCGGCCAGCCATTCGATCGCCAGAATGTGCGCCGTGTTGCTCACCATGGCCTGCAGGCGGCGTGCGGCGAAGGTGGCCATGGACACATGGTCTTCCTGGTTGGCGCTGGTGGGCAGGCTGTCTACGCTGGCCGGGTGGGCCAGGGATTTGTTCTCGGAAGCCAGCGAGGCAGCGGTGACGTGCATGATCATGAAGCCGCTGTGCAGCCCGGCATCGGCCGTCAAAAACGGCGGTAGGCGCGAGACACTGCTGTCGATCAGCATGGCGATGCGCCGCTCGGAAATTGCGCCGACTTCGGCAATTGCCAGGGCCATGCCATCGGCGGCCAGGGCGACGGGTTCGGCGTGGAAATTCCCTCCAGAGACCATCACGCCGTCTTCCGCAAACACCAGCGGGTTGTCGGTCACCGCATTGGCTTCGATCAGCAAGATGCGGCTGGCGTGGCGCAACTGGTCCAGGCAGGCACCTACCACTTGCGGCTGGCAGCGCAGCGAATACGGGTCTTGCACACGGTCGTCGCCGGTGGCGTGCGATTGGCGGATGGCGCTGCCCGCCAGCAGGGCGCGGTAGTAGCGGGCCACGTCGATCTGGCCGGGCTGGCCGCGCAGCGCGTGGATGCGCGGGTCGAACGGGCCGTCGCTGCCGCGTGCGGCCTCCACCGACAGGGCTCCGATCAACAGTGCCGCTTCCAGCACCGGCTCAAAGATAAACAGCCCGTGCAGGGCTAGCGCCGCCGAGGTCTGGGTGCCGTTGATCAGCGCCAGGCCTTCCTTGGGGCCGAGCGTCAGCGGTGCAATACCGGCCTGCGCCAGGGCATCTGCGGCGGCCATGCGCTGGCCATCAACCCACATTTCGCCTTCGCCCAGCAGCGCCAGCGTCATGTGCGCCAGCGGGGCCAGGTCGCCCGACGCACCCACCGAACCCTGCGACGGTACATGCGGTACCAGCCCGGCGTTGTGCACCGCCAGCAGGGTATCCACCACCACCTCGCGCACGCCGGAGTGGCCACGCGCCAGGCTGGCGGCCTTGGTGGCCAGCATCAGCCGCACGATGGGCGCGGCCAGCGGCTCGCCCACGCCCACGCTGTGCGAGCGGATCAGGTTGAGCTGCAGCGTGGCTAGTTGCGCCTTGCTGATGCGCTGGTTGGCCAGCTTGCCAAAGCCGGTGTTGACCCCATACACAGGCGCATCGCCATCGGCAGCGGCCTGCACCAGAGCCGCGCTGGCGCGGATGCCGTCGCGGCAGGCGGGGTCCAGCTCCAGGGGGGTGATGCTGGCATGGATGCGTTGGAGTTGCTCCAGGGTGAGGAGGCCGGGGGTGATCAGCATGGGGGTCTCGCTTTCGTCAAATAATGGCTGCAACTGTACTTGTGTAGACATGGCTAGTCAACCACGTACAACTACAATTTACACATGGTCTTTCTTCGACACTCGCCGCTGGCTTCCTCCGAACCCGCCAACCAGGCACCGTTCGCACGGGTCAAGGCGCATCTGAAAAAAGAGCTGTCACAAGGCCGCTGGCCGCCGGGCAGCCTGATGCCGTCCGAGCCCGAGCTGGTGGCGCAGTTCCAGGTCAGCCGCATGACGGTGAGCCGCGCCCTGCGCGAGCTGCAGGCCGAAGGCCTGGTGACCCGCCTACAGGGCGTGGGCACCTTCGCCGCGCACCTGGGCGCGGTATCGTCCAACCTGACCATCCACGACCTGCAGCAGGAAATTGCCGCGCGCGGCCACCGCCACCACGCCGTGGTGCACCTGGCGCAGGAAGAGCCTTGCCCCGAGACCATTGCCCAGCCGTTTCGCCTGGCCCCCGGCACGCGCGTTTTCCACACCCTGCTGGTGCATTTTGAAAACGACGTGCCCATGCAGTGCGAAGACCGTTACGTCAACCCTGCCTGCGCGCCCGACTACCTGCACAACGACTTCACCCAGCTCTCGCCCACCTACTACCTGCGCACCGTGGCCCCGCTGTGGGAGGCGCAGTACGCGGTAGAGGCCAGCCTGCCCACCGCGAAAGAGGCCGAACTCTTGTGCATCCCCCCCAGCGCCCCCTGCCTGGTGGTGCTGCGCAAAACCGCCAACGCCGACGTGCCCATCACCCTGGCGCGCCAGGTACACCCTGGGGCGCGCTACCAGTTGAACGGGCATTTCAAGCCCTGAGGAATTTTGTGGGCTTGTGTCGGGGAGAGTTCAATGCTTTTTGGCTCTCTACCGCCTATGGATTGGGCGCAAGCAGCTATTTTTTGGATAGCAATCAAGACTCTGTACCTGGCTGGGAGTCAACGCTGGTGGTAGTGGAATACGCTATTGCAAGACCTGATCCGTGCTCATTGACTCCGCGCTCCACGGATCGGTATCCTGGGGCTTGGGCCCGCCACATCGCGGCGTTTGTAGAAGGCACTCTGCTGGGTTAACCATTGCGTTGTAGGCCGTGGGTACTGCAGGGTGTTGAACCCAAGCTCGCTGCCCGCCCATCGCCATTCCACCTTTAGTGATTTTTAGGTTTGACCAAGGAGTTCCCGTGAAAGCCATAACCCAACTTTCGACGCTGGACGCGTGGCTAGCCGAAGAGGCCGCTGTATTGGCACGTTTGAGCGCGGGCCCCGGCCCTGGCGTGGCCCGCCTGGATCAGATCGCCACTCTTAGCGGCCTGGAGCAATTGCAGGCCATGTTGCGTGGCGAATTACCCTACGCCGCCATCGGCAAAACGCTGGACTTCACCATCATGGAAGTGTCTGAAGGGCACGCGCTTTTCCAGGGCACGCCAGGCCCCTCCCATCTCAACCCCATGGGCAGCATCCACGGAGGTTGGTACGCCACGTTACTGGACTCGGCATTAGGCTGCGCCGTGCACACCATGATGCAGGCTGGGCGCGGCTACACCACTGCCGAGCTGGGTGTAAACCTGGTCAAGGCCATTGGCACCAAAGTCCAGCGGATTCGTGCCGAGGGCAAAGTTATCCACTGCGGCCGCCAACTCGCCACCGCCGAAGCACGCCTGTATGGTCCGGACGGCACTTTGTACGCGCATGCAACCACTACCTGCCTGGTTTTCGACCTCAAGCCCCAAGCCTAGGGCCATCTCATTCCATGGGCGGTAGAGGTCTAAAAAGCATCCAAGCCTCCATGGTCCTCAGCCGCGAACCGGGCCGGGGTCACAACCGGACCGGGTCTTGTAGTAGCACATTCGGCTACCACTAACGACCATTCCCCTCGAGGTGTGCAGTCTTAATTGCTATCTAAAAAATAGCTGCTTGCGCACATTGAATAAGCGCCAAGGGCCTAAAAGGTATCTGGTTTTCATGGCTCGAAATCTTTAGTTCCCGGTAGCCGCGCGCTGGATACCGGACTCGGTGGGACCTGGTGCAGATGGGCGACTGGCATACCGGTGCGGTCTGGAGGGGCCAAGACCAGACTGGGATAATTGCTGGATGACCTTCTTATCCCACCGCGTCTCCGTCGCCCCGATGATGGACTGGACCGACGCCCATTGCCGCTACCTGCACCGCCTGCTGTCGCGCCACACCTTGCTCTACACCGAGATGGTGACCACCGGCGCGCTGCTGCATGGCGACGTGCCCCGCCATCTGCGCTTCAATGCCGAAGAGTACCCGGTCGCCTTGCAACTGGGCGGCAGCGAACCGGCGGACCTGGCCCGCTGCGCCAAGTTAGGCGAGGAGTGGGGTTACGACGAGATCAACATCAACTGCGGCTGCCCTAGCGAGCGGGTGCAGCGTGGCGCGTTCGGGGCCTGTTTGATGGCCGAGCCGCAGCTGGTGGCCGACTGCGTACGGGCCATGCGCGACGCGGTGGATATTCCGGTGACGGTGAAGCACCGCATTGGCGTGGACAAGACCGAGAGTTATGGGTTTGTGCGCGACTTTGTGGGCACGGTGGCCGAAGGCGGCTGCAGCACCTTTATCGTGCACGCCCGCAATGCCTGGCTCAAAGGCCTGTCACCCAAAGAGAACCGCGAGATCCCGCCGCTGCGTTACGAACTGGTGCACCGGCTTAAACAAGACTTCCCGGTGCTCACTTTCTCCATCAATGGCGGCTTCACCACCGAGGACCAGATTGCCGAGCAGTTGACCCAGCTCGACGGTGTGATGGTGGGGCGTGAGGCCTACCACAACCCCTGGTTTCTGGCCGGTTGGGACGCGGCGTTTTTCGGCGCGGCACCTAGCGAGGCCACGCGCGAAAGCATCGAGGAGCAGATGGTCGTCTACATGGAACGCATGGCCGCCGAGCAGGGCACGGGCTGGTACAGCATTGCCCGCCACATGCTGGGCCTGCGCCACGGCCTGCCGGGCGCGCGGCGCTGGCGACAGGTGTGGAGCGACCACCGCCTCAAAGCCACGCCGCCACGCGAGGTGATGGCCCTGGCGCATACCCGTTACGGGTTTGACGAGACGAAGAGCGCCTGACGCAACGCTTTACGGCAGGTTCGGGGTAGTTGTTTCGGGTGCGATCAGTCCCAACGCGGTGGCATGGTGTGCCATGTGGTCGGCCATGAAGCTGCTGATGAAATAGTAGCCGTGGTCGTAGCCGGTGTGGCGGCGCAGCAGCAGCGGCTGGTTGACGGCCTGGCAGGCGGCTTCAAAGATGTGCGGGTTGAGCTGCGGGGCCAGAAACTTGTCGGCCAGGCCCTGGTCGATCAGGATGCCGTGGGGGTAGGGCGCAGCGGTCTTGGCAGCCATCAGGAACACAGCATCGTGCGCGGGCCAGGGCGTGTTGTCGGAACCCAGGTAGCCGGTGAAGGCCTTTTGTCCCCAGGCGCACTGGGTGGGCGCGCAGATGGGCGCAAAGGCCGATACCGACTTGAACAGGCCCGGGTATTTCAGTGCCAGCGTCAGCGCGCCATGCCCGCCCATTGAATGGCCGAAGATGCCGATGCGCTCGGGGTCGATGGCCAGCTCTTCCACCAGCAGGGGTAGCAGCTCTTGGATAAGGTAGCTTTCCATGCGGTAGTGGGTGGACCAGGGGGCTTCGGTCGCATCGATGTAGAAGCTGGCGGCCAGGCCAAAGTCCCAGCTGTCGGACTCGCCCGGTACGTTGGCACCGCGCGGCCCGGTGTCGGGTGCGATCAGGGCGATGCCCAGTTGCGCGGCGTACTGCTGCGCCCCGGCCTTGGTCATGAAGGTTTCTTCGTTGCAGGTCAGGCCTGCCAGGTAGAGCAGGGCGGGCACCGGGCCCGTCGCACCGGGCGGCATGTACACCGCGAAACGCATGGGCAGGCCGATCTCCGAAGAGTCGTGCTGGTAGAAGGTCTGGATGCCGTCAAAGCAGGCGTGCTCTGAGAGGGTAGTGAGCTTGGCCATCAGAACAGCACCACACCGCGAATCGATTCACCACTCTTCATCAAATCAAACCCCTTGTTGATATCTTCCAGTGGCATGGTGTGGGTGATCAGCGGGTCGATGCTGATCTTGCCCTCCATGTACCAGTCCACAATCTTCGGCACATCGGTGCGCCCGCGTGCCCCACCAAAGGCCGAGCCTTCCCATTTGCGGCCTGTGACCAGCTGGAACGGCCGGGTGCTGATCTCTGCCCCGGCTTCGGCCACGCCGATGATGATGCTGCGGCCCCAGCCCTTGTGGGTGCATTCCAGCGCCTGGCGCATCACCTGGGTGTTGCCTATGCACTCGAAGCTGTAGTCGGCTCCGCCGTCGGTGAGTTGCACGATGGCATCGACAACGTTGGGGACTTCCTTGGGGTTGATGAAGTGCGTCATACCGAACTGGCGGGCCATGGCTTGGCGCTCGGGGTTGATGTCCACGCCGATGATCTTGTCGGCACCCACCATCTTGGCGCCCTGGATGACGTTCAGGCCGATGCCGCCCAGGCCGAACACCACCACGTTGGCCCCAGCTTCGACCTTGGCGGTGAACAGCACGGCACCGATGCCGGTGGTGACACCGCAGCCGATGTAGCAGACCTTGTCAAACGGTGCGTCCTTGCGGATCTTGGCCAGGCTGATCTCCGGGGCGACGGTGTAGTTGCTGAAGGTGGAGGTGCCCATGTAGTGGAAGATGGGTTTGCCATCCAGGCTGAAGCGGCTGGTGGCATCGGGCATCAGGCCTTTGCCCTGGGTGCCACGGATGAGTTGGCACAGATTCGTTTTACGGCTCAGGCAGAACTTGCACTGGCGGCATTCGGGGGTGTACAGGGGGATGACGTGGTCGCCCTTTTGGAGCGTCGTCACGCCAGGGCCGACATCGACCACGATGCCTGCGCCTTCGTGGCCCAGGATGGCGGGGAAGATGCCTTCGGGGTCGGCACCGGATAGGGTGTAGTAGTCGGTGTGGCAGATGCCGGTGGCCTTGATCTCGACCAGCACTTCGCCGAATTTGGGGCCGTCCAGGTCCACGGTTTCTATGGTCAGGGGGGAGCCTGCTTTCCAGGCGACGGCGGCTTTGGTTTTCATGGCGATGTCCTTGCGGCTGGCAAAGCTTCAACTATAAGCGGGCGCTGCCAGTTCCCTACCGAAGCACTACAGCATTTTTATAAGAAATAGGCCGCTCGTGCTGATGGAACGGGCGCGAGCAGCTACCAAAGAAGTAGCAAAAGAGTTTTTAGCCCCGCCATGGAAAAAGCCCCTGGGCGCAAACACCCAGGGGCTTTGAATCAACGCAAGCTCAGCTTATGCGAAGAACTTCTTGAGCTTGTCCGTCCAGCTGTCGCCGGTGGGCGAGTGCTTGCCGCCGCCCTTTTTGAACGACTCTTCCAGTTCGCGCATCAGCTTGCGCTGGTGTTCGGTGAGCTTGACCGGGGTTTCCACCGTGATGTGGCAGTACAGGTCGCCGGGCGAGCTGTCGCGTACGCCCTTGATGCCCTTGCCGCGCAGGCGGAACTGCTTGCCCGCTTGCGTGCCTTCGGGGATGTCGATGGCGGCTTTGCCGGACAAGGTGGGCACCTCGATCTCGCCACCCAGGGCGGCGGTGATGAAGCTCACCGGCACCGAGCAGTGCAGGTCGCCGCCGTCGCGCTCAAAGATGTCGTGCTTCTTGGTGCGGATCTCGATGTACAGGTCGCCCGAGGGGCCACCGTTCGAGCCCGGCTCGCCATTGCCCACGCTGCGGATGCGCATGCCGTCGTCGATACCGGCGGGGATCTTGACTTCCAGCGTTTTTTGCTTTTTGACCTTGCCCTGGCCGCTGCAGGCGGTGCAGGGGTCGGGAATGACCTTGCCCGAGCCACGGCAGGTGGGGCAGGTTTGCTGCACGCTGAAGAAGCCTTGGCGCATCTGCACCGTGCCCTGGCCCGCGCAGGTGCCGCAGGTTTTGGCCTGGGTGCCGGGTTTGGCACCACTGCCGTGGCAGGTGTCGCAGGCTTCCCAGGTGGGGATGCGGATCTGCGCTTCCTTGCCGCGTGCGGCTTCTTCCAGCGTGACTTCCATGGCGTAGCTGAGGTCAGCACCCCGGAACACCTGGCGGCCACCGCCCCGGCCACCCCGGCTTTGGCCGAACATGTCGCCAAAAATATCGCCAAAGGCCTCGGCAAAGCCACCGCCCGCAAAGCCTTCGGCCCCGGGGCCGCCGCGCATGTTCGGGTCGACACCGGCAAAGCCATGCTGGTCGTAGGCGGCGCGTTTTTGCGCGTCGCTCAGCATTTCATAGGCTTCCTTGATTTCCTTGAACTTGTCTTCGGCACCCTTGGCCGAATCACCCTGGTTGCGGTCCGGGTGGTGCTTCATCGCCAGCTTGCGATAGGCCTTCTTGATTTCTTCCTCGGAGGCGTTCTTGGGAACGCCGAGGGCTTCGTAATAATCTCGTTTGCTCATGCTGCCATCACTTTCTCACTACGGCGATCGGGGTGGGGCCGGATAGCCCGTTACGCAAAAAGCCGCGCCGGAAGTCCTGTCAAGGACCAGCCGGGCGCGGCGCGGGTTTGATCAAGCCTGCGGCTAGTCAGTTAGCCCTTTTTGACTTCTTTCACTTCGGCATCGACCACGTTGTCGTCAGCGGCCTTGGCGGCTTCGGCTTCCGGGGCGGCACCACCGGCGGCGGCTTCGTCGGCGGCCTGCTTGGCTTGCATGTCGGCGTACATCTTCTCGCCCAGCTTCTGGCTGACGGTCATCAGGGCGGTGTTCTTCTCGTCGATGGCGGCTTTGTCTTCGCCCTTCAAGACTTCTTCCAGTGCCTTGATGGCGGCTTCGATGCTTTCCTTCTCGGCCGCTTCGATCTTGTCGCCGTACTCGGTCAGGCTCTTCTTGACGCTGTGCACGCTGGCTTCGCCCTGGTTACGGGCTTGCACCAGTTCCAGCTTCTTCTTGTCGTCGGCGGCGTTCAGCTCGGCATCTTTCACCATTTGCTGGATTTCGGCTTCCGACAGACCCGAGTTGGCCTTGATGGTGACCTTGTTTTCCTTGCCGGTGCCCTTGTCTTTCGCGCCGACGTGCAGGATGCCGTTGGCATCGATGTCGAACGACACTTCGATCTGTGGCGTGCCACGCGCTGCCGGTGGGATGCCTTCGAGGTTGAACTCACCCAGCAGCTTGTTGACGTTGGCGATTTCGCGCTCGCCCTGGAACACCTTGATGGTCACGGCGGGCTGGTTGTCGTCGGCAGTGGAGAAGGTCTGGGCAAACTTGGTGGGGATGGTCGTGTTCTTGACGATCATCTTGGTCATCACGCCGCCCAGGGTTTCGATACCCAGGGACAGAGGGGTCACGTCCAGCAGCAGCACGTCCTTGCGGTCGCCGCTCAAAACCTGGCCCTGGATGGCAGCACCAACGGCCACGGCTTCGTCGGGGTTCACGTCCTTGCGGGGTTCCTTGCCGAAGAATTCCTTCACCTTCTCTTGCACCTTGGGCATACGGGTCATGCCGCCGACCAGAATCACGTCATGGATGTCGGCTACGCTCACACCCGCATCCTTGATGGCGGTGCGGCAGGGGGCGATGGTGCGTTCGATCAATTCTTCGACCAGGGCTTCGAGCTTGGAGCGGCTGAGCTTGATGTTCAGGTGCTTGGGGCCGGAGGCATCGGCTGTCACGTAGGGCAGGTTGATGTCGGTGGATGCGCTGTTGGACAGCTCGATCTTGGCCTTTTCAGCGGCTTCCTTCAGGCGCTGCAGGGCTAGCACGTCCTTGGACAAGTCCACGCCGGATTCTTTCTTGAACTCGGCAATGATGAAGTCGATGATGCGCTGGTCAAAGTCTTCGCCACCCAGGAAGGTGTCGCCGTTGGTGGACAGCACTTCGAATTGCTTTTCGCCATCGACATCGGCGATCTCGATGATGGACACGTCGAACGTGCCGCCGCCCAGGTCATACACCGCAATCTTGCGGTCGCCCTTTTCGTGCTTGTCCAGGCCAAAAGCCAGGGCCGCTGCGGTGGGTTCGTTGATGATGCGCTTCACGTCCAGACCGGCGATGCGGCCTGCGTCCTTGGTGGCCTGGCGCTGTGCGTCGTTGAAGTACGCGGGCACGGTGATCACGGCTTCGGTGACGGCTTCGCCCAGGTAGTCTTCGGCGGTCTTCTTCATCTTGCGCAGAATGTCGGCGCTAACCTGCTGGGCCGAAATCTTGTTGCCGCGCACTTGCACCCAGGCATCGCCGTTGTCGGCAGCCACGATGGTGTAAGGCATCAGGTCGATGTCTTTCTGGACTTCTTTTTCGGTGAACTTGCGGCCGATCAAACGCTTGACGGCGTACAGCGTGTTCTTGGGGTTGGTAACCGCCTGGCGCTTGGCGGATGCGCCGACCAGCACTTCGCCGTCTTCCTGGTAGGCCACGATGGACGGCGTAGTGCGTGCGCCTTCGGCGTTTTCGATCACGCGGGGCACATTGCCTTCCATGACGGAAACGCAGCTGTTGGTGGTGCCCAAGTCAATGCCAATAATTCTTCCCATGATTTCGTCCTTAGATTTGTGTAAATGGTGCGGGCTTCAAGCAAAGCCCTGATGCGTTCAAGGTGCGGATTACTTTCGCCACTTCAAGAGTGGGGTGATTGAAATCCCTGCGCTTTTTATTTATTTAGGTGCGGTAACCGTGACCAGGGCCGGGCGCAGCACGCGCTCCGAGATCAAATAGCCCTTTTGCAGCACGCTGACCACGGTGTTGGCTTCCTGCTCGGCAGGCACCACGCTGATGGCCTGGTGCTGGTGCGGGTCGAACTTGGTGCCAGCCGCGGGGGCGATCTCGATCACCTTGTTGCGTTCCAGCGCGCTTTTGAGCTGGCGCAGGGTGGCTTCGGCACCTTCGCGGATCTGGGCGGGCGTGCCGTCCTTGATGGCCAGGCCGGCTTCCAGGCTGTCGGCCACGGGCAACAGGCTCTCGGCAAAGCTTTCCAGGCTGAACTTGCGGGCCTTGGCGATGTCGTCTTCGGCGCGGCGGCGGGCGTTTTCGGCATCGGCCTTGGCGCGCAGGAACTGGTCGGCCAGATCGGCGCTTTTGGCTTTCAGGGCAGCCAGTTCGGCCTGGGCCATGGCCAGCGCTTCCACGTCGCTGGTCGCTTGCTCGTCGGCGGGGGCCATGCCGTCCAGGGGCTGGTGGTCGGGATTGGTGTTGTTGTCAGACATTTTCTGGAGGGTGAATGGAGTGAACCAGTTACGCAAACTTGTGCCGCCCTGGCCTTTTGCAAGGGGGCGGCGTCGAAAAAATGGGCTGGCGCGGCGGGACCACAGGCCCCGCCCAGGGAAGTTTCAGCCCTTGATGGCCAGCAGTTCCACGTCAAATTTCAGCGTGGCGTTCGGGGGAATCACGCCGCCCGCGCCGCGCGCGCCGTAGCCCAGGGCAGCGGGAATGATCAGCGTGCGGGCACCACCGATTTGCATACCGGCCACGCCTTCGTCCCAGCCCTTGATGACCATGCCTGCGCCCAGCGAGAACACGAAGGGGTCTTTGCGGTCCTTGCTGGAGTCGAACTTGGCACCTTGCACGCCGTCGTTGAACAGCCAGCCGGTGTAGTGCACGGTGACGCTCTTGCCCTTGGTGGCGACATCGCCCGAGCCCTGGATGGTGTCTTCAAACTGCAGGCCGGAGGCGGTGGTGGTGAAAGCCATGTGTGTTCCTTGGATTGTGTGCTATGGAATATGTAGCTGCTTGTGCAATAAGAATGAGCACGAGAGCCCTAAAAGACCCTGGATTATGCCAGCGTGCCGTGGGGCTCCCGGGGGGGGCTCTATTACAAGCCCATACCGGCACCGGCACCCAACAGGGTCAGTACGCCCATGACCAGAAAAATCGCGGCTGCAATGCGGTGCACGATCTTGGTCGGCATGCGCTCGGCGATTTTGTGGCCCAGCAGCACGGCGGGCACGTTGGCCAGCATCATGCCCAGCGTGGTGCCCGCTACCACGGCCACAAAGTCGTGGTACTTGGCTGCCAGGGCGATGGTGGCAAATTGCGTCTTGTCACCCATTTCGGCCAGAAAGAATGCGATCAGCGTGGTGCCGAACACGCCGTAGCGGGCCAGCTTGGCATCTTCTTCCTCGAACTTGTCGGGCACCAGCGTCCAGCCCGCCATGGCTATGAAGGAGATGCCCAGCACCCAGCGCAGGGTTTCCGGCCCGACCACCGAAGTGATCCAGGAGCCGACGGCACCGGCAAAGGCGTGGTTGGCGATGGTGGCCACCAGAATGCCCGCGATGATGGGCCAGGGCTTTTTGAATTTGGCTGCCAGGATGAAGGCCAGCAACTGGGTTTTGTCGCCGATTTCGGCGAGGGCGACGATGCCTGTGGAAAGGAGAAATGCTTCCATGGGTTTCTTTCTAGGCCAGAGCTGAGACGAATGACCACGCCCCCTCCCGGCCAAACCGAGGTGGCATGGTCAAAGGTCTTGCCAAGAACGAACCGCTTGCACCATAGCCGAACGGCCAAGTATGTTGATGCAAGCCCCACCGCTATTGCAACGGTGGGAGGCTACTCCCCAATGAACCCTGCGATCTTACCCGACTAGCCCGGGTAAACACTTATACGGTGACCCAATCGCAGCCAAAAGCCGCGTGCGCCACGCCCAGTGTGACATTGGCGCAACCTTCGGCCCCGGCGAGGGCCGCTAAGGCGAGTTCGGGGCGGTTGTTTTGTTCGCTCAAATGCGCGGCTACGATGCGGCGCAGCCCGCCCACGGCCAGGGCCTGGGCGATCTCGGCGGCGGCGTGGTTGGCCAGATGGCCGTACAGGCCGCCCACACGCTGCTTCAGGAACGGCGGGTAGCGCGATGCGGCCAGCAGCTCGGGGTCGTGGTTGCATTCCAGCAGCAGGGCCTGGCAGCCCATCAGCTGCGCCAGCACATGCGGCGTGGCATGGCCCAGGTCGGTGAGGATGCCCAGGTGGGCATCGCCCTGGCTGCAGCGTAGTTGCAGGGGTTCGCGGGCATCGTGCGGCACGGTGAAGGGCGTGAGCTGCAGGTTGCCCAGGGCTATGGTTTCGGTGTCGCGGGCGATGCGCAGCAGGCCGTCCAGGTCGGGCAGGTCCGGATGGGCGATGGCCGCATGGGTGCCATGGCTCATCCACACCGGGATGCGGTGGCGCACAGCCCACTGCGGCGCGCAGCCTACGTGGTCGCCGTGCTCGTGGGTGATGAAGATCGCATCGATCTGCCCGGCCTGCAGGCCCGCCAGCGCCAGCCGCTGGTCGAGCTGCTTCTGGCCAAAGCCGCAGTCCACCAGCACGCGGGTAGTGTTGGCTCCGCTGCAGGCTTCGACGATGGTGCCGTTGCCTGCGCTGCCGCTGCCCAGGCTTTTGAAGCGCAGAGTGCTTATTTCAGGTCGTCCGCAATGATCTGGACGATCTTCTTGGCGTTGTCTGACGCTTCGGGTGCACCCGCTGCGTTCAGCACCGACACGGTGGTGGTCGAGCCTTCGGTGACCACGGCGACGCGGTATTGCACCGGCGGCGAGCTGCTGTCGCTGCTGAATAGCTTGGTGAAGAAGCCGGGCTGGACCTTGGTGGCATTCGGGGCCACGTAGCGCACGAAGTAGGTGCCTTTGCTGCGGTCGCGGTCTTCGACGGTGAAGCCGGTGCGGTCCAGCGTCAGGCCCACACGGCGCCAGGCGCGGTCAAAGCCGTCGTCCAGTTGCACCACCGGCTGGTTGTTGACCGTGGCAAGACGGGCGTTGGCCTTGGCGGCTTCGGGCTCCAGGGCGGTTTGCACCTGTGCGTCGTTGGCACCCAGTTTCAGCATCAGGCGGCGCAGAAATTCGACTTCCAGCTCGGGGTCGGTGGGGCGGGGCTGCCAGATGGTCTGGTCCTTGGTCTGGCTGGTGTAGACCTCGACCATGCCGCGGTGGCTGATGTAGATTTCGGTGCCGCCGGTGGCGGTGCGTTCCAGGCGAGTACGGTATTTGTCGCGCTCGCCGGTGGAGTACAGCGATTCAAACACCTTGCCAATGGTGCTGCGGATGATGTCCTGCGGCAGCTTGGCGCGGTTTTCGGCCCAGTCGGTTTCCATGATGCCCAGGCCGGCGTTGTCTTCGGTCAGCAAAAAGCCGTTTTGTTGCCAGAAGTCGCGCACCGGTCCCCACAGCTTGTCTGCAGGGCGGTTGATCACCAGCCAGCGCTGCGTGCCTGCGCGTTCGACGCGGATGTCACCCAGCGAAGTGGCCGCGGTAGGGGCGGCGGCGGCCACCTGGCCCACCTTGTAGTTGCTGGCGGTGACGGCCGCGCCGGGCACCACGTAGCGCGAGTCGCGGCTGAGCTGCGACAGGTCGGGCGGCACGTCCAGCGACGGGCCTACCGTGCCCGCGCTCTTGTAGTCGATCTTCTCGCTTTGCATGATCGAGCAGGCGCCCAGCGCCATGGTCAGTCCCAACACTCCAACTTTCAATCCGGCTTTGGCAATATGGTTCACGTAGCGTTCCTAAAAGGGTTCAGTTCAGTTAAAGCAGACCGCCGCTGCGCAGCGCGTCTTTCACGGTGGTGTGGAAAGAGGCCGACAAGGGTGTCATGGGCAGGCGCAGCGTGGGCCCGCACAGGCCCAGCTCGGCCATGGCCCACTTCACCGGGATGGGGTTGGCTTCGACAAACAGGTTTTTGTGCACCGGCATGAGCAGGCGCTGGATTTCCATGGCGCGGCGGGTGTCACCGGCCATGGCGGCCACGCACAGCTCGTGCATCAAACGCGGGGCCACGTTGGCCGTCACGCTGATGTTGCCCTGGCCGCCGCACAGCATCAGGGCCACGGCGGTCGGGTCGTCGCCCGAGTACACGGCAAAGCCCTTGGGCACGTCACGGATCAGCCACTGGGCGCGTTCGATGTTGCCGGTGGCTTCCTTGATGCCCACAATGCCGGGCACCTGGGCCAGGCGCAGCACGGTGTCGTGCAGCATATCGGCCACCGAGCGGCCGGGCACGTTGTACAGCACCATGGGCAGGTCCACTGCTTCGGCGATGGCCTTGAAGTGCTGGTATTGGCCTTCTTGGGTGGGCTTGTTGTAGTAGGGCACGACCTGCAGATGGCAGTCGGCTCCCACCTTCTTGGCAAAGCGGGTGAGCTCGATGGCCTCGGAGGTGGAATTGGCGCCGCACCCCGCCATGATGGGCACCCGGCCTTTGGCCTGCTCGACCGACACGCGGATGATCTCGCAGTGCTCTTCCACGGTGACGGTGGGCGATTCGCCGGTGGTGCCGACCACGCCAATGCAGTCCGTTCCCTCGGCAATATGCCAGTCGATCAAGGTGCGCAGGGTGGGGTAGTCCACGCTGCCGTCTTCAAGCATCGGGGTCACCAGGGCCACGATGCTGCCAGTAATGGGTGTCATATCCGCAGTCTCAAACGGGAAAATCGCCATTCTAACGAGGGCGTGTAAGGCGAATTTGCCGCCAGAAAAAACGCTTTGCTATTGATTTTGTAGCTGCTTGCGCTACAGCAATAAGCACGAGGTGCCTATTTCATTCAGAAACAGGCCCAGAGCTGGTCGGCCAGGGACACCAGGAACTCGGGCCGGGTGTACAGCGCAAACACCCCGGCCAGCGCCGCCAGGGCTAGGGTCCACCACAGCAGGGGTTTGGCCATGGCCTCAGGCCCCCTGCGGCAGGCTGCCCGCACGGCGGATGGGAGCTTCTTTGACCGGCAAATTCACCAGCCCGGCAAACACGCCCAGGGCGATGGCGATGTACCAGACCATGTCGTAGTTGCCGTTGCGGTCGTACAAGAAGCCGCCCAGCCACACGCCCATGAAGGAGCCGATCTGGTGGCTTAAAAACACAAAGCCGCTGAGCATCGACATGTGCTGGATGCCAAAAATCTGCGCCAGCGCCGCGTTGGTCGGCGGCACGGTCGACAGCCACAGCACGCCCATCACGGCAGCAAAAATGTAGACGCTGGTGGGCGACAGCGGGGCCAGCAAGAAGATGCTGATGGTTACCGCCCGCGCAAAGTAAATGAACGACAAAATGGTCTTCTTCTGCATGTGCTGCCCCAGCGTGCCCGCCGCGTAGGTGCCAAACACGTTGAACAGACCGATCAGCGCCAGCGCGTAGCTGGCCACCTGGGGCGACAAGCCCTTGTCGCGCAGATAGCTGGGCATGTGCACGCCAATGAACACCACCTGGAAGCCGCAGACGAAATAGCCCGCCATCAGCAGCTGGAAGCTGGGGTACTTGAAGGCCTCCTTGAGCGCCTCGCCAATCGTCTGGTCGCGTTTAACCGCCTGGGCACCGCCAAAACCCGGCTCACGCAGGCCCCAGGCCAGCGGCATGATCAGCAAGGCTGCGCCGCCCAGCACCACCAGCGCCTGTTGCCAGCCCAGGTGGCTGATCAGCAGTCCCTCGGTGGGCACCATCAGAAACTGCCCGAACGAGCCCGCTGCCGCGGCGATGCCCATGGCCCAGGAGCGCTTATCCGCCGCCACATTGCGCCCGATCACCCCGTACACCACGGCATAGGTGGTGCCCGCCTGCGCCATGCCCAGCAGCACGCCCGCGCTCAGCGTGAACAGCAGCGGCGTGGGCGCATGCGCCATACCCACCAGGCCCAGCGCGTACAGCAGCGACCCTGCCAGCATCACCTTGAAAGCGCCCAGCTTGTCGGCCAGCATGCCCGCAAACACGCCGCTGACACCCCAGGTCAGGTTCTGGATGGCTATGGCGAAGGCAAAGGTTTCGCGGGTCCAGCCCTGGGCCTGGGTGATGGGCTGCAACCATAGGCCGAAGCCGTGGCGTATGCCCATGGACAGGGTGACGATGGCACCGCCGCAGATCAGGAGTTGGGTAAGTGAAAGAGAGGGTTTCTGTGCGTTCATGGCTTGACTGTATCCAGTTTGGTGCAAACCTTGCGCGTAACTGTGGTTGCATCCAGTGCTCTACAATCCGAAAAATATGGCCACCCAAAATCCCGCATCCCCCGCTACCCCTGCCTATTCCGAAAGCTCGATCCGCGTCCTCAAGGGCCTGGAGCCCGTCAAGCAGCGCCCGGGCATGTACACCCGCACCGACAACCCCCTGCATGTGATCCAGGAAGTGCTGGACAACGCCGCCGACGAGGCGCTGGCAGGCCACGGCAAAAAGATCCGTGTGACGCTGTTTGCCGACGGCTCGATCGGCATCGAAGACGATGGCCGGGGCATTCCGTTCGGCATGCACCCGGAAGAAAACGCCCCGGTGATCGAGCTGGTGTTCACCCGCCTGCACGCGGGCGGCAAGTTCGACAAGGGCAAAGGCGGGGCTTATAGCTTCTCGGGCGGCCTGCACGGCGTGGGGGTCAGCGTGACCAATGCGCTGGCGCTGCGTCTGGAGGCCACCTCGTACCGCGAAGGTTCGGTAGCCAATCTGGTGTTTTCTGCGGGCGACGTGGTCCAGCCCCTGCAAATCCGCAAGGCCGAGGCGGGCGACCGCAAGGCGGGCACCAGCGTGCGCGTCTGGCCCGACCCCAAGTACTTCGAGTCCCCGGTCCTGCCCATGGCCGAGCTGACCCATTTGCTGCGCAGCAAAGCCGTGCTCATGCCCGGTGTCACGGTCACGCTGACCATCGAGAAAACCAAGGACGTGCAGACCTGGGCCTACAAAGGCGGCCTGCGCGACTATCTGACGCAAACCCTGAACGGCGAGCCGGTGATCCCGCTGTTTGAAGGCGAAGGCTTTGCCGACAGCGGCCACGAGACCTTTGCCGAAGGCGAGGGCGCGCAGTGGTGCGTGGCCTTTACCGAAGACGGCGCGCCCATGCGCGAAAGCTACGTCAACCTGATCCCTACCAGCGTAGGCGGCACCCACGAATCCGGCCTGCGCGACGGTCTGTTCACGGCGGTGAAAAGCTTCATCGAGCTGCATTCCCTGCTGCCCAAGGGCGTGAAGCTGCTGCCCGAAGACGTGTTTGCGCGCGCCAGCTTTGTGCTCAGCGCCAAGGTGCTGGACCCGCAGTTCCAGGGCCAGATCAAGGAGCGGCTGAACTCGCGCGACGCGGTGCGCCTGGTGTCCAGCTTTGTGCGGCCCACGCTGGAGCTGTGGCTGAACCAGCACGTGGACTACGGCAAAAAGCTGGCCGAGCTGGCCATCAAGGCCGCCCAGTACCGCCAGAAAGCCGGGCAAAAGGTCGAAAAGCGCAAAGGCTCGGGCGTGGCCGTGCTGCCCGGCAAGCTGACCGATTGCGAAAGCAAGGACTTGGCGCAAAACGAGGTGTTTCTGGTCGAGGGCGACTCCGCCGGTGGCAGCGCCAAGATGGGCCGCGACAAGGAAAGCCAGGCTATCCTGCCCCTGCGCGGCAAGGTGCTCAATACCTGGGAGGTGGAGCGCGACCGGTTGTTTGCCAACACCGAAATCCACGACATCTCGGTAGCCATCGGCGTAGACCCGCACGGCCCCAACGACTCGCCTGATTTAAGCGGCCTGCGCTACGGCAAGATTTGCATCCTCAGCGACGCGGATGTGGACGGCTCGCACATCCAGGTGCTGCTGCTGACCCTGTTCTTCCGCCACTTCCCCAAGCTGATCGAAACCGGCCACGTGTTTGTGGCCCGCCCGCCGCTGTACCGGGTGGATGCGCCTGCCCGTGGCAAAAAACCGGCCAGCAAAGCCTACGCGCTGGACGAAGGCGAGCTGGGGGCCATTTTGGACAAGCTGCGCAAGGAAAACGTGCGCGAAGGGGCCTGGAGCATCAGCCGTTTCAAGGGCCTGGGCGAGATGAATGCCGAGCAGTTATGGGACACCACCCTCAACCCCGACACCCGTCGCCTCTTGCCGGTACAGTTGGGCAGTGTTAACTTCGCCCAGACCGAGAACCTGATCACCAAGCTCATGGGCAAGGGCGAAGCCGCTTCCCGCCGTGAACTCATGGAACTGCACGGCGACACCGTCGAGCTGGACGTGTAACTAACTTATGAACAAAAAAGGCCTCTGCCGCTCACTCTGTATAGGTTTCCTGCTCTCAATAGTGCAGCATATCGCCCTGGCCGACGTATGGGGCTATATCGACCCGCAAGGCATGGCGCACTTTGCCACCGAGCGCACGGACGACCGCTACGAGCTGTTCTACAAGGGCGATGAAAGCTTCGACACCACCCTGGGGTTGAAGGCGGCCAGTACCGACCGGCCGGTGGATGTGCCGACCGCGCCGCCCAAGCTGCTGGCTTTTTTTGATATTTCGCCCAGCTATAAGCTCGTCAAACACCATCTGCGCGAGGCCTCCACCAAGCTCAGCGTCGATTACGAGCTGCTGCAGGCCTTGATCGTGGCCGAGTCGGGCTTCAACAGCACCGCGGTGTCGCCCAAGGGCGCTGTCGGCCTGATGCAGATCATGCCGGCAACGGCAGAGCGTTACGGGCTGGTGGGCGATACCAAGCTCAGCATAGAACAAAAGCTGTTTGACCCCAAAACCAATATCCGCATCGGTACGCGCTACCTCAGCGACCTGATCCGCATGTTTCCTGGCCAGTTGGAGCTGGCCGTGGCCTCGTACAACGCAGGCGAGGGTGCAGTGCAAAGGGCGGGCAACCGCATTCCCAATTACAAGGAAACCCAGGCCTACGTGAAAACCGTGCTCCAGCTCTACAACGGCCTCAAGCCGCCTGCCTCCTTGGCCGAGCAGCGTCGCCTGCCGTCGCGCATCCGCATGGAGTTGTCGGGCGGTGCCGCAGGCCGGGGCAATCTGCCACCGGTGGCCGTGCTGCCCTGAGGTTTTTCGTTTTAGCGGCTTTTTTGCGGCGATGTTTGCCGCTGTCTTTCTTTTTCTCTACCTCCCATGACCGACCAACCCGAACTGGACCTGCCAGAAGACCCGCCCGTGCCCGAACCCGTCATTGACGACGACGGCCTGAGCCTGGCCAGCTACGCGCAGCGTGCCTACCTGGAATACGCGCTGAGCGTGGTCAAGGGCCGCGCCATTCCCGACGTGACCGACGGCCAGAAGCCGGTGCAGCGGCGCATTTTGTATTCCATGTCGCGCATGGGCCTGGGCTTTGGCGGGGCCAATGGCGCCACCGGGGCCAAGCCGGTCAAGTGCGCCCGCGTGGTCGGCGACGTGCTGGGCCGCTTCCACCCGCACGGCGATCAGGCCGCCTATGACGCGCTGGTGCGCATGGCGCAGGACTTCAGCCAGCGCTACCCGCTGATTGACGGCCAGGGCAACTTCGGCAGCCGCGACGGCGACGGCGCTGCGGCCATGCGCTACACCGAGGCCCGCCTGGCCCGCATCACCAGCCTGCTGCTGGACGAGATCGACGAAGGCACGGTGGACTTTGTGCCCAACTACGACGGCTCCACCCAGGAGCCGCAGCAACTGCCCGCGCGCCTGCCGTTCAATTTGCTCAACGGTGCCAGCGGCATCGCCGTGGGCCTGGCCACCGAAATCCCCAGCCACAACCTGCGCGAGATTGCCGATGCCTGCGTGGCCCTGGTCAAGAACCCGCAGCTCAGCGAGGAAGAACTTTTCACCCTGGTGCCCGGCCCGGACTACCCCGGCGGCGGCCAGATCATCAGCAGCGCTGCCGACATTGCCGATGCCTACCGCACCGGACGCGGCTCGCTCAAGGTGCGCGCGCGCTGGAAGATCGAAGAGCTGGCACGTGGCCAGTGGCAACTGGTGGTGAACGAGCTGCCGCCGGGCGTGAGCACCCAGCGCGTGCTGGAAGAGATCGAAGAGCTCACCAACCCGCGCATCAAGGCCGGTAAAAAGGCCCTGAGCCTGGAGCAAACGCAGCTCAAAGCTTCGGTACTGTCGGTGCTGGACGTGGTGCGCGACGAATCCAACAAAGATGCCGCCGTGCGCCTGGTGTTCGAGCCCAAGACCAGCCGTATCGAACAGCAGGAGTTGATCACCGCGCTGCTGGCCCACACCAGCCTGGAAACCTCGTCGCCCATCAACCTGACCATGATCGGGCTGGACGGGCGGCCCATGCAGAAGTCGCTGCGCCAGATGCTGCAGGAGTGGATAGCCTTTCGCCAGACCACGCTGCAGCGCCGCAGCCAGTACCGGCTGGACAAGGTGCTGGAGCGCATCCACATCCTGGAGGGGCGGCAGATTGTGCTGCTCAATATCGACGAAGTGATCGCCATCATCCGCCAGGCCGACGAGCCCAAGGCGGCGCTGATTGCGCGCTTCAACTTGAGCGACCGCCAGGCCGAAGACATCCTGGAAATCCGCCTGCGCCAACTGGCCCGGCTGGAAGCCATCAAGATCGAGCAGGAGCTGAAAACCCTGCGCGAAGAGCAGGCCAAGCTGGAAGAGCTGCTGGCCAACCCCACCGTGCTGCGCCGTTTGATGGTCAAGGAGATCGAAGCCGACGCGAAGATTTTTGCCGACCCGCGCCGCACCCTGATCCAGGCCGAAAAGCGCGCCGTGGTCGAAGTCAAGGTGGTCGATGAGCCTGTGACCGTGGTGGTTTCGCAAAAAGGCTGGGTCCGGGCCCAAAAGGGCTGGGCTAAGGAAGGTGGGGCCGAGTACAGCTTCAAATCCGGCGACGCGCTGTACGGCACCTTTGAATGCCGCACGGTCGATACCCTGCTGGTGTTTGGCACGGCCAAGGACAAAAACGGCCGGGTCTACACCGTGCCCGTGGCCTCGTTGCCCGGCGCGCGCGGCGACGGCCAGCCGGTGACCACGCTGATCGAGCTGGAAAGTGGCACCCAGGTGGCGCACTACTTTGCCGGGCCGGGCAGCGCCACGCTGCTGCTGTCCAGCTCGGGCGGCTACGGCTTTTTGGCTACCGTGGACGACATGCAGGCGCGCAACAAGAGCGGCAAGGCCTTCATCACCCTGGGCGAGGGCGAAACGGTGAACCCGCCATCCCACGCCAGCGGCTCCAGTGGCAGCCAGCCGGTGGTGCCCGCCACCCACGTGGCCTGCGCGTCCACCGGCGGGCGGATTCTGACCTTCGAGATCACCGAGCTGAAGCTGCAGCCCAAGGGTGGGCGTGGCCTGATGCTGATTGCGCTGGAAGATGCCGACGCCCTGGCCGGTGCCGCCGCCTACACTCGCAGCATCCGCATCGACGGCATGGGGCGCGGTGCCAAGCCCCGCTCCGAGACGCTGGAAATCCGCAGCTTGAACAACGCGCGGGCGGTGCGCGGGCGCAAGGGCAAGCTGGCCGACCTGGGCTTCAAGCCCAGCAGCGTAGTGCGGGTTGAATAAGCGCTTCTAAGGGTGTTCAGGCTATTTCCTGGGGGGTGAATATGTCACAATTTGTGAGGCAGACAAATCTCGCATAACAAGGAAATACCATGAACTTCAGCAACCTGCGCGTAGCGGCAAAACTCTGGCTGGCCGTGGGAGCCATCGTGGTCGCAATGCTGGTGGTGGCCGGGGTGGCCGGCTACCGTTCCATGGCATTGCAGGCCCAGACCCAGGCCGCCCAGCGTGCCATGGACCAGCGTGTGATCCAGTCCACCCGCTGGGCGGGCCTGACCAGCCTGAACGCGGTGCGCGCAGAGGCCTCCTTGCTGAGCTCGGATCCCGCCGTGGCGGCGGCCTTCAAAGAGCCCACCACCGCCACCAGCGCCCAGATTACCGAGATCCAGAAGAGCATTTCCGCCATGGATTTGAGCCCCTCGGACAAGGCCCAGCTCGACACCATTGCCGCGGCGCGGACCAAGGTGCTCGACAGCCGTGCCCGCGCCCAGCAGCTGAAAAAAGACGGTAAAGCCGAGGAGGCGCTGGCGCTGCTGCAAGGCGAGGTCAGGGCTGCAGTCAACGCCTACCTGGGTGAACAACGCAAGTTTGTCGAAATGCAGGAGGCGGCGCTGCTGCAATCCGAGGCCGATTCGAATGCCGAGCGAGGGCTGCTGTATGAAATTATCGGCGGGTTCCTGGCTGTGCTGGTACTGGGCCTGCTGGCAGGGGCCTTCTGGCTGATCCGCAGCATCCAGCAACCTTTGGGTCTGGCCAACCAGGCAGCCGCCCGCATCGCCGAGGGCGACCTCAGCATGTCACTGGATTCGGCGCGCAAGGACGAGTTCGGCGATTTGCTGCGCTCGTTGAGCGCGATGAGCCTGTCGCTGGGCCGCATGGTCCACCAGGTGCGCCAAAGCACCGACAGCATTGCCACGGCCAGCTCCGAAATCGCCAGCGGCAACAACGACCTGGCGGCCCGCACCGAGCAAACCGCCAGCAACCTGCAGCAAACCGCGGCCTCCATGGACCACCTGACCCAGACCGTGCGCCAGAGCGCCGACAACGCCAACCAGGCCAGCTCGCTGGCGGCCAACGCGTCCAGCGTGGCGCAAAAAGGCGGCGAAGTGGTCAAGCAGGTGGTGGTCACGATGGAAGAGATCAACGCCAGCAGCAAGAAGATTTCCGACATCATTGGCGTGATCGACGGCATTGCCTTCCAGACCAACATCCTGGCGCTGAACGCCGCCGTGGAAGCGGCCCGTGCGGGTGAGCAAGGCCGGGGTTTTGCCGTGGTGGCCAGCGAAGTGCGCAGCCTGGCGCAGCGCAGCGCCCAGGCGGCCAAGGAGATCAAGGGCCTGATCGGCACCTCGGTAGAAAAGGTCGAGTCTGGCGCGCGGCTGGTGGCCGAAGCGGGCAGCACCATGAGCGACATCGTGCAGTCGGTGAAGCGCGTGACCGATATCGTCGGCGAGATCACCGCTGCGGCCACCGAGCAAAGCACCGGCATCAACGAGATCAACCGCGCGGTGGTGAACCTGGACCAGATGACCCAGCAGAACTCGGCCCTGGTCGAGGAAAGCGCCGCTGCTGCCACCAGCATGCGCGAGCAGGCCGACCAGCTGGCCACAGCGGTGGCGGTGTTCAAGGTGAACCAGTCGCTGCATGGCGGCGTGTCTCCCAGAGCGGCACCTGCTGCGGCCTACAAGGCAAGTCCGGCACCGGCGCGGCAGACCCCTGCGCCCAAGCTGGCGGCCCGGCCCACGGCCGCGAAACTTCCAACCCCGGCGGTGACCAAGCCCCGTGCCGTGGCCGCACCGGCACGCCCTGTCGCCCGTGCCGCCACGCCAACGCAGGCACCCCGCAGTCTGGCCGCGCCCAAGGCCAAGCCTGCCGCCCCCGCTGCCGGTGGCGAGGGTGATTG
This sequence comes from Rhodoferax sp. LS1P39, assembly GCF_056521425.1. NCBI lineage: Bacteria > Pseudomonadati > Pseudomonadota > Betaproteobacteria > Burkholderiales > Comamonadaceae > Rhodoferax > Rhodoferax sp. LS1P39. The sequence continues at coordinate 156,195 of NZ_JBWMAV010000002.1, read as the reverse complement.
GGAAAGCTTCTAAACCAGCTTTATCGCTGCTGCCCGGAGGGCTATCGGAAGACCACCACGTGGTCTACCTCGGCGCGGATGCCAATCCATTCGCCCAGTGCGTGGTCGTGGTGGCTGGGCACGTGGGCCAGCACGGTTTCGCCACTGGCCAGTTGCAGGGTGTACAAAAAGGTATTGCCCCGAAACGCCTTGCGCAGCACCTGCGCCTGCACACTGGCTGCGTCGTCGTGCACGATGTCGTCGGCCCGCAGCAGCACCTCCACCGGGCCTAACGGCAGATCCGCCAGCAGGGAAGGGCGGATGTCGTGCAGCGGCCCCAGCGGCGTGTTGACCTGTTTGTGGCTGCCGGTGGCATCGGTGTACAGGCTGACCTGGGCTTGGGCAAACACGCCGTGGCCAATGAAGTCGGCCACAAAACGCGTGGCAGGCCGGTGGTACAGGGTGTAGGCATCGGCCCATTGGTGTAGCCGCCCGTCCTGGACCACGCCGATGTGGTCACCGATCGCAAAGGCTTCCAGCTGGTCGTGTGTGACCAGCAGGGCCGTAGCGCCTGCCGCCTTCAAAATGCCGCGCACCTCGTGTGCCAGGCGCTCGCGCAGGTCTACGTCCAGGTTGGAAAATGGCTCGTCCAACAGCAGCAACTGCGGCCGGGGGGCCAGCGCCCGCGCCAGGGCCACGCGCTGCTGCTGGCCACCCGACAGCGCATGCGGCATGTGGCGGCGCAAGCCCTCCAGCCCCACCAACTCCAGCACTTCGGCGACCCGCGCCCGCCGCTCGGGCGTGGGCCAGTGGTGGATGCCAAAGGCCACGTTGCGCCCCACGTCCAGGTGCGGAAACAGCGCGTAGTCCTGGAACACCATGCCCATGCGCCGCTGCTCGGGGGGTACGGCCTGGCCGGGTGCGCTGACGGTCTGCCCAGCCAGGGCAATGTGGCCCGCGCTGACGGGCTCCAGCCCGGCCACGGCCCGCAACAGCGTGGTTTTGCCGCAGCCCGATGGGCCGATCAAGACGCCAATGTCCCCAGCAGGCAGGCCGAAGGTGACGCCGTTGACGGCAGGCTGGGGGCGGCCCGGGTAGGTGACGCTGAGGTTTTGGAGGTCGAGGAACATGTTCGGATTCTAGATATTTACAATTCTCATTTGCACTGGCGTAGCGCCTCTCCTCAGGTGCCACTACAACCGATACCCATGCCTTTTTTTCAACGCCTTGTGCAATTCCCCTTACTGCTGCTGGCCGCTCTGGTGCTGCTGCCGGTTTTGGCCGTATGGGCGGCGCTGCTGCAATGGAATGCCGCCAGTGCCCAGATCCTGCAGGAGATGGTGGCCACGGTGCTGCCCGAATACGCCCTGACGTCGGTGCTGCTGTGCGTCTGCGTGGCGCTGGGCGTGGCGCTGGTGGGTTCAGTCACGGCCTGCGCGGTGAGTCTGTTTGATTTTCCGGGTCGGCGCACGCTGGAATGGGCGCTGCTGCTGCCCCTGGCCATGCCGGCCTATGTGGTGGCCTATGCCTATACCGACTTTTTGCAGTACAGCGGCCCGGCCCAGACGGCACTGCGGGCCATTACGGGCTGGCAGGGCCGCATGCTGCCCGAGGTGCGCAGCCTGGGCGGCGCGGTGTTGGTGTTTGTGGTCACGCTCTACCCGTATGTGTACCTGCTGGTGCGGGCGGCGCTGGCCGAGCGGGCTGCGCACTTGATGGAGGCCGCCCGCATGCTGGGTGCGCCGCTGGGCCGCCGCGTGCGCAGCGTGGCTTTGCCGCTGGCGCGTCCGGCAGTGGCGGCCGGGGTGGCGCTGGCGCTGATGGAGACGCTGGCCGACTTTGGCGTGTCCAGCTACTTCGGCATCCAGACCTTCACCGCGGGCATCTACAAGGCTTGGCTGTCCATGGACAACCCGGTGGCGGCGGCGCAACTGGCCTGCGCGCTGTTGACCGTGGTGGCCGTGCTGTTGGCGCTGGAGCGGCGGGCCCAGCAGCGCATGCGATTCAGTGCGGCCAAGGGCAGCCGCGCGGGCAGTGCCGAGGCACGGCGTGTGGTGTTGGTGGGCTGGCAGCGGGTGCAGGCGCAGGCGCTGTGCAGCCTGCCGGTGCTGCTGGGCTTTGTGCTGCCAGTGCTGTTCATGCTGCGCCCGCTCTACCAGGGCTGGCAGTCCGAGGACGCGCCGCTTCCCTGGGCGCGTTTTGGCCATTGGGCCTGGAACAGCCTGCAACTGGGCGGTATGGCCGCTGTGCTGGCCGTGGGGCTGGCGCTGCTGCTGGCGTTTGCGTCGCGCCCGGCCTCGGCCCGGATGGCACGCGGTGTGTTGCAGGTGGCCAGCCTGGGCTATGCGATTCCGGGGGCGGTGGTGGTGGTGGGGCTGCTGCTGCCGGTGGGCTGGCTGCAGGCGGCGCAGCCGGGCTGGGGCGTGGGTTATGTGCTGACGTCTACCGTACTGGGGGTGCTGTGGGCGTACTTGGTGCGGTTTTGCGCGGTGGCCCTGCAAAGCGTGCAAAGCGGCTACAGCCGGATTCCGCTCAGTTTTGACGAATCTGCGCGCATGCTGAATGTGACCGGCTGGGGTCTGCTGCGGCGGGTGCACTGGCCCTTGCTGCGCCGCTCCACCGGGGTGGCGGCCTTGCTGGTGTTTGTGGATGTGATGAAGGAGCTGCCCGCCACTCTGGTGCTGCGGCCATTCAACCATGACACGCTGGCGGTGATGGCCTACCAGTTGGCCCGCGACGAGCGCCTGGGGGAGGCGGCGTTGCCCTGCCTGGCCCTGGTCGCGGTGGGACTGCTGCCGGTGCTGCTGCTGAGCCGCTCCCTGAACCGTTCGGCATAAAAAAACCGCTGGGCTAGCAGCGGTTTTTAAGGGTTTAGGACTTACGCAAGTTCCCCCTGTAAGCCCGAAGGGCGATACAAGGGCGCTGCGTAAGTCCTAGGGTTATAGGTGCTTATTTGTAACCCACGCGGTCCAGCATCTGCTGCACCTTGACCTGGTTCATACCCACCACGCTGATCGGGATGGTTTCGCTCTTGAAGCTGCCGCCGGTCATGGTTTGCAGGGCCGGGTTGTTGACCTGTACACCTTTGGCGGTGGGCCATTCGTTGTTGCCGTTGGCAAAGTAGTTTTGCGCCTCGGCGCTGGCTAGATACTCTAAAAACTTCACGGCGTTGGCCGGGTTTTTGCTGTTTTTGGCCATGCCGCCACCGGCGATATTGACGTGTGTGCCCCAGCTGCTTTGGTTGGGGAACAACACGCCGACTTTGTCCATCACCGCCTTGTCTTCGGCTTTGTCGGAGCGCATCAGGCGGGCCACGTAGTAGCTATTGGTGATGGCTACGCCGCATTCGCCCGAGGCCACGGCCCTGATCTGGTCGGTGTCGCCGCCTTTGGCGGGGCGCGCCATATTGGCCACCATGCCCTTGAGCCAGGCTTCGGCCGCTACCGGGCCGACATGCTCGGTGACGGCACCAAACAGCGACAGGTTGTACGGGTGCGAGCCCGAACGGGTGCAGACCAGGCCCTTGTTCTTGGGCTCACCCAGCTCGGCGTAGGTGTCGACATCGGCCGGTTTCACGCGGGCCTTGTCATACACCACCACGCGGGCGCGGGTGCTGTAGCCAAACCAGGGCGTGCCTTCGGGGCTGGCCTTGCCACGGTACTGGACGGGAATGGCCGCATCGAGCAGCTTGGATTGCACCGGGGCAAACAGGCCATCCACCTCGGCTTTCCACAGGCGGGCGGCATCCACCAGCAAGACCACATCGGCCGGGGAGGCTGCGCCTTCGGCCTTCAGGCGTTGCAGGATGCCTGCGTCGTCGGCATCCACACGGTTGATCTTGATGCCGGTGGCCTTGGTGAAGCCGCTGTAGAGCTGGTCGTCGCCAGGGTAGTGGCGGGCCGAGTAGATGTTGAGGCTCTGCTCCTGGGCCAGGCTGCTGTGCACAGGTGCCAGCGCGGCACAGGCCAGGGTCAGGGTGGAGAGGGCTAAGCGGGGCAAGGTCATGGAGGGCGGTCCCAAGAATAAAAGCCCCAGGGTGGGGCGGGCAGAGTTAGAAAACTGCCGAATGATAGCTATTCTTATTCAACTTCCGCCCAATAACCTTGGCTTTGCGAGGCCCTTCAAGCCTGTTTTTAAGCGATTTCTGCGATCAGCTCGATCTCGACGCAGGCACCCATCGGGATCTGCGCCACACCAAATGCGCTGCGGGCGTGGGCCCCGACCACCGGGCCGAACACCGTGCCCAGCAACTCGCTGGCACCGTTGGTGACCAGGTGCTGCTCGGTGAAGTCGGGGGTGGAGTTGACCAGCGACATCACTTTGACGATGCGGGTGACCTTGTTCAAGTCACCCACCGCCGCATGCAGCGTGCCCAGCAGGTCGATGGCGATGGCGCGCGCGGCATCCTTGCCCTCGGCGGTGGCGATGTTCTTGCCCAGCTGGCCGACCCAGACTGCGCCGTCCTTCTTGGCGATGTGGCCGCTGAGGAACACCAGCTTGCCGGTTTGCACAAACGGCACGTAGGCAGCGGCTGGAATGGCCACGGGGGGCAGGGTAATGTTGAGTTCTTGCAACTTGGCGTAAATGTCCATGGATCTTCCTTTTAAGTATGAAATAGGCCTCTAGCGCTTATTCGATAAGCACGAGCAGCTATGAATGATGTAGCGTGGCCGGTTTACTGCCACTGCTGGGTGTTCGGCTGCCAGATGCTGCTTTGGCTCTGCGACTGGGATTGTGACGCGCCATCGCCGCTTTGCCGCGCGGGAGGCGGTGGCGGCGGGCTCACCGGCTCCAGCGGCATCACCGTGACCGCCACGCTGAGGATGTGGCTGGCACCGCCGTGGATCACGCCGCGCATGGGCGATACGTCGGAGTAGTCGCGGCCCGTAGCCAGGGTGACGTAGTCGTCGCCGGGGGCGCGGTTGTTGGTCGGGTCGAAGTCGCTCCAGCCCAGGTCGCCCGACTGGTCGGGCACGTAGACCGAGGCCCAGGCGTGCGAGGCATCGCTGCCGATCAGCCGGGGCTGGCCGGGGGCCGGGTGGGTCAGCAGGTAGCCGCTGACGTAGCGTGCTGGCAGGCCCATGGCGCGGCAGCAGGCCACCATGATGTGGGCGAAGTCCTGGCACACGCCTTTGCGCAGCGCCAGGGCTTCGACGGCAGGGGTGTTGACCTCGGTGCTCTCCGACGAGTAGGTGAAGTCGTCATAGATGCGCTCCATCAGGTTCTGCGCGGCGGCCAGCAGGGGCACGCCGGGGGCGAAGCTGGGTTTGGCGTAGGCCAGAAAATCCGGATGCCTGGGCACGTAAGGCGAGGCAAAAACAAATTCCGATGCCGCATTGAACTGGGCCCCGGCCCGGTAGCGAAAGCGCTCGCGCACCTGCTCCCAGGTCAGGGCGCTGACGGGCCACACCGGCAGGCTGGTGCGCACCAGGCTGCGGGCCACCACGTTGAGTTCGTCGTGCACCGCCTGCAGCGCAAAGAACGAGCACAGGTTGCCGTACACGTCGGGCGACTGGGTGAGCTGGCTGGGCGTGGGGGTGATGGTCAGGGTGTGGCTCAGCAATTGCTGGTGGGGCGTGCTGGGCGGACGCAAATGCGCCACGTGCTGCGCGGTTTCCACCGCGGGCTGGTAGGCATAGTGGGTTTCGTGGGTGATCTCAAGTTGCATGGCCGTATTCCCTCAAGCTCCCAAACTGGTTTTTGCGTCCCGCGAATGGGTGAAGTAGGTGGCGCTGATCTCGTCCGACACGTCAAAGGCGCACTGGCTGCACTGGGCCAGCAGATCGCTGAGCACGGTGTACTTGCCCTGTGCATCCACACTGCAGAGTTCGGCCAGGTCCCAGGCATCGGGCGACAGCACCTTGTTCGACATGGGGCTGAGCACACCCGCCGGGCTGCCCGCCAGCTTGGCCAGGCGGCCCCGCAGCGTGTGCGCCACCCAGGCCAGTGAGCGCGGGTTGTCGCGGTCCAGCACCAGCAGATCGACCAGTGCGGCCACATCGCGGCTTTGCTGGTACTGCGAATGGAAGGTGATGGTGCTGTCAAACAGCGCCACCATGGCCTCGAAGCCGCCGGTGTTGGCCAGCGAACCGGCTTTGAAACCGCGCGCGAGGGCGGTCGACAAAAAGCCTAGGCGTTCGATGTGGCGGCCAATGCTGAGCAGGCGCCAGCCGTCGTCGCGGGTCATGCGGTCGGTTTGCGCACCGGTCATGGCGGCCAGGTGGGTACTGGTGGCTTCCAGCACGCGCAGGGCTTCCATGGGCGAGAAATCGCCATCCCGGGCGTTTTTGGCGCAACGGCTGAAGAACTTGTCTTCGGCGCGCACGATCACGTTCCAGTGCTCTTGCGACAGGCGTTCGCGCAGCTTGGAGGCCACCTGCTTGATGGCGCGCAGGTTGTAGCCCACGCTGGGCACGGCACCGGGGTCGGCCAGCCCGGCAATCAGCGAGCGCTCAAACACCCGGCGGGCCTGCAGCGGCGACGGCACCGCCGCCAGCACCAGGCCGTGGCGGGTGGCCATGTCGTGCAGCCAGACCAGCAGCGGGGTGGCGGTCTGGTCGTCGCCGCCCAGGCCGTCCAGCGTGACGCGGGCCAGGCGCAGGCTGTTTTCGGTGCGCTCGGCGTAGCGGCCCAGCCAGAACAGGTTCTCCGCGGCGCGGCTGGTCACGCGGTGGCTGCGCCGGGCCACCATGTCCACCGACAGGCTGGCCTGCAGCAGGGTGGTGCGGTCCACTTCGCCGGTGGTCTTGACCCACACGTCGGCACTGCTGCCGCCGCGCTGCATCGAAGCCACGCTGTCGCGCGAATTGACCATGCGGGCCAGGCCACCGGGCAATACACGCCAGGACTGCGGCCCGTCGGACACGGCAAACACGCGTAGCATCATGGAGCGCGGGTCGATACGTGCCGGGTGGTTGGGGTGGGCGTTCCAGGTCGGCATTTGCGACAGCGGCAGGTAGGCTTGCACCGTGTATTCGTCACCCTGTCGGGCGATGCGACCGGCCCATTCGTCGAGCTCGCGGCGCGACAGGGTGCGGCCCAGTACCGCGTCAAAGGCCCGGCGGCTGGCCGCACCCTGGTAGGTGGGCTTGATGACGCTGTTGGCCAGCTCGGGCAGGGCGGCATCGGACGCCGCCCGTTCGCCACACCACCAGGTGGGCAGGGCGGGCAGCAGCAGTTCCTGGCCCAGCAAGTGGCGTGACAGGGCGGGCAAAAAGCCCAGCAGCGCGGGCGACTCCAGAAAGGCCGAACCCGGTGGGTTGGCCATCACCAGGTTACCGGCACGCACCACCTGCATCAGGCCGGGCACGCCCAGGCGCGAATCGGGGCGCAGCTCCAGCGGGTCCAGGAACTGGTCGTCCAGGCGCTTGACCAGGCCATGCACCGGCTCCAGGCCCTTGAGGGTCTTGAGGTAGAGGCGCTGGTCGCGCACCGTCAGGTCGCTGCCTTCCACCAGGGTCAGGCCGAGGTAGCGGGCCAGGTAAGCGTGCTCGAAATAGGTTTCGTTGTACGGGCCGGGGGTCAGCAGGGCGATGTGCGCGTCCTTGCCCGCCGGGCTCATGCGTTTGAGGCCATCGACCAGGCTGCGATAGGTGGCGGCCAGCCGCTGGATGTGCATGGACTCAAACGCCTGCGGGAACAGCCGCGAGATCGACAGGCGGTTTTCCAGCAGATAGCCCAGTCCGCTGGGGGCCTGGGTACGTTGCGACACCACCCACCAGTTGCCGTCGGGGCCACGTGCCAGGTCGAACGCGGTGATGTGCAGGTGCGTGCCCCCCAGGGGTTGCACGCCGTGCATGGGCCGCAGATAGCCCGGGTGGCCCTGCACCAATGCGGGGGGCAGCAGGCCGCGCGCCAGCAGTTGCTGCGGGCCGTAGATGTCGGCCAGCACGCGGTCGAGCACGCGCACGCGCTGCAGTACCCCGGTCTCGATCCGTTTCCAGCTCTCGGGCGAGACGATCATCGGGAACAGATCGAGCGACCAGGGCCGCTGCGGATTGTCGGGATCGGCGTAGACGTTGTAGGTCACGCCGTTGTCGTGGATCTGGTGCCGCAGCTGCTCGGTGCGGTGGTTCAGGTCGGCGAAGCCGCTGGAGCCGAGCTGCTCAAAAAAAGCGCTCCATTCCGTGGTCAATGGTGCGGGTTCTTCGGGGGTCTTGGGGGCCTGTGTGTCGGTGGGACGCGACCTGCCGCGCAGTTCGTCGAAGTGCCCGGACATGGCTGGACGTGCCAGCGCCAACGCCAGTACGCGGGGATCGTCTGACATCGGTATTTGAAAATGGGGGGGGGTCTTGTTTTCCACGTGTCACCCGATTGTCACACCAGAAATGGGACTTACGGGGCGCTGAAGGAAGTCAAAAATGGGGGGAAGTATGTGATAAAGACATAAGCACAGAAGCCGCCCCGTGCGGGGCCGCTTCTGTGCTGCGAGGCCGTGCTTACCGGCGCAAATCGAGTGTGAACGGGAACTCTTTGCTGGCCGGTACGTTGATGGTCGCGGGCGGGACATGCATCACGCCCGGCGTGTGGCCCATGCGGCTGAAACGCGACAGGCGGCGGCTTTCGGCGGTGTAGGCATTCACCGGGAAGGTGTCGTAGCTCAGGCCACCGGGGTGGTTCACGAAGTACTGGCAGCCGCCGATGGAGTGCTTCATCCAGGTGTCCACGATGTCGAAGGTTAACGGGGCGTGGATGCCGATGGTGGGGTGCAGGGCCGACGGCGGGTTCCAGGCGCGGTAGCGCACACCGGCCACAAATTCACCGTTGGTGCCGGTGGACTGCATGGGCATGGCGCGGCCATTGCAGGTGATGACGTAGCGGCTCTGGTTCATGCCGGTCACCTTCACCTCGATGCGCTCCAGCGAGGAATCGACATACCGGGCGGTGCCGGTGGAGCCGTTTTCTTCGCCCAGCACGTGCCAGGGTTCCAGCGCGTTGCGTACCGTCATCTCGATGCCGTGGCTCTTCACGTCACCGACCAGCGGGAAGCGGAACTCCAGGTGCGGCGCGAACCAGCTGCGGTCGAAGGCAAAGCCTGCGGCCACCATTTCGTCGATCACATCGTGGAAGTCCATCTGGATGAAGGTCGGCAGCATGAAGCGGTCGTGCAGCTCGGTACCCCAACGGGTGGCCGGTGCCTTGTACGGGTTGTCCCAGAAACGGGCCACCAGGGCGCGCAGCAGCAACTGTTGCGAGATGCTCATGCGGGCGTGCGGCGGCATTTCAAAGGCACGCAGTTCCAGCAGGCCCAGGCGGCCGGTGGCGCTGTCGGGCGAGTACATCTTGTCGATGGAGAACTCGCTGCGGTGGGTGTTGCCGGTGGCATCGATCAGGATGTTGCGCAGCGTGCGGTCCACAATCCACGGTGGCATGTCGTGGCCGTATTTTTCGCGGTTCATGGCCACCTGTTCGATGGCGATTTCCAGCTCGTAGAGCTGGTCGTTGCGGGCTTCGTCCACGCGGGGCGACTGGCTGGTGGGGCCCACAAACATGCCGCTGAACAAATAGCTCAGTGAGGGATGGTTGTGCCAGTACAGCAGCATGCTGGTCAGCAGCTCGGGTTTGCGCAGGAACGGGCTGTCGGACGGCGTGGCACCGCCCATCACGAAGTGGTTGCCACCGCCGGTGCCGATATGGCGGCCATCGGTCATGAACTTCTCGGCGCTCAGGCGCGATTCGAACGCGGCCTCGTACAGGAACTCGGTGTTGGCCACCAGCTCGCCCCAGGTGGCGACGGGGTGCACGTTGACCTCGATCACGCCCGGGTCGGGGGTGACGGCCAGCAGCTTCAGGCGTGGATCGCGCGGGGGCGGGTAGCCTTCGATGACCAGTTTTACGCCCAGTTGCTCGGCCGTGTTTTCAATCGCGGCCAGCAGCTCCAGGTAGTCTTCCAGCATCTCCAGCGGTGGCATGAAGATGTACAGCACGCCGGACTTTTCGCCCACGGCTTCGGCCTTGGGGCCGCTGGCGCGGCGCGGGTCGCGCACTTCCACGCACAGCGCGGTACGGGTCAGCCAGTGGGCCGATTCGTTCTTGTTGGGCACGCGGGTGCTGAAGCTGCTGGGTTCGGTTTGCAGCGGGCTGTGGGCGCTGGCCAGGGGCGGCACGGCGGTGTAGGCGCTGGCCACCTGGTCTTGGCGCTGGCGGGTGGCTTCCGGCACGGGGTTGACACCGGCCTGGAAGGGCAGGGTGGCGCGTTCGGTCAGCGTGGGGATGCTCGTTGGGGCCACGCCGGGACGGGCGGGTCCGCCCACGGCGGTCATATTGGTAGTGAACACGCCGGGCTTGGTCGCTGCGCGCTGTGCATAGCGGGCGTACATGCTGCTGGATTCGGGCAGCGGCTCGCGCGGGATGGACGGGTCTTGCTCCACCATGTAGGGAAACTCGGCTTCGCTGACCCAGGGCAGCGAGTCCAATGGCAGGCGCAGGCCCATGGGCGAATCGCCGGGCATCAGGTACATGCGTTCGTCGCGCACAAACCAGGGGCCGGTAGTCCAGACCGGACCGGCGACACGGCTGGTATCGGCGGGCTTGACGGGCAGCACGTAGCCAATGACGGCATCCAGCTTTTGCTCGAACACGCGGCGCAGGCGGGCACGTTCCATCTCGTCGCCGAGCTTGGAGTTGAACGGGTCTACGTTCACCGGCAGGCGGCGTTCGCGCCACAGGTAGTACCAGGTGTCTTCATGGGCGGGCACGATGAATTTGGGTGTGATGCCTAAGTTGACGGCTAGCTTTTCAGTGAAGCGGCGGGCATCTTCGCTGGTGTAGCTGGAGGGCACGCGCTCGTCGGCAAACAGGTCGGGGTTGCGCCACACGGGCTGGCCGTCGGTGCGCCAGAAGATGTTGAGTGCCCAGCGCGGCAGTTGCTCGCCGGGGTACCACTTGCCCTGGCCAAAGTGCAGGAAGCCGCCCTGGCCATATTGGTCGCGCAGCTTGTGGGTCAGGCCGGTGGCGAAGGCGCGCTTTGTCGGGCCCAGGGCATCGGTGTTCCATTCGGCGGCGTCGCGGTCGCTCACGGCCACAAAGGTCGGCTCGCCGCCCATGGTCAGGCGCACGTCACCGGCGGCCAGTTTTTCATCGACCTTTTCGCCCAGGGCCAGGATGTCGGCCCATTGTTCGTCGGTGTAGGGCTTGGTGACGCGGGGGGATTCGTACAGGCGGGTGATCACCATGTGGTGGGCGAATTCGACCTCGGCTTCGTCCACGCCGCCTTCGATAGGCGCAGCGCTGGAAGGCTGGGGCGTGCAGGCCAGCGGGATGTGGCCTTCGCCTGCGAACAGGCCCGAGGTGGCATCCAGGCCGACCCAGCCTGCGCCGGGCAGAAACACTTCGCACCAGGCGTGCAGGTCGGTGAAATCCACCGTGGTGCCGCTGGGGCCGTCCAGGGCTTTCACGTCGGGGGTGAGCTGGATCAGGTAGCCCGACACAAAGCGTGCCGCCAGGCCGCAGTGGCGCAGCAGTTGCACCAGCAGCCAGCCGGAGTCGCGGCAGGAACCGCTGGCCTTCTCTAGCGTTTCTTCCGGCGTTTGCACGCCGGGTTCCATGCGGATCAGGTACTTGATGTCGCTCTGGATTTGCTGGTTGATGGCCACCAGAAAATCATTGGTGGGCTGCTTTTTCAGGTCCAGCTTGTCCAGGTAGGCCTGCACCAGCGGGGTGGCGGGCTCGGTGACCAGGTAGGGCGAGAGCTCGTCTTGCAGCGTGGGGCTGTACTTGAACGGGAAGTTCTGCGCCTCAGGCTCCAGAAAATAGTCGAAGGGGTTGTACACCGCCATTTCGACGACCAGGTCGACCGTGACCTTGAACTCTGTGGTTTTGGCGGGGAATACCAGGCGGGCCTGGTAGTTGGCAAACGGGTCCTGCTGCCAATTGATGAAGTGCTCTGCGGGTTCTATCTTGAGCGAGTAAGAGATGACGTTGCTGCGGCAGTGGGGTGCCGGACGCAGCCGAATCACTTGGGGGCCGAGGTTGACCGGGCGGTCGTACTTGTAGTGCGTAACGTGGTTCAGTGCGGCATGGATGGACATGTATGCGTCTCTTGGAGGCTTCAAAATTAGATGGTTTTGGCAACGCCAGAACCTACCCCCATACTAGCAAGTCCTGAGCCATGGATTGGCTTCGGCGCGTTGCGATTGGGGTATGACCTTATGCAAAACCAGTGGCCTTCGGAGATCAAACGCGTGCCGTTGGTGGCCCCGGGTTTGCTCGGCTGGGCGCTGGGCACCGCCCTGCAATTGGGCCAGTCGGCGCTGTGGCCGGGCTGGGCTTATGGGCTGTTTTTGCTGCTGGCGCTTATTCTGATTGCGCTGACAGCTATTAATAAAATAGCATTGCGACTGGCCGGTGGCGCGGGCGTGCTGCGTTGGCTGGTGGCCTTGGTGGGCGGGCTGTTGCTGGCGTTTGGGTTGTGCGGCGCGCGGGCGGTGGCATTTTCTTACACCTCTCTGGACGCGCAATTAGAAGGGCGCGATGTCCAGGTGGTCGGAATTGTGGCGGCCATGCCACAGCGCAGCGAAATGGGTCTACGGTTTCGCCTGCAAGTCGAGTCGGCACGGCTAGATGCGGCTCCCGTGGCGGTGCCGCCGGTGGTCGATCTGGCCTGGTACAGCGGCGTGTTGGCGTTTGGCTCGGGCGGCAGTGCCACCCAGCTGGAGCTGCAACGCCAGCCGGATGACGTGCGCGCCGGGGAGCGCTGGCAGATGACGGTGCGCCTCAAGGCCCCGCACGGTGGGCGCAATCCGCACGGTTTTGACTACGAGCTGTGGCTGTGGGAGCAGGGCGTGCAGGCCACCGGCAGCGTGCGCGCCGGGCCCAAAGACGTGGCCCCGCAGCGCCTGGCCGACACCTGGCGGCACCCGGTAGAGCGCGCCCGGCAAGCGGTGCGTGACAGCATCTATCTGCACGTGGCCGACCGGCATCTGGCCGGGGTCATCGCCGCGCTGGTGGTGGGCGACCAGAACGCCATCGAGCGCGCCGACTGGGACCTGTTCCGGGCCACGGGCGTGGCGCATTTGATGAGCATCTCCGGCCTGCACGTGACCATGTTCGCCTGGCTGGCCGCCGCTGCCGTGGGCTGGCTGTGGCGGCGCAGCGATGTGCTGGGCGGGCGCGCGGGCGAAGCCTGGCCGGTGCCGCAGGTGGCGCTGGTGGGCGGCGTGCTGCTGGCCACGGCTTACGCGGTGTTCAGTGGCTGGGGTGTGCCCTCGCAACGCACCATCTGGATGCTGGCCGCCATGGGCCTGCTGCGGGTGAGCGGGCGGCAATGGCCTTGGCCCTCGGTGTGCCTGCTGGCCTGCGCGGTGGTGCTGGCCATCGACCCCTATGCCTTGCTGCAGGCCGGATTCTGGTTGAGCTTTGTGGCGGTGGCGGTGCTGTTTGCTATAGATTCAGGAGCTTATCGCGCTGATTCCATAAGCGCTAGAGGCCAATTTGGCTTGATGTTGCGACAGCAGTGGAGCATCACCCTGGCCTTGGCCCCGCTGACGCTGCTGCTGTTCCAGCAGGTGTCGGTGGTGGGGCTGCTGGCCAATTTGCTGGCGATCCCGTGGGTCACGCTGGTGGTCACGCCACTGTGCATGCTGGGCGTGCTGCTGCCGCCGCTGTGGCAGGCGGCGGCACTGGCCATTGACGCGCTGGGCTGGCTGCTGCAAATGCTGGTAGATTGGCCATTTGCTACTATTTCCGTAGCTGCTCCTGCCCTATGGATGGGCGCTGGCGGCATATTAGGTGCTGTATTGCTGGTGCTGCGCCTGCCCTGGGCCTGGCGGGCGCTGGGCGTGCCGCTGCTGTTGCCGGTGCTGCTGTGGCAAGCGCCACGCCCACCCTTGGGGCATTTTGGGCTGCTGGCTGCCGACATCGGGCAGGGCAACGCCGTGCTGGTGCGCACTGCCACGCATACCCTGGTGTTTGATACCGGCCCGCGCTTCGGTTTGGACAGCGACGCAGGCCAGCGGGTGCTGGTGCCGCTGCTGCGGGCACTGGGCGAACGGGTGGACACGGTGGTGGTCAGCCACCGCGACAGCGACCACAGCGGTGGCGCGGCCAGCCTGTTGGCGACCCAGCCACAGGCCCGGCTGCTCAGCTCTATGGAACAAGGGCACCCGCTGCAGGCGGTGCGGCCCGCGCAACGCTGTGTGGCGGGCCAAAGCTGGGCCTGGGACGGCGTGCAGTTCGAGGTGCTGCATCCACAGGCCACCGACTACGACAGCGTGCAAAAACCCAACGCTTTGAGCTGCGTGTTGCGCATCTCAAACGGTATTTACACGGCGTTACTTGTGGCCGATATCGAGCAGCCGCAAGAGGCTGCGCTGCTCGCCCGCCACGCCCACCAGACCCGCCTACGGGCCGACGTGTTGCTGGTGCCGCACCACGGCAGCAAGACCTCCAGCAGCCCGGCTTTTCTGGACGCGGTGCAGCCCCGTTTCGCGCTGGTGCAGGCCGGATACCGCAACCGCTTTGGCCACCCCGCGCCGCCGGTGCTGGAGCGCTACCAGCAGCGCGGGATCCCGGTGGTGGAGAGCAGTCGCTGCGGTGCCGCCATCTGGCAATCCACCGCACCCACCCAGATGCATTGCGAGCGCCAGGTCGATCCGCGCTACTGGCAACACCATCCTCCGTAAGACAAGCCCGTAAACAGCGCTACGATGGGTGCCGTGGAGGTGACAAAGAGGCCAGCACAGATGCCAGGACAGGCCCGCACACCCCACCGACCGCTTGTTTTTGCACCAACCTGGCGCGCTACTTGCTATGCTTTGTTATCAGGAGATGGACTTATTTATGCAAAAATTTGACGAGATGTACACAGGGCTGCCCTACGAGTTTTTCTCAGAGGGTAAGCAGATCCGGGACCATTACAAAATCTACGATGCCTGGCTCGCCAAGCAGCCTGGCGACATGATGGCCAAGCGCCGCGAAGAAGCAGAAATGATCTTCCGCCGCGTGGGTATCACCTTCGCGGTGTACGGCGCCAAAGACGAAGACGGCTCGGGCACCGAGCGCCTGATTCCTTTCGACCTGATCCCCCGCATCATCCCTGCCCACGAATGGGGCAGCATGGAAAAAGGCCTAGTGCAACGCGTCACCGCGCTGAACCGTTTCATCCACGACGTGTACCACGACCAGGAGATCCTGAAGGCCGGCATCATCCCGCGCGACCAGGTCATCAACAACGCCCAGTTCCGCCCCGAAATGATGGGCGTGGACGTGCCCAACAACATTTATTCGCACATCTCCGGCGTGGACATCGTGCGCGCCCCCGATGCCCAGGGCAACGGCGAGTACTACGTGCTGGAAGACAACCTGCGCGTGCCCAGCGGCGTGAGCTACATGCTGGAAGACCGCAAGATGATGATGCGGCTCTTCCCCGACCTGTTCAACAGCCACCGCGTGGCCCCCGTGGCCCACTACCCCGATCTGCTGCTGGAAACCCTGCGCGCTTCGGCCCCCGCCGCTACCTCCGACCCGACCGTGGTGGTGCTGACCCCCGGCATGTACAACAGCGCCTACTTTGAACACGCTTTCCTGGCCCAGCAAATGGGTGTGGAACTGGTCGAAGGGCAAGACCTGTTTGTGAAAGACAAGTTCTGCTACATGCGCACCACCCGTGGCCCGAAACGCGTAGACGTTATCTACCGCCGCGTGGACGACGACTTCCTCGACCCGCAGGTGTTCCGCCCCACCTCCACCCTGGGCTGCGACGGCCTGATGGCTGCGTACACCGCAGGTAACGTGACCATCTGCAACGGCGTGGGTACCGGCGTGGCCGACGACAAGTCGATCTACCCCTACGTGCCCAAGATGATCGAGTTCTACCTGGGCGAAAAACCCATCCTGAACAACGTGCCCACCTTCATGTGCCGCAACCCGGACGACCTGAAGTACACCCTGGCCAATCTCAAAGACCTGGTGGTCAAGGAAGTGCACGGCGCAGGCGGCTACGGCATGCTGGTTGGCCCGGCCTCCACCAAGGCCGAGATCGAGGAGTTCCGCGCGGCCCTGCTGGCCAACCCCAGCGGCTACATCGCCCAGCCCACGCTCAGCCTGTCCAGCTGCCCGACCTTTGTGGAGAGCGGCATTGCGCCGCGCCACATCGACCTGCGGCCCTACGTGCTGTCGGCCAAGACCGTGCAAACCGTGCCCGGCGGCCTGACCCGCGTGGCGCTGAAAGAAGGCTCGCTGGTGGTCAACAGTAGCCAAGGCGGCGGCACCAAGGACACCTGGATTCTGGAAGACGATGCCGTGCCCGCCACGGTGCCCGTGATTCCGCCAGAGACCCAAATCCAGTCCCAATCGTAGACAACAGACCACAGGAACAACAAACATGCTGTCACGCACCGCCGACCATCTCTTCTGGATGTCCCGTTACACCGAGCGCGCCGAAAACACCGCCCGGATGTTGGACATCAACTACCAAACCGCGCTCCTGCCCCAGTCGGCCGCCGTCGCCCAGGTGGGCTTGCAGGGCCTGCTGTCCATCAGCGAACTGCTGCAGCCCTACATGGCCAAGCATGGCGAAATCACCTCCAAGGCGGTGATGGAGTTCATGGTGAAGGACGAAGAAAATCCGTCTTCCATCATCTCCTGCCTGCGGGCCGCGCGTGAAAACGCCCGTGCCGTGCGCGGCACCCTGACCACCGAAGTCTGGGAAACCCTCAACACCACCTGGCTGGAAGTCAACCGCATGCTCAAGGCGGGCGATTTCGAGGCCGACCCGGCGCAGTTCTTCGAGTGGGTCAAGTTCCGCTCGCACCTGTCGCGCGGCGTGACGCTGGGCACCATGCTGCAAGACGAGGCCTTCCACTTCACCCGTTTGGGCACCTTTTTGGAGCGGGCTGACAACACGGCGCGGCTGGTAGACGTGAAGTTCCACGCGGTGCAAAGCGACTTTTTTGGTGCCGCCAGCGAGAAGGACCAAGAGTACGACTTCTACCACTGGAGCGCGATTTTGCGCAGCGTCTCGGGCTTCGAGGTGTACCGCAAGGTGTACCGCGACGTGATCAAACCCGAGCGCGTGGCCGAGTTGCTGATTTTGCGGGCCGACATGCCGCGCTCCCTGCACGGCAGCTTGAACGAGGTGCTGAGCAACCTGTCGCTGGTGTCCAACAACCCGAACAGCGAAACCCTGCGCCGCGCTGGCAAGCTGCGCGCCGACCTGCAGTTTGCCCGCATCGACGAAATCCTGGCCACCGGCCTGCACGCCTTCCTGACGCAGTTCCTGGACCGCGTGAACGAGCTGGGCGCCCACATCAGCCGCGAGTTTTTGGTGCCGGTAACCCACTGAGATGCGATGTTGTTGTGAAGCATGTACCGCGCAGCCCCTGGGGCTTGCGCGGTGCCGTTGAGTTTGAAGCCGACCCAGGCCTTCACCCGCTGGCTGGGCCGCCTCAGCGTGGGGCGCAAACTCACGCTGATTTATCTGCTCGACCTGACCGCCGTGATCTATGTGTCGAGCATCCTGATCCACGAGAAATTCCAGTCCATCGATTTCACCCGCAAAGAGATCGTCGGCACGGCCTATAGCGCGGCGGTGCGTGATGTGCTGATGCATCCTTTTCTTCCGCCCCAAAGTGGTGCGCCACCGGCATCCGTAGCCCTGCTGCGGCTGGACCTCTTGCGTGTGAGCCACGACGATACTTTGCAGACCGCCCAGGCCAGCAAAGCCTTTGTGGACAGCTGGCAGCAGCTCAGCGCCGACACCGGTCCGGCCGAGTACCCACGTGCCTTGAAACCCATGCTGCGCCAGGCCCGCGAACTGCTGACCACCGTGGGCAACCAGTCCAACCTGATCCTCGACCCCGATCTGGACAGCTACTACGCCATGTCGCTGGTGGTGTTGCGCTTTCCCGAGCTGCTGGAGGTGCTGAACGACACCGTCCGCATCCTGCCCAAGGCCCCGTCGGCGGTGGCGATTCCGTCGGGCGTGCAAGACCGGCGCACCGAGCTGCTGATCCTGGCCGGGCGGCTGGATGCCGTGGCCTTGGGCATCCGCTCCGACTACACCCAGGCCTTTGCCGCAGGCAGCCCGACCCAGCGCGCCGCGCTGCAGCCCAGCCGCACCGTGCTGGAGGCCCGGCTGGGCGAGTTTTTGGCAGCGGTGCAGCTGCTGGCCGATGGCGATGCCAACCCGCACAACCTGGAACTGCTGCAACAGCATTACGGCGAATCGCTGCTGGCACTCTCCGATGCCTGGGCCCGCACCGCCACCGACCTGGACCGGCTGTTGCATGAGCGGGTGGATGCGCTGTTTAACCGCATGTGGCTGCACCTGGGCACGGCGTTTTTGCTGCTCAGCTGCATTCTGAGCCTGGTCTACGCCGTGGCCCGCCAGATCGCCCGGCCCCTGACGAATCTGGCCGCGGTGGCCGACGCGGTGCGCCAGACCGGCGACCACACGCGCCGGGCCGTGTGGCACAGCCGCGACGAAATTGGCCAGCTGGTCACCGCCTTCAACGGCATGCTGGCCCAGCTGGACCAGCAGCGCCTGGCCGGGCAGGAGGCCGCCGCCCGCAGCCGCGCCGCCCAGGCCCAGCAGGCGCTGGTGGAGGCGATTCCGATTGCACTGCTCGTCACTTCGGTGCCCGACCACGAGGTACTGCACGCCAACGCCCCGGCCCTGCCGTGGCTGGCTGGGCAGACCCGCGACCCCTGGCGTGCCGGGCTGGAGCCGGGCGTGCGTGCGCGGTTTTTCCAGCAGCTGTCGGACCAGGGCAAGGTGGACGAGTTCGAGGTGCGCTGGCTGGGCGGAGCCGAGCCCTCGTGGGCGGTGCTGTCGGCGCGCAGGCTGCAGTTCCAGGGGCGGGACGCGGTGCTCACGGCCTTTACCCCGATCAATGTGCTCAAGGTGATGGAGCGCCGCCTGGAGCTGTGGGCCAAGGTGTTTGAGGCCTCCAGCGAGAGCATCATCATCATGGACGGGCAGCAGAAGATTCTGAGCGTGAACCGGGCGTTTTGCCGCAGCACCTCGTACGACTTCTACGAGGTGATTGGCGAGCCGCTGAGCGTGCTGCTGGACGGCACCCAGGCGGCCACCGTGGAGCAAAGCCTCAACAGCCTGTCGCAAGACCGCGATGCCTGGCAGGGCGAGGTGCATTTCCGCAAGCGCTCGGGCGAAACCTACCCGGCCTGGTTGATGATTTCGGCAGTGCGCGACGGCTCGCGCTTTGGTGCGGTGTCGCAGTACATCGGCATCTCGGTGGACATCACCGACCGCAAGCGCACCGAGGCCCGGGTGCAGTTTCTGGCCCAGCACGATGTGCTGACCGAGCTGCCCAACCGGGCCCTGTGCGTGATCCGGCTGGAGGCTGCGATCGAGGCCGCGCAGCGCAGCGGCGAGCGGGTGGCCGTGCTGTTCATCGACCTGGACCGCTTCAAGAACATCAACGACACCCTGGGCCACCATATCGGCGACGGCGTGCTGCGCTCGGTGGCCAGCCGCCTGAGCCAGGCGGTGCGCAGCATCGACACGGTGAGCCGCCTGGGCGGCGACGAATACGTGGTGATTCTGCGCGGCGTGGCCGGGCCTGAAGAAGTGCAGCAAACGGTGGAGCGCCGCCTGATCCCGCTTATCCGCCAGACCCACCATGTCGACGGCCACGACCTGCAGGTTTCGTGCAGCGTGGGCGTGGCGCTGTACCCCGACGACGGCCTGGACCTGCCCCTGCTGATGCGCCGCGCCGATGCCGCCATGTACGCCGCCAAAAACGCCGGGCGCGACATGGCGCGGTTTTACCAGCCCGAAATCGAGCAACTGGCCCAGCAGCGCCAGGCGCTGGAGCAGCAACTGCGCCAGGCCCTGGAGCGCGGTGAATTCAGTTTGCAGTTCCAGCCCAAGGTCAACGCCGAGACGCTGGAGGTGGTGGGCGTGGAGGCTTTGCTGCGCTGGGACAACCCGGTGCTGGGCTCGGTGTCACCTGGGCGCTTCATCCCGGTGGCCGAAGAAACCGGCCTGATCCGCCCCATCGGTGCCTGGGTGCTGCAGCAGGCCTGCGGGCAACTGGCGCAGTGGCATGCGCAGGGTTTTGCTGCGTTGACGGTGTCGGTGAACCTGTCGGCCCTGCAGTTGGTGGATGCCGATCTGGTGCCGCAGATCCAGCAGTGCCTGCAAGACCACGGCATTGCGCCTGCCGCGCTGGAGCTGGAGATTACCGAATCAGTGCTGATGGACAACACCAGCCTGGCGGTGGAACAACTGGCGGCACTCAAAGCCCTGGGCGTGCTGCTGTCGATCGACGACTTTGGCACCGGCTATTCCAGCCTGGCCTACCTCAAGCGCTTTGCCATCGACAAGCTGAAAATCGACCAGTCTTTTGTGCGCGACATGCTGACCGACCCTACCGACCTGGCCATCATCCGCGCCATCATCGCCCTGGGCCATACGCTGGGCCTGAAGGTGGTGGCCGAAGGGGTGGAGCTGGCCGAGGTGGCGGGCCAGCTCAAGGCCCTGGCCTGCGACGAGCTGCAAGGCTATTACTTTGCCCGCCCCATGCCAGCCGTTGCTTTTGCGCCTTGGCTGCAAGACCGCAAGCAGCGGCCTGAGCGGCGGCGCATCCCGGTGGTGGCTGGCGTGTGATCAGTGCTGCCGACCCGAGTTGTAGGTTGCGGTCAGCAGCTTGTCGGTATAGGCAATGGCCAGGGCGCTGAGCAAGAACACCACATGGATGCCGGTTTGCGCCAGCAGCACCTTGGCATCGTAGTTGGCCGCGTTGATGAAGGTTTTCAGCAGGTGGATGGACGAAATGCCGATGATGGCCATGGCCAGCTTCACCTTCAGGACCGAGGCGTTCACATGGCTCAGCCATTCGGGCTGGTCGGGGTGGCCGTCCAGGTCCATGCGGCTCACAAAGGTCTCGTAGCCGCCCACAATCACCATGATCAGCAGGTTGGAGATCATCACCACATCGATCAGCGCCAGCACCACCAGCATGATGATGGTTTCATTCAGGGCGCTGGGGGCACCCGCATCTTTGTAGCCAATGCTGCTGACCAGGGCCTGCAACGCGGTCTGGTTGCCAAAGGCGGCCTCGACCAGGTGCGTCAGCTCCACCAGAAAATGCATGACATACACCGCCTGCGCCGCGATCAGACCCAGGTACAGCGGCAACTGCAGCCAGCGGCTGGCAAAAATAAAGCGGGGCAGGGGGCGCAGGGGCTGGGTTTTTGGGGGGGTAGATTCGGACATTTTTGGGGTTTGGGGGCGTTAACTGCAAAGTTGGATTGTAGGATCAGGGTTTGTACCGTTTTTCCAAGTCAGCAATACGTAAGAGCCAAGCCCGACATTAACGCCAGCCACAATTAATTCCATCCATCGAGGAGACAAACCCATGAGTTCTGCCATTGAGTCCGTGTTGATTGAAAACCGCGTGTTTCCCCCCAGCGAGGCGATGCAAAAATCGGCCCGTATCAGTGGCATGGATGGCTACAACGCCCTGTGTGCCGAGGCGGCAAGCGACTTCGAAGGCTTCTGGGCCCGTCTGGCCCGCGAAAACGTGCTGTGGAACAAGCCCTTTACCCAGACCCTGGACGAGTCCAACGCACCGTTCTACCAGTGGTTTGCCGACGGCGAGCTCAACGCCTCGGCCAACTGCCTCGACAAGCACATGGGCACGCCCACCGAGAACAAGACGGCGGTGATCTTCGAAGCCGACGACGGCACGGTCAAAAAAACCAGCTACAGAGAGCTGCTCACCCAGGTCAGCCAGTTTGCCAACGCGCTCAAGGCCGCAGGCATCCAGAAGGGCGACCGCGTGCTGGTCTACATGCCCATGACGTTGGAAGGCGTGATCGCCATGCAGGCCTGCGCCCGTATCGGTGCCACCCACAGCGTGGTGTTTGGCGGCTTCTCGTCCAAGGCGTTGAACGAACGCATCATCGATGCCGGTGCCGTGGCCGTCATCACCGCCAACTTCCAGATGCGCGGCGGCAAAGAGCTGCCCCTGAAAGCCATCGTCGACGAAGGCATCGCCCTGGGCGGCTGCGAGTCGATCAAGAACGTATTCGTGTACGAGCGCACCGCCACCGCCTGCGCCATGGTGGCCGGGCGCGACCAGACCTTTGCCCAGGCCGTGGCCGGCCAGAGCAGCGACTGCCCGCCCGTGGCCGTGGGTGCCGAGCATCCGCTGTTCATCCTCTATACCTCCGGCTCCACCGGCAAACCCAAGGGCGTGCAGCACAGCACCGGCGGCTACCTGCTGTGGGCCAAGCTGACGATGGACTGGACTTTTGATTTGAAGCCCGACGATGTGTTCTGGTGCACCGCCGATATCGGCTGGATCACCGGCCACACCTATGTGGCCTACGGCCCGCTGGCGGCAGGTGCCACGCAAATCATTTTTGAAGGCATCCCCACCTACCCGAACGCAGGGCGCTTCTGGCAGATGATCGAGCGCCACAAGTGCACGATTTTCTACACCGCACCCACCGCCATCCGCTCGCTCATCAAGGCCGCCGAGGCGGATGAAAAAGTCCACCCCGACCGCTCCAACCTGGACAGCCTGCGCATCCTGGGCTCGGTGGGCGAGCCCATCAACCCCGAAGCCTGGATGTGGTACTACAAGAACGTGGGCCACGAGCGCTGCCCCATAGTCGACACCTTCTGGCAGACCGAAACCGGTGGCCACATGATGTCGCCCATGCCCGGCGCCACGCCCCTGGTGCCCGGTAGCTGCACGTTGCCGCTGCCCGGCATCATGGCCGCCATCGTCGACGAAGTCGGCAACGACCTGCCCAACGGCACCGGCGGCCTGCTGGTGGTCAAGCGCCCCTGGCCCAGCATGATCCGCACCATCTGGAACGACCCGGACCGCTTCAAGAAGAGCTACTTCCCCGAAGAAATGGGCGGCACTATCTACCTGGCCGGTGACGGCGCGGTGCGCAGTGCCGACCGCGGCTACTTCCGCATCACCGGCCGTATCGACGACGTGCTGAACGTGTCGGGCCACCGCATGGGCACCATGGAAATCGAATCCGCCCTGGTCTCGCACACCGCCCTGGTGGCCGAAGCCGCCGTGGTGGGCCGCCCGGACGACCTGACCGGCGAGGCCATCTGCGCCTTTGTGGTCTTGAAGCGCGGCTGCCCTACCGGCGACGAAGCCAAGCAAATCGCCAACGAGCTGCGCGCCTGGGTGGCCAAGGAAATCGGCCCCATCGCCAAGCCCAAGGACATCCGCTTCGGCGAGAACCTGCCCAAGACCCGCAGCGGCAAGATCATGCGCCGCCTGCTGCGCAACCTGGCCAAGGGCGAGGCGGTGACGCAAGACACCTCCACGCTGGAGAACCCGGCCATCCTGGGCCAGTTGGGCCAGGCCTACTGATTTTTATCAGTCTTTCGGGCTGCTCACGCTTATCGAATAAGCGTGAGTAGCTACTGAAATAATAGCAATCTGTTCAGCGGCTGCCATCCAGCGAAACCACTTGCCGCCAGGGCAGCTGGGGATGGGCCTCGTAATCGGCCACCACCCAGGTGCGGGTGGCGTGGTCGGCCATGGCTTGCAAATGCCCGTTGACCACCCGGATCGAAGCCCCGTCCAGCGCCGCAAAGGGCTGGTCCAGGCAGGTTACCAACGCCCCGCAGGCCAGCAAGCCTGCCAGCGCCGTTTTGCGTCGGCTGCCTGCTGACAACATGTAAAGCTTTTTTTCCTGGTGGGGCTGTAGCAGCAAAGCCTCTACCAACTGCTGGTGCAGCCCGGCATCCCATTGCGGGCTGCGCTGTTGCAGCGCCGCCCAAATCTCTTGCGGCGTCTGGTCGTCCTGGCCGGGCAAAGCCAAATCCAGCCACAGCGCACCGTTTGCTCCAAGATGGCGCAGGTAATGGGTTTTGCCGGAGCCTTCATCGCCCGTCACGGCTATGAGGCCCGGGGGAAGGCTGGGGAGTTCGGTCATGGTGTTCAGGGCTGCACGCGCCCCACCACCTGCAAGCTTGGCCCCACCCTGCGCAGCACCACGCCTTCGCCCGAGCTGGGCACGATGCGGGTGAGGGCGGTGATGTTGACCTGGTGGGTAAACACCACCAGCGCGCCGGGCCCTTGCCATGCCAGCAGTTGCGCCTGGGCGGCAGCAGTTTGCGGGGCGGCGCCGGCCGTGTCGTCGAAGAACGAGTTGAACACCGGTTGGTCCTGCGCCCGACCGGGAAACGCCAGCATGGCCGTGTCGCGGGCCCGGCACCATTCGGAATTCAGCACGCTGCCCACGGCAATCTGGCGCTTTTGAAACTGCTGGCCGATCTGGCGCGCCTGCGCCTGGCCAGTGGCATCCAGGTTACGCTGGGTGCTGCAATCGCCCAGCCTGAAGCCCGGTGGGTCGCCCACGCCAGGTGCATTGGCGTGGCGAAACAGCACGATGCTGCCGTCGCGCAGCGCCTGCCAGGCGGTGGCTTCCGCGTCTTGCGCAGTAACCCCCGTGGTCAGGAGCAGCCCTAACCAGCCGAAGAAAAGTGGGAGTGCGCGGCGTTGCATAGTGTTTATTTCAGCGAAAGCACCCAGGCCGCCAGCTTCTGGGCGTCGGCCTCGTTCACCTGGGCGTTGGCGGGCATGGCCATCGGCCCCCACACGCCCGAGCCGCCCTGGCGGATTTTCAGGGCCAGTTGCGCACTGGCATCCTTGCTGCTGCGGTATTTGGTGGCAATGTCTTTGAACGCCGGGCCCACCACCTTCTTGTCCATGGTGTGGCAGCCCATGCAGTTCTTGGCCTTGGCGAGTTCCGGGCTGGCCAGGGCCGAAGTGGTGCATGCGGCGACCAAGGCCAAAGTAAACAAAGCGCGTCTCATCGATTCCTTGTAGGGTGCAGTACAGTCTGAATTTTATCGGGCGGTGGTTTCCCAGCAGGGTTGCGGGGCATCCGTCCAGAGGAGGCCAACATGCTGTTTTTAGGAATCGGGCTGCTGCTCTTGGTGCTGAAGTACCTGGCCATTGCCCCCGTGGCGGGCTGGAGCTGGACCCTGGTGATGTCACCCTTCATGGTGGCCGTGCTGTGGTGGTGGTGGGCCGACACCAGCGGCTACACCAAGCGCAAAGTGATGCAGCGCGAGGAAGCACGCAAGCGGGCCCGTATCGACAAAAACAAGGAAGCCCTGGGCACCAAGCGCAAGACACCGCGCTGAGCGCAAACACCTACAAAAAAAGCCCAGGGCATCGCTGCCCTGGGCTTTTTTTCTTAGCGACCGATCAATACGCGTCGAGCACCGCGCCCTTGCTGGCGGTGGAGGCGTTGAACGCAAACTTGGCCTGCACACCGCGGGTGTAGCGGGGCGCGGGGGCCTTCCAGGCGGCGCGGCGCTGGGCGATCACTTCGTCGCTCACGTTGAGTTGCAACAGCAGCTGGTGCGCGTCGATGGTGATGGAGTCGCCCTCTTCGATGAAGGCGATGGTGCCACCCACGGCGGCCTCGGGGGCCACGTGGCCCACCACCATGCCCCAGGTGCCGCCGGAGAAGCGACCGTCGGTGATCAGGCCGACCGACTCGCCCAGGCCCTGGCCGACCAGCGCGCCGGTGGGGGCCAGCATTTCGGGCATGCCGGGGCCGCCCTTGGGGCCCAGGTAGCGCAGCACCATCACGTCGCCCGCCACGATCTTGTTGTCCAGAATGGCTTTCAGGGCCGATTGCTCGTCGTCAAACACGCGGGCCGGGCCGGTCATCACGGGCTTTTTCAGGCCGGTGATCTTGGCCACTGCGCCTTCGGGCGACAGGTTGCCCTTGAGGATGGCCAGGTGGCCTTGGGCGTACATGGGGTTGGTGATGGGGCGGATCACGTCCTGGTCGGCACGCGGCACGTCGGGGATGTCGGCCAGCACCTCGGCCACGGTCTGGCCGGTGATGGTGATGCAGTCGCCGTGCAGCAGGCCCGCGGCCAGCAGCGTCTTCATCACCTGGGGAATGCCGCCTGCGCGGTGCAGGTCCACGGCCAGGTACTGGCCGCTGGGCTTCAGGTCGCACAGCACCGGGGTTTTGACGCGCACGCGCTCGAAGTCGTCAATCGTCCATTCCACTTCGGCCGCGTGGGCGATGGCCAAAAAGTGCAGCACGGCGTTGGTCGAGCCGCCGGTGGCCATGATCACGGCCACGGCGTTTTCGATGGACTTGCGGGTCACGATGTCGCGGGGTTTCAGGTCCTTTTTGATGGCTTCGACCAGCACGCGGGCCGACTCTTGCGCCGAGTTCAGCTTCTCGTCGTGCGGGTTCGCCATCGTTGACGAGTAGATCAGGCTGATGCCCAAAGCCTCGAACGCGCTGGACATGGTGTTGGCCGTGTACATGCCGCCGCAGGAGCCCGTGCCGGGGATGGCGCGGCGCTCGATTTGCAGCAGGTCTTCGTCGCTCATGCGGCCAGCGGCGTTTTCGCCCACGGCCTCGAACACGCTGACGATGTTCAGGTCTTTGCCCTTGTAGTGGCCCGGCAGGATGGTGCCACCGTACACATAGATGGCGGGCACGTTGGCGCGCAGCATGCCCATCAGGCCGCCGGGCATGTTCTTGTCGCAGCCACCCACCACCAGCACGCCGTCCATCCACTGGCCTTGCACGCAGGTCTCGATGCAGTCGCTGATGACTTCGCGGCTGACCAGGCTGTACTTCATGCCTTCGGTGCCCATGGCCATGCCGTCGGAAATGGTGGGCGTGCCGAACACCTGGGCGTTGGCACCCGCCGCTTCAATCGCTGCGATGGCCGCGTCGGTGAGCTTTTGCAGGCCGCTGTTGCAGGGCGTGATGGTGCTATGGCCATTGGCCACGCCGACCATGGGCTTCTTGAAATCCGCCTCTTCGTAGCCCATGGCGTAGTACATCGAGCGGTTGGGCGCGCGCGACTTGCCTTCGGTGATGTTCTTGGAGCGGGGGTTCAAAACGATGGGTTTGGTTTCCATGGGGGTCTCTTTGTGTCGTGGGGAGGTGTTTTTTGGCAGCGCTGAGTATGCTACGGGCGAAAACTCGGGTCCAATCTATTTTTAAGTGCTTATTAATATGTGCTGCATATGAATGACATAGAACTTCGCCTGTGGAACCAGTTTGCCGTGTTGGCCGACGAGCTGCACTTTGGCCGCGCCGCCCAGCGCCTGCACATGACCCAGCCGCCGCTGACGCAGGCTATTGCACTATTGGAAAAGCGCCTGGCCGTGCGCCTGTTTGACCGCACCAAGCGCAGCGTGCAGCTCACCGCCACTGGGCGGGCGCTACTGCCCGAGGTGCTGGACCTGCTGGCCCGCGCCCAGGCCCTGCCCGAACACGCCCGGGCCGCAGAGGCGGGCGAGCTGGGCCGCCTGCGCTTGGCCTTTGTGTCCACCGTGGGCTTTGCATTGCTGCCGCAGTGGGTGCGCGGCTTTCGCGCCTTGTACCCGCAGGTGCAGATGGAACTGGTGGAGGCCACGGGCGATGTGCAGTTGCAGGCCTTTGCCCAGGGCACGCTGGACGCGGGCTTCATGCTGCACGCCCCGGGTTTCGCCCCGGTGGGGCTGGAGCGCCACACCGTGCACCAGGAGCCGCTGGTGCTGGCCGTGCCCGAACAGCACGCGCTGGCGGCACTCCCCCGGCTCACGCTGGCCGCCGTGCTGGACGCGCCGCTGGTGATCTTTCCGCGCCGCATCGTGCCTTCGCTGTACGACGCAATTTTTGCCGCCTACCACGCCGCCGGGCACCTGCCCACCGTGGTGCAAGAGGCCATCCAGATGCAGACCATCGTCAACCTGGTGTCCGCCGGGCTGGGCTGCGCCTGGGTGCCGCACAGCGTGACGCAGTTCCAGCGGCCGGGGGTGGTGTACCGCAGTGTGGAGCCGGGCAAAAAGGGCAAAGTGGGGGTGGCGCTGCCGGGGTGCGAAACCAGCCTGGTCTGGTCTGCCGCCCACACCAGCCCGGCCCTGGAGCGCTTTATTGCCTTTGTGGCGCAATAGCTCTGCTTTTAATAGCTGCTTGCGCTGATGGAATAAGCGCTAGGCCCTGATTTGTCTATTGTGAAATGGATGGCACTTTGCCAAAGCCCGGTAGCCGCAGCTGCAGGTCGTTCACATCGATGCCGAAGCCCAGCCCCAGCAGGTTCAGCTCCAGGCCTTCTTCCCGCGCCACCGTCACCCCCGCCAGGCCGAGCAGCGACACTTGCCAACCCGTGCCGCTGGGAGCGTGGCCCACAAAGGTGTTGGGGCCCAGATAGTCCTTGCCGATAGCGGTGGGCGGCAGGTCCAGGTGCAGCGCAGGCACGCGGCGCGCGACCCAGGCGACGAAGGTGTTGCTGTTCGGGCCGGGCCAGAGCCGGTACTCATGCCCCCAGGGGTAGGCCGCCACCGCAGCCTCGATGGCGTCGATCATGGTGTCTGCATCCGCACCGCGGTGGTCCGCCAGCAGCTGCGGATAGGCCCCGTACCAGCGGGCATCGGGATGGCTGCTGCTGCCGGTGACCAGTGCCTCCTCGCCGTTCTGGGCGCGCCAACCCACCACCTGGTAGGTGGTGTAGTGGTTCGCGCCCGCGCGCTTGACTGCGATCCACGGGTGGGTGGCAAACGCGCCGCGCCAGCGCACGGTGCGCGCGCCATAGACCTGCACCACCGCACGCTGCTCCACAGCAGGGTCGGGTGCCTGGCCGCTGCTGTCATTGCGGGCCTGGTTCCACGGGGTCTGCATATCCAGCGTGCCCGACGCCAGCACGCCCATGGGGCCTAGGAGTAATAGAAATACTAGGCCTAACAGGCGCAGGGGCCAGCGCAGCCAGCGGCGGCGGGTGCGGGTGGGGTGGGGGGAAGAAGTGTTGGTGGGTGAACCGGAGGGCATGACGGGAGTATGCCTTTGCGGAGATTCCCCGAAGGTATTGCGGGGATGTTTGTCTCTGTGCTCCTCGGCGCAGATCGAGGGGCCGGTGTGCTTTTGCTGGGCAGTATTCGGGTATCGTTGCGCCTAGTATTTTTCTGGAGTCGTTATGGTTCTTGCTAATGCAGTGTCCACTGGGAGAGCCCAAATTTGGATGTGATTCAGCAGGTATTCTGGGGCAGCAAGTGGGATGTTACGGAGACGCTTCGCTGTCTCTGCAAATTGAATTAAAAATCACTGAACTTAGGGCGTTGATATGGAAACAAAAATTACGTTGAACGATGGTGAAACAATAAAAAAAATAAATCACCGTAGCAAAGGCCCCCTCGAGGAAACCGAAATTTACTCTTATCAAATTGTCAATGCGGTTGGATCGGTAGTGGGCTCAGTTGAATATACCGATCACACCTCTATCAATGGGCTAAAAAGGTCTCAGCATGTAGTGCAAAAGGACAACTCTGGAAATGTCATTGTTGACACGCGTTGGTAAATATTGTTATGCATAAGAGTTAATCATGGCTAAAAAGCGTGTTACGTATGCAGCTAAATATTTTGCAAAGGTCGCAGCTTTAAATAAGCTAATAGACGAAGGGGGCAACGAAGCAAAGGATGCAATGGCCGCCAAAGTGCACTTAGCCAATTCATCTGTTGTCAAGAAAAAAACGGCACAAAAAAATAAGAACAAGGTAAAAAAATCTGACTTGTTAGATTCTCGGGTAATGGTGTCCGGAAGCTTTGAGTCAGGAAAACGTCGGTGATGGAGGGATTTCTAACATTTCAATTTGCCGCTTGTGATAAGTGGTATCAAACGCCACAACCTATATTTTGTAGTCACCTCACACCGAGAGATCCATGTCCAAACTCCGCGTAGAAAGTTTCACCATCGCCCTAGACGGCTTCGGCGCAGGCCCGGACCAGGACCTGAACAACCCCCTCGGCGTGGGCGGCACATCGCTGCATGGCTGGGCCATGTCCACGCGCACCTTCCAGAAACACGTGTTCGGTGGCGAGGGCGGAGCGACGGAGGGCCTGGACGAGGAGTTTGCCGCGCGGGGCTTTCAGAACTTCGGGGCCTGGATTCTGGGCCGCAACATGTTCGGGCCGGTGCGCGGGCCGTGGCCGGATGAGAGCTGGCGCGGTTGGTGGGGCGATAACCCGGTCTACCACGTGCCGGTGTTCGTGCTGACCCACCACGCCCGCGCACCGCTGGTCATGGAAGGCGGCACCACCTTCCACTTCGTGACCGAAGGCATAGCGGTGGCGCTGGAGCGGGCCCGCGCTGCCGCCGGGGGCAAGGATGTGCGTGTGGGTGGCGGCGTGAACACCATCCAGCAGTACCTGCTCCAGCGCCTGATTGACGAAATGCACGTCGCCATTTCCCCAGTGCTGCTCGGCTCTGGCGAGCGGCTCTTTGAAGGCGTGGACCTTCGCGCCCTGGGCTATGCCTGCACCCGGTGCGAGAGTTCGGCGCTGGCAACGCACATGGTGTTGACCCGGCAGTGAGTACACCCAATTTGCTATACAAAAAGTAGCTGCTAGCGCCTATTCCATGGGCGGTAGAGGCCTAAAAAGCCTTCAATGCGCGCGGTAGCCCGCAGCCACAGCCACCTGCCGGACATCCTGGGTTTTGCATCTGCACTTTGTGCTTGAATAGTTCCATTTTAGTGCGCATAATCGTGTGCATTAAACTGGATAAATTGAGATGAAGCACACAATGCTGGACTTTAACCTGGCATCCCCTGCCGAGATATGCGCAGCACTTGGCGAACGGCTGAAGGCGGCTCGGCACGCCAAAGGCCTGCAGCAAGCAGAACTCGCATTGCGTGCGGGCATCTCGCGTAATACCTTGCTGGCGCTGGAATCTCACGGCCAGGGCTCGATGGCGACACTGGTGCGGGTGGCTTCGGCGCTGGGTATCGTGGACCAGTTGCAGTCGCTTTTTGTAATGCAGATCCAGAGCATTGCGCAGCTACAAGCCCGGGTGGCACCCCCGTCGCAGCGTATCCGCAAGCCTGGCAACAAGGCCAAACCATGAAGCGCGTTGACGTGTACTACGAAGGTTGGGGCGAGCGTTGGCTGCTTGGAACCCTGGCGCACGGACGCGGGGAACTCCTGTTTGAGTACAGCCCGCAGGCTTTGGCGCAAAAACTGGAGCTTTCCCCCATCAAGCTGCCTCTGCAGGTGGCGGCTTTTTCCAGGTTTCCCCAGGCGCAGTGGGGCTTGCCTGGCCTAGTTGCAGACAGTCTTCCCGACGGGTGGGGGATGCTGTTGATGGACCGCTACTTCCGCAAGAACGGTGTCGAGGTCTCCACAGTGTCGGCGCTCGACCGCTTGGCGTTCCTGGGGCATCGCACGATGGGGGCTCTGACGTTTGAGCCGGCACAGCCACTGGCCGCCCTCACGGGCGCGGTAGACCTGCTGGCGCTTGCGCAACAGGCCCAGCAGGTCATGGCGGGCAAAGACAGCGCGCTGCTGGCCCAGCTGGTCTTGATGGGTGGCTCGCCGCACGGTGCGCGGCCCAAGGTGCTGGTGGACTACTGTGTGGCCACGGGCGAGATGGGGACGCAAGGTGTCGCCAACGGGCAGCCTTGGCTGGTCAAGTTCCCGTCGCCAGGAGAGCACAAGGAAGTCTGCGCCATTGAAAACTGCTATGCCGCCCTGGCGCGAGACTGCGGATTGGATATGCCTGCGACGCAGTACTTTGATATCGCGCCCAAGCTCGGGGGGTTCGGCATCGCGCGCTTTGACGTGGACCACGGCATGCGGGTGCCGGTCCACACCTTGGCGGGTGCGATGAATGCAGACTTCCGCCTGCCAGGGGTGCTGGACTACCTGAGCTTCTTGCGCGTCACCCGCAACCTCACGCGGGATGCGCGCGAAGTGGAAAAGGCTTTCGCGCGCGCCGTGTTCAATGTGGTGTTCAACAACCGTGATGACCATCCCAAGAACTTTTCTTTCAGGCTCGACAGGGAGCGCCACTGGAAGCTGTCGCCTGCGTACGACCTGACCTATTCTCCGGGCCCGGGCGGGTACCACCAGATGGACGTGATGGGCGAAGCGCAGGCTATTACCCGCAAGAACATGCTGGAACTGGCCAGCAGGGCGGACATCCCCACGGCGAAGGCCTTGGCGCATCTGGACCGGCACTTGGCAGTGGCTGGCGACTTTGCCAAAACACTCCAGGCCGCGAAGGTGCGGCCAGCCACCATCAAACACCTGGGTGCGCAGGTGGCGGCTAACGTCCAGCGGTTGAAATAACTGGCCCGGTCGCTATACAAAATGCAGCTGCTCACGCCCATTCCATAAGCGCAGGCACCGGTTTTCTTCAAGATCCCACCGCGTAATGCGGTGCCAGCAGCGCCTGCAGCCAGTGGGCAAATACCTGCACGCGTGGCGACAGGTGGCGGCGGTGCGGGTAGAGCAGGTGCACCGGCATGGCGGGGGCGCAGGCCTGGGGCAGCACTTGTAACAATTCGCCGCTGTCCAGGTGCTGGCGCACGTCGTAAGCGGGGATTTGCACCAGCCCCAGCCCGGCCAGGGCGCAGGCGATGTAAGTTTCTGCGTTGTTCACCGTGACCTGGTTGTGCAGGTCTAGCTGGCGCAGCGTGTCGCCCTCCATCCATTCCCAGGGGGCCACGCGGCCGGTGGTGGGCAGGGCGTAATTCACCACCTGGTGGCTGGCCAGGTCGGCAGGGCGGGTGGGGGTGCCGTGGCGCGCCAGGTAGGCGGGGCTGGCGCAATTGACCATGGCAAAGGCCCCCAGCGGGCGGGCCACCAGGCTGCTGCTGGGCAGGGGGCCTACGCGCAGGGCGCAGTCCAGGTTTTCTTGCACCAGGTCCACGCTGCGGTCGCTGGCGCCCAGCTCCAGCGCGATGGCGGGGTACTGCGCAAAAAACGTGGGCAGGGCCGGGGCGATCAGGCAGCGGGCCACGCGGCTGGGCACGTCCACCCGCAGCCGCCCGGCCACGGTGGCGCGCACCGGGTGGTACTGCTGCTCCAGCTCTTCCAGGTCGCTGACCAGGCCGCGGGCGCGCTCCAGCAGGGCTTCGCCGTCGGGGGTCAAGGACACGCGCCGGGTGGTACGGTGCAGCAGGCGCACGCCCAGGCGGGCTTCCAGCTGCTGCACGGCCAGCGACACATTGGCCCGCGGCAGGCCGAGCTGCTGGGCGCTGAGGGTGAAGTTGCCGGTTTCGGCCACGCGCACAAAGATGGCGAGCTGTTCGATGCGGTCCATAAGGTCCCGGGTGATTGGGCGGATTTGTTGGCTAGTCTAGCCAGTAAATGGCGATATATCGCGCAATCCCGCGCTAATAGACTGGCTGCTTCTTCCACCCACCTTGAGGATTTCCATGACAGCACCCACACTCGCAGGCCGCGTGGCCGTGATCGCCGGCGGCGGCAAAAACCTGGGCGCGCTGATCGCCCACCAGCTGGTAGACGGCGGTGCCAAAGGCATCATGGTCCACTACAACAGCGATGCCGCCAAAGCCGAAGCCGATGCCACTGTGGCCGCGCTCAAGGCCAAGGGGGCCGATGCCATCAGCTTCCAGGGCGACCTGTCGGTGGTGGACAACTGCGTGCAGTTGTTTGATGCCACCGTGGCCCATTTCGGGCGCGCCGACATCGCCATCAACACCGCGGGCGTGGTCATCAAAAAGCCCATCCTGGAACTCACCGAGGCCGACTACGAAAAGAGCTTTGCCGCCAACTCCAAGGCCGCGTTCTTCTTTATCCAGCAGGCCGGGCGCACCCTGAACGAGCGCGGCAGCATCGTGACCATCGTCAGCTCGCTGCTGGCCGCCTACACCCCTTACTACGGCATTTACCCCAGCAGCAAGGCCCCGGTGGAGCACTTCACCCGCGCCGCGTCCAAGGAGTTTGGCGAGCGCGGCATTTCGGTCAACGCCGTCGGCCCCGGCCCGATGAACACGCCGTTTTTCTACGGCCAGGAAAACGCCGATTCGGTGGCCTACAACAAGGCGGGCGCGGCGCTGGGCAAGTACTCGAAAACAGGCCTCACCGATATCGAAGACATCGCCCCGCTGGTGAAGTTCTTGGTGACCGAAGGCTGGTGGATCACCGGGCAGACGATTTTTGCCAACGGCGGCTACACCACGCGTTGAGCGTTTGAAGGTGTTTTGGGCTGCCTGTGCTTATTCTATAAGCGCAAGCAGCTATCAATTGCATAGTAAAACTGCGGTGCAGCCTATCAACCCACCGAGTTGCCCGAGCCTGCAATCTGCACCGTCTTGTTGTGGTCGCCGGTGACCGTGGCGGTTTGCTGGACTCCTAAAGCAGTGGCCTGCTGGCGGCCCTCTTCCAGCCACTGCTGCAAAAAGTCGGCCAGCGCGGGCTCGGCTTCCACGGCTTTTTTCAGTTGCACGCGCAGTGCCGCCTGGCTGTCGGCATCGGCTGGCTGCTGGGCCACGTCGTCCAGCGCGTCTTGGGCGCGGGTGCCGCTGAGCCGGGATTTCAGGCGCTCCACCAACAGGCCCGCCGTGCCTTTGGCGGCTTCTTCGGCTCCTTTTTCAAAGGCTTTGCCGACCAGGGGGGCGAGCAGGGCCACGGTGGCGCTGGCCAGGGAGGCGAGGGTGGCGGGGTCGATCATGGGGTGTCCTGGGTTGGTATATAGGGAAGCAGGGGGGCGATCAAGGCGGCATCGGGTTCTATGCTGTTGGCTTGGCATAAGACAGCGTAGTCTTGCTGCATTGTTTGCATGAGCTGTTCATGGACTTGAGGCCGATGGAGGTATACATGGCTAATAGTTTCCAAGGCTTCCCGCGCCGGGCCAAGTGCAGCAGCATTGCCTAGACCATGTAGGCGGCACTTCGCCAGCACGGCGAGTGCCTTGGCAAGGGGTTGCATAAACACACTTGGCCGCTGGTCTGCGAGGCGACGGTAAATGTCCACCGCTTTTTGCGCTGAATCCATGGACGGCTCTTGCTGGCCCAGGCCCCGTTGCTTGTTGGCCAGATTGTTCAGCGTAGCGGCTAGAAATTGCAGGTGAATATCGGGTTGCTGCGCTGCCAATCGTCGGTATATCTCTACTACCTCGGTAGCGGTGTCCAGGCCGAGCTGCAACTGAAAGTCGTCGCTGTAAGCGTTGGCCAAGTTGCTGAGTGACATTGCCAGGTCGGGGGTGAATGTGTCGGGATACTGCTCCGCAAGGGCGCGGAACAGTTGAGCCGATTCCAGTGTGGCTTGCAAGGCTGGCTCCACTTGGCCCAGTGCGCTGTATACGATGCCAAGGGTGTTGAGCGACGCAGCCAACGCGGGCTCTAACGCTGCAGGCTGCCCAACCCGCAGAGCGCGGCATATGTCTACCGCATCGCGGGCCGACTGCACTGCGAGCGCATGTTTTTCCAGGGCAATTTGCGTCAGCGCTAGGTTGTGCAGCGCTTGGGCCAAGTCCAGGCTGTAAATCTGCGCGGGTGGCGCGATGTGTTCTCGCAGATAGTTCACTACCTCCTGTGCTGTTTGCAGTGCTGCCTCATACAGCCCCATCTGGCCTTGCGCTGCAATCAATTGGGTTGCGACGCGTGCGGCGGGTGCCGGACTATCCGCCTCTTGGTTGGAATACAGCGCAGAAATTTGCTGGGCCACACGCAGGTTGATGGCACCCAGCGCCAAGCTGTCTAGGGGGAGGCTGGACGCCAGGGCCTCCAGCGCGGGGACGTGGTGCTGGGCATGGTCAACGATGGCATCGAGCCAATCGCTTATGCCCGCCACCCCCGCAAAGTCCTGCACGCAGCGGATCACCGTTTCCGCCACCCGGTGGCCCAGGGCGGCGTAGCAGCGCAGCACGGCTTCCCTACCTTCGTCGCCCGGCAGTAGCCGCACCAGCAGCGCCTCGCCCACCATGTCGGGAATCACCGGGGCGATGCCCTGGGGGCCGGGCAGGGCTTGTTGCAGCAGCTTGAACAGGGCGGCGGGTGCGTCAGGCTGGGTCCAGCCGGTGGCTTGCTGCTCGGTGGCCGCCAGGGGCAGGAAGGTGGCGCGGGTCAGGCCTTGGGCCAGGGTGGCGCAGGCGGCTAGGTGCAGCACCAGGTCGGGGGGCAGGCCGTGGGCCTGGGCTAGTTTGGCGAGGCGGTCGATTTCGCCCTGGGCGACGAGGTCGGCCAGATCGGTGCGGCCCAGCGTCAGCGCGCTGTGGCCCTGGCTGGCCATGGCCATGGCGGCCAGCATCAAAAACAGCGGGTCGCCGCCCCAGCTGGGCTGCATCAGTTGCTGCTGAAAGGCCGGGTCGTCCAGCGGCAGGGCCATGGGCGCATCCGGGTTGGCCAGGGCCAGCATGTCTTGCAGCAAGACCAGTCGGTGGGCGGGCGTGGCGAGTGGGCGGATGGGCACGGGCACCGCCGGGTCCAGCAGGGCCTGTTTGGCCAGGGCTTGCCAGCCGCCGCCAAACACGCTGGCCCACCAGCCGGTGGCCGGGTCGGCACTGCGCTCCAGCAACAGGATGCGCAGCGGGTGAACGGTTGGCGCGGTGCGGTCGGCCAGCTCGTCCAGCCAGCGGCCCAGGGCCTGGGCTTTGGCGGCGGCATCGTCCACCACCACCAGGGTGGGCTTTTGCCAACCCCAGGCGCTGAGGTTCTGGCCTGCAAAAAAACGCTCGGCTTCGGTGCTTGTCACAAAGCCTGCGTCCCAGCCCGCGGCCTGCATCTGGTCGCACAGCGCCAGCGCCAGCCGGGTCTTGCCGCTGCCGCCACCCCCCACCACCAAGCGCACGCTGATGGGTTGGGGGCTGGAGAGAAAGGCGCGCAGGCTGGCCAGTTCGTCGTCGCGGCCCAGCAGCTGGGTGGAACGGGCATAAGGTGACAGGGCGCTCAGCGGATGGCTACTGTGGCGCTGGGCCTCAAACCGCGTGAGCGTGAGAAACGCGCGGCCCAGCACCACCGTGTTGTGGTCGCCTGCGATCTGCACCACGGTGTTGTGGTCGCCAGTAATGTTGGCAGTGTGGTTTGCAGTGTGTGCCATGGGGTTATCCATTATGTGACCCGGCCAGCGGGCACAATACCGCCCATGCTGATCCACCCCCAAATCGACCCCATCGCCCTGCAAATCGGCCCTCTGGCCATCCACTGGTACGGCCTGACCTATCTGGCCGCGTTTGCGCTGTTCATGTTTCTGGGCATGCGCCGCCTGCGGCACCCGCCGTTTGCACGCTTGACCGGCAGCCAGGCCTGGGCCGCCAAGGATGTGGAAGACATCTTGTTCCTGGGCGTGATGGGTGTGGTGCTGGGCGGGCGCATTGGCTACTGCCTGTTCTACAAGCCCGGCTACTACCTCAGCCACCCGCTGGAGGTGTTCTATGTGTGGCAAGGCGGCATGTCGTTCCACGGCGGGCTGCTGGGCGTGATTGCATCCATGTTCTGGTTTGCCTATTCGCGCAAAAAGCCGTTCTGGCAGGTGGCCGACTTTGTGGCCCCTTGCGTGCCCACCGGGCTGGCGGCGGGCCGCGTGGGTAACTTCATCAACGGCGAACTCTGGGGCCGCCTGAGTGCGCCTGACCTGCCCTGGGGCATGGTGTTCCGCGACGGCGGGCCGCTGCCGCGCCACCCGTCGCAGGTCTACCAGTTTCTGATGGAGGGCCTGCTGCTGTTTGTGCTGCTGTGGCTGTATGCGCGCAAAGAGCGTGCGCCGGGCCAGGTGGCGGCGGCGTTCCTGTTTGGCTACGGCGTATTCCGCTTCATTGCCGAGTTTTTCCGCGAGCCGGATGCGTTTTTGGGCCTGCTGTCGATGGGTATGAGCATGGGCCAGTGGCTGTGCGTGCCGATGATTCTGGGTGGAGCCGGGCTGTGGACCTGGTTGGGTTCTCGGCAGAAATAAGTGCTAAATCGGCTTCCAGCGCTTATTCAATAAGCGTGAAAAGCTACTTAATTCATAGCATTGCGGCGTACCCAGGCCACCACGGCCTCGGGGCTGCGGAAGTCTTCCAGCGAACGCACGGCAATGCCGGGGTGGTTTTGCGCCCACAGCTTGGCCAGGGCACGGCCACTACCCAGTTCCAGCACGCAGCGCACGCCGCGCTCTGCCACGGCCTCCATGCAGGCGGCCCATTCCACCGTGTGCGAGATTTGCTGGGCCAGGCTGTGGCGCAGCACGTCCACGCGCCGGGTGGCGCTGCCGTCGAAGTTGGTGGCCACCGGGCACAGCGGCGCGGCCAGGGGCAGGGTGTGCAGCAGGGCGGCCATGTCTACCGTAGCCGAGGCCATCCACGCCGAATGGGATGCCACGCGCACGTCCAGCAGGGTGCACTGCGCACCAGCGGCGGTGAGCAGCGGCTCGGCAGCTTCCAGATCGGCACGCAGGGCGGCAAAGATGTGGTGCGTGGGACCCAGGCGGATGGCGCAGGCCAGCGGTGGTGCGACTTGGTCGATGGCCAGGCCGGATACCGACAGTAAGCCTGTCACTGCGCCCGCACCGGCACGGTCCATCGCCGCCGCCCGCTGGGTTGCCAGCTGCAGGGCGGTGGCGGTGTCGAACACCCCGGCGCAGGCCCACGCGGCCAGCTCGCCCACGCTATAGCCTGCCACGGCGGCGGGTGGGGGCAGGTGAGGCTGTAGAACGGCCCAGGCGGCCAGGGCGGCACCTGTCACCAGCGGTTGGGCCACGGCGTTGGCGTGCAAGAAGTCAGGGTCGTGCAGGCGCGCGCGCCAGTCTGCGCCTATCGATTCCGCCATGGCGGCCAAGGCAGATTGTGCGGCGGGGTGGGTATCCAGCCAGGGCAGCATGTCGGGGTGCTGGCTGCCCTGGCCGGGCACGAGCAGGGCGTAGCTCATGCGGGGCAGGGCTGTGCCTGCGGGGTGAGGACGCAGACGCTGTGCACCCAGCAGGCGCAGGCCAGCAGGTCGGCCGAGCCGCCGGGCGACAGCCGCCGCGCTACAAACTGTGCGTGCAGGGCGCGGGCGTGGTCCAGCCAGTCAGGCCGCGCCGCGCCGCCTGCGGCCAGAAACTGGCGTGCGGCCTGCTGGCCAAAACGCAGGCCTTCCATGCCGCCGCGGTGCACCATGTTGGTATCGTCCAGGCAGGCCAGGGTGGCAAAAAACGCCTGGATGCGCGCCGCCCTGTCCCCCAGGCCTTGGTGGTAGGCGGCTTGCAGGGCGGGCAGGGTGACCCCGAACAGGGTGGGGAAAGCATTAGCGGCCTCGTCGCCCGCGCTGCGCAGCTGGTAACGCTGGGCGGCCCGTTGGCCGTGGGTGGTGGCGGGGCGCTGGCGGGCGCGCTCGGCGCGGCTGCGCAAGGCGGGCCCCCAGTGGGTGGCGAGGGCACTGCGCAGGTCGTTCGCTGTAGCTTCTTTGGACAGGCTCCCGGCGCTGGCGCACAACAGGCCCAGCGCAAAAATGGCCCCCCGGTGGGTGTTGATGCCGCCGGTGGCGTGCAGCATGCGGGCCTCGGCTTGCAGGCCCAAGGCTTCGAGATTGGCAAACGGCTGCTGGGCCGCACCGGCTTGGGCCATATGTGCGAAGTAGTGGCGCAGGGCGAACAGGCTGCGCACAAAGGTCTGCGCCGTCATGTCGTGGTGGCTGCCGTTGTCGCGCATGGATACGAGACCGGGCTTGGGCTCCAGCGCCAGCTCCAGGTACAGGGCGCGCACGGCAAGCGGGCCCAGGGTTTTTAGATGCTGCATACGGCTTCGGTCAGCGCCTGCAGCGTGGGCAGGTCGGCCAGTTGCAGGCTGTGGCGGGTTTTGACCAGCACGCTGCGGGTCTGGCCTTGCAGCAGGCGGGCCCATTCTCGCCAAGCCACGGCGTGGCCACCGGCAAATACCAGCTCGCCGTCGATGCGCATGGGTAAGCGTGCGGCTTCCAGCTGCGCCACCACGGCCTGGGCGGCTTCCATGTGGGGCACCGGCAGGTGCAGGTCTATGTCGGAGGCGGCGTGCACATAGTCCAGGCCCGTCAGGTGCTGCCAGCCGTAGGAGCCGTAGACGTGGGCACGTGTGCCCAGCAGCTCTGTTAAGGCCTGGGCTGCGGGCTGCCACGGGGTGCCGTGGGCTACCTGCTGCAGGCGGGGGAATTCGCCTTGGGTGCGGATGTCTTCAGGTGCCAGGTCCAGCGCCAGTTTGTTGCTTGCCCAACTACGGGGCGCGGCCAAACCCACCGATATGCGAAGGGTGGGCAGGCAGGCGGCTTGGCGGCACACCACCAGCGGCAGGCGGTGTTGTTGCCAGTGTGAGAGGGTGGTCTGTGCCGACGCGTCCCAGGGTCGCTCGGCCAGCGCCTCCCAGGCGTGGTCGTGCAGCCAGACCAGCTGGTTACGCTGCAGCGCCTGCATGGCGTACCTGCGCGCTGACCTGCGCGGAGAGTTTGCGGCCCCCACGGGCGGCACCGTCGGCGGCACGGCGGTCGTGCTGCGCGTCGGGTGTGCGGGCATCTTGCAGCGCCTGGCGCAGATGGGCTTGCAGGTCGCCAGTCCACAGGCTGCGCACGGCCCCCATGGCCACATAGTTGGCCACGCCGGGGGCAAACACCGGGTTGGACTCGGAGAGTTCGGTGAGCCGGGCCTCGTCGATCTTGGTGATGCGGGCCATGGCGGGCAGGCGCATGACGCGGATTTCCGCCTCGGGCAGGGCGTAGCAGGCATCGGCCATGAGCCCGGAGGTGATGAAACCGCCCGACAGCGCCTGGTCGTAAATCAGCCCGATCACCGCGTGGCCCTGGCGGCGCGCCAGCGCAATGCAGCAGCCCAGGTGCGCCATGTAGCGGTTGATGCCGAGCAGCTCGTCGCGGTGGCGCAGGCGCTGGCCCTGGGTGTCGATCAGCAGCAGGATGGGGCGGCCCGGGTGGTGGCGTACCACGTCGAGCACTTCGCGGGCCTGGGCCAGGGCCAGCTCCACGCCGATGGGGGCGTGCTCTGTTGTGCCGATGGCGCGCAGGGTGTGGCCGTCCAGCGTGGCGTCCCCGGCCAGAAAGTCGCCGTGGCGCTGCACCTGGTGCTGGCTGCCAAACAGGGCGGTGAGCAGGGTGTCGATGGTCATACGGCTTCTTTCCAGGCGCGGAGCTCAGCGGCTTCCATATCGGCTACTGTGTCGGGCTGGGGCACGCCCAGGCGCGCCCAGATGGGCAGGGCATCGGCACTGTGGCCGTCCAGCCGCAGGCGTTCGGACAGAAACTGG
The DNA here is from genome assembly GCF_056521425.1 of Rhodoferax sp. LS1P39. NCBI lineage: Bacteria > Pseudomonadati > Pseudomonadota > Betaproteobacteria > Burkholderiales > Comamonadaceae > Rhodoferax > Rhodoferax sp. LS1P39. The sequence goes on along the minus strand of NZ_JBWMAV010000002.1, from coordinate 115,322 downwards.
TGCTCTTCTTCCAGGCTGTCCAATGTCAGCGGGCGGGCGCTATTTAAACTGTCAATGGCGGCCTGGCGGAAGGCGGCCATGCTGTCGTCGGCCAAGGCATCGCAGTCGCCGGTGATGTAGCGGTGCTTGCCGCCGGTGGTGCGCCACACCAGGGCGCGGTCACGGGAGTCGAATTCTTCGGCCCCCTGCGAGGCTTCGATGACCTCGGGGCCGGACATGGCCAGCCGGGCTACGTCGCTCATCACGATGTGATCGGCACAGCGGGCTACCAGCCCCATGCCGCCAAAGCAGCCGTTGGCACCGCCAATCAGCACCACCACCGGGATGCCCGCAGCCCGCACGTCCAGCAGGGCGCGCATCACTTCCGACACGGCGATCAGCCCGGCGTTGGCCTCGTGCAAGCGCACGCCGCCGGATTCGGCCAGCAGCAGCACGGCGGCAGGGCGTATGTCTACCGCGCGCTGGAACAGGCCCACCAGCTTGGCCCCGTGCACCTCGCCCACGCCGCCGCCCATGAAGGCACCTTCTTGTGCAGCAATCAGTACCGGCTGGTCGGCCAACTTGCCACTGCCCACCACCACGCCATCGTCAAACGCGGCGGGCACGTCCAGCAAGGCCAGGTGCGGGCTGGTCACGCGCTGGGCCGGGCCCAGAATTTCGGCAAACGTGCCCGCGTCCAGCAGGCCCAGCACGCGCTTGCGGGCGGTGGATTCGGAAAAACTGGGGTTCATGTGCTGGCTCCTGGCAGTTCGGCCACGGCCTGGTCCAGACGCAGGCTGACCACCGCCGGGGTGGCCCCCATGTCGTTGACCGAGATGCGCACGTCGGCCAGCTGGTGGCGCTGGTGGAAGTCTTGGGCCACGGCCTGCCAGATGGTGCCAAAGCCGCGAGCCGAGGTGTCGATGTGCAGGGCGCACTGGCCGCTGCCGGGGGCAGCCTCGACCAGTACTTCCAGGTTGCCCGAGCCGACCACGCCGACCAGCACAGGTTGGAGGATGGCAGTGCGGTGCTGGCCCGCAAAGCTGTAGTGGAGTTGTTCCATGCTTGGTCTACCAGTTTCTGAAGCGTTCGGGTGGGTTGTACAGGCCGCCGGATGCGCGTACCAGATCGCGCATGCTGCGGGCGGCCAGCAGGTCGCGGGTGGCGTGGCGCTTGTCGATCCCTAAATCTTCGGGGCGCTGGATGATGCCGCGGTCGCGCAGGTTTTCCACCATGCGGCGGTCGCGGCCCAGGCCCACGGGGGTGTAGCCCGCCACGCCCCGGATGGCCTGGGCGCGTTCTTCGTCGGTACGGCACAGCAGCAGGTTGGCAATGCCTTCTTCGGTGAGGATGTGGGTCAAGTCATCGCCGTAAATCATCACCGGCGGAATCTCCATCTTCGCCTGCTCGGCCAGTTGCCAAGCATCCAGGGTTTCCACAAAGGCCGGTTGCATGTGTTCGCGGAAAGTCTCCACGATCTGTACCACCAGCTTTTGCCCGCGCGGCATGGCCGCCACCCCGCCGCGCCCGGACCGGGCCTGGGCCCCGGCTTTGAGCCAGGCCGGGGTGGCGTGGCGGCGGCCCCGGGCATCGGCCCCCATGTTGGGCGCGCCGCCAAACCCGGCAATGCGGCCCTGGGTGGCGGTGGAGCTGTGGCCGTTCAGGTCGATCTGCAGGGTGGAGCCGATGAACATGTCGCAGGCGTAGTGGCCCGCCGCCTGGCTGAAGGCGCGGTTGCTGCGCAGTGCGCCATCGGCCCCGGTAAAGAACACGTCGGGCCGGGCGGCCACGTAGTTTTCCATGCCCAGCTCGGAGCCGAAAGAATGGATGGACTGCACCCAGCCCGCCTCGATGGCCGGGATCAGCGCCGGGTGCGGGTTCAGCGCCCAGTGCTGGCAAATTTTGCCCTTCAGGCCCAGCGATTCGGCATAGGTGGGCAGCAGCAGCTCGATGGCGGCGGTGTCAAAACCGATGCCGTGGTTCAGCCGCTGCACGCCGTATTCGGCATAGATGCCCTTGATCGCCACCATGGCCATCAGCACCTGGATTTCGCTGATCTGCGCCGGGTCGCGGGTGAACAGCGGCTCGATTACATTGGGCGTGGGCGCCAGCACCACAAAGTCCACCCAGTCGCCGGGAATATCGACGCGCGGCACGCGGTCTACCAGCTCGTTTACCTGGGCAATCACGATGCCGCTCTTGAAGGCGGTGGCCTCGACGATGGCCGGGGTGTCTTCTGTGTTGGGGCCGGTGTACAGATTGCCCTGGGCATCGGCCGAGTGCGCGGCGACCAGGGCGATGCGTGGGGTCAGGTCCACAAAGTAGCGGCTGAACAGCTCCAGGTAGGTGTGGATGGCACCGATCTGGATTTGCCCTGCCGCCACCAGCCGCGCCAGCCGGGCGGCCTGCGGGCCGGAGAACGAGAAGTCGAGCTTGCTGGCAATGCCCAGTTCAAACAAGTCCAGGTGCTCGGGCAGGGCCAGCACCGACTGCACCATGTGCAGGTCGTGGATTTGCGCGGGATTGAGCTGGGTCAGGGTTTTGGCCAGAAAGTCGGCCTGCTTCTGGTTGTTGCCCTCCAGGCAGACGCGGTCGCCGCTGGCGATGGTGGCGCTGAGCAGGCGCACGGCATCCGCTGCCTGCACCACCTTGCCCGCCAGGTTGCCGCCCAGCGTTTGCCGGGCCTGTTGCAGGCGCTGGGCACGTTGGGTGGCCTGGGTGTTCCAGTTGCTTGTGGCCATCGGCTTAGTCCAACTTCGCGCCGGATGTCTTCACCACGCTGGACCAGCGCTTGATTTCCGAACTGATGAAAGCCTGGAACTTGTCGGGCGGCATGGTGCCGAACTCGGCTCCGTTGCCGGCCCAGATGGTTTTGATCTCTTCGGACGCGCCGACCTGGCGGATCTGTTCCAACATCTGTTTTTGCACTTCGGGTGGCGTGGCTTTGGGCGCCCACAGGCCGTACCAGGTGTGCATGGTGTAGTCGGGCAGGCCGAGCTCGGCGGCGCAGGGCACGTCGGGAAAAGCCGCATTGCGCTTGTTGCCCGCCACCATCAGCGCCTTGATGCGGCCGCCCTTGATATGCGATGCGCTGGAACCCAAGCCGTCAAACACCATGTCTACATCCCCGGCAATCAGGCCTTGCAGTGCCGGACCCGCACCCCGGTAAGGGATGTGGGTGATGAAGGTTTTGGTCTGGATCTTGAACAGCTCGCCCGCCAGGTGGTGGGCCGAACCCGAACCTGCCGAGCCAAAGTTGAGCTTACCGGGGTTTTTGCGCAGCTGCTCCATGAAGGCCTTGAAGTCGCCGGGGATTTTTTGCGGGTTCACTACCAGCACCTGCGGCACGTTGGCCAGCAAGGCGAGGGCGACGAAGTCTTTCTCCAGGTCGTAGTCCAGCTTGGGGTACATCGACGGGGCGATCACATGGTGCGTGCCTCCCATGAAGTAGGTGTAGCCGTCGGGCGTGGCCTTGGCGGCAATGCTGGCCCCCAGCGTGCCCCCGGCACCGCCCCGGTTGTCGATGATCAGCGGCTTGCCCGACAGCTTGGCAAACTGCGCCGACAGCGGGCGGGCAAAGGTGTCGGTGCCGCCCCCGGCGGGGAAGGGCACGATCAGTGTCACCGGTTTGGCGGGCCAGGCGGACTGGGCGTGGCCAGGCCAGGGCAACAGCCCGGCGGTGGCAGCGGTCAGGGCAGCCAGGGCGGTTCGGCGGGTGGGCTGGAGGGGGGATGAAGTCATGGGGTTGTCTCCTGGGGTGTACCGTGGGCAGGCTTTAATAAATATTTTGGTTTATTTAATGTATTTATTAAATCACTGTGCGTGTATTTAAAACAGTCCGTGCTTACCCTAGGCTGGGCGATCGGTGTAAAAATTCGCCCATGAAAATTTCTGAACAGCTGCGCGAAAAGATCGAAGAGCAAATCGCCACCGGTGAGCTTCCCCCTGGCAGCGCGCTGGACGAAGCCATGCTGGTAGAGCGTTACGGTGTCTCGCGCACACCCATCCGCGAGGCGCTGCTGCTGCTGTCGGCCGAGGGCTTGATCGACATCCGCCCCCGGCGCGGTGCGGTGGTGAAAAGCGCCAGCCCGATCCGCCTGGTCGAGATGTTCGAGGTGATGGGCGAGGTGGAGGCCATGTGTGGCCGCCTGGCCGCACGGCGCATGGACAAGGCCGAGCGGGAGGCGCTGGTGCAGGCCCATGCAGCCTGCGAGGAGGCCCGCGCGGCGGGCGACAGCGATGCCTACTTTTACGGCAACGAGAACTTCCACCGTGCCATCTACAACGGCAGCCACAACGGCTTTTTGCAGGAAGAGGCGATGTCGCTGCACCGGCGTCTGCGCCCTTACCGGCGGCTGCAATTGCGCGTGCGGGGCCGCCTGGATACCTCGTTTTCAGAGCATGCCGCTGTGGTGCAGGCGATTTTGGCGGGCGATGGCGATGCCGCTGCTGCCGCCCTGCGCGAGCATGTGGTGGTGCAGGGCGAGCGCTTTGCCGATCTGGTGGCTTCACTGGAAGCCTTGAAGTAATTTCCTCTCAACAAAACATGACGCAACACAATTTGTTTGCCGCTCTGCGCGCGGCTTTTCCCGATGATTTGGACGCAGTGGCGGTGGAGACCGACAACGGCCTGCGCTACTCCTGGCGCGACCTGGACCGCAGCACCGCCATGCTGGCCAATCTGCTGGCCTCGCTGGGTTTGCCCGCCGGGGCGCGCATCGCCGTGCAGGTGGACAAATCGGTAGAGGCCATGCTGCTGTACCTGGCCACGCTGCGCGCGGGCTATGTGTTTTTGCCGCTCAATACCGCCTACCAGGCCGAGGAAATTCGCTACTTCATTGGCAATGCCGAGCCCGCCGTGGTGGTGTGCAGCGCACCGAACTTTGGCTGGGTCAGCAAGATCGCCTTCATGGCGGGCACCCAATATGTGTTTACCTTGAACAGCGACCGCACCGGCTCTTTGCTGGACCGCGCCGCCCACCACAGCGACCAGCACACGGTGGCCCCCAAAAGCGCCGACGACCTGGCCGCCATTCTGTACACCAGCGGCACCACCGGGCGCAGCAAGGGCGCGATGCTCTCGCACGGCAACCTGCTGAGCAACGCCGCCACGCTGAAAGACTATTGGGGCTGGCAGCCCAGCGACGTGCTCATCCATGCCTTGCCCATCTTCCACGTGCACGGCCTGTTCGTGGCCATCCACGGTGCGTTGCTCAGCGGTTGCAAGATGCTGTGGTGTGCCAAGTTTGACGCGCGCCAGGTCGTGGAATGGCTGCCCCGTGCCACCGTGTTCATGGGTGTGCCCACGCTGTACGTGCGGCTGCTGCAGGAACCGGGGCTTACGCCCGAGGCTGCGCGCCAAATGCGCCTGTTCATCGCTGGGTCGGCCCCGCTGCTGATTGACACTTTCAAGGAGTGGCAAGTCCGCACCGGCCACACCATTCTGGAACGCTATGGCATGAGCGAAACCGCCATGCTCACCTCCAATCCCTACCGCGCAGAGGACGGTGCGCGCCTGGGCGGCACGGTGGGCTTTCCGCTGCCCGGCGTACAGCTGCGCGTGGTGGATGGTGCCAACCAGTCGCTGCCCACGGGCGAGATCGGCGGCATCCAGGTGCGCGGGCCGAATGTGTTCCAGGGCTACTGGCGCATGCCGGAAAAAACAGCCGAAGAGTTCACGCCTGATGGCTTCTTCCAAACCGGCGATGTGGGCCAGATCGACGCGCAGGGCTATGTGCACATCGTGGGCCGCAGCAAAGACCTGATCATCAGCGGCGGCTACAACGTCTACCCCGCCGAGATCGAAGCCGCCATCAACGAACTGCCTGGCGTGGCCGAGAGCGCCGTGGTGGGTGTGCCGCATGCCGACTTTGGCGAGGTGGGTGTGGCGCTGCTGATCGCACAGGCCGGGGCGGTGCTGGACCCGGTGCACATCTTGGTCACCTTGAAGGCCCGAATGGCCAACTTCAAAGTCCCCAAGCACTGCTTTGTGTTGCCTGAGTTGCCGCGCAACGCCATGGGCAAAGTGCAAAAAAATATCCTGCGCGCACAATACACAAAATGTGACGACTTGATTTAAGTTTCCGGTCTTTTGGACGATAACCAAATTACACGAAGTTACAGGTGCTGGTACTTTCCGCCGCCCAACGTGCTGTTTTGTTATTTTTGTGGCCCCAAAGTAAAAGCTTTTAGTGTGAACTATTTCACGTTTAGTAACAAAATGTCACCTGCTGGCGGCATAATCAAAAAATGAAATCCATAGCTGCGCACGCCTGAACCATGGGAGAAACTTCCTCTCGGTGGATAGATGTTGCCCAATTGCGGCGTGGACTTTTCATCCAACTGGACCTGGGCTGGATGGACCACCCTTTTCCCAAAGGCAGCTTCAAGATCACGTCGGCCGACCAGATCAAGACCATCATGTCTTTGGGCGTGAGCCAGGTGCGTTACTTTCCGGACCAGAGTGATCCCCCCGCCGACAGCGAGCCCGCGCCGCTGACCGCGCCAGAAGACCCCGTAAATCGGCCCGTCGCCGCCCATCCGTCGCCCCTCGAAAGCCCGGCCTCTGTGGTCTATAGCGAGGCCGAGATGTTGCGTTTGCAGCGTGCCCAGCGCCTGGCCGCCCAGCGCCGCAGCCTGGCCGTGTGCGAGCGCCGGTTTGGTGAGGCCACCCAGCAGTACCGCCGCGTGGTCGAGCAGGCCAGCAGCCGGGCGGTGCAGATGCGCGAGGAAAGCACGGCCCTGGTGGCGGGCTGTGTGGACGACATCCTGGCCGAGGGCGAGTCGGCCATCCGCCTGCTGTCCGAGGCCATGGGCGAGCGCAGCGCGGTGCATCCGGTGAACGTGATGGTGGTGTCGCTGTTGCTCGGCAAGGCGCTGGGCCTGCCGGCCGCCGCACTGACCGACCTGGGGGTGGCAGCCTTGTTGCACGACCTGGGCAAGGTCCAGATGGCCGAGCGCATGCGCTACCAGGACCCTAATTTTTCGGCCTCCGAACAATTGGTCTACCAGGAACATGTGGAGCACAGCCTGGTGATGGGGCGGCGCATGGGCCTGTCGGAAGACGTGTTGCGCTCCATCGCCCAGCACCACGAGCTGGCCGATGGCAGCGGTTTCCCTTCGGGCCTGATGGGGTCCAACCTGTCGGCCAGCGGCAAGATCCTGGCGCTGGTGAACCGCTACGACAACCTGTGCAATCCGCCCCGGCTGGTCAACGCCATGACCCCGCACGAGGCCTTGTCGGTGATCTTTGCGCAGATGAAGACGCGCTTTGATACCGCCACGCTGGGCGCTTTCATCCGCATGATGGGCGTGTACCCGCCGGGCTCTGTCGTGCAACTGCTGAACGACGGCTATGCCATGGTGGTGTCGGTCAACTCCACCCGGCCTTTGAAGCCCTACGTGGTGGTGTTCGATGCCGGTGTGCCGCGTGACGAGGCGCTGATGGTGGACCTGGAACATGCCCCCGAGCTGGGCATCCGGCGCAGCCTCAAGCCCTCGCAGTTGCCGCGTGCGGTACAGGACTACCTGTCGCCCCGACAGCGGGTGTCGTACTTTTTTGAGCGGGTGGTCGCCTCCGACCGGCCAGGGGCTTAGGGTGGATGCAGGTGTGTTGGGGGCGTTGATCGACAGCCTGCCCGATGCGGTATGGATCGTGGCACCCGGCGATTGCCGTATTGTGATGGCCAATGCCGCCGCCGCCCAACTGTTGGGTCTGTCGCGCGAGGCGATGCAGGGCCAGTCGGTCACCGATCTCTGCCTGGCCCCGGAAGACCTGTATTTCTGGGCCGATGTGGCGGCAGGCCAGGAGCCGCAAGACCCGCGCATCCATTCCGAAACCCTGGTGCTGCATGCCGATGGCCGCAGCCTGCAGGTGGAGCGCCGCGCCACCCCCTTGCGCCTGGGGGACAGTGCGCTGGTGTATGTGGTGGCCCTGCGCGATCTGGGTCCGTTGCGCCGGGCGGAAGACCGCCTGGAGCTGGTATTGGCCGAAATGCAGGCCACGCTGGAGTCCACGGTGGACGGTATTTTGGTGTGCAGCCTGGACGGCGTGGTGACAGTACGCAACCGCCAGTTCGCCGAGCTCTGGGACCTGCCCGAAGCCCTGATGGACCCGCACGTTGACGCCGCCCTGTACACCCACATGGCCCGGATGGTAGTGAATATTGCGGCCTACCAGCGGCGCATGGAGTTCATCGTCAACACGCCGCTGTACCAGGGCACCGACATGCTGCTGCTGCGCAGCGGGCGGATTCTGGAGCGCGTGACGCGGCCCCAGATCAGCCAGGGGCGCTCGATTGGCCGGGTGTATTCGTTTCGCGATATCACCGAGCGCGTCGAGTCCGAGGCGCAGTTGCAGCTGGCGGGCAAGGTGTTCGAGTCCAGCCTGGACGCGGTGTTCATTGCCGACGCGCAGCACCAGATCGTGGCGGTCAACCCCAGTTGCGAGCGCCTGAGCCGTTTCAGCCAGGCGCAGTGCATGGGGCTGATGGCACCCACCCTGTTCCAGGACACCGGCGGCGGTGAGCTGTTCAACCGCGTGCAGCGCGGCTGGCACCGCGAAGGCCACTGGGATGGCGAAGCCCTGCACCAGCGCGGGGATGGCAGCACCTGCGTCGTGCATTTGTCGTGGGTGGCCTTGCGCGATGCCCAGGGCCTGGTGACGCAAAGTATTGGCTTTTTCAAGGACCTGACCGAGAAGAAGGCCAGCTACGAGCGCATCGAGCAACTGGCCTATTCCGATGTGCTGACCGGCCTGCCCAACCGCTTGATGCTGTCGCAGCGGGTGGACTTTGCCCTGCGCCTGGCCGAGCGGGACGCGGGCGAATTCGCCATCCTGTTTCTGGACCTGGACCGCTTCAAGAACATCAACGACTCGCTGGGCCACCTGTTTGGCGACCGGGTTCTGGTCGAGGTGGGCCAGCGCATGCTGAACTGCCTGCGCCATGTGGACACGCTGTGCCGCCTCGGTGGCGATGAATTTGTGATGTACCTGCACCAGGCCGATGCCGAAGGTGCCAAGATGGTGGCGCAGCGGGTGCTGGAGAGCCTGGCCCGGCCCTTCCACATGGACGGCATGGACTTTTCGGTGGGCTGCAGCATCGGCGTGGCCATGTTCCCGGCAGACGGGCAAACGCTGGACGACATGATCAAGTCAGCCGACACGGCGATGAACCGCGTCAAGGAACGGGGCCGGGGCAGCTTTCGCTTCTACCAGCCGCAGATGAACGTGGCCTTGCTGTCGCGCATGAAGATGGAGCACAGCCTGCGCCAGGCCATGGAGGCCGGGCATTTTCGGCTGCACTACCAGCCGCAGGTCAGCCTGTCCACCGGTGCGGTGCTGGGCGTGGAAGCGCTGATCCGCTGGCAGGACCCCGAGCGGGGCTGGGTGTCGCCGGGCCAGTTCATTCCGGTGGCCGAAGAGTCGGGTTTCATTGTGACCATTGGTACCTGGGTGCTGAATGAAGCCGTACGGCAGGCGGCGCAGTGGCAGCGCCAGGGCCATGCCCGTGCCGTGTCGGTCAATGTGTCGGCGTTGCAGTTCCAGCAAAGCGATTTTGTCGACCGCGTGGCCCACGCCTTGGCGGATTCCGGCCTCGACCCGGCGCTGCTCGATCTGGAGCTGACCGAATCCATCCTGGTGCAGGATGCCGACGAGGCGCTGGCCCGGCTGCGGGCGCTGGCAGGGTTGGGGGTGTTTTTGTCGATCGACGACTTTGGCACTGGCTACTCCAGCCTGGCGTATTTGAAGAAGTTTCCCATCCACAAGCTGAAGATCGACCGCTCCTTCATCAGCGGCCTGCCGGATGACGAGAGCGACCAGGCCATCGTCAGCGCCATCATCCAGATGGGCCGCGCGCTCAAGCTCACGGTGATTGCCGAAGGGGTGGAAACTCTGGCCCAGCGCGACCTGCTGCAGCGTTTGCTGTGCGACCAGTACCAGGGGTTTTTATGTGCGCCCGGCGTGCCCAGTGACGACCTGGACCGGGTCATCGCGGAGGCCAGGGACCGACTGGCCGTGGAGCACGAGGAGCGCTTGGAGCCAGTGAGGGTGGGGGAATAAGGTGTCTGCGGAAGCCACCGGACCGGCATCCTGAACCGGGGTTCAGGTGGGCTAGGTCACCCTGAAGTTGGGTTCATCTAACGCGAGATGATCACGCTCCCCAGGGGATATTCCAGGCCCGGGCTCATGGAGCATTGGTTCAAGGAAATATAAAGCCCGGCATGCACCGCAGACGGGCCAATTCTAGGCTAAATAAGGTGCCCGTCGTCGCCTAAAGCCAGATCGAGTTGCTCAATCAAGGTGGTCAGCACCGGGTCGTCGTCGTTGGCGGCCTCGGACTGCACGGGTGCAGGGCGCACCGGCGCGCGGCCCCGGTCGGTCAGGTCGAAGGCCAGGTTCAGCGCGGCCAGCACGGCGATGCGGTCGCGGGCCTTGATCTTGCCGCCGTCGCGGATGGCGCACATGGCGGTGTCCACCATCTTCACGGCCTCCAGCAGGCGCGCTTCACCGCCCTCCGGGCAGCCCAGCAAATAGCTTTGGCCGAGGATTTGCACGTCGAGCTGCTTCATTCTGCGTCCTTGCGGGGGGCGGGGCGTATGGCGGGCGGGTTGCCGATCTGGGGCAGGCGTTCCAGCAGCGCGTCGATGCGGGCGCGGGCAGCGCCCAGGCGGGACTTGAGCGAATCGCGCTCGTGGGCCAGCGTGGCGACCTGTTCGGTCAGCAACTGGTTGGCGCGCTGCAACTCGCGGTAACGTACCAGCAGGCGCTCGGTACGTTCTGCAACTTGTTCAATTTGGGTGGGGGTGACCATAAGCTTGCACATTCTAGTGGTAGCTATGCAGGGCTTAAAATGCCCGTGTTGGTGCTCGCGGCATGGTTCACATGCCGCAGTTCAACGGGAAGCAGGAAGCGGTGCACACCACCACTCAGCCTGCGCTGCCCCCGCAACGGTAAAGCGGATGAATCATCCGATTCCACTCTCACCACACAGTCACTGGGTACTTGCTGCCTGGGAAGACGGTGCGAGCCTTCCGCCAGCCCGGATACCGGCCAACAAGGTGGTGGTGCGTCTGCTGTTGTCAGTAGCGCGCCGCCTTGACGCTGAAGCCCTGGCGGGGACGCCGGGGCAAGCCTATTGCTGATGAATGTCTTTCATGAAAACTGTATTCACTCCTGCGCGCCTGGCCGTGCTGCCCCTGGCCCTGGCCGCTGCATTGCCTTCCACCGCACAGACGCTGCTCAAAGAGGTGGTGGTCACGGCCACCCGGTTCGCTGAGCCTGCCGCCCCGCTGCCGTTTGGCGTGAGCGTCATCACGGCAGAAGAAATCCAGGCCTCGGGTGCCGGTACGGTGAATGAAGCGGTCATGAGGCTGCTGGGCGTGGTGGGCCGCCTGGACATCTCGGGCGGCAACAACTACAGCCTGGACCTGCGCGGTTTTGGTGTTACGGCCGACAGCAACCAGGTGGTGATCGTGGACGGCCTGCGCCTGAACGAGGCTGACATGGCTACCGCCGGGCTGGCCTCCATCCCAATTGAATCGGTCGCCCGCATTGAAATTCTGCGCGGTACCGGTGCGGTGCTGTACGGCGAAGGTGCCACTGGTGGCGTGATCGTGGTGACCACCAAGGCGGCCATGGGTGTGCAGCGGGTGAGCTCGGCAGAGGTGTACGCCGCCGTCGGTAGCCACCAATTGAAAGACCTGCGGGCCAATGCCGTGATCGCCTCCGGCGGGTTCTCGTTGGACGTGTCGGCCGAAGACCGCCGCAGCGACGGCCACCGCGACAATTTCGTCTCCAGCACGCAAGCCCTGGCGGTAACGGGGCAGTGGCGCAACGAATGGCTGCGCCTGGGTGCGCGCGCGGGCCGCAACGACCAGGACAGCGGTTTGCCAGGCGCATTGACAGCAGCGCAGTACGCTGCCAACCCCCGCCAGGCCCAATCCTTAACCGACTTCGGCTCTTTCAAGAAAGACAATGCCGGTGTGTTTGCCGAAGCCACGGTGGGCGACTGGCAACTGGCTGCCGATGCCAACCAGCGGACCAAAAAATACACCAGCGTGGCCTACGGCAGCCCCTACGGTTACGACGTGTATGCGTCCAATGTCAGCCTGCGCGCCCGCAATGCCCGCAAGGTCGGTGCGTCGGACAACGTGTTCTTCATCGGTGCGGACAAGGGCGAGTGGGAGCGCACCACCACCCAGTCCAGCTTCACCCCCGTGGGCACGGTGGCCACCGCCCGCAGCACAGCGCTGTATGCCAAAAATGACTTCACGCTGGCGGCCACGGGCACCCGCTTGGGCATCGGCTGGCGCACGGAAGAAATGAAAAAGGCCGAGGCTGCGTCGGCATCGAACCTGAAAGAACGTCAAAACGCCTGGGACCTGGGGCTGAGCCAGCCGGTGGGGGCCGATGTGACCGTCTACGCCCGCGTGGGCCGCAGCTTCCGCCTGGCGAATGTGGACGAGTTCTCGTTCACCAACCCCAACGTGTCGCTGCAGGCCCAAACCTCGCGCGACATGGAGCTGGGTGCGCGCTGGATGCTGGAGCAAAGCCAGGTGGATGTGCGGGTGTACCGCAGCAAGCTCCAGCACGAAATTGGTTACGACCCGGCGGGCAACGGCCCTTACGGCCCCTTCGGTGCCAACGTCAACCTGGACCCGACCCAACGCCAGGGGCTGGAGCTGGAGTCGCGCCACGCCCTCAGTGCTGCCTGGGATCTGCGCCTGAACGCCGCCCTGCGCAAAGCCACGTTCACTGAAGGTGCCTTTGTCGGCAAGAACCTGGCCCTGGTGCCCCGAAAAACCCTGGGCGTTCGCGCCGACTGGCGGCCCGCGCCCGGCCACTCGCTGGGTGCGGGGGTGAACTGGGTGGCCTCGCAAAATCCCGATTTCGCCAATGCCTGCACCATGCCCAGCACCACCACGGTAGACCTGCGCTATGCCTACCGCTTCGGTGCCGCCGAGCTGGCCCTGGGCGTGGCCAATGCCGCCAACCACAAGTACTACACCCAGGCCTATGCCTGTAGCGCGGGCGTGACCCAGTCCATCTACCCCGAAGCAGGCCGCGCCGTGGCGGCATCGCTGCGCTACAAGTTCTAGGCCGGTATGACCTGCAGCGAGTTCATTCTCGGTGGCCAAAAAAGCGGCAAGTCCCGCCGCGCCGAGCAGTTGGCTGCGGCGTGGCTGGCCGATCCAGGCCACCGCGCGGTGTTCATCGCCACCGCCCAGCCCTGGGACGCGGAGATGGTGGAGCGCATCGCCCGCCACCAGCGCGACCGTGCCGAGCGCGTGCCGGGCATGCTGACGGTGGAAGAGCCGCTGCGGCTGGCCGAGGCGATTGCCCAGCACAGCCGCCCCGACACCCTGGTGGTGGTGGACTGTTTGACGCTTTGGCTCACCAATCTGCTGATGCCTGCAGAATTTAAAGAAAATCAGCCTCCAGCGCCCATCCAACCAGCGCAAGTAGCTACATTTTTGGAAGCAATCAGTGCCGCGCCCGGCCCGCTGGTGCTGGTGGGCAACGAGATCGGCCTGGGCGTGATCCCCATGGGCCGCGAGGTGCGGGCCTTTGTGGACGCGCTGGGCAGCCTGAACCAGCAGGTGGCCCAGCGCTGTGAGCGGGTCACGCTGATGGCCGCCGGTTTGCCGCTGACCTTGAAGGGTGCGGCATGAAGTTTTGGGCGCTGCTGCTGTGCCTGGCTTCTTCGGCCCACGCCCTGCAGGTCACGGACGATCGGGGCAGCACCGTACAGTTCGCCCAGACCCCGCAGCGCATCGTCAGCCTGCTGCCCTCGCTGACCGAGAGCGTCTGTGCGCTGGAGCAGTGCGCGCGCCTGGTGGGGGTGGACCGCTATTCCAACTTTCCCGCCAGCGTGCGCGCCTTGCCCCAGGTGGGCGGTGGGCTGGACCCGAACATCGAGGCCATCGTCGCCCTGCGCCCCGACGTGGTGCTGCTGGCCACCGCCTCCCGCGCCAGCGCCCGGCTGGAGGCGCTGGGCCTGAAAGTGGTGGCACTGGAGCCCAAAACCTATGCCGACGTGCAGCGCGTGCTAGGCACGCTGGGGCAGCTGCTGGCGGTCAATGATGCCGCCCGCATCTGGCGCGGCATCGACGCCGGTGTGGCGGCGGCGGCCCAGTCGCTGCCCGCGCGGGTCAAAACGACGCGGGTGTACTTCGAGGTGAACGTTGCGCCGTACGCCGCAGGCACCACGTCCTTTATCGGCGAGACTTTGACCCGCCTGGGCGTGCAGAACGTGGTTCCCGCCGCGCTGGGTCCGTTTCCCAAGCTGAACCCCGAGTTCGTGGTGCGCGCCAACCCGGATGTGATCATGGTCGGCGACCGCAACAGCATAGGCCTGGCGCAGCGCCCCGGCTGGGCTGGCATCCGCGCCATCCGCGAGCAGCGGGTGTGCAGCTTCAAGCCTGAACAAAGCGACGTGCTGGTGCGCCCCGGCCCGCGCATGGCCGAGGCGGCGCGGGCCATGGCGGCGTGTCTGCTGGAGAAGGCTCCGTGAAGTCCCACCCCGGTGCGCTCGCCATCGTTTTATTGCTGCTGGCGTTCGCCTTGCTGCTGGTCGGCACCAGCATCGGCAGCACCGGCTTCGACAGCGTGCTGGCCGCGCGCCACGACTCTATCGCCCTGCAAATCGTCTGGGACATCCGCCTGCCGCGCACCCTGGGCGCCTGGGTGGCCGGAGCCTTGCTGGGCTTGGCGGGCGCAGTTGCGCAAGGCCTTTTCCGCAACCCACTGGCCGACCCGTACCTGTTGGGCAGCGCTTCGGGCGCGTCGCTGGCGATGGCTTTGGCGCTGGCGGTGCTAGGCGTGTCGCCGTTTGCCACCGCCTGGTTGGTGCGCGTGGGGCTGACCGGTGCAGCCTTTGCCGGGGCCGTGGGCGGCGTGCTGCTGACGCTGGCGCTGGCCCAGGGCGTGCAGCACACCCTGCGGCTGCTGCTGGCGGGCGTGATCGTGGGCGTGGTGCTGGGCGCGGGCAAGGACCTGGTCACGCTGGCCATACCCGACATCCTCAGTGCCATGCAGGGTTTCAACCTGGGCAGTACCGGCTTTGTGGGCTGGACCGCCTGCCTGTTGATGCTGGCGGTGTGGGCCGTGTGCACCACCGTGGCCTGGCTGCTCGGCCCGGTGCTGGACGGCCTGACCCTGGGCGAGGTCACCGCCGCCAGCCTGGGCCTGCCCCTGCCGCGCATGCGCGCCGCGCTGATCCTGGTACTGGCGCTGGCCACCGGCACCGCCGTGGCGCAGACCGGCATGATCGCCTTCGTCGGCCTGGCCGCGCCGCACCTGGCCCGCTCGCTGGTCAAAACCACCCACAGCCGCCTGATGCTGCTGGCCAGCCTGACCGGCGGCGTGTTGCTGCTGGCCGCCGACATCCTGGCCCGCTGGCTCACCGCCCCGCAGGAGCTGCCGGTGGGCGTGCTCACGGCGGTACTGGGGGGCAGCTACCTGCTGTGGCGCATGCACAAGCGCACGGGCGGTGTGCTATGAAGAGTGTAGCTATCCACGCCCATTCCATAAGCGCTAGCCTGTCAAAAGTACCTGTATTGCACAACATCAGTCTGGCGTTGCAGCAAGGTCGCTGGACCAGCATCGTCGGCCCCAATGGCGCGGGCAAATCCACGCTGCTCAAGGTGCTGGCGGGCCTGCTGCCGCACACCGGCACGGTTACGTTGTTGGGCAAGGACATGGCCAGCATGCCCGCCCGCCAGCGCGCCCAAACCTTGGCCTGGCTAGGGCAGGGCGAGGCCAGTGCCGACGATCTCAGCGTCTGGGACGTGGCGCTCTTGGGCCGCATCCCGCACCGCCCCTGGCTGGCCGCGCCCAGCGCCGCCGACCTGGCCGCCGTGGAGCAGGCCCTGCGCGCCACCCAGGCCTGGGACTGGCGTGCCCGCAGCTTGGGCCAGCTCTCGGGCGGCGAACGCCAGCGCGTGCTGCTGGCCCGCGCCCTGGCGGTGCAGGCCCCGGTGCTGCTGATGGACGAGCCCCTGGCCAACCTGGACCCGCCCCACCAGGCCGACTGGCTGCTGCTGGTGCGCGACCTCGTGGCGCGCGGCCACACCGTGGTCAGCGTGCTGCACGAGCTGTCGATCGCACTGCAGGCCGATGACCTGCTGGTGCTGGCCCAGGGCCGCGTCACCCACGCAGGCCCGTGCGCCGACCCGGCCACGCACCGCGCGGTAGAACAGGTTTTTGATGACCGAATCACTATCCACCGCTTATCCCATCAGTGGGTGGCGCTACCAAAATTAGAGTAGTAGGATCCAAGCAGGTTTCCGCACAAATCGAACGATTTGGTTAAAATGAACGAACCGCAACCCCAGGAAATCCCCATGCAAGCCTTCACCGCCAACCAGGCCAAAACCCGTTTTGGCGAGTTTCTGGACTTGGTCCAGCGCGAGCCGGTGCAGGTGATGCGGCACGACCGGGTGGTGGGCGTGATGGTCAGTGCCCAGGACTTTGAGGCCATGCGCAATTTCTACGCCGACCGCTTGCAGCAAACGTTGGTCCAATCTGCCGATGCCGCCGCGCAGGCTGGGTTGACCGCTGAGGCGCTGGACGCTTTGCTGGCCGATGAAAGCTGAACTGCGCGTGGTGGTAGACACCAACGTCTGGATCAGCGCCGCCCTCTCCACATCCGGCAGCCCGGCCCAGGTGGTGCGCCATGTGTTGGCAAACGGTGTTCCCGTGTTCACCCGCAGCACCTTCGACGAGCTGCAAACCCGGCTGTGGAAGCCCAAGTTCGACCGCTACCTGGGCATGGAGCTGCGCAAAAGCATCCTGCACGACCTGAACGCCGCCGCGCTGTGGGCCGAAGTGCCCGCTACGATCGCCGCCGTGTCGTACAGCCGTGACAAGGATGACGACAAATTTATCCACGCCGCGCTGGCCGCCTCTGCCCCCTGGCTGGTCACGGGCGACCAGGACTTGCTGTGTGTGGAGCCGCTGCTTGGCTTGCGCATTCTGTCCCCGGCGGATGCCTTGACCACCTGGAAGCTGTGATGCCCCACGCCTTCAGCGCCCCCGAGCGCGCCGCCGTCTACCGTGCCATCTTCGAGCGCCGCGACATGCGGCATTTCAGCGGCGGCAGCGTGGCCCCCGAGCTGCTGCAACGCCTGTTGCTGGCGGCCCACCATGGCCCCAGCGTGGGCTTCATGCAGCCCTGGCGCTTTATCCGCATCACCCAGCCGGCCCTGCGCCAGCAACTGCACGCCCTGGTGGAGGCCGAGCGCCTGCTGACCGCCCAGGCCCTGGGCGAGCGCGCAGACGACTTCATGCAACTCAAGGTGCAAGGCCTGCTGGATGCCGCCGAGGTGCTGGCCGTGGTGCTGCCGACTGGGCGTGAAAAACACGTTTTTGGCCGCCGCACCCTGCCGCAGATGGACCTGGCCTCCAGCGCCTGCGCCATCCAGAACCTGTGGCTGGCCGCCCGCGCCGAAGGGCTGGGCATGGGCTGGGTGTCGCTGTTCGACCCGTTGGCGCTGGCCGCTACCCTGGGCCTGCCCGAGGGGGCCGAACCCATCGCCTTGCTGTGCCTGGGGCCGGTTGAGAAGTTCTACGACCAGCCCATGCTGCAGCAGCAAAACTGGGCCCGCCGCGAGGCCCTGGCCGGGCTGGTGTTCGACGATGCCTGGGGCCAATCGTCTACCCTTTTTGACCATTGACCCAAGGAACCCCATGTCCCCCATTTCTTCGCCTGCACACATTGCCGCATCGCTGACCGAACACTGGTCGCCCCGCGTGATCGCCGAGCTGGACGACTCGTACATCAAGGTGGCCAAGGTACTGGGCTCCCTGGCCTGGCACAGCCATGACCATGAGGACGAGATGTTCCTGGTGCTCAAAGGCCATTTGCGCATCGAGATGGACACCGGCGTGGCCGAGCTGTCCGAGGGCGAAATGTTCGTCGTGCCCAAAGGCATACGCCACAACCCGGTGGCCGAGGAGGAGTGCCACATCCTGCTGATCGAGCGCAAATCCACTCTGCACACCGGCGACGTGGCTACCGACAAGACGCGTTCGCTGGCGGACCAGCTGCGGCCGGTGTAAGCGGCTTGGCGGCACTCTGTGCGTCAAATTGACGTACAATTTTCCTCTCCAAGGAGAGCTGCCATGACCGTTATCGCCACGCCTTCTACCGAATCTGCACGCATCAACCTGCGCACCAGCCCTGAGGCCAAGGCCTTGATCGAGCGGGCCGCTGCCATCATGGGCTCCACCGTGTCCAGCTTCATGCTGCAAAACGCCTACGAGGCGGCGCGGCGCATCGTGGCGGACAACGACACCATCACGCTGTCACAAGCGGACTTCGAGCGTTTTGTGGCGACCTGCGAAAACCCACCTGAACCTACAGAGGCTTTGCGCAAGCTCATGGCGATACGCTAAATGGTGGTGCGGATTGAGCGCCTGGCGGCGCGCCACCAGCGGGCCGGTTTTGACTGCGGTGAACCCGCTTTAAACGAATTTTTACAGCGCCAGGCCGGGCAATTGGAGCGGCGTGGCTTCGGCAAAACCTATGTGGCACTAGCCGCAGATGGCATCCAGGTCGTGGGCTTTGTCACCCTGAGTGCCGGGCAGGTGGAGAGCCAAAAATTACCCGCCCACTTGAAGCTGCTACGTTATCCAGCGCCCACTTTGCGCATCGGTCGGCTGGCGGTAGACCGGCTGCAGCAAGGGCAGGGCACCGGCCAGCATCTGATGTCGTTTGCATTGCAGTTGGCGCTGGAGTTCTCGCAGCAAGTGGGTTTGTACGCTGTGGTGGTGGATGCCAAGAATGCCAAGGCCAAAGCGTTTTACGAGGCGTTGGGCTTCATCGCGACCGTGGACGATTCACTGTGCCTGTATTTGCCCATGGCAACCTTGGCCAAGCTGACTTCCAGTTGATGGCTGTGCTCGACTACACCACTCTCGAACAACTGCGCCGCCAACACCCCGCTTGGCGCTTGCTGGGTGCAGAACACGCGCCCTTGGTAGCGAGTTTTCTGCACCGCGTGTTCATCACCCCTAATATGCGGGTGATGGCCCAGGCCGATCTGGTGGAGGCGCTGAACGATACGCTGTATGGCCTGCGTGAACGGCTGGGCGACAAGGCGTATCCCAAGCCCGCGCTGGAGTATCTGAACGACTGGGCTGCCAACGACAAGGGCTGGCTGCGCAAGTTCTATCCACCAGGCTCGGACGAGCCGCATTTCGACCTCACCCCCGCTACCGAGCGCGCCCTGGCCTGGCTGGTTAGTTTGTCTGACCGGGCCTTTGTGGGCACCGAGTCGCGCCTGCTGACGCTGTTTGACCTGCTCAAGCAAATGAGCGAGGGCAGCGACACCAACCCCGAGACGCGCATTGCCGAGCTGCACAAGCGCCGTGACGAGATCGATGCAGAAATCGCCCGGGTGGTCAGCGGCAACATGCCCTTGCTGGACGACACCGCGCTCAAAGACCGCTTTCAGCAGTTCACCGGCCTGGCGCGCGACCTGCTGACCGACTTTCGCGAGGTGGAGCACAACTTTCGCACGCTGGACCGCCGGGTGCGCGAGCGCATTGCGCTGTGGAGTGGCTCCAAAGGCGAGCTGCTGCAAGACATTCTGGGTGAACGCGATGCGATCAGCGACTCGGACCAGGGCAAGAGTTTTAGGGCGTTTTGGGATTTTTTGATGTCGCAAAAACGCCAGGAAGAGCTGACCGCGCTGCTGGACCGCGTGCTGTCCCTGCCGCCGGTGGCCGCCTTGTCGCCCGATGCCCGCCTGCGCCGGGTGCACTACGACTGGCTGGAGGCGGGCGAGCACGCACAGCGCACCGTCGCCCAGCTCTCGCAGCAGTTGCGCCGCTTTCTGGACGACCAGGCCTGGCTGGAAAACCGCCGCATCATGGACGTGCTGCACAGCATCGAAGCCCGCGCCCTGGCGCTGCGCGATGCGCCACCCAGCGGCAGCGTGCAATCCATGCCCGCGCTGACCCCCAGCGTGGACCTGCCCCTGGAGCGCCCGCTGTACAGCCCCGCCACCAAGACCGTGCTGCGCACCGCGGCGCTGGAGGCGGGCGACGGGGACCTGGATGCCGGGGTGCTGTTCTCGCAGGTGCGGGTAGACAAGGCCGCCCTGGCCAGCCACATCCGCCAGTCGCTGCAAACCCAAAACCAGATCAGCCTGGGTGAGCTCTTGCAAGCCCGGCCCCTGCAGCAGGGCCTGGGTGAGCTGGTGGCGTATTTGCAATTGGCCAGTGTGGCCGCGCAGTCGGTGGTTGACGAAGACACGCTGGAGACGGTGACCTGGACCACGCTGGAGGGCAGTACCCGCAGCGCCCAATTGCCCCGCGTCATTTTTGTCAGGAACTGAGCCATGGATGCCATTGAGAGCGCCGCCCCACAGTACGACCTCACGGCCATCGTCGTGCCCCTGCTCAAAAGCGTGCTCTACCGCGACGACGACACGGCCCTGTGGTCCGCCTTGCTCAAGCTGCGCCCGCGGGTGAGCGACTACGTGGCGGTGCTGGCGTTGGACCTGGTGCTGGACGAAGCCGAGGGCTATGCGTTTTTGCGCTCCCGCGCCACCGATGACGAGGACAGCCCCAAACTGCCGCGCCTGGTGCGCCGCCAGCCGCTGGGCTTCCAGGTCAGCCTGCTGCTGGCCTTGCTGCGCAAAAAGCTGGCCGAATTCGATGCCAGCGGCGGGGATACGCGGTTGATCCTGTCACGTGAGCAAGTCGTGGAGCTGATCCGGGTGTTCTTGCCTGCAGGCTCCAACGAGTCGCGCCTGATCGACCAGGTGGAGACGCATTTGAACAAGGTCATCGAATTGGGCTTCGTGCGCCGCCTGAAGCCTGCGGGCGTGGGCCAGGAGCCGATGTTCGAGGTCCGCCGCATCCTGAAAGCCTTTGTCGATGCCCAATGGCTGGCCGACTTCGACCAGCGGCTGGCGGCCTACCAGGTGCAACTGGCCGCCCCCGAGACGGATGCTGAAGATGAGTGACCTGTTTGACCCCGAATCACCACTCCTCTTTTCCGTAGCGGACGAGGGTCTTTCGGGCTTCCGCCTCCAGCGCCTGGAAGTCCTCAACTGGGGTACTTTCGACAAACGCGTCTGGACCCTGGCCCTCGATGGCCGCAATGGCCTGCTGACCGGCGACATTGGCTCGGGCAAATCCACGCTGGTCGATGCCATCACCACGCTGTTGGTGCCCGCCCAGCGCATCGCCTACAACAAGGCGGCAGGGGCCGATGCCAAGGAGCGCTCGCTGCGCTCCTATGTGCTGGGCCACTACAAATCGGAGCGTAACGAGGCCAGCGGTAGCGCCAAACCGGTGGCCTTGCGCGACAGCGGCAGCTACTCGGTCATCCTGGGCGTGTTCCACAACGCCGGGTTTGGCCAAACCGTGACGCTGGCGCAGGTGTTCTGGCTGAAAGACACGTTTGGCCAGCCCGAGCGCTTTTATGTTGCCAGCGAAAAGCCGCTGTCCATTACCCAAGACTTTGCCGATTTCGGCCCGGCGGTTACTGCGCTGCGCACGCGGCTGCGCAAGGGTGGGGCCACGCTGTTTGACAGCTTTCCGCCCTACGGCGCGCACTTTCGCCGCCGCTTCGGCATTGAGGGCGAGCAGGCGCTGGAGCTGTTCCACCAAACCGTGTCGATGAAGTCGGTGGGCAACCTGACCGACTTTGTGCGCCACCACATGCTGGAGCCCTTTGACGTGGCACCCCGCATCCAGGGCCTGATTGCCCACTTTGACGACCTCAGCCGGGCCCACGCCGCCGTGCTCAAAGCCAAGGAGCAGGTAGCGTTGTTGACTCCGTTGGTGGCCGATTGCGATAGGCACTCGGAATCGCTGGCCAGCAGTGACAGCCTGCGCGCCTGCCGCGATGCGCTGCGACCGCACTTTGCCGCCGCCAAGTTGGGCCTGCTCGACACGCGTTTGCAAACCCTGGCGGAAACATTTGCCAGCGAAAACGCCAAGGTCGAAAAGCTGGAGACTTCCAGGGCCGAGCAGCAGATCCAGGAACGCGCGTTGCGCCAGGCCATTGCCGAAAGCGGCGGCAACCGCATTGCGCAGATGGGCGACGATATCGCCCGCAAGCAGCTGGAAATCAAGCGCCGCCAAGCCAATGCCGCCCGCTTTGACGCGTTGCGCAAACAACTCGGCCTGCTGCAGGTCGCCAGTGCCGAAGACCTGCTGGCCCAGCAACAAAGCTGTGTGCAACTGCAAGAGGCGGAAAAAGACCGCAGCACCGGTTTGCAAAACGAGTGGATCGAGCACAGTGCCACGTTCAGCCTGGGCAAGCAGGAGCACCAAGCCCTCAGCGCCGACATCTTCAGCTTGAAGAGCCGCCGCAGCAATATCGACACCCAGCAAATCGCTATCCGCGCCGCGCTGTGCCAGGCCCTGGGCTATGCCGAAGAGAGCATGCCTTTCGCTGGCGAACTGATCGAGGTGCGCGACAGCGAGCGCGACTGGGAGGGTGCCATCGAGCGGCTGATGCACAACTTTGGCCTGTCGCTGCTGGTGCCCGAGGCGCAGTACGCCCGCGTCGCCGAATGGGTGGACCAGACCCACCTGCAAGGCCGGCTGGTTTACTTTAGCGTGCGGCCTGCCAAACCCGCCGATCCGCCTGCACTGCACGCCGATGCCCTGCCGCGCAAGATCACCATCAAGCCCGATTCGCCGTTGTATGCCTGGGTCGAACAAGCGGTGTGGCAGCGCTTCAACGTCGTCTGCTGCACCAGCCAGGAGCAGTTTCGCCGCGAGCCCAAGGCCATCACCCGGGCCGGCCAGACCAAGGGCGGCGAGCGGCACGAGAAGGACGACCGCCACCGTATCGACGACCGCAGCCGCTACGTGCTGGGCTGGAGCAACACTGCCAAGCTGGCTGCGTTGCAAAGCAAGGCCCGCGTCTTGGAGGGCACGCTGGGCCGCATCGGCGCGCAAATAGCCGAGCTGCAGCAGGCGCAAAAGGCGTTGCAGGAGCGCTTCAGCGTGCTAGACAAGCTGGTGGAGTTTCGCGACTTCAGCGAGCTGGACTGGCCTAGCCTGGCGCTGGAGGTGGCGCGGCTGCAAGACGAGTTGAAGCGCCTGCAGTCTTCTTCTGACCTGCTGCAAAGCCTGGCCCAGCGCCTGGCGGAGCTGGAAGGTCAGTTGGCCGATACCGAAGAAAAATGGGCTGCGCAACGCGACAAGCGCGCCAAGACCGAGGACCGCAGCAGCACCGCCCAAGAATTGCGCCGCCAGACCGAAGCTTTGGTGGGCGATATCGAACCCACCATTTCGGCCCAGCTAGTGGCCTTGCAAGCCGAGCATATGGCCGCTCAGCCGCTGACGATCGAAACCTGCGATGCCCGTGAACGCGAACTGCGTGATGCGCTGCAAAAGTCTATCGATGCCGAAGCCGCGCGAGCCAGCCGCCTGTTGGAAAAAATCATTGCCGTGATGCGGGCCTTCAATTCCAAATACGAGCTGGAGACGCAAGAGATTGACGTGTCCGTGGCCTCGGCGGGCGAGTACCGTGCGCTGCTCCAGCAACTGGCCGCCGACGACCTGCCGCGCTTCGAGGGCAAGTTCAAGGCCCTGCTGAACGAGAACACCATCAACGAGGTGGCCAATTTCAACTCGCAGCTCAACCGCGAAGAAGCCACCATCCGCGAGCGCATCACCCGCATCAACCAGTCGCTGACCCAGATCGACTACAACCCCGAGCGTTTCATCGTGCTGGAGGCCCAAGCCACCACCGACGCCGAAGTGCGCGACTTCAAATCGGACCTGACCGCCTGTTTGGACCACACCCTGTCGGGCGACGATGCGCAGTACTCGGAAGCCCGGTTCCTCAAAATCAAAGCCCTCATCGAGCGCCTGCGGGGCCGCGAAGGCCAAACCGAGCATGACCGCCGCTGGACCGCCAAGGTCACCGATGTGCGCAACCGCTGCGTGTTTGCTGCCAGCGAGCGCTGGCGGCTGGACGGGCGTGAGCACGAGCATTATTCCGACTCGGGCGGCAAGTCCGGCGGGCAAAAAGAAAAGCTGGCCTACACCATCCTGGCCGCCAGCCTGGCCTACCAGTTTGGCTTGGCCATGGGTGAAACCCGTTCGCGCAGCTTCAGGTTTGTGGTGATCGACGAGGCCTTTGGCCGGGGCTCGGACGAGTCGGCCCAGTACGGGCTGGAGCTGTTCCAAAAGCTGAACCTGCAGTTGCTCATCGTCACCCCGCTGCAAAAAATCCACATCATCGAACCCTTCGTGTCCAGCGTCGGCTTTGTGCAAAACGACGAAGGCCGCGACTCCAAGCTGCGCAACCTCAGCATCCAGGAATACCAGGCTGAAAAAGACCGCTTGGCGATCCTGACCAGCCAGGTACACGTCGATGCCCTGGACTAGCCCCGCCGACCTGCGCGCCCAGGTGCACAAGCTGTGGGACAAGGGCAGCCTGCTGGCGCAGACAGTGCAGCCGCAAGAAGGCTATTTCCCCCTGCGCCTTGCACTCACCGCCCCCAGCTCTACCGACTTGGCCACCCGTTTCCCCGAAGTCCGCCTCTGGGCCGCCGACCTGCGCCAACACGCCGGGCACTACCGGCTCACCGAGCGCACCGTGCGCCACCGCGAAGTCGGCACCCAAAGCGTGCCCGACGCCGCGTGGCTGGACTTGCTGGAGGCCGCCATCGCCTTCATCGGCAAAACCAAAGAGGTACAACGTTTTCAGGCTCTGCTGCGCACCACCAGCGATGTTCAGCCCGTGCTGCTCCCGTGGCTGGCCAAGCGCGCCCTGACCGCCCTGGCCCTGGCCGCAGAGTGGCCACGTCTGCTGGCCGTGGTGGCCTGGCTGCAAGCCCGCCCGCGCCCCGGCATTTACCTGCGCCAGGTGGACATTGCCGGGGTGGACAGTAAATTCATCGAAGCCCACCGCAGCGTACTGGCCGAGCTGCTGGACATGGCCTTGCCGCCCGAGGCCATAGACCCCAGCGCCACCGGTGCCAGCCAGTTCGCCCGCCGCTACGGCTTCCAGGACAAACCCCTGCGCATCCGTTTTCGGTTGCTGGACGGCTCGGCCTTTGGCCAGGACATCAGCATCACCCAGGCCGCGTTCGCACAACTTGCGCCCGCCGTTCGCCACGTCTTCATTACCGAAAACGAGGTCAATTTTTTGGCCTTCCCGCCGCTGCCCGGCAGCATGGTGGTGTTCGGTGCGGGCTACGGCTTCGAGGCGTTGGCGGGGGCGCACTGGCTGCAGCGCTGCGCAGTGCACTACTGGGGCGACATCGACACCCACGGCTTCGCCATCCTCGACCAGCTGCGCGCTACGCTGCCGCACACCCAGTCGTTGCTGATGGACCGCGCCACCCTGCTGGCCCACGCCGACCACTGGGGCGAAGAGCCGCAACCCGTGCTGCGCAATTTGCCCCGGCTGACGGCCGAGGAGGGCGCGCTGTTTGATGATCTGCGCGACAACCGCTTGCAACCGCGTTTGCGGCTGGAGCAGGAGCGGGTGGGGTTTGGCTGGGTGGAGCGGGTGCTAAAGGACATTTTTTCTATTTAGTGGTTACACTGGCGTAACTATGAGAGTGGTTTTAGATACCTCGGTTTTGGTCGCTGCTGCGCGGTCGCGCAACGGTGCAAGTTTTGCACTGCTGGCCTCAATGCCGCATCCGCGCTTTCAGATATGCCTGTCTGTCGCCTTATATACCGAGTGGCAGGCTGTGCTCAGTCGGCCTGAGCACCGGCCTGCGGGTGCGAACGCCCATACTGCGTTGGGTTTTGTGCGGTATCTGGCGAGCCTCGCGCATCTGCAAGACATCCACTATCTGTGGAGGCCATTTTTGCGCGACCCGGACGACGACATGGTATTGGAGTGCGCGGTGGCCGCCGGTTGTCTCTACATCGTGACGCACAACATCAAAGATTTTCGCCGCACCGAACAACTTGGCGTGCGGGCGATCACTCCCGGTCAGTTTTTGCACCTATTGAAGGAGAACCCACCATGACTGCGCTCACCATCCGATTGCCTAATTCGGTCCACGAAAGCATCAAAGCCTTGGCGTTGAAAGACGGCATTTCTGTCAACCAGTTTATTGCCAGCGCCGCCGCTGAAAAAATGGCCTCTTTTCAAACGCTGGACTATTTACGCCGGGAAGCCGCCTTAGGCCAACGGGAAGACTTTGAACAGTTCTTGCGCCTGGTACCGGATGTGCCTGCACAAGCGGGCGATGCTTTGCCCGGCGAGGTCTCCCGCTGACCGTTTTGCTGATCGCCGTGCTGCTGCTGGCGCTGGCCGTGGACATCCGGCTGGGTGAGCCGCCGGTGCGCTGGCACCCGGTGGTGTGGATGGGCAATTACCTGGGCTGGGCCGGGCGGCGTGTGGCACCCACTACGCCCACCGCCAAGCCAGATTACAAGTCTTTTAGCCTTGCAGCGCTTATGTGGTGGGCGGGAGCAGCTACGGTTTGTGTAGCGGCGTGGTTTTTGCAGAAAAGCATCTTGCAGCTACCCGCAGCCCTGGGCGCGTGGCCTGGTGGGCTGCTGGCGGTGCTGCTGCTGGGCCTGCTACTCAAACCCCTGCTGGCCTGGGCGATGTTGCGCAGCGAAGTGCTGGCGGTGGAGGCGGCCCTGGGTGAATCGCTGGAAGCAGGCCGCCAGCGCCTGGCCTGGCTGGTCAGCCGCGACGTGGCCGCACTCTCCGAGGGCCAGGTGCGCGAAAGCGCCATCGAATCGCTGGCCGAAAACCTGAACGACTCTGTGGTCGCGCCCATCTTCTGGTTCGTGCTGCTGGGCCTGCCGGGCGCGGCGCTGTACCGGTTCGCCAACACCGCCGACGCCATGTGGGGTTACCGGGGCATGCGCAACGGGCGCGACTGGGAATGGGCAGGCAAGTGGGCCGCCTGGGCGGACGACGTGCTGAGCTGGCTGCCCGCGCGCATCACCGCCGTGCTGCTGATGGTGCTGGCCGACCGCACCGAGTGGCGCGCGCTGGGGCAGCAGGCGCGCCTCACTCCTTCGCCCAATAGCGGCTGGCCGATGGCGGCCATGGCGCTGTGCCTGGGCGTGCGCCTGGGCAAGCCGGGCGTGTACACCCTGAACGCCGAGGGCCGCGAGCCCGCTTCCTGGGACACGCCCACGGCCATTTTTCATGCACGTAATGCGGTTCTAGCGCTTATTCTGCTGGCGGTGACAGCTATGATTTTGATAGAGAGGTGGCTATGACGGCGGTCCACGGTGGGCCGGACGCGCTGGGCGTGCCGCTGTTTGACTTCTCCACTAACAGCAACGCCTGCGGCCCCTGCCCCCACGCCCTGGCCGCCGTGCAGCAGGCCGATGCCACCCGCTACCCCGACCCGCAGTACACGGCGCTGCGGGCGCAATTGGCCGCGTTCCACGGCGTGGATGCGGCCCGGGTGCTGTTGGCGGCCAGCGCCAGCGAGTTCATCCACCGCACCAGCGCGCTGCACCGGGGCCAGGGCGTGTGCCTGCCGCAGCACCACTACGGCGACTACGCGCAGGCGGCGCGGGCCTGGGGCTTGGTGTCGGCCGATGTCGCCCGAGCGCAGTTGCTGTGGGCCTGTGAGCCGTCCAGCCCGCTGGGGCAGGCGCATCCCGGTCTGGCCGCGCTGGTGGACGGTTTGCAGCCAGGCCAGAGCCTGGTCCTGGACTGCGCCTACGTCCCGCTGCGCCTGGAAGGCACGCCCAGCCTGGATGCCGGGCAGATGGACCGGGTGTGGCAAATGTGGACCCCCAACAAAGCCCTGGGCCTCACCGGCATTCGCGCCGCCTACGCGATTGCCCCGCTGGGTGCCGACCCCGCGCCGCTCCAGGCCCTGTGCCCGTCCTGGCCCGTGGGTGCGCACGGCGTGGCGATGCTGCAGGCCTGGTGTGAGCCTGCCACCCAGGCGTGGTTGGCGCAGAGTCTGGTGACGTTGCGGGCGTGGAAGGAGCGGCAGATCATTCTGTGCCGCACGCTCGGGTGGGAGTGCGTGCCCAGCGTGGCGAACTTCTTTTGCGCCCGGCCGCCGGGGGGGGATTTGGCGCTGCGGTTGCAGCGGCTGCGGGCGCGGGGGGTGAAGTTGCGGGACGCGGAGTCGTTTGGGTTGGCGGGTTATGTGCGGTTGGGGGTGTTGGGGCCGGGGGGGCAGGATGCGTTGGGGCGGGGGGACGTCTGACGTCAACGGTGCCGCCAGCATCCGCTGGAAGGAACTGTTAGTCGTCATTTTCCGGCTCCTTCTGCTCCAACTCCCAAGTCGCGCCGTAGTGCTCACGCCATGCTGACCAACCGCGGGGCATTCGGGCAAGCTCTCCGATTGAACGATCTCGCTGGAACGCGCAACCCAGACAAACTACGAGTGCATCCGCCACATCTGTGGTGGTTCCACACAGCACTTGCCAGTCGCCGTCATAGTCGTGACTGACACGGAGCACTTCGTAGCCTTCTCGAATGATCTGCCGAGTTGAAATAGCGACCGCGTTGACCGGGTCCGAGAACGGCCTATCCTCGTCTGTGAAATCGTGCAAATGCGCTTTAACGGTGCCCATGACGACTAACGTAATGCCTACCGCAAACCCTGAGGATTAAATCGGCTGCTGAGGTTTAAGTTGCTCATCGAAATCTCCTGCCGGTGGCTTGTAGACTGGTTGTTAAGAGGGTCGGTTGGTTTTTATACAGGTATAAAAATTCTGACAAACCCCGCACCCAACAATGGGCAACTATATCTCGGTCACGTCTTACGACTTTTCCCGTATCGGTAGCTTTTCCTCAAAATGTTGAGACCCGAAACGCTCTTCTTTTAGTAGCTTCTCACGCCCTTGGAATAAGCGCTGGAGGCACTTTCCATTAAGATATTTTTGTCTGGGTTTGGGTGACCTGTGGAGTGCTGGATGCCACAGCCGCCGCTGGCTGGGAGTTGCGCCCGGCGGCGCAGTCACTTGTTCTTTTGCGCAAAAGAAAAGTAACCCAAAGAAAGGCGCCCCAACTGTCTGCGCCCTCCGCTGGCGCTGCGGGAACCTGCGGTGCTCGCTTTGGGCGGGGTCTGGCTAAACTCGCTGCGCTCAAACAGACGCCAGCCCTGATCCGCCCAAAGCTGTGCTCCTCGGCGCATACAGATGGGGACCCCGGACGCGGGATCGGGGGCGCGCAGCGCCCCATCGCGCCTAGGGCGCGAGCCCGGCTGCGCTGGGTGTTCGACTTTGGATGTTGGTTGTTTGCTGTCCGATCCCACGCCGTGTGGCGTCGGCGAGTAGCGCAGGGCTGGGCGGATCAGGGCCCGCGATTGTTTGAGGCCGCAGGCCGAGTTTGAGCGGGACCCCGCCCGGACCGAGCAACGCAGCGTACCCGCAGCGCAGCGCAGGGGCGACGACTTCGGCTCGCCTTTCTTTTGGGTACTTTTCTTTGGCGAAGCAAAGAAGAAGTGCCTCGCCTGCCGGGGCGAAACCCGGCCAGCGGCGCCTGTGCCCCGCAGCCCGGCCTGTGAGCGTTCAGCACACAGTGCCGACGGCATATAAATTCTCCTGGCGGAACTTTTTGCGGCTGCGCAGGTGCAAAGGCATGCCTCCGACGGGACGCAAGATCACGTTCAGCCGGGGTTGTACCGGGGCCACGGTGGCTGGGGACAGGCTGAAGCGCTGTAGCACCATGGCGGCCACCAGCACCATCTCGGTCATGGCAAACAGGCTGCCGATGCAGACCCGGGGGCCGGTGCCAAACGGCAGGTAGCTGCCGCGCACCTGGGTCGCCTGGCCCGCCTCGGAAAACCGCTCCGGGTCGAAGCGCTCGGGGTTGGGGAACCAGCGGGCATCGCGGTGCAGCACCCAGGGCGTGACGCGCACCAGGGCCCCTTGGGGCAGCTGCCAGGGACCGATCTGTACCGGCTCCAGTGCGCGGCGGGCAATCAGCGCAGCGGCGGGCGGGTACAGGCGCATGGTTTCCTTCAGCGTTTGCGCCAGGTAGGGCAGGGCGGGCAGGTCCCCGTATTGGGGCGGGCGCTGGCCCAGTACGTGGTCCACTTCGCGTTGCGCGCGCCGGGCGCAGTCGGGGTGTTGGGCCATGGCGTGGCCCCACCAGGTCAGCGCGGCGGAGGTGGTTTCGTGCCCGGCCAGAAAGATGGTCATGCACTGGTCGCGTATTTCGGTATCGCTTAACGCGCCCTGGTCGCCCTGCTCGTCGCGGGCGGCCAGCAGCATGCCCAGCAGGTCCTCCTGCGCGGGGTGGCCTGCCGAAGCCCGGTGGATTGCCTGGCGGCGCTGGTCAACGTGCCTGCGCACCAGCGCATCCAGCCTTTGCTTGGCCTGGCGCACCGGCCATTTGTGCGGCAGCCAGTCGGGCAGGCTGGCGGGCCAGAACATGGCCTGCATGCCGTCGCGGCTGATGGTTTGCACGTCGCGTGCGGCGGCCAGGGCCTCGGCCTGCCCATCGGGCCCCACCGCGTGGCCGTACAGCGTGCGCAGCACCACGTCCATGGTCAGTTGCGTCATCAGTGGCTCGAAATCCAGGCTTTGCGCGGGCACCTTGGGCAGGGCATCCAGCGCCTCGCCAGCGGCGGCCACCATCCACCGGGCATAGGCGGCCATGCGCCGGGGGCCAAAGCCGGGCTGCAGCATGCGGCGCTGGCGCTGCCAGACAGCGCCCTCGGTGACCAGCACGCTGTGGCCGTGCACTTCGGCAAATACGTCCGTGGCGCGTTCCCAACGGATGAAGCTGCGGGCTTTGTCCACCAGTACCTCGCGCACCCACTCGGGGTGGAAGAATTCGAAGCTGTGCCTGGAGACGATGTGCGCATACACGGCATCGCCATGGGCGGCATGCAGGCGCTCTACTGCACCAAGGTAATCTTGCCCCATCTGGCGCAGCAGGCGCAGGCCTGCGAAGCGCCCGACCGGGCCGGGAGGGAGTGGTGAGGCCGTCATAGGGCCTGGCAAAACAGTGTGCATGCAGTCCAGTGTGTGTGTGCAAAACCATGCGGTATTGAACGTTTGCGACACTTTGAAATAGCTACACTGGATGCATGCAAACCCGGTCTGCCCTCCGTTCCACTGCCAGCCTGGTTGCGCCCAGCTGGGGCGTGGCACCGTGCATCCGCGCCTACCTGTTTCGCAGCACCCTGGGGGTGGATTTGTTGCCGAACGAGCGGCTGAACCACTTTCCTTCGTATCCGTTTTGCTGCGTGTGCTGGATGCTGCAGGGCGAGGTCGACATGCTGGCCCGGGGCGATGAAGTGTTTGACCGGCCGCAGCCCATGCACCGGGTGACTTTTCTGGGCCCGCAAACGGCCCCCACGGTGACCCGCCATCCCGGCCCGGCGTTCGCTCTGATGCTGATGCTGTTGCCCGATGCCCTGCACGCCATGACCGGCATCGACATCGCCGCCCATGTGAACCGCCACAGCCCGCTGCACAAGGTGATGGATGCCGATTGGTGCCGCATGGCCCAGGCTGTGCTGGACGCGCCCGACGATCCGGCCCGGCTGCGGGTGATCGAAGCTTTCATGCTGCCGCGCTGGCAGGCGGCGCGGCGCGAGGGCGTGGTGCCCGCGCGCGGTGTCAACGAGTGGGTGCAGGCCCTGGCGGTGCGGGCCCTGGCCTCGGGCGTAGGGCAGAGCCTGCGCCAGGCCGAGCGCCGCATCCGCGCCTGGACCGGCCAGTCGTTGCGCGGCCTGCGCGGCCGGGCGCGGGCCGAGTCGGCTTTCATGCAGGCGCGCGAGGCGATGGACCTGGGCACGCCCAACTGGGCCGCGATCGCCGCCGAATCGGGTTACGCCGACCAGTCCCACCTGTGCCGCGTATCCCGCCAGATCACCGGACTGAGCCCGGATGCGCTGCGCCGCCGCATGCACGAAGACGACAGCTTCTGGGTCTACCGCATCTGGGCTTAGATCGTGAACACGTTCTTAGGAACTTACTTGGGCACCGTGAACGCCAGCGGCCCGCCTTCGCACATGCCGTCGGACAGCACCAGTACCTCGTAGCTGCCGGGCGTTTCTTTCAGCACGGTGAGGGCTTCGGGCTTGATTTCCTTGTCGCAGTCGCCCAGCTTGACCTGGCCCAGGTCCAGCGATGCCAGCACCTTGGGTGTCACCGGGGCAGCGCTGGCCTGGCCGTCCCACCACGCTACCGTCCAGCCCACGCCCTGGTGGGCTTCGGCATCGTTGGGGCCGGCCAGCAGCAAAAAGCCCTGGCCCACCGCTTCCATGTCGCGGATGCCACGGCCGGTGCCCAGCACCAGCGGGGTGACGGTGGCCTTGACGGCCCCTGCGGGCGTGAACAGGGCTTCGGCATCCACTGCGATCACGGCCCCCATGCTGCGCAGGCCAAAGTACAAACGGCCGTCGCGCACGGCCACGCCTTCGATGTTGACACCGGCCTCCTCGCCCAGGGCGGCGTTCTCTTTGGCAAAGGCTTTCAGGGCGGGCTGGGCTTGCATCACCGTCCATAAGCGGCCGGTGTCGGCATAGCCCGCCAGGGACCCGTCGGCGCTGCGCAGTGCACGGCCCGTGGCGGGGTCGCGCTGGAAGCGGATGACGTGGCGGCTGTGCGGATTGCTCTCGCCGCTCTTGCGCTTGGCCGAGTGCGAGCCGGTGACATAGAAGTAGCGGCCATCGGTGGCCGCGCCCTCGGCATCGAGCTCGCCGGTGTCGTCGCGCAGCACCAGCGGGGCGGGTTCGGCCACCATGGCCGCGTCTTTCAGCGTGGCCCAGCGGGCGTGCACGCCTTCGTCAAACGCCAGCAGGCACACCCGCTGCTGCTGCGCGTTGAGGCTGCAGGCGATGCCGCTGACCGACTGGCGGGTTTTTAGCGCCTTCTTCTTGGCCAGGTCGAATGCAAACCCGGCCTGCACCGGCCACACGCCGCCGTGCGGTGGGATGCTGGGGGCTGCCTGGGCCTGGGCGCTGGCGGCGGCCAGCAGCAGGCCAGCGGCGGCGTGGGAGAGCGGTGTGGAAGGCAGCATGGTGGGGGTTTCCAAATAGGTTTGCTACAAAAAAAGAAGCTGCTTGCGCTCATGGAATAAGCGCTGGAGGCCTATTTCTTATAAATCTTTCAGGGCATTGCGGGTGAGTTGTTCCAGCAGGTCCTTGCGGTATTTGCGCCAGCCATCATCCGACAGAAAGCGCGGCGGCGGGGTGGTAGATGGCGGCTCGGCATCGCGGCGCGGGCACAGCCAGCCCATGGCGGGGCGCTCGCCCAGCATTTCTTCCATGGTGATGGCCTCCAGGATGGCGGCGGATTTTTCGGCCAGCGGCATGCGGGCGGCCTTCTGGGCCAGCGGCTGCAGCCCGGGCAAGGCAGCGTACCAGTTTTGCAGGTGCTCGGCCTTGGTGCGGTCGGTGCAGCGCATGCCGTCCAGGGTCAGCGCCAGCTTGGCGTGGAAGTAGAAGATGGTGGCTTCGTCGTCGTAGTTGTCGCTATTGTTGGTACCGCTGCGCATGCGGGCCAGGTCCATGGCGTAGGCAAACGAGTAGCGCGCGTCGGCGTTTTCCGACAGCACGCGCCAGCGCAGCCAGCTGGCGTTGAGCAGCAGGTCGGTGGGGTTGAGCGTGCCGGTGCTCTGGTCGAGCGGGGCCTTGCCCACCTGCGGGTCGGTTTGCGCGTCCAGCGCTTTCCAGGCTGCTGCTGCGGCGGCGGTGGGCGGGGCGGCCCGCAGGTCCCGGGCACGCTGGGTGGCTTCGCGCCAGCGGGGAATGCCCTCGGTGGCCTTGATGCGCTGGATATCTTCAAAGCTGGTGGCCTGGGCGGCACCCAGGCAGGCCCACAAGAGCACGGCGGTGAACCACGGCAGGGGCTTCATGGATGGCTGGGCAGCGAAGCGCTGGCCCACTGGTGCACGGCGGCAATGTCGTCGGGCGAAGTGCGGCAGCAGCCGCCAATCAGCCGGGCCCCGCGCGCGTGCCAGCCACGGGCCTGGTCGGCAAAGTGCGAGGCGCTGGGGTTGCCGTGCCATTGCTTGTGGGTCGCGTCATAGTGCTCGCCCGAGTTGGGGTAGACCAGCAGCGGCTTGCTGGTGCGGGCGTGCATCTGGTCCACCAGCGAGGCAATGTATTCGGGCGCGGTGCAGTTCACGCCCACAGCCACCACCTGTTCAAACCCGTTCAGCGCGGCCACGCAGTCGCCCAGCAGCTCGCCTTCGCTGGTGTGCAGGCCGTCCTTGCACGAGAAGCTGATCCACGCCGCTGCGCCGGGAAACTCGGGCAGCAGGCGGGCGATGGCGCGGGCCTCGGCCAGGCAGGGAATGGTCTCGCAGGCCAGCAGGTCGGCTCCCGAATCCACCAGCACGGCCAGGCGTGGGCGGTGGAAGTCCATCAGCTCTTCTTCGCTCAGGCCGTAGTGGCCGCGGTATTCCGAGCCATTGGCCAGCATCGCGCCATACGGACCTACCGACGCGGCCACCAGCGGCTGGATGCGGCCCACGCGGTGTGCGGGCTCGGCCCAGAAGGTGTCGCGCGCTTCCACCGCCAAGCGCACGGCGTTGCGCATCAGTTGGGCGGCGGTGGTGGCATCGAAGCCGCGCTTGGCAAAGCCCTCGAAGGTGGCCTGGTAGCTGGCGGTGGTGGCCACGTCGGCCCCGGCCTGGAAGTAGTCCAGGTGCACCTGGTAGATCAGCGCGGGCTGCTCGATCAACAGCTTGGCCGACCACAGCGGGTCGTTCAGGTCGGCACCCCGGCGCTCTAGCTCGGTGGCCAGTGCGCCGTCCAGGATCACCAGCGGGCGCTGGGCGAAGAAAGCGGTGAGGGGGGAAGAGAGAGGCATGTTGGAAAGGTAAAAGTTAGCGCCCGCGTGCGTGTTCCGGCACTTCGAGCTTTTTGGCCAGTTGCGACAGGGTCCAGGTCAGCACCAGGTACATGGCCGAGATGGCCAGGTAAGGCTCCCAGTAGCGCGAATAAGCCCCGGCCACGGTGCGGGCGGCCATGGCCAGCTCCAGCAGGCCGATGGCCGAGACCAGCGAGGTGTCTTTGACCAGGGCCACCATTTCATTCACCAGCGCAGGCACCATGCGCCGAAAGGCCTGGGGCAGCACGATGTAGCGCATGCTCAGCCAGGGGCTCATCCCCAGGCTTTGGGCGGCGGCGTTCTGGCCGGAGTGGATGCTTTGGATGCCCGCGCGGAAGATCTCCGAGATGTAAGCCCCGGCGTTGAGCGTGAGCGCCACCGCGCCGGAGAAAAAGGCCCCGTGTTCCTGGCGGAAGCTGCGGGCCAGATCGCCCTGCAGCAGCCAGCCGCCGTCGGGGTGGATCAGCAGCGGCATCAGCGCAAAGTGGACCAGCAAGATCTGCACGAACAGCGGCGTGCCGCGGAAAAACGTGACGTAGGCAGTGGCCAGCGCGCGCAGCAGTTTGAGGCCCCAGGCTACCGGCCAGGGCGGGGAGGGCGGTGCCAGGCTGCGGGTGTTGACCAGCCCCACCGCTGCGCCCAGCAGCATGCCCGCCCCGGTGGCAATCACCGTGAGCTGCACCGTCATCCACAGACCCTGCGCAAACAGGGGGCCGTACCCGGCCAGAATGTCCCAACGCCAGACCATTGCGTGCTCCGAGGCTTACTTCGTGGGCTTGAAGTACTTGTCGGTGATGGCCTGGTAGCTGCCATCGGCCTTGATGTCGGCCAGGCCTTTGTTGATCTGGGCCAGCAGCTCGGTGTTGCCCTTTTTCAAGGCCACGCCGTAGAACTCGGGGGCAAAGCCTGCGTCGCTGATGGATTTGAAGCCCGCGCCGGGGTTGTTGGCCAGGTAGTGGGTGACCACGCCGTTGTCGGCCACCACGGCATCCACGCCGCCTGCGGCCAGCTCGGCCAGGGCCAGCGGGGTGGATTCAAAACGTTTGATGTTGGTGCTGGTTTTACCTTGCAGCTTGACCACCACCTCTTCGCCGGTGGTGCCGGTTTGCACGCCGATTTTTTTGCTCTTCAGGTCGTCGAGCTTGGCAACGGTGGATTTTGCGGGCACGGCGATCAGCTGGCTGGCCTCGAAGTACGGGTCCGAGAAGTCCATGGTCTGCTTGCGCTCATCGGTGATGGTGATGGCCGACACCAGCACGTCGCGGTCGCCCTGGGCCAGCGCGGTGAAAGCACCTTCCCACGGGGTGCTGACAAACTTCACTTCCAGCCCGGCTTTCTGGGCCGCAGCGCTCAGCACGTCCATGTCGAAGCCGACGATCTCGCCTTTTTCGTTCTGGAATTCAAACGGTGCGTAGGTCGGGTCGGTGCCCACGGTGATGACCTTGGCCGCCGGTGCCGCAGGGGCCGATGCAGCGGGTTCGGCGGCCACCGGGGTCGGCGTGGTTTTGCCGCAAGCGCTGAGGAACAGGCCCACGGACAGGGCGGCGACGGACTGGAGGAACTGGCGTTTGAAAGTCATGGAAAGCGCCGCCTGGGGCGGCTGGTGGGTTTTGGACAGGGGAGGATTATGCGGGGCGGAGCGGGGCATTTTGGGTCTATGCATATGCCCCATTCGGGCTAACGGCAGCGGTATGTGCCGGGCTGCCTCACCCCGCCCACGGTGCCACCGTGCTGCGGATCAGCGCCAGCGTGGCCTGTAGCGTCAGCGTGCTGGGGCGCAGCGAACTGGTGGCCAGGGCGACCTTGGTGCGCAGGGCCGGCTGGATGGAGCGGGTGGTGAAGGCCGAGGGGCGGATCGAGCTGGCCACGGCGTGCGGCGACAGCAGGGCGCAGCCCGCACCGTCGGCCACCAGGTCCAGGATGGCGGCCACGCCGTCGATCTCCAGTGCCACCATCGGGCGGCAGCCGATCTTGGCCATTTCGGCTTCGACATGCATGCGGATGGCGTTGGGCCGGCTGGGTATGACCAGCGGCAACTGGGCGATGGCCTTGAGCGTGATGGGCGCGGGCGGCGGCTCTTCCAGCAGGCCGGGCGGGCGGGCCTGTACCAGCAGCAGCTCTTCTTCCATCAGCGGGCTGATATCGGTTTCGGCGGTGCTTTGGCCGTTGTACAGCACGGCAATGTCGAGGCGGCCGCTGATGAGCGACTGCTGCAGGTCTACCGACAGGCCTTCGCGGATGGACAGGGACGCGTCCGGCATTTGCTGGCGAAAGGCGCGCGTCAGCGGCACGGTGAGCAGCCGCGCCAGGCTGCTGGGCAGGCCAATGGCCACCCGGCCCGCCAGCCCGCCACGCACCCGGCCCAGCTCTTCGCGGGCACGGGCCACCTGGTGCAGGATGCCCCGGCCATGCTCCAGCAGCAGCTTGCCCGCCTCGGTGGGCGTGGCCCCGCGGCCATTGCGCACCAGCAGGTTTTGCCGCAGCTCCACCTCCAGCAGGCGCACCTGGCGGCTCAGGGCGGGCTGGGCCATGTCCAGCGCCACGGCGGCCCGGGTAAAGCTGCCCAGCTCGGCTACCCGCACGAAGTATTCGATTTGCTTGAGGTCCATCTCAGTAGTTACCCTAGTTTTGATATACCGTTGGCTCTATTATGCCGAATTGCTATAGCTGATAGTCAGGGTGGGGCCTTGGTTTTGGGGTCTGCGGTGCCCACAATCACGGCCATGACAAGCCCAATCACCGGTATTTCTTCGATGGCCACCCGCCTGCTGCTGGCAGAGCTGCTGGCCGACTTCACCCAGCGCACCGGCCAGCCTGTGGACATGGAGTCCGTAGGCGGCGTGGACGCTGCCAAGCGGGTGCAGGCAGGCGAGGCATTTGACGTAGTGGTGCTGGCATCCGACGCCATCGCCAAGCTGGAAGCTGCAGGCCACTTGCTGGCGGGCTCCAGGGTGGACCTGGTGCGCTCGGGCGTGGCCGTGGCGGTGCGCGCCGGTGCCCAGCAGCCCGATATTTCCAGCGAAGAGGCGGTGCGCGCTGCCGTGCTGGCGGCCCGCAGCATCAGCTACTCGACCGGCCCCAGCGGCGTGGCGTTGGCCAAGCTGTTCGAGCGCTGGGGCATTGCCGACCAGATCCAGAGCCGCATTGTCCAGGCCCCCCCCGGCGTGCCCGTGGGTGCGCTGGTGGCGCGCGGCGAGGTGGAGCTGGGTTTCCAGCAGCTCAGCGAATTGCTGAACCTGGAGGGCATCACCGTGCTGGGCCCGCTGCCACCGGCTATCCAGGTGACCACGATTTTCTCTGCCGGGATCACTACCGCCAGTACCCAGGCTGACGCCGTGCGCGCCTTGCTGGAATACATGAATTCCCCGATGGCGCTAGAGGCCAAACGCCATCAGGGTATGGACCCTGTGTAAGAAGCTGTACGCAGACTAAATTCAATCCAAGGAGACAAACACCATGACCCAACCCCTGATCATCGACTGCCACGGCCACTACACCACCGCCCCCAAATCGCTGGAGAACTGGCGCAACCAGCAGATCGCCGGTATCAAAGACCCGGCCATGATGCCCAAAGTGTCCGACCTGAAGATCAGCGACGACGAGCTGATCGAAACCATCGAATCCAACCAGCTGCGCCTGATGAAAGAGCGCGGCAGCGACCTCACCATCTTCAGCCCGCGCGCCAGCTTCATGGCCCACCACATTGGCGACTTCAATGTGTCCAGCACCTGGGCGGCCATCTGCAACGAGCTCTGCTACCGCGTGGCGCAACTGTTCCCGCAGCATTTCATCGGCGCGGCCATGCTGCCGCAAAGCCCAGGCGTGGACCCCGCCACCTGCATCCCCGAGCTGGAAAAGTGCGTCAAGGAATACGGCAACGTCGGCATCAACCTGAACCCGGACCCGAGCGGTGGCCACTGGAATTCGCCCCCCCTGAGCGACAAGGCCTGGTACCCGATTTACGAAAAAATGGTGGAGTACGACATCCCCGCCATGATCCACGTGAGCACCAGCTGCAACGCCTGCTTCCACACCACCGGCGCGCACTACCTGAACGCCGACACCACCGCCTTCATGCAGTGCCTGACCAGCGATTTGTTCAAGGAATTTCCCACGCTGCGCTTCTTGATTCCGCACGGCGGTGGCGCAGTGCCTTACCACTGGGGGCGTTTCCGGGGCCTGGCGCAAGAGCTAAAGAAGCCGCTGCTGTCCGAGCATCTGATGAACAACATCTATTTCGACACCTGCGTCTACCACCAGCCCGGCATCGACCTGCTCAACACCGTGATCCCGGTGAAGAACGTGCTGTTTGCCAGCGAAATGATCGGCGCGGTGCGCGGCATAGACCCCGAAACCGGCCACTACTACGACGACACCAAGCGCTACATCGAAGCCAGCAAAATTTTGAGCGATGCCGACCGCGCCCAGATCTACGAGGGCAACGCCCGCCGCGTCTTCCCGCGTTTGGACGCAGCCCTCAAGGCCCAAGGCCGCTAAACCATTCAGGAGACAAATATGAGCATGAACAACCTCGGCATCGTCAAACGCAACATCACCCGTGCCGACCCGGCCGCCGTAGAGCGCCTGTCCAAACTGGGCGTGGCCACCATCCACGAGGCGATGGGCCGCGTGGGCCTGATGAAGCCCTACATGCGCCCGGTCTACCAGGGCGCGCGCATCTGCGGCACCGCGGTCACCGTGCTGCTGCAGCCGGGAGACAACTGGATGATGCACGTGGCCGCAGAGCAGTTGCAGCCCGGCGACGTGGCCGTGGCCGCCTGCACCACCGAGAACGAGGACGGCTTCTTCGGCGACCTGCTGGCCACCAGCTTCCAGGCCCGCGGTGCCAAGGGCCTGATCATCGACGGCGGCGTGCGCGACGTGGACGAGCTGCAAAAAATGGGCTTCCCGGTGTTTAGCAAAGCCATCCACGCCAAGGGCACGATCAAGGCCACGCTGGGTTCGGTCAACGTGCAGGTGATTTGCGCCGGTGCCATCGTCAACCCCGGTGACGTGGTGATTGCCGACGTGGACGGCATCGTGGTGGTGCCCGCCGCCATCGCCATGCAGGTAGCAGAGACGGCAGAGCACCGCGAAAGCTTCGAAGGCGAAAAGCGCGCCAAGCTGGCCGCCGGTGTGCTGGGCCTCGATATGTACAAGATGCGCGAACCGCTGGAGAAGGCGGGCCTGAAATACATCGACTGAATTTAAGAGAGATCGGCATCCAGCGCTTATGCCGTCGGCGTAAGTAGCTATATTTTTGATAGTAGTTAAAAAACCCTGTAGGAGACAACACCATGAAGATCACTTTGCGCCGCTTCGGCCTCACCCTTGGAATGGCCGCCCTGGCCGCTGCCGTGCCCCACCTTGCCATGGCCGAAGAATGGCCCACCAAGACCGTGCGCATCCTCAACCCCTACCCGGTGGGCGGCGCACCCGACGCGATTGCCCGAGTGCTGTCCGAAAAGCTGTCCAAAAAATGGGGCCAGCCGGTGGTGATCGAGAACAAGCCCGGCGGCAACGGCTTTATCGCCATCGACGCCTTCAAGCGCGGTGCCAAGGACGGCCACGACCTGCTGCAACTCGACAGCGTGCATTTGGCTGCCTACCCGTTCATGTTCAAGAAGCTGCCCTACGACGTGAATGTCGACTTCGAGCCCATCGCGCCGATGTTCCAGTCTTTCTTGTTCTACGTGGTGCCCACCAACAGCAAGTACAAAAAGATGACGGACATCATTGCCGATGCCAAGGCCAACCCCGGCAAGATCAACTACGGTTCGTGGTCCATCGGCAACCCGGTGCACCTGGGCGTGGAAGAGCTGGAGCAACTGACCGGCACCAAGTTTGAGCACGTGCTGTACAAGGAAACCACCCAGCTCTACACCTCGGTGGCCACCGCCGAACTGGGCTTCTCGATTGGTTCTGCCGGTACCGCAGGCGGCATGTACCGTGCGGGCAAGCTGCGCTTCCTGGCCGTGGCAGGCCCCAAGCGCATGGAAGCCTACCCCGACGTGCCCACGGTGGCCGAGTCTGGCGGCCCCGCT
This sequence comes from Rhodoferax sp. LS1P39, assembly GCF_056521425.1. NCBI lineage: Bacteria > Pseudomonadati > Pseudomonadota > Betaproteobacteria > Burkholderiales > Comamonadaceae > Rhodoferax > Rhodoferax sp. LS1P39. Next base: position 74,567 of record NZ_JBWMAV010000002.1, on the reverse strand, counting down.
GCGCCCTACGAGGTGAGCGGCTGGAACACCATCGTCGGCCCCAAGGGCTTGTCACCCGCCATCCAGGACAAGATCCGCAAAGACATTGCCGAAGTGATGGCCACCCCCGAAGTGAAAGAAAAGTTCCTGACCTTTGGCTATGTGCCCCTGAATCTGGACAAGCAGCAGTTTGCCGCCTTCATCCAGTCGGAGACCAAGCGCCACGCCAACATCATCAAGAAAGCCAAGATCGAACTGGAATAAGGCCCGCGTTTTTAAATTAGAGGCATTTTTTAGGCATGAAATACGCTGCTACCGCTTAATCACTAGGCGGTAGCAGCTATCAAATTGTTATTTTAATTTGATAGCACTATAACAACCCATCGGAGACATTTCCATGCAGTCCATTTCTCGCCGCAGCAGCCTCGTTGGCACCTTGTCTTTGGCCATTGCCGCTGGCCTGGCCGCGTTGCCCAGCCTGTCGCAGGCCCAGGCCGTGAACTTCCCCACCAAGCCGGTGCGCATCATCACTCCGTTCCCGGTGGGCGGCGGCCCGGACGGCGTGGCCCGCCTGGTGGCCGACAAACTGTCCCGCGCCTGGGGCCAGCCGGTGGTGGTGGAAAACCGGCCCGGCGGCAATGGTTTCATCGCCATCGACGCGTTCAAGCGCGGTGCCAAAGACGGGCACGACCTGATCCAGCTCGACTTTGTGCACGTCACCGCCTACCAAAGCCTGTTCAAAAAGCTGCCCTACGACGCTGAAAAGGACTTCGAGCCGCTGTCGTCGCTGTTCAAAGCCTATTTCTTCATGGCCGTGGGCACCGACAGCCCGTACAAAAAAGTGGGCGACCTGGTGGCCGATGCCAAGGCCCGGCCCGGCAAGCTGAACTACGGATCCTGGGCCATCGGCACGCCGGTGCACCTGGGCAGCGAACTGTTCGACACCATGGCCGGCACGCAGATGCAAAACGTCATCTACAAGGAAACCACCCAGCTCTACACCGCCGTGGCCACCAACGAGCTGTCGTATGCCCTGGGCACCAGCGCCACCGCAGGGCCCCTGCTGCGCGCGGGCAAGCTGCGCTTTCTGGCCGTGGCCGCGCCCAAGCGCCAGCCCGGTTTTCCCGATGTCCCCACGGTGGCCGAAGCCGGTGGCCCGGCCAACTTCGAGGTCAGTGGCTGGAACCTGATTGCCGCCCCCAAAGGCCTGCCGCCTGCCGTGGCCGAGAAGATCAAGCACGACATCGACAAAGCCCTGGCCGAGCCCGACGTGCGCGAGAAATACCAGTCGTTTGGCTACGAACCCTTTGTGCAGACCCGCGAACAACTGGCCGGCTACATCCAGTCCGAGACCAAGCGCTATGCCGAGATCGTCAAAAAAGCCAATATTTCCCTAGATTAACGAGAGGAGCACCGCATGGAATTTACTAAAACCCCGGGCTGGATGGACTGGTACACCGGCCCGGCCAAGCCCCGCTTCCAGCTCCCCGCAGGCGCGGTGGACGCGCACTGCCACGTGTTCGGCCCCGGCGCGGAGTTTCCGTTTGCCCCCGAGCGCAAGTACACCCCCTGCGATGCCTCCAAGGCGCAACTGTTCGCCCTGCGCGACCACCTCGGCTTTGCCAAGAACGTGGTGGTGCAGGCCACCTGCCACGGCTCGGACAACAGCGCCATGGTCGATGCGCTGAAGGCCTCCAACGGCAAGGCGCGCGGCGTGGCCACTGTGAAGCGCAGCGTCAGCGATGCGGAAATCCAGGCCATGCACGATGCCGGTGTGCGCGGCGTGCGCTTCAACTTCGTCAAGCGGCTGGTGGACTTCACCCCCAAGGACGAGCTGCTGGAAATCGCCACCCGCATCCATAAATGGGGCTGGCATGTGGTGATCTACTTTGAAGCGGTCGATCTGCCCGAGCTGTGGGACTTCTTTACCGCGCTGCCCACCACCGTGGTGGTGGACCACATGGGCCGCCCCGACGTGGCGCTGCCGGTCGATGGCCCGCAGTTCGCGCTGTTCGAGAAGTTCATGCGCGAGCACAGCAATGTGTGGAGCAAGGTGACCTGCCCCGAGCGCCTGAGCGTGAGCGGCCCCAAGGCCTTGAACGGCGAGCAAAACGCCTACCTGGACGTGATCCCGTTTGCCAAGCGCATCGTCGAGCAGTTCCCCGATCGTGTGCTCTGGGGCACCGACTGGCCGCACCCCAACCTCAAAGACCACATGCCCGACGACGGCCTGCTGGTGGACTTCATCCCCCACATCGCGCCCACGGTAGAGCTGCAAAAGAAGCTCTTGGTCGATAACCCCAACCGCCTCTACTGGCCCGAGGAGCAGTAATGTCATTAGAAAAACCCTACCTGGACGTGCCCGGCACCACCATCTTCGATGCCGAGCAAAGCCGCATGGGCTACCACCTGAACCAGTTCTGCATGTCGCTGATGAAGGCCGAGAACCGCGAAGCCTTCAAGGCCGACCAGCGCGCCTACCTGGACACCTGGCCCATGACCGAAGGCCAGAAGCAGGCCGTGCTCGACATGGACCTGAACCGTTGCATCGCCCAGGGCGGCAACATCTACTTTTTGGCCAAGATCGGTGCCACCCACGGCATGAGCTTCCAGCAAATGGCGGGCAGCATGACTGGCATGAGCGAAGAGGAATACCGCAACATGATGGTCTCCGGTGGCCGTTCGGTCGAAGGAAACCGGGTGCTGGGCGAGGGCGGCGATGCCCAGCCCCACCGACAGCCGCAAGGCTCAGCAGGAAATCAAGGAAAAGGAGCCCACTAGCATGGCCAAAATTACCGCCAGCGTTTACACCTCGCACGTCCCCGCCATCGGCGCGGCCATCGACCTGGGCAAGACCACCGAACCGTATTGGCAGCCCCTGTTTGCGGGCTACGACTACTCCAAGCAGTGGCTCAAGGACAACAAGCCCGACGTGATCTTCCTGGTCTTCAACGACCACGCGACCGCATTCAGCCTGGACATGATCCCCACCTTCGCCATCGGCACCGCGGCCGAATACCAGCCTGCCGACGAAGGCTGGGGCCCGCGCCCGGTGCCCAAGGTTTTCGGCCACCCCGAGCTGGCCGCGCACATCGCCCAGTCGGTGATCCAGCAGGACTTTGACCTGACCATCGTCAACAAGATGGATGTAGACCACGGCCTGACCGTGCCCCTCTCGCTGATGTGCGGCCAACCCGATGCCTGGCCCTGCCCGGTGATTCCGTTTGCCGTCAACGTGGTGCAGTACCCCGTGCCCTCGGGCCGCCGCTGCTTCGAGCTGGGCAAGGCCATCCGCAAAGCGGTGGAGTCGTTCGACCAGCCGCTGAACGTGCAAATCTGGGGCACCGGCGGCATGAGCCACCAGCTGCAGGGCGCGCGCGCCGGGCTGATCAACAAGGAATGGGACGACGCCTTCCTGGACCGCCTGATCGCCGACCCCGACGGCCTGGCCAGCGTGCCCCACATTGACTACGTGCGCGAAGCTGGTTCCGAAGGCATCGAGCTGGTGATGTGGCTGATCGCCCGGGGTGCCATGGCCGATGTGGCCGGTGGCGCTGCGCCCACGCTCAAGCACCGCTTCTTCCACGTACCCGCGTCGAATACCGCCGTGGGCCACTTAATCATGGAAAACAACTGATATGACCAAAACCATCAAAGTCGCCCTGGCGGGCGCAGGCGCTTTCGGCACCAAACACCTGGACGCGATTGCGCTGATCGACGGCGTGGAAGCCGTGTCGGTGATTGGCCGCGACATGGAAAAAACCCGCGAAGTGGCGGCCAAATACGGCATCCCGCACGTCACCGACGACCTGGCCCACAGCCTGGCCCTGCCCGAGGTGGATGCGGTCATCCTGTGCACGCCCACCCAGATGCATGCTTCGCAAACCCTGCAATGCCTGCAGGCCGGCAAGCACGTGCAGGTCGAGATTCCGCTGGCCGACACCCTGGCCGGGGCCGAGCAGGTCGCCGCGCTGGCGGCCACGTCCGGCCTGGTGGCCATGGTCGGCCATACCCGCCGGTTCAACCCCAGCCACCAGTACGTGCACCAGCAAATTGAAGCGGGCCAGTTCAACATCCAGCAAATGGATGTGCAAACCTACTTCTTCCGCCGCACCAACATCAACGCCCTGGGCGAAGCCCGTAGCTGGACCGACCACCTGCTGTGGCACCACGCAGCCCACACGGTCGATCTGTTCGCCTACCAGTGCGGCAGCCCCATCGTGCAGGCCCACGCCGTGCAAGGCCCGATCCACCCGGCCCTGGGCATTGCCATGGACATGAGCATCCAGCTCAAGGCCGCCAATGGCGCGATTTGCACCCTGAGCTTGAGCTTCAACAACGACGGCCCGCTGGGCACCTTTTTCCGCTACATCGGCGACAGCGCCACCTACCTGGCCCGCTACGACGACCTGTACACCGGCAAGGACGAAAAGATCGACGTGAGCAAGGTGGCGGTATCTATGAACGGCATCGAACTGCAAGACCGCGAGTTCTTCGCCGCCATCCGCGAAGGCCGCGAACCCAACAGCAGCGTCGCCAAAGTGCTGCCCTGCTACCGCGTGCTGCACCAGTTGGAGCAGCAGCTGAACGCGGCGGGCTGATCATCCCAGGGTAAACGGCCCACCCTTGGCCAGCGCCCGCTGGTACGCAGGCCGGGCGTGGATGCGCGCCAGGTAGGCCATCAGCCGGGGGCGGCTGGCATCCAGGCCGCCTCGGGCGGCGGCGGCTTCCAGGGGGAAACTCATCTGGATGTCGGCACCGCTGAATTCCTCACCGGCAAACCACAGGTTTTTGCCCAGCTCGGCCTCCATGAAGTCCAGGTGGGTGGTGATTTGCGGCTGGATAAAACTGCTCTTGACCTTGCTGCTGATGGCTTTGGCGATGGGTTTCACAAAAAAGGGCATGGGCGTGGATTCGACCTTGTCGAACACCAGCTTGAGCAGCAGCGGTGGCATGGCCGAGCCTTCGGCGTAGTGCAGCCAGTAGCGGTAGCGCAGGCGCTCGGGTGTGCCCAGGGCGGGTGCGAGGGCAGGACGTGTGGGGCCCTGGCCGTAGTGTTCGATGACGGTTTCGATGATGGCACCCGATTCGGCCAGCACCAGGTCGCCGTCCGTCACCACCGGCGATTTGCCCAGGGGGTGCACTGCGCGCAGGCTGGGCGGGGCCAGCATGGTTTTGGCATCGCGCTGGTACTTCTGTAGCTGGTAGGGCAGCTCCAGCTCTTCCAGCAGCCACAGCACGCGCTGCGAGCGGGAATTGTTCAGGTGGTGGACAGTGAGCATGGTGAAGGGGTGTAGAGGGGTATTTGCTATTAAAAAAAGAGCTGCTCATGCAGGCGATATAAGCACGGGGTGCCTAAAAGATGCTGAAAATGAAAACGTGACTTTACGTGGGCATTGCAATTCGCTTGCCAGCCATCACAGAACCGTCTTCAGCAGGTTTTATCATTTAACTTAGCTGGGCTAAGCATTTACGTTTATAAACCCGGTGCCCACCCTGTCTATTAACGTTTGCTTACCGCCTTGAACACCTCCCCGACAGCCCAGGATTCCGCCGCCATGGTGATGGACGTTGTGCCTGCCGTGATGGATGCGATCCGCACCTCGATGCGCCACGGTGCCGATGGCAGCTTGTCGGTGCCGCAGTTCCGTTGCCTGAATTTCATCTCGGGCAAACCGGGCTGCGCGATTGGCGACATCGCCGCGTTTCTGGGCGTGACCATGCCCACCGCCTCGGCCATGGCCGACCGCCTGGTGCAGGCCGCTCTGGTACAGCCGCAAACCGCCAGCGGCGACCGCCGCCGCTCCCGGTTGGAAGTGACGCCTGCCGGGCGGGCGCAACTGGCGCAGATACAAGACCGGGCGCACGGTGAACTTAAAGCCGTTCTGGCGGTCTGCACCCCGTTGGAGCAACAGACATTGCAAGCCGGACTGGCCGTACTCCGGCGAATTTTTCGACCTTCCATAGAAACCCCCCTCGCACCATGAAGACTGCCTCCCTCGTTTTGAATACCGTCTGCGGCCTGCTGGCCCTGGGCTTGTGGGGTTGCTCCGGCAAGTCCGACGTGGCGGCTCCCGCTGCGGGTGCCTCGGCGGCTTCAGCGCCCGCCGCTGCTGCATCGGGCGCGGGCGCGCCGGTGAACGTGACCACTACCAAAGCCCAGCAGCGCGACCTGCCCGTGGTGCTCAAGGCCACCGGCACCGTGACCGCGCTGACCAGCGTGGATGTGAAGGCCCAGGTCACCAGCGTGGTGGCCAAGGTGCACATCACCGAGGGCCAGTTCGTCAAAGCCGGGCAGCTGATGTTCACCCTGGACGCGCGCACCGACGAGGCCAACCTGGCCAAGGCCCGTGCCCAGTTGGCCAAGGACACGGCCGCACTGGCCGATGCCAAGCGCCAACTGGCCCGCAGCAAGGACCTGCTGGCGCAGAGCTTTATTTCGCAAGGGGCACTGGACACCGCACAGGCCGGAGTCGACGGCCTGAATGCCACGCTGGCCGCCGACCAGGCCGCCATCGATGCGGCCAAGGTCGCGGTGTCGTTCAACCGCATCAACGCCCCCAACTCCGGGCGCGCGGGGCTGGTGCCGGTGTCGGCGGGCAGCCTGGTGCAGGCCAATGTGACCACGCTGGTGACCATCACCCAGCTTGACCCTATGGGCGTGGCCTTCAACCTGCCGCAGCGCAACCTGGGTGACGCGCTGGCCGCCCTCCAGGGCGGTGGTGCGCCGGTCACGGCCACGCTGGCCGACAACGGTGGCGTGTTCAAGGGGCGGCTGCAGTTTGTGGACAACCTGGTGGATGCCAGCTCGGGCACGCTCAAGGCCAAGGCGGTGTTTGACAACCCGGACGGCAAGCTCTGGCCGGGTGCATTTGTGGAAGTGGCGCAGACCGTCAGCACGCTCAAAGACGTGGTGGTGGTGCCGCAGACGGCGCTGATCCAGGCTGCGCGTGGCACGATGGTCTATACCGTGGAAGACGGCAAGGCCGTGTCCAAGCCGGTGCAGCAGCTTTACGCCCAGGGCCTGGACGCAGCGGTGACCGGTATCCAGGCGGGTGACGTGGTGGTGCTGGACGGCAAGCAAAACCTGCGTCCTGGTTCCCGCGTGGTGGAGCGGGCTGCGGGCGCGCAGAAATCGGCCAGCGCCCCTGGCAGCGCCACCTCGAAGTCGGCTGCACCATGAACTTGTCTGAACTCTTTATCCGCCGTCCGGTGATGACGGTGCTGCTGAACCTGGCCATTGTGCTGGCCGGGGTGCTGGCGTACCGCGAGATTCCGGTGGCAGCGCTGCCCAGCTACGACACGCCGGTGATCAACGTCTCGGCCAGCCTGGCCGGGGCCAGCCCCGAAACCATGGCCACCTCGGTGGCGCTGCCGCTGGAGAAGCAGTTCCAGACCGTGCCGGGTCTCAAAACCATCAGCTCCACCAGCACCCTGGGCAGCACCTCACTGACCCTTGAATTTGACGAGGGCCGCAACATCGACGCGGCCGCGGTGGACGTGCAGGCCGCGCTGCTGCGGGCCCAGCGCGCGCTGCCCGACGACATGAGCAACCCGCCGTCGTACCGCAAGGTGAACCCTGCCGACGCGCCGATTCTGCTGGTGGCCATGACCTCGCCCTCGCTGGCCCCGGCAGACCTGCAAGACTTTGCCGAGCACCTGATCTCGCCCACCTTCTCTACCATTGCCGGTGTGGCCCAGGTCAATGTGTTCGGGGCCAAGCGCTACGCCGTGCGGGTGCGTGTCAATCCGCAGGCCCTGGCGGTGCGCAATATCGGGCTGGACGAACTCAGCGCTGTCCTCAAATCGGCCAACGTCAACACCCCTGTGGGCACGCTGGACGGCCCCAACCAAACCCTGGTGCTGCAAGCCAACCGCCAGCTCAAGGACGCGGCCGACTTTGCCAACCTGATCGTCAGCACCAAGGGAGGCAACCCGGTGCGCCTGCGCGATGTGGCCAGCGTGGAAGACAGCCTGGAAACCCTGAAAAGCTGGGCCACCCTGAACGGCGAACCCTCCATCACCCTGGCCGTGCAGCGCCAGCCCGGTGCCAACACGGTGCAGGTGGTAGATAGGGTGCTGGCCGCCTTGCCCGGCCTGCAGGCGCAGATGCCGCAGTCCATCAAAATGACTCCCGTGAACGACCGCTCCAAGTCGGTGCGCGAGGCGCTGCACGATGTGTCGCTCACTTTGGCGGGCACCGTGGTGCTGGTGGTGTTGGTGATCTTTTTGTTTCTGCGCCGCTTTGTGGCCACGGTGATTCCGGCGCTGTCGCTGCCGGTGTCGCTGGTGGGCGCGGTGGCCCTGCTGTGGGGCATGAACTACAGCCTGGACAACATCTCCCTGCTGGGCCTCACCTTGGCCGTGGGCCTGGTGGTGGACGACGCGATTGTGGTGCTGGAGGAAATCATCCGCCGCATCGAAAACGGCGAGGAACCGTTCCAGGCCGCGCTGCGCGGCTCGCGCTCGGTGGGCTTCACCATCATCTCCATGTCGACCTCGCTGATCGCGGTGTTTATCCCGATCTTTTTCATGCCCGGCGTGATCGGCCTGCTGTTCCATGAGTTTGCGGTGGTGGTGGGCTTGTCCATCGTGGTGTCGGCCTTTGTGTCACTGACCCTGGTGCCCATGCTGGCCAGCCGCTTCCTGAGCGACGAAGGCCACAAAAAGCCGCCAGGCCGCATCGTCCACTCCTTCGAGGTGGGGTTTGACAAGTTTCTGGCCGGCTATACCCGCTGGCTGGATGCCGCGCTGCGCCACCGCAAGCTGGTGCTGTTGCTGGCGCTGGCCACGTTTGTGGCCACTATCTGGCTGGCCATGGCGATCCCCAAGGGCTTTTTCCCCGAAGAAGACATCGGCCAGATCCAGGTCACTACCGAAGCCTCGGAAGACACCTCTTTCCCCGCCATGGTGGCGCTGCAGGAGCGCGCCGCCGCCATCGTGCGGGCCGACCCCGCCGTGCTCACCGTCAGCTCGTTCAACGGCGGCAACAACGCCCAGAACAGCGGCCGCATGTTCATCAACCTGAAACCGCAAAGCGAGCGGCCGAAGATGAAAGAGGTGGTCGAAGGCCTGCGCAAGAAGCTGCGCAGCGTGGCCGGCATCAACGTGTTCATGCGCCCGGTGCAAAACCTGCAGCTCGGTGGCCGCCAGAGCAAGGCGCAGTACCAGTTCATTCTGCAAAGCATCAAGGCCGACGAACTCAATGTGTGGGCCAACCAGTTGCAGGCGCAGTTGCGCGACGACCCACTTTTTCGCGATGTCACCAGCGACGCGCAGCTGCGCGGCCTGATCGCGCAACTGAAGATCGACCGCGATGCCGCCAACACCCTGGGCGTGTCCATCGACACCATCCGCACCGCGCTGTACAGCGCGTTTGGCGAGCGCCAGGTGTCCACCATCTACCTGCCCACCGACAGCTACTCGGTGATCATGGAGGTGGCCCCCGAGGCCAAGCAGGACGAGCAGGCGCTGGGCGGCATTTACGTGCGCTCCAGCAACGGTTCGCTGGTGCCGCTGAGCAGCTTCACCACCGTCACCCGCACGGTCGGGCCTACGGCGATCAACCACGTGGGTCAGTTGCAGGCGGTCACGGTGTCGTTCAACCTGGCCCCCGGCGCGGCGCTGGGCGATGCCACCGCCCGCATCGCCCAGGCCAGCCAGGCCATCAACCTGCCCGGCAGCATCATCACCAGCTACGGCGGCGACGCGGCGGTGTTCCAGAGCTCGCAGGGCAGCCAGATGGTGCTGGTGCTGGCGGCCTTGCTGGTCATTTATGTGCTGCTGGGGGTGCTGTACGAGAGCTACATCCACCCGCTGACCATCCTGGCCGGGCTACCGTCGGCGGCGGTGGGGGCGCTGGCCACCTTGATGCTGTTTGGGCAAGATTTGACGCTGATCGCCACTATCGGCATCGTGCTGCTGATCGGTATCGTCAAAAAGAACGCCATCATGATGATCGACTTTGCGCTGGACGCGCAGCGCCACCAGGGCATGTCTCCCTTGGATGCCATCCGCACCGCCTGCATACTGCGCTTTCGGCCCATCATGATGACCACCCTGGCGGCGCTGATGGGCGCACTGCCCATCGCTTTGGGCATTGGTGCGGGTGCCGAACTGCGCCAGCCGCTGGGCCTGGCGGTGGTGGGCGGCATGGTGTTCTCGCAGGCCATCACGCTGTTCATCACCCCGGTGATCTACCTGACGCTGGAGCGTTACAGCGGCACCGGCCCGGTGCTCACGCCTGAAGAAGCTGTAGCCTGATTTACTACTAAAAATAGAGCTGCTTATGCCCATGGAATAAGCGCTGGAAGGACTTTTGACTATGAAAACACGTGCCCTCGGCCCCTTTAACGTCTCGGCCATCGGCCTGGGCTGCATGAACCTCAGCCACGCCTACGGTGCGCCGGTCACGGCAGAGCAGGGCGAGGCGGTGCTGATGCACGCCCTGGACCGGGGTGTGACCCTGTTCGACACCGCGGCCCTGTACGGCTTTGGTGCCAACGAAGACCTGGTCGGCAAAGTGCTGTCCAAGCACCGCCGCCACTTCACCCTGGCCAGCAAATGCGGCATGGCGGGTGTGGATGGCAAGCGCGTCATCGATGGCCGCCCGGCCACGATCAAACGTACCTGCGAAGAGGCATTGAAACGCCTGCGTACTGACGTGATCGACCTGTACTACCTGCACCGTTGGGACAAAACCGTGCCCATCGAAGACAGCGTGGGCGCGCTGTCGGACCTGGTGCGCCAAGGCAAGATCCAGACCATCGGCCTGTCCGAGGTGTCGGCCAGCACCTTGCGCAAGGCGCACGCCGTGCACCCCATCACCGCGCTGCAAACCGAGTATTCGTTGTGGACGCGCAACCCCGAAATCGCGGTGCTGCAGGCCTGCAAGGAGCTGGGCACGGCCTTTGTGGCCTTCAGCCCGGTGGGGCGCGGCTTTTTGACTGGCACCCTGACCGACGTGGCCACGCTGGATGCCAAAGACATCCGCCGGAGCATGCCCCGTTTTGCGCCTGAGAACTACGCCGCCAACCTGCGCTTGCTGCAAGGCCTGAAGGCCATCGCCACGGATGCCGGTTGCACCCTAGCCCAGTTGGCCATTGCCTGGCTGCTGCAGCAAGGCGAGCACATCATCCCCATCCCCGGTACCACCCGCATCGCCCACCTGGACGAAGACCTGGCCGCCGCCGATGTGCAGCTCTCGCCCCAGGTGCTGGCCCAGTTGGACGCGCTCATGGCCCCCCGCGCCATCACCGCAGGCCGCTACAACGCGCAGTCGCAGTCCGAGGTGGATACCGAAGAGTTCGCGTAAGTTGATGTAACGGTGGCATGGGCTTTGCGTGACAGGTGCGACGGGAATCCTCCTGCCGCTCTTTGCGAAAGTCCTTTATGCACCCCAGCACCCGGTCCTTGGCCACCACCATGCCCGACAACGCGGGTCTGTCTACCGTCAACCTGGCGGCCCGCCAGCGCATGCTGTCGCAGCGCATGGTGCTGCAAACCGTGTTGGCCGCCCAGGGCGACAAAGCCCAGCTGCAGGCGGCCGAGCGCACGCTGAGCCTGTTTTCCGACAGCCAGGCCACGCTGCTGAAAATGCCCAAAAAGCTCGACGAGGCCAGCGCCCGCAAGGTGGAGGCTGTGTACCACGACGTACAGGGCGTGGGCGGCAGCATCCAGACCTTCACCAAACTGGTGCGCACGGCCCTGGACCACATCGCCCAGCGCGACCCGCGCCAGCCCGCTTCGGTGGCCCAGGTGGTGGCGCACACCGACGCGGTGCTGGAGGCCCTGAACAAGGCCACCACCGTGTTCGACGAGATCAGCAAAACCCAGTCCGACCACATGAAGCGCGAGCTCAGCGGCATCGTCAACGACATCCAGAGCGTCGCCCGCGAAGCCAAGGTGGTGAGTTTCAACGCCCTGGTCATCGCCGCCCGCGCCGGCAACTTTGGCCGTGAGTTTGCGGTAGTAGCCAACGTGCTGACCGGCATCACCGGCAAGATCGACGGCCTGTCGCGCGAAGCCATCGTCTTGGCGGGGCGCAGCTAAGGCGACGCAGCTTTCGGGGCAAGCCGCTAGTTAGGGGCGGTTTCTCCCGCGATCGCTTCGTCTGGTACCGCTTCTCCCCACTTTCCCATTGCCTCTAGAACATCCCGCAGCCCCTCGCCAAGAGGGGTTAGTGTGTAAACGACCCGTGGCGGTGTCTCGGCGTACGCGGTACGCGTGACCAGTCCATGGCGCTCGAAGCCTTTCAGCCGGTGTGTCAATGTGTGGGCGCTGATGCCGGGTAGTGCGTCCTTCAGTTGCGTAAACCTTAGGGGTCCGTGCAGCAACTCGCGCACGATCAGTGTGGCCCACGGACCGTCCAGCAGCGTCAGGAACCGCGCGACTCCGCAGCAAGGTATCTTTTTTTGCTCCATGTCTGCAATTTCTCAATTAGTGCATTTGACGTAACCAGTGCAAATATTAGACTATTAACACTCTATCCACTACACCATAGAGAGAAACTCCCATGACTTTTGTGATTCACGGCGCAACAGGCGCACAAGGTGCACCGCTTTTGGCGCGTTTGGTTCGGTCGGGCAAGCATGCGGTGGCCGCAGTCCGCCATCCGTCTGCCGTCAAGGACGTGCCTGCCGTCGCGGTGGACAATGACTCGGTGGATTCATTGGTTGCGGCTTACCAGGGTGCGGAGGGTGTCTTCATCCATTTACCGGTGGTGGCTGAGGAGAATCGCCTCCGGTACGCCCGCAACATCGCCCAGGCCATTGCCCGCGCAAAGCCCCAGCGGGTGGTGATCTCCACCAGCGGATGGGTGGTGGACGAACCGACTTCACCGCTACAGAACCCCCCAGAAAGCGCCATCTCCACGCTGATTCGCGAGGTCCAGCACACCGGCGTTTCATTGGCGGTTGTGGCACCACGCTTGTTTTTTGAGAATTTGCTCCTCCCGGTCGTACTTGTACCGGTGCAGTCCGAGGGAATTTTGCGGTATCCCCTGGGGGCAAACTACCCGGTGTCTTGGTGCTCCCATCTGGACGTGGCCGAGGCTGCCGAGCGCCTGCTGGTGGACGCTTCCGTGAACGGCGTTGTCGGTGTCGGACAGTCGCCCGCAGTGACTGGGATGGATCTTGCTGAGGGCTTCGCGCGTTACTGGGGCCGCCCGGTATCGTTCAGCAGCCTGGAGCCCGGAGCATTTGGCGAGATGATTGCCCCCTTGTTCGGTGCCGCTGCTGCGGCTGGGGTCGTCGCTGGCTACCAGGCGCAAGCACAAGCATCCGCAAATGCGATAGCCGCGGACTCGAGTGCACAGCGCCTGCTCGGGCTGACACCCCGCACGCTGCAACAGTGGTTGGCTGAAATAAAGGCTTGACTGGACGCACTCAGCCCGAAGTGCCACCGGCGCGGAAGGCCCGCCGGTAGGCGGACGGTGAGGTGCGCACCTGGAGCGCAAAGTGCTGTCGCAGTGACAGCGCCGTGCCAAAGCCCACCTCTGCTGCAAGCCGCTCGATCGGCATGTCCGTGGTCTCCAGCAATTGCTGCGCCCGACCGACGCGTTCGGTCGTCAGCCACTTGTTGACGGTGGTGCCCGTGGCCTCACGAAAGCGGCGGGTGAAGGTTCTCCGGCTCATCCGGGCTACATCGGCCAGCGCATCCAGCGTCAGCGGCTCTGAGAGGTGCGCGCGTGCCCACTCCAACACACCGGGCAAACGCTTCTCGCTGGGCAGGGCCGGAACGGGTTGCTCGATGTACTGGGCCTGCCCGCCCTGGCGGTGCGGCGGTGTCACGAGCAGCCGCGCCACGCGATTGGCCACATCGGCTCCGTGGCGCAGGCGCACGATGTGCAGGCAGCAGTCGATGGCGGCCACGGTGCCGGCCGAAGTGATCACGTTGCCATCATCAACATACAGCACGTCCGGATGGAAATCTGTCTTGGGAAAGCGCTGGGCAAAAAGCGCGCGGCAGGCCCAGTGGGTGGTTGCACGCCGCCCGTCCAGCAGACCCGCATCCCCCAACACGAATGCACCCAGGCAGAGGCCGATCACGTAGGCACCGCGCGCATGGGCCTGGCGCAGCGCGTCTGTCAGCGCCACAGGAGCGGCGATTTCAGGGCGGTTCCAGGCTGGTATCACGATGATGTCGGCTGCCTCCATCGCGTCCAGGCCGCCCGGCACCTCGATCTCCACACCCTGGTCACAGCGCACGCGGCCGGGTCTTGGTGCGCAGTACCGCACTTCATAGGGCGGCAGGCCACTGGGCACCGGCTCGATGCCAAACACGATGCCCGGCACCGAAAGATGGAACAGGCTCACGCCATTGAAGGCCAGAACGGCGACACGGACAGGCGGCATGGGGTCTTCGGGTTGCAGCATTTTGGCCCGATTTTATCTAAGATAGTTATTCAGGCCAATGGCGCACTGTTCGGTATGTCTTGAAAATTCAAGCTGTCTACCTTAAAGAAAGAAACCTTCCCATGAGCAAGCGCGCCACCCTCGTCGTTGACCTCCAAAACGAATACCTTCCCACCGGCAAGCTGCCGCTGGTCGGCATCGAGGCCGCCTTGGCCAACGCCGCCCGCACCATCGCGGCGGCACGCGCCAAAGGCGAATTAGTGATCCATGTTCGGCACGAGATGGCGCAGGCTGGTGCACCGGTCTTCGTACCCGGTAGCGATGGCGTGCAAATCATCCCCGCCGTGGCACCTGCCGAAGGCGAGCCGGTGGTCCTCAAGAACTACCCCAACTCGTTCCGCGACACCCACCTCAAGCAGATGCTGGACGAACAAGGCATCCAGGAGCTGGTGGTCATCGGGGCGATGAGCCACATGTGCATTGAGGCGACCAGCCGCGCCGCGGTCGATTTTGGCTATCCCGTGACCGTGGTGCACGATGCCTGTGCGACCATGGACCTGGAGTTTGGTGGAACCCAGGTGCCTGCCGCCCAGGTACATGCCGCCGCAATGGCTGCGCTGGCTTTTGGCTATGCGGCGATTACCACCACCGACGCGCATCTGGCGGGCTAAGTTGCTGGGGCAGGGCAGGGCAGGGTGGAGGCGTACACTCGCGCCCTTTCTGTAAGCCCTGCACCTGATGTCTTCTCCTACCAAGAGCCGCCGCGTACCCAGCGCTGCGGTGTCGGCACAAATGGATTTCGTGTTCACCGAAGCCGTGGCTGAGCCATGTGTGCCACCACCAAAGGTGGTGCTGGTCGCCGCAGCACCCGATGCCGAAGCCTTAGCTCTGCAACTCGAACAACACCCCGACTACCGCGTGCTGCGCCGCCTGGTGCCGCAATTGGAATTTGCCGCCGCGCCTGCCCAGGGCGTGAAGCGCTTGCTGGTGCTGGACACCGAAACCACCGGCCTGGAGCACAGCCGCGACAAGATCATCGAGCTGGCCCTGCTGCGCGTGGATGTGGACACCGCCACCGGTCTGCCCTGCGGCAGCGTGCAGGTGTACGACGGCCTGGAAGACCCCGGCCAACCCATTCCCGACATTGCCCGCAAGATCACCGGCATAGCCGACAGCATGGTGGCGGGCCTGGCCCTGGACGAGGCCCGCATCGCCGAGCTGCTGGACGGCGTAGACCTGGTGGTGGCGCACAACGCAGCGTTTGACCGCCCGTTTGTCGAAGCCCGTCTGCCCGCGTTCGCCGCCAAGGCCTGGGCCTGCTCGTTTGCCGATATCGACTGGAAGCAGGAGGGCCGCGACTCCGCCAAGCTCACCGCCCTGGCGCTGGACCTGGGCCGGTTTTATGACGCGCACCGTGCAGAAATGGACTGCCACGCCTTGCTGGCGGTGCTGCAAGCGCCGTTGCCGGTCGCAGGCCGCACCGGCCTGGCCCATCTGCTGGCCGCCGCCGAGGGCACCCGTTACCGTCTGCAGGCCAATGGCGCACCCTTTGATGCCAAAGACCTGCTCAAGGAACGCGGCTACCGCTGGGATGCCGCCAACAAGGTCTGGCACACCCGGCTGATGGATGAAGCCGCCCTGCAACAGGAATGCGACTGGCTGGCTGCCGAGGTCTACCGGGGTCGGGCAGCCAAGGTGCAGGTCGAGGCGCTGGATGCCCAGGTGCGTTACGCCAACCGCGCTGGACTATTGACCTGGCGCAATATTGGATGAAATAGGCTTCCCGCGCTTATTGGTAGAGCACGAGCAGCTATAAAAATAGTAGCTTTGAAAAAATGTGTTTCTTGGGCTGTCAACGGTAAGGGCAAAAAAACATCCTCCATATTGAGGATAAAACAACCCCGGTGATTGCACGGTATACACCCCTGCGCTCAGGACGCCCACCAATCAAGAGGATAATGCAGCCTCTTATCCGGCTATGCGCCGAACTATTTCCTTGCAAAATTGCTGCAATTAGCAGCCAACTAAGGCTCTATCCATGGCGAAAGCTGATTCCAAAACTGCCATGCTGGCCGACGGCCTGCGTTACAAATCCAAAGCCTCCGGTTCCCCCTTCGCCGCTGCGGCATCGTTTGGCGGTGCCACCATGTCCTGCTTTTTGTGCGGCAAGCACCGCACCCGTTCGCTGATGGGCACCCGCAAGGTGCTGGGCAAGTCGCAAGCCGTGTGCGCACCTTCGTGCCAGGCCATGGACGAAGCCGCCGCAGGCTAATTTCCGCTTAAAACCCCCGTTTAACCGGCTGTGCGGGCAAATCGCCCGCGCGGTTGTGGCCTAATCGTGGGTTGTCACATTTTCTATGGAGTAAACACAATGGCAAAAGAACCCCGCACCGAAGCCGAGCGTAAGGCTACACCCCGTCCCACCCCACTGCCTGGCTACACCAGCCCCGTCAGCCGCGGCCAAAAGCGCAGCCTGGAGCGTGGTGTTGCTACGCGCAGCAAGAAGAACCCTGGCAAGCGCGCCCACCAAGGCTAAGCTTTTTTCGGTATTGCACGCGCCGCGTAGGCGGGCCCTCGGGCTGCCTGCGCGGCGTTGCTGTTTCTGCAAGTGCCAAAATAGACCTATGTCCAAACACAAATCCGGGCCCAGCGAGTGGGTCACCAAGATGCTGGCGGTGATCCGCACCGGCAACGCCCAGGCCGCCATTGCCCAGATCAAGGCCGCCCCTAGCGCCAAAGACGTGGCCCAGCTGCGGGCCTTGCTGCAGTTGCCCAACGCCCCGGCGCGGCACCCGAACGTGGATACCGCCATCGCTGAGCAGGTGGTGGCCCTGGCAAGCCCGCGCCTGCACCGCGCACCATGAGTGATGCCCGTATCAGGGGTTTCCACGCCCACGTGTACTTTGATGCGGCCACGCAGGAGCAGGGCCGCGCCCTGTGCCTGGAGGCTGCCAGCCGATTCAAGCTGGCCATGGGCCGGGTCCACCCCGGCCCGGTGGGCCCGCACCCGGACGGCAGCTGCCAGCTGGCCTTTGCACCTGCGGTGTTTGCCGAGCTGGTGCCCTGGCTGGCCCTGCACCGGCGCGGCCTGGTGGTGTTCATCCACCCCATCACCGGTAACGATTTGATCGACCACCGCGACTTTGCGATGTGGATGGGCGCGGTGCGGCCACTGAACTTGTCGGTGCTGTCGGGGTCGGACACGGTGTATGACCTTCCCGAAGATTAGCGTTGCGCTGGCGTGCCTGGGCTCCCTGGTGTTGGCCGGCTGTGCCACCCATCTCAAGCCCATCACCCAGCAAGAAGAGTTCGACTCGACGGGCAAGTACTCGCGCATGTTCGATGCCAGCCCGGCCGACACTTGCGAGGCCGCCCGGCGCGCCTTGCTCAGCCAGGGCTACGTGATTTCCAACGCGGCCAAAGAGCTGGTGCAAGGGCAGAAGAACTTCCAGCCCGAGAACGAAATCCACGTGCAGATGGACATCCGCGTGGTCTGCGCGTCGGAGAGCCGCGACGGCAAGCTCAGCCTGGGCTTTGTGACCGCACTGCAGGACCGCTATGCCCTGAAGAAAAGCAACACCTCGGCCAGCCTGGGCGTGGGCGTGCTGGGTTCGGTGTCGGTGCCGGTCAGCTCCAGCAACGATGCCATGGTCAAGGTGGCCAGCGAAACCGTCACCAGCGAACGGTTTTACGACCGCTTCTTTGCGTTGGTGCAGCACTACCTGGCGCAGAACATGGACGACGCGGACGGCGATACGCTAGCCCCGCCCGCACCCGACAAGCCAAAACTAACGCCGTAAGCGCTGTGCCAAGGCCGTTACCTCTGGGGCAGCCACTGCCGCCGGAGCATCCAGCTGTGCCTGCACTAGCCGCTGCAGTGTCTCGGTTTGTGGCGTGATGCTGCCAAAGAAGCGCACCGCACCGTCCACCACCACCAACAGCGTGGGGAAGTTGTCCACCTCGATCGGGTCCACCCGATCGGCCTGGTCCTCGATGTCCACCCAGACAAACTCCGCACCGGCAAACCCGCGCCCGACCTGCTCAAACCGTTCCTGGTAGTCGCGGCAACTGCCACACCAGTCGGCGCACAGGCAGGCCACCCACAGCTGGGGCGCAGCGGGTTCGGGAGGCGTATTTACTACCAATTCCATAGCTGAAGGTCTTTATTCGGATAGCGCAGAGGGCCTATTTTAGGAGGCAAACTCGGCGGGGTAGGCCCGCGCCAGCACCTCGGCTGCGGTGGCTTCCAGCGACTGGCGCAGCCAGCGGTGCACCGGATCGTGCTGGTGGCGCAGGTGCCACAGCATGTACATCGGCAAGTCGGGGCAGGGCACTGGCACCGGGCAGCTCTGCAGGCCACGCAGCATGCCCAGCGCCAGCAGGCCGGGCAGGGTGGCGAGCCAGGGGCCCGCGTGCAAAAACGCCGCAATACCCGCAAACCCCGGCACGGTGGCGGCCATTCGGCGCTGGATGCCCTGGGCTTGCAGCCATTGGTCGATGTCCAGCGTGCGGCGGGGCTGGTACACCACGCTGATGTGCTCGCTGGCCAGGTAGTCGGCCAGGCTGTTGGGCGCGGCGCGCTGGCTGGCATCGAAAAACACGCGGTAGGGCGTGGCAAACAGGCGCTTTTGCACCACGTCGGTGGCATCGGGCGGGCGTGGTGACACCACCAGATGGCAACTGCCGTCGCGCAGCATCTCGGCCGTCGGCACGCCGGACGGCACCATGTGCAGGCTGACCTGGGGGGCCTGCTGCCGCAGCCTTTGCAGCAGGGCGGGCAGTAGCAGATCGCGCTGGAAGTCGTTGGCCGCAATGGTGAAGCAGGTTTGCAGCCGGGCCGGGTCAAACTGCTCGGGCGTGGCCAGACGCTGCATGTCTTCCAGCAGCAGGCGGGCGGGCTGGGCCATGGCCTCGGCCCGGGCGGTGGGTTGGATGCCGCGGCCTGACTTTACAAACAGCGGGTCGCCGGTGATGGCGCGCAGCTTGTCCAGCAAATGGCTGACCGCCGACTGCGTAACCCCCAGCCGCTGGGCGGCCCGCGTCACCGAGCCTTCTTCCAGCACTGCCAGCAGCAGCTGTAGCAACTGGCCATCGAGGTGGGAATGATCGAATTTGCTCATGGGTCTGATCGTGATTATCGGGTTTATCTGGGGGATCTGTTTGGGAATACTGCGGTTTCCACCACTTCCACAGGAGACAACCATGGCCCAGGCCGATATCCCCGGCACCACTTTGTTCGACGGTGTGCAAGCCCGCAAAGGCTACGCCCTCAACAAAATGTGCTTTTCCTTCAACGCCGCCGACGCGCGCGCCGAGTTCCAGCGCGACGAGGAAGCCTACATGCGCACATTCGGCCTGAACGCCGAACAGGCCGAGGCGATCCGCCAGCGCAATGTGCTGGCCCTGCTGGCTGCGGGCGGCAACGCCTACTACCTGGCCAAGTTCGCCGGTATTTTCGGGCTGGACATGCAAGACATCGGAGCCCAGCAAACGGGCGTGAGCAAAGCAGAATTCACGGCCCGTCTGTTGGCCGCAGGAGCATAAGCATGGCCAAAATCGTTGGTGCCATTACTACGTCCCACGTGCCCGCCATTGGCCGGGCGATTGCCCAGGATCTGCAAAACGATCCCTACTGGAAACCCTTCTTCGATGGCTTCCCCCCGGTGCGCCAGTGGCTGGACGAAGTCAAGCCGGATGTGGCGGTCGTCATCTACAACGACCACGGGCTGAACTTCTTTCTCGACAAGATGCCCACCTTTGCCGTGGGGGCCGCGCCGCAGTACCACCATGCCGATGAAGGCTGGGGCCTGGCCACGGCGGCACCCTTCCAGGGCAACCAGGATTTGTCGTGGCATTTGATCAACGGCCTGGTAGCCGATGGCTTCGACATCACCACCTGCCAGGAAATGCTGGTGGACCACGCCTTCTGCCTGCCCATGGACCTGTTGTGGCCGCATGCCGACCCCCAGGCCGCCTGGCCCGTGACCACCGTGCCCGTCTGCCTGAACACGGTGCAGTTTCCCTTGCCCACCGCTGCCCGCTGCTTTGCCCTGGGTGAAGCCATTGGCCGCGCCATCGCCCGCTGGGACAGCGATGCCCGGGTGGTGGTGGTCGGCACCGGCGGCCTGAGCCACCAGCTCGACGGCCAGCGGGCAGGCTTTATCAACAAAGAGTTTGACCTGGAGTTCATGCGCAGCCTGGTCAGCGACCCGGCCTGGGCCACCCGCTTCTCCATCCATGAACTGGTGGAAAAGGTGGGCACCCAGGGCATTGAGCTGCTGATGTGGCTGACCGCCCGCGCCGCGCTGCCCGGCCCGGCGCGCCTGCTGCACTCCAACTACCACATCCCCATTTCCAACACGGCTGCAGGCCTGATGCTGATGGCATCATGAAAAAAGCCCCTGGCGGACGATTCCGGCAGGGGCTTTTTCAGTTGGAGCAGCTTACAGCGTGTCGATAAAGCTGCGCAGCTTGTCGGAGCGGCTGGGGTGCTTGAGCTTGCGCAGCGCCTTGGCTTCTATTTGGCGGATGCGCTCGCGGGTCACGTCGAACTGCTTGCCGACTTCTTCCAGCGTGTGGTCGGTGCTCATCTCGATACCGAAGCGCATGCGCAGCACCTTGGCTTCGCGCGGGGTCAGGCTGTCCAGGATGTCCTTGACCACGTCGCGCAGACCGGCCTGCATGGCGGCTTCGATGGGGGCGGTGTTGGCACCGTCTTCGATGAAGTCGCCCAGGTGGCTGTCGTCGTCATCGCCGATCGGGGTTTCCATGGAGATGGGCTCCTTGGCGATCTTCATGATCTTGCGGATCTTGTCTTCCGGGATCTCCATCTTCTCGGCCAGGATGGACGCATCGGGCTCAAAACCAAACTCTTGCAAGTGCTGGCGGCTGATGCGGTTCATCTTGTTGATGGTCTCGATCATGTGCACCGGAATCCGGATGGTGCGCGCCTGGTCGGCGATCGAGCGCGTAATCGCTTGGCGAATCCACCAGGTGGCGTAGGTCGAGAACTTGTAGCCGCGGCGGTATTCGAACTTGTCCACGGCCTTCATCAAACCGATGTTGCCTTCCTGGATCAAGTCCAGGAACTGCAGGCCGCGGTTGGTGTACTTCTTGGCGATGGAGATCACCAGGCGCAAATTGGCCTCGATCATTTCCTTCTTGGCATTGCGCGACGAGGCCTCGCCTTCGTTCATGCGCTTGTTGATGCCCTTGAGCTCGTCCAGCGGCACCACCACGCGCGATTGCAGGTCGGTCAGCTTTTGCTGCAAATCCTGCACCGGCGGGATGTTGCGGCCCATGATGGCGCTCCAGGGCTTGCCTGCGGCGGTTTGGCGCTCGATCCATTTCAGGTCCAGCAGGTGCGAGGGCACTTTGTTGCCCATCTTGTCGCGGCCACTGAAGTCGGCAATGAAGTTTTCTTGCGGGTAGCCGCACTTGTCCACAATGATGCGGCGCAGTTCGCGCTCTTTCTTGCGCACGTCGTCCACTTGGCTGCGCAGCAGATCGCACAGCTTTTCAATGGTCTTGGCGGTAAAGCGGATGGTCATCAGCTCTTCGCTCAAAGCCGCCTGGGCCTTGACGTAGTGCGGCGTGCCGTAGCCTTCCTTGTCATAGATCTTGTGCACCTTCTCGAACAAGTCGCGCAGGGTATCAAAGCGGGTCAGGGCTTCTTTCTTCAGCTCTTCGAGCTTCTTGGTCAGCGCCTTGGAGCCGCCCTTGCCGTCGTCGTCGTCGGCAGCATCGAACTCGTCGAAGTCTTCTTCGGCCACGTAATCGTCGGCTTCGTTGGGGTTGGAGAAGCCGTCGACGATGGTGGAGATGACCACCTTGCCGTCACGGATCGCCTCGCCCATGTTGAACACTTCCGCCAAGGTGGCCGGGCTGGCGCTGATGGCTTCCATCATGCGCATCAGGCCGCCTTCGATGCGCTTGGCGATTTCGATTTCGCCTTCACGGGTCAGCAGCTCGACCGTGCCCATTTCACGCATGTACATACGCACCGGGTCGGTGGTGCGGCCGAACTCGCTGTCCACCGTGGAGAGGGCCGCTTCGGCTTCTTCTTCGGCTTCTTCTTCGGTGGCGGCGGTGGGGGCCGTGTTGTTCAGCAGCAAGGTTTCGGCATCGGGCGTTTGCTCGTACACCGCCACACCCATGTCGTTGAGCATGTTGACCACGACTTCCAGCGTTTCCGCATCGACCAGCTTGTCGGGCAGGTGGTCGGAGATTTCGCCGTGCGTCAGGTAGCCGCGGGTCTTGCCCAGCTTGATCAGGGCCTTGAGGCGCTGGCGGCGCTTGGCCAGGTCTTCTTCGCTCAGGACGGTTTCGTCCAGGCCGAATTCCTTCATCAGCGCGCGCTCTTTGGCCTTGCTGATCTTCATGCGCAGCGGCTTGATCTTCTCGCCGGTGGGGCTGAGCTGGACCGGTGCTTCCTCGACCGGGTCTTCCTCGATCTCGATCAGGTCGTCGAGGTTGATCTCGGTGGAGATCGAACCCTTGGGCTTGGGGCCGCGCTTGGCACCGGCGGGCTTGACCTTGGCGGGTGCTGCTGCGGCGGCGGCTTTGGCGGCGGGCTTGGCCGCAGGCATGGTCACCACCTTGGGCGGACGGCCAGGCTTTTTCTTCGCGGCATCATCGGCAGCGGAGGTAACTTCGGGAGCGGCGGGGGACTTCGATGCGGGCACGGGTTTGACTTTCAAGGCGGGCTTGACCGCTGTCTCGGCAGCCACTTTGGTGCTTGCTTTGGCAGGGATCTTGGCAGCGGGGCCAGCGGCGGATATCACGGGCTTCTCGGGCTTTGGAGCAGGCATGGGCAAAAAACCTCAGGACAACAAAAAAACGAAATAAACCCGGGAGCCACAGGCTACCGGCGCGGACGCGTAGGGATAGAGAAGGGTTCTCGTTGGCAAGATGGGAGGGCGATCATTTGCAAGAATTTTTTTAAAAATCCGTGCAGGCAGTCCTTGCGGTGGGGTGGCCGGTGCGCGCAGTGGCGGCGAGTGGCCGTATCCGGAGGTGTTGCTGTCGCTCTTGCCGAGCAGTTAGCCTTAGATTATAGCCTGCGCGCCAAAATTCAAGGCGTATTTTGAAGTTTCTAACCTATTTTGATAGCGGTTAGTTCCAGTCGGCGGCGGTTCAGGGCGCGGTAACGCTCCAACGCAGATGGGTCCGACTTGGCATCTTCCAAGGCCTGGGTTTCCTGCTGCTTGAGTTGGTCGATCAGCATCAGGTTGAGCAGGCCGCGCAGTTCCTGCAAGGCCTCGCGGTCGATCACGGTCTCGACGCCCTCGGCCGCGTCGGGGGCGTTGCTGGGCACGGGGCCGGACATCAGCTTCAGTGCCAGATCTTCGAACGGCTGGCCGCGCACGCCGGGGCGCAGCAGCTCCCAGGCTTGCGGGCCGTGATCGTGCTGTTGCGCCTCCAGCCAGACAAACAAGGCTGCGTGCGGCTGGGGCAGGGCGCACAGCAGGGCGTGGTCTTCGTGGGTCAGGCTGTCCCAGGCGGTGGCATTGGACAGCAGCAGGCGGGCCGCGTGGTCGGCACGGCTGGCGGGTTTGCGGCGGCCCGCGCTGTCTGAGCCGATGGGGGGTGCTTTGGGCTCATAGCGCTTGCCGGGTGTGTACGGGGTGCTATATTTTTTGCTGCCTTTGCCCTCGGGGCGGGCACCGATGGCCTTGCCGCTCCACACGTCGGTGAGTTCGCTGCTGCTGAGTTGCACCAAGTCGGCAATCTCGCCCAGCAACTGGCGTTTGAGTGCGCCTTCGGGCAACTGGCTCCACAGCGGTTTGGCGTTGCTGGCCAGCAGCGAGCGGCCTTCGGCGGTGTGCAGCTCGCAGCCTTCGCGGATGGATTCGATCAAAAAGCGGCTCAGCGGCGTGGCCTCGGACACATAGCGCGCAAACGCCTCGCGGCCATAAGCGCGGATGAAGCTGTCGGGGTCGTGTTCGGCGGGCAAAAATAAGAACTTACAGCTGCGCACATCGGTGGCCAGCGGCAGCGCACCGTCCAGCGCCTTGCGGGCGGCGCGGCGGCCTGCGGCATCGCCGTCAAAGCTGAACACCACCGCATCGGTGAAGCGGAACAGTTTTTGCAGGTGGTCGGCGGTGCAGGCCGTGCCCAGCGTGGCCACGGCGTTGGGAAATCCCAGCTGGGCCAGGGCGACCACGTCCATGTAGCCCTCGGTGACCAGGGCGTAACCGGCATCGCGCAGGGCGTTGCGGGCCTCGAACAGGCCGTAGAGCTCGCGGCCCTTGCTGAAGACCGGGGTTTCGGGAGAGTTGAGGTATTTGGGCTTGTCGTCGCCCAGCACCCGCCCCCCAAAGCCTATGCACTCGCCTTTGACGTTGCGGATCGGGAACATCACCCGGTCGCGGAAGCGGTCGTAGCGTTTTTCGGGGTCTTCTTCGCTGGTGATGACCAGGCCGCTCTCGGCCAGCAGCGGGTCGTCGTAGCGCGGGAACACCCCGGCCAGACTGCGCCAACCTTCGGGCGCATAGCCCAGGTCGAACTGCTTGGCGATTTCGCCCGACAGGCCGCGACCCTTGAAATAGTCGATGGCGCGGGGCGAGTCGCGCAGGTGTTTCTTATAGGCGGTGCAGGCCTGCTCCAGCACGTCGGTCAGGGTGGCCTGCTTTTGCTTTTGCTCGGCAGCGCGGGCACGGTCCTGGGGCGAGGCATCGTCTTCGGGCACTTGCATGCCGAACTGCTGGGCCAGGTCTTGCACGGCTTCGATGAAGGTCATGCCCGCGTGGTCCATCAAAAAGCGCAGCGCGTCGCCGCTCTTGCCGCAGCCAAAGCAGTGGTAGAACTGCTTGGTCGGGCTGACCGAGAAGGAGGGCGACTTCTCCGAATGGAACGGGCACAGGCCCATGAAGTTGGCACCGCCCTTTTTGAGCTGCACGTAGCGGCCCACGATCTCGACCACGTCGGCGCGGGCGATGAGTTCCTGGATGAAGGTATGGGGAATGGTCACGCCGCTATTGTCCCAGCATAGTCAGGCTGCCTGGATTACAAGAAAAATTGGCCCTTAGCGCTTATGGAATAAGCGTGAGCAGCTATAAAAATCGTAGTAATCAGCTTTTGCTCTTGGCCTGCGCATAACGGGCGGCGGCAATCACGCTGAGGATGGCGGTGGTCACCGTGTCGGGTTGGTCCTGGTGGATGTTGTGCCCGCTGTCGCCCACGATCTTCATGCGGCCCAGGCGCGACATTTTGGCCATGTTGCGTTGGCTGGCATCCCAGACCTTGCCCAGGCGCTCGGGCCAGCGGCTGGCGCTGCGGTCCTGGCTAAGCACGATGAGCGGCACGGGGGGAAACTCGCCGGCCCGGCGGACCTGGCGCGCGGTAAGTGCCGCAGACGCCATCTCAGCCCGCGTGGTGCTGGGTGCCATGGCAAACAACAGCGCGGGAGGGTCGTACCACATGCGGTGCACGCCAAGCTGTTTGCAGCGTTTGGAGAACTCGGCATGGCGCGCGTCCACCAGCACCACCCCGGCGACCTCCTCGGGGTAGGTTTTGGCAAACAGCTTGACGATGGTGCCGCCCAGGGAATGGCCCACCAGTACGTAAGGCGGTTTGATTTCTTCGGTCTGCAGCAAGGCGCGCAGCTCGCGCAAAATCTGCAAGCCATCGCGCGGCAGCCGGGAGCGCTCGCTCTGGCCATAGCCCGCCCGGTCGTAGGCCACCGCGTGGTTGATGGCGCTGATTTCGTTGAAGATACGGCCCCAGGCACTTTTGCCATGGCCCAGGCCGGCTTCAAACAGCACGGTGGGCCCGCCGGTGCCCGCGCTGACAAAGGCCCTGGTGCCAAACGGCGTGTAGCTCATGGTGTGCGGTGGCATCACTTCACTGCGCGCGCCGGGGCCCATGCGGGCCCGCAAAGCGTCCACCGACAGCAAGGGCAGGGGCTCAGCCGGTGGGGGCGCTACTGCTTCGGGAGGGAGGGCCTCGGTGATGCGGCTGGACGGCTTCAGGTACGCGGGCACATCGTCCTGCGGCATGCGCAAGACCGTGGTGCGCCGGCGTATGGGCTGGAACGGCACGGCTTCAGAGGGCTTCTGGTGGTCTGGCAACGGTGTGGAAGAGGCTCTCACCATGTCAAAAAGAAGACAAAAGGTCTGCGCTGGCCCACAGAGAAGACAAAGCCAGAGCGCGGGAGAACAACATATTCATTCCCTGATTATCAAACACCTAGCGGATCGTAATGTGTCAGGCTGTAATAACCGCTAGATGTTCGGTGTCGTGCCGGGACGGCTTTTAAGCAGTTCGCGCCCTTCCTCCCTTCTAGCTTCGCTGGAACGGTGGTCAGTGCTACGCACTGGATCTGCTGCGCAGCTCTCAGGCGCTGCGCGCCCTTCCACCCTTCTCAGCCCATGTCCGGGTCCAGCGGACTTGCATGATGCGCAACATGAACAACATCACTATCGCCAGACCGGCGAACAGGATGAAGCCCCACATGTAGCTGCCCGCGTACTGCTTGGACAGACCCATGGCGTTGGGCACCAGGCCGCCGCCGAGGGCGCCGATTTCGCCGATCATCGAGCCGGCCACGGCGGTGGCCAGGGGCCAGCGCAGGGGCACCAGTTGGAACAGTGCGCCATTGCCTGCGCCCAGGGCGGCAAAGCACAGAATCATCAGCAGCGTGGTCAGCACCAGCGAGCCACCCGCCAGACCACAGGCCACCAGCGTGGCCGCCACGGTGATGAGCACCACGTTCAGCGTGTTGACACCGCCCCAGCGGTCGGAGATCCATCCGCCAAACACCCGCAGCGCTGCGCCCATGAAGGCCGCCAGCATGGTCAGTTGCCCGGCCTGCACCTTGCTCACGCCAAACTGGTCGTAGTAGTAGGTGGGCAAAAAGGTGATCAGGCCGATGAAGCCGCCAAAGGTCACGGCGTAGATCAGGCTGAAAGCCCAGCCGTCCTTTTCAAACAGGCAGGCAATGTGCTCCTTGAAGCTGGCGTGCGGGTCCAGATCGGGCGGCTCCTGGGCGAAGACCACCATCACCACCATCGGGATGGCGATGGCGACGGCTGCAAAGCCGTACACCGCCACCCAGCCGTAGGCCTGGGCCAGGGGCGGGGCCACCAGCACGCAGACTGCGGTGCCGACGTTACCCGCGCCCACCAGGCCCATGGCCAGGCCCTTGTGCTTGGGCGGGAAGGAGCCCGCACCCAGCGACAAGGCCACGCCAAAGCTGGCCCCGGCAATGCCCAGCAGCACGCCCATGGCCAGCAGGTCGTTGAAGGTCTTGACAAAGAAAAAGCCAAACAGCATGGCGACCATGATCAGGCCCATCTCGACCAGCGTGGCCTTTTTGCGGCCGATGTACTGCGACAGCAGGCCCAGCGGAAAGCGCATCAACGCCCCGGCCATGATGGGAATGGACAGCATCAAGCCCTTTTGGGCCGGACTAAGGTTGAAGGTTTCGGAGATGAACGGAGCCATGGCCCCGTTCAGCACCCAGATGCAGCAGGAAAACGAAAAATACAAAAATGAAGCGAAGAGCGTGGGGGCGTGCCCGCTCTGGAGAAAACTGCGGAATCCCGCCATGGTGCATGTCCTAAATGTTCTGTAGATACATGCACCAAAGCGAAACTCGTGCCAACCAGAAATCGCCGTAAAACAGCCTCATTGCGGCATGCGTCCCGGTTTGGTGCTTGTTTTTGGTGCGGTACACCAAGTTGTGCGCCGTTTTGTGGGCAATAGCGGTGCACTACACCGGGCGACAGGCTACGCGGGTACCGGCTCCGCGATGGGTTGCCCCAGGCTGCGCAGCACGTCGCGCACCATTTGCGCGCGGTCTTTGGGCTCGGGCAGTTCGCGCTCGATGCGCAGCTTCTCGTTGCCCGCGAGCTTAATGTGGCGATTTTTCTGGATCAACTCGATGATGCGCATCGGCTCAATGGGCGGGTTGGCTTTGAAGGTGATGTTGATCACCCCCGGTGCCGCATCCACCTTGACCACGCCGTAAGGCCGCGACAGCACACGCAGGCGGTGGCCGTCGATGAGGGTTTGCGCCTGGGTGGGCAGCTTGCCGAAGCGGTCGACGATTTCTTCCAGCAGCGCGTCGATCTGGTCGGTGGTCTTGGCGGTGGCCAGCTTCTTGTAGAAACTGAGGCGCAGGTGCACATCGCCGCAGTAGTCGTCGGGCAGCAGGGCTGGGGCGTGTAGGTTGATCTCGGTGGTGACGTTCATCGGGCTCATCAGGTCGGGCTCGATGCCCGCCTTCAGGCAGCGCACCGCCTCGTTCAGCATCTCGTTGTAGAGCTGGAAGCCCACTTCCAGCATGTTGCCACTCTGGTTTTCGCCCAGCACCTCGCCCGCGCCGCGGATTTCCAGGTCGTGCATGGCCAGGTAAAAGCCGGAGCCCAGCTCTTCCATTTTCTGGATCGCGTCCAGGCGCTGGCTGGCCTGCTTGGTCAGGCCTTCCAGGTCGGGCACCATCAAATAGGCGTAGGCCTGGTGGTGGCTGCGGCCCACGCGGCCCCGCAGCTGGTGCAACTGGGCCAGGCCGAACTTGTCGGCGCGGCTCATCACGATGGTGTTGGCGCTGGGCACGTCGATGCCGGTTTCAATAATGGTGGAGCACAGCAGCACATTGAAACGCTGGGCCACAAAGTCGCGCATCACGGCCTCCAGCTGGCGCTCGGGCATCTGGCCGTGGGCCACGGCGATGCGGGCCTCGGGCAGCAGCTCTTCCAGCTTTTGGCGGCGGTTCTCGATGGTTTCGACCTCGTTGTGCAAAAAGTACACCTGGCCGCCGCGCTTCAACTCGCGCAGCACGGCCTCGCGGATCACGCCATTGCCTTCGGTGCGCACAAAGGTCTTGATGGCCAGGCGGCGCTGCGGCGCGGTGGCAATCACGGAAAGATCCCGCAGGCCTTCCAGGGCCATCCCCAAGGTGCGGGGGATGGGCGTGGCGGTGAGCGTGAGCACATCGACCTCGGCGCGCAGCGACTTCATCTGCTCCTTGTGGCGCACGCCAAAGCGGTGCTCTTCGTCGATGATCAGCAGGCCCAGATTCGCGAACTTGGTCGATTCGCTGAGCAGCTTGTGCGTGCCCACCACAATATCCACGCCACCTTCTGCTATGCCTTTCAGAGCGGCGGTGATTTCCTTGCCGGAACGGAAGCGCGACACCTCGGCCACCTTGACCGGCCATTTGGCAAAGCGGTCCACCAGCGTCTGGTAATGCTGCTCGGCCAGCAAGGTGGTGGGCGCCAGCAGGGCCACCTGCTTGCCACCGGTGATGGCGATGAAGGCGGCGCGCAATGCCACCTCGGTCTTGCCAAAGCCCACGTCGCCGCAGACCAGCCGGTCCATGGGGCGCGGGCTGATCATGTCCTGGATTACGGCGTGGATGGCGGCGGCCTGGTCGGGGGTTTCGTCAAAGCCGAAATCGTTGGCAAACACCTCGTAGTCGTTGGGCGAGTAGCGGAAGGCATGGCCTTCGCGGGCCGCGCGGCGGGCGTAGATGTTGAGCAGCTCTGCCGCCGAGTCGCGCACCTGCTCGGCGGCGCGGCGCTTGGCTTTTTCCCACTGGCCCGAGCCCAGGCGGTGCAAGGGTGCTTCGTCGGCGCTCACGCCGGTGTAGCGGCTGATGTGCTGGAGCTGGCTCACCGGCACGTACAGCGTGGCCTTGTCGGCGTATTCCAAAAACAGAAATTCCTGCAGCAGTGGCGTGCCGTCGGCATTTTTACCCTGGCCCAGGTCCAAATGCACCAGGCCTTTGTAGCGGCCAATGCCGTGGGCCGAGTGGACGACGGGGTCGCCCAGCGTGAGTTCGCTCAAATCCTTGATCAGCGCTTCCACATCGCTGACCTGTTCCTGCTTCTTGCGGCGGCGGGTGGTGGGCCCGGCGGCGAACAGCTCGGTTTCGGTGACGAAGTCGATGCCCTCGGCCATCCAGCTGAAGCCGCTGTTCAGCGCAGCGGTGGCAATGCCGACTTTCTCGGTGCTGGTCTGGAAGTCTTCCAGCGAGTCGAACGCGGGCGGGCTGACCTGGCTGGCGCGCAGCAGGTCCAGCAGGCTTTCGCGGCGGCCATCGCTTTCGGCCAGCAGCAGCACCCGGTGCGGGGTGCGCTGGATGTGCATCTTCAGCTGGGTCAGCGGGTCTTCGGCTCCGCGCGCTACCGACAGCACGGGCAGGGGCTCGAAACCGGTGTCGCTGGTGACATCCACATTCCGCAGGGCGAGTTGCGCATGCTGGTTGGTCAGTGCGTAGAACTGCTCGGTCCCTAAGAACAATGCCTCAGGCGGCAGGGCGGGGCGGTCCACCGCACCCTGCACCAGGCGGTAGCGCTCCTTGGTGTCTTGCCAGAAGCGCTGTAGCGAAGGCTCCAGATCGCCGTGCAGCACCACGGTGGCATCCGCACCGATGTAGTCGAACACGGTGGCCGTGTCTTCAAAAAACAGCGGTAGGTAGTACTCGATACCGGCGGTGGCCACGCCATTGCCCATGTCCTTGTAGATGCGGCTCTTGGTCGGGTCGCCGTCCAGCAGCTCGCGCCAGCGGCTGCGGAACTTGGCGCGGGCCTCGTCGTCCATGGGGAATTCGCGGCCGGGCAGCAGGCGCACTTCGGGCACCGGGTACAGGCTGCGCTGGGTGTCGGGGTCGAAGGTGCGGATGCTGTCGATCTCGTCATCGAACAAATCCACCCGGTAGGGCACGGCGCTGCCCATGGGGAACAGGTCGATCAGGCCGCCGCGCACCGCGTACTCGCCGGGGCTGACCACCTGGGTCACATGGCTGTAGCCCGCCAGCGTCAACTGGGCCTTGAGCTTGGCCTCGTTGAGTTTTTGCTTGGTCTTGAACTGGAAGGTGTAGCCCGCCATGAAGCTGGGCGGTGCCAGGCGGTACAGCGCGGTGGTGGCGGGCACGATGACTACGTCGGCCCCGGTGGTCTTGTCGCGTTGGCTGATGCGCCACAGCGTGGCCAGGCGCTCGCTGATCAGGTCCTGGTGCGGCGAAAACGTGTCGTAGGGCAGGGTTTCCCAGTCGGGAAACAGGGCGCAGCGCAGGCTGGGCGCGAAAAAGGCGATCTCGTCCATCAGCCGCTGGGCATCGGCTGCGTCGGAGGTGACGATGGCCGTCAGCGAACCCCGGGCCTTGTCCCGCAACGCCAGTTGCGCCAGCAGCACCGCATCGGCCGAGCCTTGGGGGCGGGGCAGGGTGAAGCGTTTGCCGGGGGTGAGTTTGGGGAGGTCCATGGGCTGCAATGGGGTGGGTCAGGAATGCAAAAACACCCTCCGGCACGAGGGCGGGGGGTGTGGATAGGCCTGATTTTAGAATGCAGGCAATGTCTATCGAACCCAAGCCCCCGATACCCCGCTTTTTCGCCCTGATTCCCTGTGCTGGTGTGGGCAGCCGCGCCATCGCCGTGGGTAGCCCGGATCTGCCCAAGCAGTACCAGATGGTGGCGGGCCAGCCCATGGTGATGCACACCCTGGCCGCCTTTGCCAGCGTGCCGCGGATTGCCGATGTGCTGGTGGTGGTCGCCGTGGGCGACGATTTTTTTGAGCGCCACAGCGCTGCGTGCGTGGTGTCCGACTGCGGGGGCAGCAGCCGGGCTGCGTCGGTGGCCAACGGCTTGCACGACCTGTTCGAGCAAGGTGCCAAAGCAGACGACTGGGTGCTGGTGCACGATGCCGCCCGCTGCCTGATCACCCCGGCGCAGATCAACGCGCTGATCGATGCCTGCCAGCAAGACCCCGTCGGCGGTCTGCTGGCCCACAAGCTGCCCGACACGCTGAAGGCCGAGGCCCAAGGCCGCGTGGCTGCCACCGTGCCGCGCGCCGACAAATGGCTGGCGCAAACCCCGCAGATGTTCCGCATCGGCATGCTGTCTCGGGCGCTGGAGTCGGCGGGAGCCGAGGTGACCGACGAGTCCAGCGCCATCGAGGCCCTGGGTTTGCAGCCCCAACTGGTGCCGGGCAGCGCCCAGAATTTCAAAGTCACCTACCCCGAAGACTTCGCGCTGGCCGAAGCCATTTTGCAATCCAGGAGTTAATGAATGCCGTTTCGTATTGGAGAAGGTTGGGACGTGCACGCCCTGGTGGCGGGGCGCAAGCTGATTTTGGGCGGGGTGGAGATTCCCCACACCATGGGCTTGCTGGGCCACTCAGATGCCGACGCGCTCTTGCACGCCATCACCGACGCCCTGCTGGGCGCAGCGGCGCTGGGCGACATCGGCACGCATTTCTCGGATACCGACCCGCAGTTCAAGGGCGCGGATTCGATGGTCTTGCTGGTGGAGGCCCTGCGCCGGGTGGCCGCCCAGGGCTACCAGATCGGCAACATCGACAGCACCATCATCGCCCAGGCACCCAAAATGATGCCGCACATCCCGGCCATGCGCGCGCGCATCGCCAGCGGGTTGGGCCTGGAACTGGACCAAATCAACATCAAGGCCAAGACGGCAGAGAAGATGGGCCCGGTCGGCCTGGGCCAGAGCATCGAGGCGCGGGCAGTAGTTTTGCTATATAAAAAATAGCTTTTCGTGCTTATGGAACAAGCACTAGAGGCCTATTCCATGCATGATTCGATGGCCGCAGCTTGCGGCTGTTTACTTCGCGCGACCGTCGAAGTTCTGCACCGCCAGGGCGGCAATGTCCACCCCCTCCAGGCAGCGCACATTCACAGCCGCCATGGCCTGCCCGTCGGGCGACATGGCTTCGCCAAACGGGTGGATGCCGCAGGTCGGGCAAAAGTGGTGCTGGATGATGTGCTTGTTGAACAGGTAGGTGGCCATCTTGTCCACGGGCGTCTGCAACACCACGGCAGGCCGGGGCACGAACCACATCAAGGTCCCCTTGCGCTGGCACATGGAGCAGTTGCAGGCCATCACCGCCGGGGGGAGCTCCCCCTCCACCTCAAAGGCAACCTGGCCGCAGTGGCAACTTCCTTGGTATTTCATGTTTTTGTCTCCGTGGTGGGTGGTTGCTTATTTTGCAGGCAATTGGGTCCAACGGCCCGGTTTTACCGTGCCTGCGGCTGCAACAGATTGTTATGGCAGGGGTTTGGATTTGCTATTGAATCGGTAGCTGCCTGTGCTTATACAGCCTAGGCTTCAACCTATTCTTCAGGGTTCATGGCGAACGCCATTGGCATACAGAGCGGTCAGGTTTGCGATTTGTCGCTGGTGCCTGGTGTGCGGCGGCCCAGTTCGGTGAAGCTCTCTACCATGGCGGCATCGATGGCTTGCATTTCAAGGTCAATGTAGTGCGTGCCTGCCGCGGAACCCAGGTACGTGATGTAGGCGGCCAGCTCGGCATCGGTCAGGCTGGCATAGATTTGCGTAAAACTGGCCAGCGCCATTTGGCCCGTCATCTGGAGTAGCTGTGGGCGCTGCGCCTCCAGGGCGTTGCGGATGTCGCGGGCCGAGATGGCGGGGCCGTGGGGCCGTGTGGAGGCTATGCCGACCTGGATGGCCACCAGGGTGTTGAGCATGGTGTTGGTGGAGGTCTCGGCAGCGCGGGTCACCCGCACGCACTCTAGCAATTGGGCCTGGCGCGCCGCAGGCAGGCTGGCAAACAAGGCGCTGCCTTTCTGGAACGACTCACGGGGGTCGCGCACATCGGCGCTGGCCTGCGCTTCCAACTGGGCCACCGCCGTGCCCAGCGGGCTTTGGTACCACGCCAGCACCGCGGGAATGTGCTCCGCCTGGATGTCCTGGGCAATCACGCCTTGCACCAGGGTGCGCAGATGCGCGGCGGCAAAAGCGCTATCGGCTACCCGGAGCAGCCGCTCCACCTCGCCTGCCGTTGGCGGAGATGGGCTTTGCGCCTGGACGTCGGTGATACCGGCCCGCACCTGGAGCCGGAAACTGTCCAGTTGCTCCCACAGCCCCGACTTGCGCATCAGGGTTTGGGCGGTGGCCAGATCGGTCTGTGCCGACGCGCCGGTGTGGGCGACCCACAGCACCCCGGCCAGGACTGCGGTGGCGATGGATTTCAGCATGTGTTTTCCGTGAGAAAAGCGGTGGGTAAAGACCGCATATGCTATCAAATATAGAGCTTCTTGTGCTTATTCAGCAAGCACAGGAGGCTGATATTCCTTGCAAGTCAGCCTGGCACATCGGCCTCAAGCCACCTTCCCAAACCGCTCCAGCACATGCCGCCCCATGTTGTGGGCCAGCTCGTCTTCGCCCAGGAACACGCGGCCGATGTTTTCCTGGGCCAGCAGGGCGGCCTCTTCTTCGTTGTGGGTACGCACCACGGTTTCGATGTGCGGGTTCAGCATGCGGGCGTTGGCCACCATCTGGCGTACGTTGAAGGCATCGGGTGCGGCGATCAGCAGCATGCTGGCGCGGGCGATATGGGCCTGGATGAGCACCCCGGGATCGGCCGCATCGCCCGACACGGCGGTCGTGCCGTTGGCGCGCAATTGCTCCACGCGTTCGCGGTTTTGCTCGACCACCACGAAGGGAATGCCCTTGGCCTCCATCTCGGCGGCCAGGCGTTTGCCGACGCGGCCATAGCCCACCAGCACCACCTGCCGGGACAGGTATTTTTCGTCGGTGGCCGTGGGCAGCTCGGACAGCGGGTCGGTGCTGCGCGCGAACTTGTGCGCCAGGGCGGGGTGGGCTTGCAGCCACTGTTCCAGCCAGTCGGCCGCCTTGAACACCAGCGGGTTAAGCGCAATCGACAGCAGCGCGCCCGCCAAAATCAGACTTTGCCCTTCTGGCCGCAGCAGGCCCAGGCTGGCACCCAGCCCGGCCAGAATGAACGAGAACTCGCCGATCTGTCCCAGGCTGGCCGACACGTTCAGCGCGGTGTTCAGCGGGTAGCGAAACACCAGCACCAGCGCAGCGGCGGCGATGGATTTGCCGACGATGATGATGGCCAGAACGGCCAGCACCTGCAGCGGCTGCTTGACGATGACCATGGGGTCAAACAGCATGCCCACCGACACAAAGAACAGCACGGCAAAAGCTTCGCGCAGCGGCAATGAGTCTTCGGCAGCGCGGTGGCTGAACTCGGATTCGCGCATCACCATGCCCGCAAAGAACGCGCCCAGCGCAAACGACACGCCAAACAGCATGCCCGCCCCATAGGCAATGCTGACGGCGGCAGCGATCACGCACAGCGTGAACAGCTCGCGCGAACCGGTGCGTGCCACCAGCCACAGCAGCTTGGGAAACACGCGGCGGCCCACCACCAGCATCAGGGCTACAAAGGCCGATACCTTGAGCAGCGTGGTGCCCAGTGTCAGCCACAAGCTGCCGCCACCGCCGTGTTCCTCGCCCGGCACCTTGCCGCCCAGCCAGCCCGCCAAGGGGGGCAGCAGCACCAGCACCAGCACCATGGCCAGATCTTCCACCACCAGCCAGCCTACGGCGATCTTGCCGTTCAGGGAATCCAGCGCACCGCGCGCCTCCAGCGCCCGCAGCAGCACCACGGTGCTGGCCACCGACAGGGCCAGGCCGAATACCAGCCCTTCGCCCAGTGGCCAGCCCCAGAAATGGGCCACGCCCGCGCCCATGGCCGTGGCCACGGCGATCTGCAGTACCGCACCGGGTAGCGCGATCTTGCGCACCGACATCAGGTCGTCCATCGAAAAATGCATGCCCACGCCAAACATCAGCAGCATCACGCCGATCTCGGCCAGCTCGGCCGCGATCAGGCTGTCGGCCACAAAGCCAGGGGTGAACGGGCCAATCAACACCCCGGCCAGCAGGTAGCCCACCAGTGCGGGCAGCTTGAACCGCACGGCGAGGAATCCAAACACCAGCGCCAGCCCGAGTGCGGTGGCGATGGTGGTGATGAGAGGCGTGCTATGGAGCATGAGAAGCTCCTAAAAATGTAGCGCGTCGGCAGCGGGGCAGCATGGCAATCCTGGTTGTGGTGTAGAGAAGGTCCATACCATAACCGCTGATCCAAATGCCCCACCGACCCAGGGCATAAAAATCCTCTTTTTTACGCCACGGCGGCCAAAGCGTGCAGGCTGGCGATGCGCTCTGCGTCGTAGCCCAGCAGCCCGGCCAATACCGCCTGGGTATCGCGGCCCAGGGTGGGCGGCGGCTGGAAGCTTGGCGTGCCCGAGTCGGAGAACTTCATCGGGATGCCGGGCATGCGCACGCTGTCGCCGCCGGGCAGGGGCACCTCCACCACCATGTCGCGGGCCAGGATCTGCGGGTCGTTCAGGGCCTGGGCAAAGTCGTTCACTGGGCCGCAGGGCACGCGGGCGGCGCGCAGCTTGTCCAGCCAGTAGGCGCATGGGTGCTGTAGCAGCGCGGTGTTGACGATGTTTTCGATCAGCAGCCGGTCGGCATAGCGGGCGGGTTGCTTCAGGTAGGCGGGTTCACGCAGGGTGGGGTGGTCCACCACTGCCAGAAAGCGCTCGTAGAACGCATCGCCGATGCAGGCGATGACGATGTGGCCGTCCTGCGTCTGGAAGGTGTTGTACGGCACATGCACAAAGTGCGAGTTGCCGATGCGCTCGGGCACGTGGCCCGACATCAGGTGCATGGTGGCCATGTAGGTGAGCAGCGAAATCTGCACGTCCAGCATCGATACATCCACATGCTGGCCCACGCCGCTCTTGGTGCGGCCTTGCAGTGCGGCCAGCACGCCCATGGCGCCGAAGATGCCGCCGCCCAGGTCGCCGACAGGGATGCCAGCGCGCACCGGGGCGTGCTCGCCCATGCCGGTGATGCTCATGCCGCCTCCCATGGCCTGCACCACCTGGTCGAAGGCGGGGCGCTGGGTGTCGGGTCCGGTTTCGCCAAAGCCGGTGACCGAGCAGGTGATGATGCGCGGGTTGATGGCCGCCAGCGTGGCGTGGTCGATCTGCAGGCGCTGCGGCACGCCCGCGCCAAAGTTGTCGAACACCACATCGGCCTTGCGCACCAAGTCGTAGAACACGGCGCGGCCAGCCTCGGATTTGAGGTCGATGCAGACGCTTTCCTTGCTGCGGTTGAGAGTCATGAAGTACGCGCCCATGCCGTCGCGGGCGTAGTCGGGGTGCTGGGCCAGCAGCTCGCGCGTGCCTTCGCCGCGCCCTGGTGGCTCGACCTTGATGGTGCGCGCGCCCAGGTCGGTGAGTGTCATCGTGCCGTAGGGGCCGGACAGCATGTGCGTCAGGTCAAGGA
This sequence comes from Rhodoferax sp. LS1P39, assembly GCF_056521425.1. NCBI lineage: Bacteria > Pseudomonadati > Pseudomonadota > Betaproteobacteria > Burkholderiales > Comamonadaceae > Rhodoferax > Rhodoferax sp. LS1P39. The sequence goes on along the minus strand of NZ_JBWMAV010000002.1, from coordinate 37,141 downwards.
CCGTGATGCCTTCTAGGGGTCGGGTCATGGCGGGGTCCTCAGATGCGGTAACGGTCGATGAGCTGCTTGGCGATGACCTGGCGCAGGATTTCGTTGCTGCCCTCGCCAATCACCATCAGCATGCAGTCGCGGTAGTAGCGCTCGATCTCATATTCCACCGAGTAGCTGTAGCCACCAAAGATGCGCATGCCTTCCTGGGCGCAGAACACGCCCGCCTCGGAACCCGCCAGCTTGGCCATGGCGGCCTCCAGGTCGCAGCGCTCGCCCTTGTCGAACTTGCGGGCTGCGGCTTCGATCAAATGCTTGGCGCCTTCCACCTGGGTCACCATGTCGGCCAGCTTGAGCTGGATCGCCTGGTGCTGGCCGATGGGCTTGCCGAAGGCGCTGCGCTCCTGCACATAGCGCAGGCAGTGCTTGAGAGCGCCTTCGCCAATGCCCGCGCCGCGCGCCGCCACGTTGATGCGGCCCAGCTCCAGCCCGCCCGCGGTGTGGGCAAAGCCCTTGCCCTCCACGCCGCCCAGTAGCCGGTCGGCGGGCACGTGGTAGTTGTCGAAGTTCAGTTCGCAGGTGTCGATGGCGCGGTAGCCCATTTTCTTGAGCTTGCCAACCACGTTGTAGCCCGGGCCTTTCTCGGCGATGAGCATGCTCATGCCCTTGTGGCGCGGCTCGGCGTGCGGGTCGGTCTTGACCAGCAGCAACGTGAAGTTGCCGTGCAGGCTGTTGGTGATCCAGGTTTTGTTGCCGTTGACGACGTAGTGGTCGCCGTCCAGCCGGGCGGTGGTGCGGATGGCCTGCAGGTCGGAGCCGGCATTCGGCTCGGTCAGTCCCAGGCTGCCCCGGAATGCACCGGTGGCCATGATGGGCAGGTAGTGGTCTTTCTGCGCCTGCGTGCCGCTGCGTTCGATGGCCGAGGCCACGATCAGGTGCGAGTTGAAGATGCCCGAGGGTGCCATCCACACCGAGGCCACCTTGATGACGATTTGTGCGTAGGTCCAGGCCGACAGGCCCAGGCCGCCGTATTCCTCGCCAATGGTGGCGCCAAACAGGCCCAGCTCTTTCATCTGGTCCACGATGTCTTGCGGGTATTCGTCGGCCAGGTCGAATTTGCGGGCCACGGGGCGCAGTTCTTTTTCGACCCATACCTCGATGGCGTCGACGAATTCCTGCTGGTCGTTGGTTTCGGTGCGCATGGGGTTGCCTCAGTAGTTGATCTTGTCTTCGATGCTGTGGCCGCGCTTGGCAATCAGCATGCTGCGGGTGAAGGTGCCCACCACCTTGCCGTCCTGGTTCAGGCCGGTGGTTTTGACCGACACGATGCCCGCGCCAGGGCGCGAGTTGGATTCGCGCTTGTCCAGCACCTCGGACTCGGCGTACAGCGTGTCGCCCGCGAACAGCGGGAAGGTCAGCTTGATGTCGGTCCAGCCCAGGTTGGCAATGGCCTTCTGGCTGGTGTCGGTTACGCTCATGCCCACCATCAGCGCCACGGTGAACGGGCTGGCGATCAGGCAACGGCCAAATTCGCTGGCCTTGGCGTATTCCGCGTCGAAGTGCAGCGGATGGGTGTTCATGGTTAGCAGCGTGAACCAGGTGTTTTCGGTCTCGGTGATGGTGCGGCCCGGTCGGTGCTCGTAGATGTCGCCCACCGTGAAGTCCTCGTAATAGCGGCCAAAGCTCTCGCGGAAGCGGTGTTCACCGACCTGTTTGACGTTCTGCACCATGGTGTTGTCTCCTGTGGGTAATAAAAAATAGTTGTCAGGCACGGGCGGCGTTGTCCACGATGCGCCGGGCCTTGCGCACCAGCGGCGCATCGACCATGCGGCCCTGGTACAAAAATGCGCCGCTGAACTGGCCTGCGGGCACGGCCTCGACCAACAGCTGGGCCCAGGCCAGTTCCTCAGGCGTGGGCGCATGGGCGGCGTGGATGCGGGCAATCTGCTGCGGGTGGATGGCGGTTTTGCAGTCAAAACCCAGGCCCAGCACGCGGCGGGTTTCGGTGGACAGGGCTTCGGGGTCCTGCAGGTCGATGTGCGGTACGTCCCAGGTTTGCAGACCGGCGGCACGGGCGGCGTTGACCAGTTGGCCCCGGGCATGCAGCAGGCCATCCCAGCCGAATTCCGCGCCCAGCTCTGCGGCCAGGTCGGCTCCGCCCAGCATCAGGGCGCGCAGCTTGCCGCCTGCCGCCGCAATCAACGGCAGCTGGGCAATGCCCAGTGGGGTTTCCAGCAGGGCGCAGAGTGCGCCGAACTGAGCACCGGCCCAGCTCTCCACGCATTGCAGGTCGGCCGCGTGCTCTACCTTGGGCAGCAGCAGCCAGTCCACCTGCGCCGTGGAGGCCAGCAGCGCGGCCATGTCGGCAAATCCATCAGGGGTGCGCAACGGGTTGAGGCGCAGTGCCACCGGGCAAGCGCCTTGCGCGGGCCGTGCCGCCAGCCAGGCCAATACTTCCTGGCGGGCTTGCTGTTTGCGGTCGGGGTGCACTGCGTCTTCCAGGTCGATACACACCAGGTCGGCCCCGGCGGCCATGGCTTTGGCAAAGCGCTCGGGCTTTTCGCCCGAGACGAACAGCATGGAACGGGGTGGGGTGGGATGTGTTTTCATGCGGACAATTAATTTAAATGTACGTTTATTGTGCGTATTGGCGGTGGTATTGTCAATAAATTTCTATGCACGGTGTATTTGTCCTGGCATGCATGGGCCCTGCGCGGCCATGTGATGAAATGGCGGCTATGACTTCCATACCTTCCACCGATCTGCCCGACATCGACACGCCCGAGAAATCCGATGACGGCCAGCCGCGCTACGCCCAGGTCGCCCGCGAACTTCGGCGCGCCATTGCCACCGGTGTCTATCCTGTGGGGGCGCACCTGCCCACCGAGCACCAGTTGTGCGCGCAGTACCAGGTCAGTCGATTTACGGCGCGCGAGGCGGTGCGCATCCTGGCGGCCAGCGGCCTGGTGACGCGGCGACCGCGTATTGGCACGGTGGTCACCGCCACCAGCGAGGCGGGCCGTTACACCCATAACGCCACCTCGGTGCAAGACCTGCTGCAGTACGCGCAGGACACCGAGTTGCGCCTGGTCTACATCGGCAAAGTGGCGTTCAGCAAGGCGCAGGCGCAAGAGTTTGGGGTGGAGGCCGGGGTGGAGTGGATCTACGGCATGGGGGTGCGCATGGCCGGTACGCTGGCCGAGCAGGCGGCGGGCGCGGCCCGGCCGATCTGTGTCACCCGGCTGTACCTGAACCCGCTGCTGGCTGGTATCGAGTCCAAACTGCGTGGCCGCCGGGGCGCAGTGCACGCCATGATCGAGGTCGACTACGGCGTCACCATCAGCCGGGTCGAGCAGGAGTTGCAAGGCGTGCTGCTGGATGCCGAGGATGCTGGCAACCTGGATGCCGCGCCGGGCGTGGCGGGCCTGCGCATCCTGCGCCGCTACTACAGCGACAAGGACGAACTGCTGGAGATTGCCGACAACGTGCATGCCAGCGACCGCTTCAGCTACAAGATGCAGATGAGGATGTAAGGGTTGGGGATAGTTTTCGATGTTTGTATTGACAGGACAATTAAAAGTAAATACTATTTAATTAACCGTACAAATACAGGAGACTTTCCATGCACCCTTTTTCCAAGATATTCACCGTGGCCGCCCTGGCCATGGTCGCAGGCGGGGCGCTGGCCGCCGATGCCGACTTTCCCAACAAGCCGATCAAGATCGTGGTGGGCTTCCCCGCCGGGCAGGGCACCGACACGATTGCGCGGGCCTTGACGCCCAAGCTGCAAGCCGTGCTGGGCCAGGCGCTGATCGTGGACAACAAGGCCGGTGCCGGTGGCATTTTGGGCCAGCAGGCGGCGGCCATCGCCGTGCCGGACGGCTACACCATCTTGTTTACCTCGGCCGGGCCCATGGCTGTGAATCCGGGCGTGTACGAAAAGCTGCCCTACGACCCGGTGAAGGACTACACCGGTGTGGCGGGTGTCATCAGCGTGCCGCTGGTGCTGGTGGCCAACGCGGCCTTCCCGGCCAAAAATGCCAAGGAACTGGTGGCCCTGGCCAAAGCCAAGCCGGGCGAGATCAACTTTGCCTCCAGTGGCAACGGCGTGACCAACCACCTGGCCATGGAAATGCTGGCCCTGGCCGGTGGTGTGAAGATGACTCACGTTCCCTACAAAGGCTCGCCCCCGGCGGTGACCGATTTGATTGGTGGCAGCGTCAGCGTGATGTTCGACACGCCGGTGTCGGTGCTGCCGCACATCAAGAGCGGCAAGCTGCGCGCCCTGGCCGTCAGCGGCAGCAGCCAGATTGCCGCGCTGCCCGACGTGCCCACGGTGGCCGAGGCTTTTCCGGGCTTCTCTGCCGTGTCGTGGATGGTGTTTGTGGCCCCCGCCAAGACCCCAGCGCCAGCGGTGGCCAAGCTGAGCGAAGCCGTGCTCAAGGTGGTCAACACCCCCGAGATGCACCAGTATTTCCTGGCCCAGGGGGTGGAGCCCATGCCCATGGGGCCGGCCGAGCTGGACAGCTTCATCAAGTCCGAAGTCAGCAAATGGGGCAAGGCCGCCAAGGCCGCTGGCGCCAAGGTCGATTGAATGCAGTCCGCCGATCTGGTCGCCAGCACGCTGGCGGGCTTTGTCGCCGACCTGCAGCCCGCGCAGATACCCGCTGAAGTGTCCATGCGTGCCCGGCACCTGCTGCTGGATGCCATTGGCTGCGGCCTGGCGGCGCGGCGCGAGCCGTTTGCGCTGGGTTTCCAGTCGTCGCTGCGCGAACTGGCGGGCGGTGTGCAGGGTGCGGCGGGTGTGGTGGGGTTTGGCGAGCGCATGGGGCTGCGCGACGCGGTGATGCTCAACGGCATGCTGATGCACGGCCTGGACTTCGACGACACCCATATGGCCGGTGTGGTGCACCTGAGCGTCAGTGTGCTGCCCGCGGTGCTGAGCCTGGCGGTGCAGCGCGGTGCCAGCGGCGGCGCTTTGTTGACGGCTTACATTGCCGCCGTGGAAGCCGGGGCCCGTATCGCCAGCGCGGTGCAGGGCGGTTTTCACCAGCAGGGCTTTCACCCCACCGGTCTGGTGGGTACCTTTGCCAGCGCCTTAGCCGCGGGCAAGCTGTTGGGGCTGGATGCAGCAGCGCTGGTACACGCCCAGGGCGCGGCCTTGTCCATGGCCAGTGGCAGCCTGCAATTTATCGAAGACGGTGCCTGGACCAAGCGCGTGCATGCGGGCTGGGCTGCGCAGGCCGGGCTGACCGCTGCCAGCTTTGCCGCCCACGGCATCGTCGCGCCGCAGGCCCCGTATACCGGGCGCTACGGCCTGTACCGCAGCCACTTGGGTGACCCCGCAAGGCTGGATCTGGACATCGCCACGCGCGGGCTGGGCTCCGATGGCCGCGCCCCTGTGTGGGAGCTGATGCAGATTGCCGTCAAGCCCTTTGCCATGTGCCACTTTGTCCATGCCGCTACCGATGCCGCCATTGCGCTGCCCGGGCTGGACATCGGTGAGGTCGAGCGTGTGGAGGTGCTGGTGCCGCAAGCGGCGGTGGAGCTGGTGTGCGAACCCGCCGCCCGCAAGTGCCGCCCGCAGAACGAATACGACGCCAAGTTCAGCCTGCCCTATGCCGTAGCCAGCGGCCTGGCGCGTGGCCGCCTGGGGCTGAAAGAGCTGCTGCCTGAGGCCTATCTGGACACCGCCATCCAGGCGCTGATGGACAAGGTGCAGTACCGCGTGGACCCGGATGCCACCTTTCCCCGCCACTACAGCGGCGAAGTGCGTGTGGTGCTGCGCGATGGCAGCCAGCGGGTGCACCGCGAGGCCGTCAACCGCGGCCACCCCGAGCGTCCGGTGGCCAATGCCGATGTGGTCGCCAAGTTCATGGACAACGCCGGGCTGTATTTTTCTGCGGCCCATGCGCAGGCCATCTGCACTGCCGTGCTAGGCCTGGACCAGGCGGCCAGCGTGGCACCCTTGGAAGCGCTACTGGCAAACGACCCGCAAGTCTGAGTCCAGCGCCGCGAGCCGCTGCTGGATCTGCGCAAACAGCGGTCGGGCCGCCGCCTGGGGCTGCAGGCAGTCGTTCCGTAATGCGGCCAGTGCTGTGGAGTTTTCCGGGCAGTGCGCCAGCAATTCCTCCAGCAGGCAGCCAAACGCCCGTACTTCCAGGCGTTGCAAAGCTTGCGCCTGAGCCACGTTGGCGGGCAAGAATGAAGCCGCGCCCATGTCGCCCAGCAGGCAGTGGCCGTCGGTGTCGCACTGCAGGTTGTGCGCATACAAGTCGCCGTGTAGCAGGCCGCTGGCGTGCAAGTGGGCGGCGGCAGCGGCCACGCCCTGGGCAATGCGCAGTATTTTTTCCAGCGTAAACACGGTGCCCGCCGGGTACACGTCGCGGGTGCAACTCTCCAGGCTGGGCGGCCCGGCCAGGGTGCTGAAGTGCGGCGGAATGCAGGGCATCACCAGCCCTGCTGTCCCCTCGGGGTGTGCTGCGAGCGGGCCCAGGGTCGCTATCAGGTGCGGGTGCGCAGCCACCGCCAGGCAGGCGGCCAGCTCGCTCTGCGGCCAGCCGTCGCTGGTGACCTCGCCTTTGAACAGCTTGACGGCCACGGGCTCCCCCTGCCACTCGGCCTGGTGGATCACGCCGGACGCGCCTTCGCCCAGCCGGTGCTGCAGGGCCAGGTCGCTCCAGCGGATGGCGTTGCCTGATGCGGGAACGTGCGGCGTACCCGCCCGTGCCAGCCAGGCCAGCCGGGGCAGGTGCAGCAACCAGTCGGGCAGGCTGCCAGCGTCCGCCATGGGGTTGGCCGAGAAGCGCAGCAGCTCCAGCCGCTGGCACTGCGCCAGTTCGGGCGGCAACTGCGCCAGCTGGTTGCCCGCCAGCATCAGCTTTTGCAGCTGCAGGCACTGGCCGATTTCGGCGGGCAGGGTGCTGAGCTGGTTGTCGGTCAAGATCAACCAGCGCAGCCGGGGCGGCAGGGCGGCGGCGGGCACATGGTGGATCTGGCACGACTTGAAGCCCACCATTTCCAGCTGCACGCACTGGCCCAGCACGGCGGGCAGTTCGGTGAACGGGTTGCCAGAGCAAAACACCACCCGCAGCCGGTGCAGCCGGGGCAGGTCGTCGGGCAGGCTGGTGAGGGCGTTGCCGGAGAGGTTCAGCACCTCCAGCGTGTCGGCCAGGTCAAAAATCTCGCGGGGGAAGGTGCTCAGTCCGGCGGATAGATCCAACCGCCGGATGCCCTGCAGTTGGCCAGAGCGGAGTTGGGAAAGAGTGTGCATGCCGCCTATTGTCGCGGCTGGTGTCGCGGCTGGCCCGGGCGGCTTGCTGTGTGGCGGGTGTCATAGGCGAAAAATGCTCTCTGCGCTTATGGAATGGGCACAAGAAGCTATCAAAATAGTAGTAATCAAGGCGATTTTTGCAGCTGTACCTGTACGCTGGGGGTGGCCGGGGCCACGCTGTTGCGCCAGGGTGCGTAGCCGGGCAGCCGCACTTCGAGCACGCGTTGCCCGGGTGCCAGCTGGCTGCCCAGTGCCAGGGCAAAGCGCCCAGCGGCATCGGTCACCGTGGTGTGCCCGGCCATGGCCACCGTGGCGGCGGCCAATGCCGTGCCGTTTTCGTCTTGCACCTGGCCCTGCAGGGGCCAGGGTTTCCAGCGCACATCCAGGTACACCGCTTCGTGCACCAGGGCCAGCGTGGCGCTGGAGCCTGCGGCCAGCACCAGCAAGGGCGCCTGCAGCAAGGACACTGGCACCGACTGCCCTTGCAGTTCGGCCGGAATCCCCATGAAACGCACCAAACCTTTGCTCTCTACCGCTTCTTCGCGGCGGTCGGCACCCAGGTCCAGCCGCAGGCGGGCACCTTGGAAGACCTCTTGCCCGTCGTCCCCTTCCAGCCGCAGAAAAACGGTGAGGTCCCATGTGCCCGGCTTGGGCGGCAGCGCGTAGCCCAGCACCACGATGACCAGCATCAGCACGCCGGGGCCACCCAGTTTCACGGTGCCGTTCATGGCCTTGCCGCTGTAACTTGCGTATGACTTGAGCACGGCAAACAGGCTGACCGCGCAAAAGAATCCCAGCATGCACAGCACCACATACCAGACCTTGTCTACCAGGCCCGCGCTTTGCAACGCGGCGGGGTAGCTCCACATGGCGGCAATCAAGGCCAACACCACGACAAGCGCTGCAGCGCTCAGCACCAGCGCCCAGCGGGTGTGGTCGGTTCTGGGCAGGGGCGGCTTTTGGGTGGCCATGGATCAGTCCAGCTGCTGCAGGTTGCGCTGTGCCCGCTCCAGGTCCTGCTGGAGCTTGGCGGAGCGCGGGGCGAAGGGGGTCAGAATAGCCACCGCTTCGCCCAGGGCGGTGCGGGCTTCGGGGATGCGGTTTGCCCTGCGGTGCAACAGGCCCAGGTTGTTCAGCGTGCTGGCGACCTGGGGCAGGTAGGCATCCGGGTTTTTCAAGGCCAGGCTGCGGCGGATGGTGAGCGATTCGTCAAAAGCTGTATGGGCCTGTGGCAGGCTTTTTTCTTCGCCGTGCAGCACCCCGAGGTTGTTTAGCAGGGTGGCCACGTAGGGCAGGTAGGCATCTGGATTTTTCAGGGCCAGCGTGCGGTAGATGCCGAGTGCTTCGTTGACGGTGGCAACTGCCTCTGGTGTGCGGTTTTCATTGCCGTACAGAATTCCCAGGTTGTTCAAGATGCTGGCGATGTTGGGTAAAAACGCGTCCGGATTCTTCTGCGCCAGGCTGCGGTTGATGCGCAGTGCTTCGTCAAAGGCCTGCCGGGCTTCGGGAATGCGGTTCTCAACGCGGTCCAGGACACCCAGGTTGTTCAGCGTCATCGCCGTGTCGGGCAGGTAGACGTCCGGCTTCTTCAGGGCCAGGTCGCGGTAGATGGCGAGCGCTTCGGCGTAGGCCGCACGGGCTTGTGGCGCGCGGTGTTCAAGCCGGTGCAGGATGCCCAGGTTGTTCAAGGTGGTGGCCACTTCGGGCAAATAGGCATCCGGCTGTGTGCTCGCCAGGCTGCGGCGGATGGTGAGTGCCTCTTCGTAGGCGGTGCGGGCCTCGGGCATGCGGTTTTCATCGCTGTGCAGGATGCCCAGGTTGTTCAGCGTGTTGGCCACAACAGGCAAATGCGTACCCGGATTATTCAGGGCCGAGGCGCGGGCCAGGGCCAGGGCGGTGTCGTAGCCACGCCGTGCCTGAGGCCCGTGGTTGAGTGCACTGTGGAAGTAGGCCAACTCAAACCACACATTGGCATCCAGCGGCGCCAGGACGGTGGCTTTGTCAAACGCGCGGGCTGCGCCGTCGAAGTCCAGTTTGATGGTCAGCAGCTTGCCCCGCAGGAGCCAGCCGTCTACTGCCTTTTGCAGGGTGGCCTGGGCTTTGTCGCTGTCTTTTTGCAGCTGTTCTTCGCTCAGGATTTCCAGCGCGGGGTCGATCTGGCCTGCTAAAAACAGCTGGATGGCCTGGTTGTAGGCCGGGCTGTCTTCGCTGGGGGTGCGGTTGGCGAGTTGGCGGGCGAGTTCCTGTACCTGCTTCAAGGCGCTGTCGCGTTCTTCCAGCAGCCGGGTGCGCTCCTGGGCGGTGGCCGCGTTGTGCCCCTCCAGCGCCGCCAGCTTGGTCTGGTATTGCTGCTCCACGGTGGTGCTGCCCTTGAGGCCAAAGAAGCGCACCGCCATGGCATCGCGCTGCGCCGCCGGGGCCATCACGATCTCGACGGTGCGCTCGGCCGGGTTGGCGCTCAAGGTGTGCTCCAGCGCATAGCGGTTGACGACTTCCAGGCCGCTGCGCTGGGCGACCAAACGCACGGTATCGCCCGGCTTGCGCTGCGGGAAGTTCAGGGTGAAGCTGCCGTTGCTGTGGCTGAGCTGGTTTTGCCCATCGGCGCTGATGCTGACGTTGGCAATCGGGCTGCCCAGCGACACATCGGCAACCACAAAGCCCTGGATGCTGGCGGCGGCCCAGCCCGCGCCCGGGGCGCACAGGGCCCAGATGCAGATGCAACCCACTCTGCCTGCCAACAGCGCGCGCAGGTTTTTTCCAATGGATGCCATGGCTGCCCCCTTTTCCATAGTGGCCCTGGTAAGCCAGTATCCACATTGCAGCGTTGCACACATCCTTCTTTTTAAGGAAAGCCCATGGCCACCAAAGCCCCTAAAGATTTATAAAAAAAGTGCCTCTGGCGCTTATTCCATAAGCACGAGAAGCTATAAAAATAATAGTGTTGCTAGAGCCACCGCGTCACCACATCCAGCGGCTGGGGGTGGCCGAACAAGTAGCCTTGCACGGTGTCGCAATGCTGGTCGGCCAGGAAGCGGCTTTGGGCTTCGGTCTCTACCCCTTCGGCCACCACCTGCAGGCCCAGGCCGTGGGCCAGGGCGATGGTGGCACGCACGATGGCCGCGTTGTCCTTGTCGGTGGCGATGTCGTTCACAAAAGTGCGGTCGATCTTGAGCTCATCGATGGGAAAACGTTTCAGGTAGGCCAGCGACGAGTAGCCGGTGCCGAAGTCGTCCACCGACAGCCGCACGCCCAGGGCGCGGATTTCGTGCAGCAGGCCGATGACCTGGTCGGCATCGGACATGGCGGTGGTCTCGGTGATCTCCAGGCGCAGCAGGTGCGGGGGGATGCCGGTTTCCTCCAGCGCCCGGCGCACCACCTGCACCAGGTCGCGGTTCAGGCATTGGCGGGCCGAGATGTTGACGGCCACCGGCACGGGTGTAAGCCCGGCGCGCAGCCAGAGTGCCACCTGGCGGGCGGCTTGCAGCACGGCCCAGGCCCCCATATCGACGATCAGCCCGCATTCTTCGGCCACCTCTATGAAGCCGCCGGGCATGACCAGCTGCTCCGGCGTGCGCTGCCAGCGCATCAGGGCTTCCAGGCCGACCATCTGCCGACCGTACAGTGAAAATTGGGGCTGGTAGTGCAGCACAAACAGGTCTTCGCGCAGGGCTTGGCGCAGGTCCATCTCCAGCGCCAGGCGTTCATGCATGCGGGTGTTGATGTCGTTCGACCAGAACTGGAAGCAGGCCTGGGGCTGGGCCTTGGCGCGGTACATGGCCATGTCGGCCTTGGACATCAGGCCGTCCAGTTCGGTGCCGTCCTGTGGTGCTATCACCACGCCCACACTGCCCGCGCTGGGCACGGTGATGTTGCCAAAGCTGTCGTCCAGCACGATGTCCTGTGTCAGTGCATCCACCACCTTGGTGGCGGCGGTGGCGGCACCGTCCTGGCCGCCCACGTCTTCCAGCAGCACCACAAATTCATCGCCGCCCCAGCGGGCCACGGTGTCGGTGTCACGGCACAGGGCGCGCAGGCGCTGGGCGATGACGCGCAGCACCGCGTCACCCGCGCGGTGGCCCAGGTTGTCGTTGATGTGCTTGAAGCGGTTCAGGTCCAGAAACAAAATGGCCGTGCTGCCGCCGCGCCGCTGCACCCGCGACAGGGCCAGGTTCAGGCGCTCGTGCAGCAGCACCCGGTTGGGCAGGCCGGTGAGGGCATCGTGGTTGGCGGCAAAGTCCAGTGCGCGGGCAGCGGCCACGGAATCGGTCACATCGGAAAACACCAGCACCGCCCCTTCCAGAGCGCCTTCGGGGCTGCGCAGGGGGCTGGCGGTGGCCCGTAGCACGCGCAGGCCCTGGGGGCCGGGCAGGTTGAGCAGTTCGCGCACATAGACCCGGCTGCCCCGGCCCAGGCACTCGAATATCGCGGCCACCAGGCGTTCCATGCTGTCTTCGCTGAGGGGGTAGGCGGTGTGCAAGGGCTGCCCCAGCAGGTTATGGCCGGGGGCGTGCGACTGGGCGGCGGGGTTGGCAAAGCGGATGGTGTGCGACCCTGCATCGATGGTGATGATGGCCTCGTCAATCGCCTGCAGGGTGGACTGGGCGTGCTGGCGGGTGCGCAGCAACGTGCGGTTCAGGGTGCGCAGCTGGCCCGCCAGCCAGAAGCTCAGTGCCACGGCCAGGGCCAGGGTGGCGGTGCCGGGTGGCAGCCAGGTGCGGGTGGCCAGCAGCACCCCGGCGCTGGCCAGCAAGGGCAGCGGCAACAAGCCCGCCACCAGCAGCAGGCGGCGGCCCTGGCAGGCTGGCACCAGAGCCACACTGCTGACGGCCAGCAGGGCCAGCAGCAGGGTCCACGGCGGGGGTGCGCGGGTGATCCAGGTCTGGCTGCGCAGGGCCTCGAAAGCCTGGGCGTGGAACATCACCGACGGCAGGGTGGCGCGCCCGCCCGCCAGGGGCGTGACCAATTCGCCGCCCAGCCCGCTGGCGGTGATGCCGATGAATACCGCCCGGCCCCGCACCATGTCCAGCGCCTGGGGGGACTGCAGGGCATTGCCGAACGACAGCGTGGGCAGGCCGCGCATGCGGGGCAGCAGCACCTCGTGCTCCCGTACCCAGTGGGTGCGGGTGTGGTTCAGGGTATCTACCGGGACCAGCCGATCCCAGACCGGATCGGGGGCCGCCTGTTGCAGCACCGCCAGGGCCAGGGCGGGCGTGTCGGCATCGCCATTGCCAGCCATCAGGTGGATGCTGCGGGACTGGCCGTCTACGTCGATCTCCACATCCACATGGCCCAGGCGGGGCGGGGTGCTGGCATCGGGTGCCACCAGCGTGGGCAGCAGCGGGGCGGCGGCGATGCGGCCATCGGGCTGCTGCGCCGGGGCCGTGGCCAGTACCACGTGGCCCTGGCGGGCGATGGCGCTGGCCAGGGCGGCATCGCTGGCGGGGTTGCGGGTATCGGGCTCGGAGAACAGCACTGCCATGCCGATGGCGCTGGCCCCCGCCTCGCGCAGGCGGTCCACCATCCGGGCATGCAACTCGCGCGGCCAGGGCCAGCGGCCCAGCGCGTCCAGGCTGGCATCGTCGATGGCCACCACCACCGGCGGCTGGATATCGGCAGTGTGGGTGGGCAGCAGCAGGTCGTAGGCCAGCAGGTCCAGCCGCTGCAGCGCCGCCGGTTGCAGCCAGGTCAGCAGCAAGGCGGTGGCGATGCCTGCCAGCCACCAGCCTGCACGCAGCGCCGCCTGCTCCCAGCGGGGCGGGAGGGGCGGGGAGGCGCTGCCTCCGGTGGGGGCAGGCAGGGGGGTCAGAAAATCGCCAGGGCAGGGAGGAGTAACAGCAACAGACCCCAGCGGCTGGGCGGAGGTTCGGGTACGACAAAGGTTTGCGTGCTGCCCCAGGGGCCGGTGTAACCGTCGGTGCCGGTGGCCTGCACCCGCACGTGGTGCGCTCCGGGTTGCAGATCTTTCAGGCCGAACTGGCTGGTTTCGGTTTCGGCATCGGCCAGGGGGCTGGTGAAGCTGTCATCGCGGGCCACCTGCAGGTGGTAGCGGGCGGTTTGGGGCTGGGCCGTCCAGCGCAGCGTGAGGCTGCCGTCCTGGGGCTGCGGAATCTCGACACCGGGGCCGGGCAGCACGCGGCGAAATGGCTGGGCATCGCCCCAGGGGCCTTGTCCCTTGGTCGGGTGGACGGCGGCCACGCGCCACTGGTAGATGCCGGGCGGCAGGTCCTGCGGGGGCTGGGCGCTGGCACTGGCAACAAGCTGCTCGTCGATCGCCTTGCCGTCAACGCTGAGCTGCACGCGGTACTGCAGGCTGGCATCGCCCTGGGTCCAGCGCAGGCTGGGGCGGGCGGCGGTGGTGGCGGCTTCCGGGGCCGGGTCGATCAGCAGCGGCGGCTCGGGCTGGGTGTGGATGACCAGCCGGCGCTCGGCCGACAGGCCCTCCAGGCCCTGGGCATCGATGCCGCGCACCCGCAGGGCGTAGGTGCCGTCTTCGATGTCGCGTACCCGGATGCGGGCGGCATCGGTGACTTCGTCCGACAGCATGGCGCTGAACTCGGAGGTGGCGGCCAACTGGGTGCGGTAGCGGATGGCGCCGGCCAGGGGGGAAATCGGCCAGGCGATGGGCAGACGCTCGATGGTGTCGGGCAGGCCGTCCAGGCTGGGCGTGGGTAGCAAGGGAATGGGCGCATTGGGGCGGCTGCCGCTTTGGGCCAGCGTGCCCTGCGCGGCCTGGGCGGTGACCTGGCCGGTGGCGTTGGCAACCTGTACGGCTCCGCTGACCACTTCGGTGCGCATGGTCTTGCCGTCGGCGACCACCCGGTACTGGGTGCCGCGCACGGCGGCAATGGCGGCCGGTGTGCGGATCTCAAACCGGCCACCGCTGTTGCCGACCGGGGTGACCTGGTTTTCCACACTGCCGTGCACCAGCGACAAGGCCACGATGCTGGCCTGGCCCAGCAGGGTTTTCTGGCTGGTTTGCAGCAGGAGTTCGCTGTCGCGGCGTACCAGCACGCGGCTGCCGTCGGCGAATTGCAGCGTGGCGCTGCCGTCTGGTCCGGTGCGCAGGCCCGACGGGGCTTGCAGTTGCTCGCCCGACACGGCGGCGCGGGCGGGCGCGTTGCCTCGGCGCAGCGTGGTGTCACCCACCACGGCCAGCAGCAGCACCTGGGTGGACTCCAGCTTCAGCCATTCCTTGGGGATGCGCAATTTCGTGCCGGGGGGGATGCGGTGCTCGTCGGCAATCTGGTTGCGCTGGCGCAGCGCCAAGGCCAGAGACGGGCTTTTCAGATAGCGCTCGGCCAGGTTCCAAGGGTGGTCGCCGGGTTGCACGGTGTACACAAAGTCAGTGGCCTGTGCGGTCGGTAAAAGACTTAGCAAAACCAGGCCCAGCAGACCGTTATGGAGGCGGCGACGAGGGCTAGGGCTGATTTGCATGGCTTTACACGCTAATTAGGCGCGAATGGTGTTGTAAATTGCTAATACAGTGTAACAACTGCATAAATTTGCCAACTCCGTTTTCTACCGCCACCCCGTACAGTGGCTTGAAACGATGAATCCGTCACGGATGTAGATCATTTGTAGCCGAGCGCGCACCGCCGTGGCTGGGTTGCTTATTCCTGCCTTCGCAGTACTATTTTCCGACCGCTGGCTCTTTGGCGGCGTGCCAGCTCTTCACAGGAACTGCATGCAACGTTTCGATTTGTGGAAAACCCGGCTGTGCCGCTTGCGGGACTTATGTCTGGGTACCGACCGGCATATGCGCATCCGCACCAGCCAGGCGGGTCTGGCTTCGCTGGTGATGCTGGCCTGCGTGGCCACGATGTACGGCATGGCCTGGTATGGCGTGACCGAACTCTTGTACGTGGAAATCTGGTCGGCTTTTTGCGTCGTCGGGCTGTTGCTGGTGTATGGCCTGATCCGCAGTGGCATCTCGCTGCGCTGGGCCGATCCGTCGCTGGCGCTGGCGCAGATGCTCTATGCCATTGCCTGCAACGCCGCGGCTTTTGTGCTGGCGGGCCATGGCCGGGGCATCACCTTGCCGCTGATGGCAGTGATTCTGATGTTCGGCATGTTTGGCATGTCGATGCGCCAGGTGGTGGTGGTCGCGCTGTACGCCATGCTGCTGTTCGGTGCGGCCATGGTCTTGGCGCTGGAGCAGGGGTTGACCGACGAGCCTGCCGTGCTGTACGCGGCATACTTTGTGATGGTGGTGATCGTGCTGTCGTGCACCACCATTTTGACCCGCCGCCTTGGCACGATGCGGGCCTACATGCGCAACCAAAAATTCCAGTTGGCCCAGGCGCTGGAGAAAATCCAGCGCATCGCCACCCGCGACGAACTCACCGGCACCGCCAACCGGCGCTTCATGACGGAGTTGATGCGTGAGGAAATCCAGCGCACCGACCGCACGGGCGCAACGCTGATGGTGGCGATTCTGGATATCGACTACTTCAAACGCGTCAATGACAGCTATGGCCACCAGGCGGGCGACCGCTGCCTGCAGGAGTTTGCCCGGGTGGTGCAGTCCAGCATCCGTACCACCGACCGGTTGGCCCGCTGGGGCGGGGAGGAGTTTTTGATTTTGCTGGCCGACACCGACTTTGCGCTGGCCCTGGCCTGCCTGGAGCGGGTGCGCACCCAGGTGGAGCAGGCGGTGGTGACCCTGGGCGGGATCGACATTCGCATCACCGTGTCCATCGGCGTGACCCAGTACCAGAAGGGCGATTCGATCGAGCAGACCATCGACCGCGCCGATTTGGCCCTGTACGCGGCCAAAGCCCAGGGGCGCAACCAGGTGGTGAGCGCTTAATAACGCGTTCTAAGCCAGGCGCTTGAGTTCCGCCGCGGTAGCCAGACGGCGCGGTGCCTGTGGATGGCTTGTTGCGGAGAGCTTGAACACCGCCACGGCCTGCACCAGTTGTTCGGTCTGGTCGCGCAGGCTTTCGGCGGCGGCGGCGGATTGCTCTACCAATGCGGCATTTTGCTGGGTCATCTGGTCCAGTTGGGTGATGGCTCCGCTCACCTCGTGGATGCCACTGGACTGCTCGGTGCTGGCTTCGCTGATTTCACCGATGATGCCGACCACCCGCTGCACCCCCGCCACGATTTCCCCCATGGCCTGCCCTGCGTCGTTGACCAGCCGGGTACCGCTCTGGATCTTTTCGCTGGAGGCGTGGATCAGTGTTTTGATCTCTTTGGCCGCCTGGGCGCTGCGCTGCGCCAGGCTGCGCACTTCGCTGGCGACGACGGCAAAACCCCGTCCCTGCTCGCCCGCACGGGCGGCTTCGACTGCGGCGTTGAGCGCCAGGATGTTGGTCTGGAACGCGATGCCGTCGATCACGCCGATGATCTCGTTGATCTTCAGGGAGGCGGTGTTGATCTCTTCCATGTTGTGCACCACCTGCTGCACGATGCCACCGCCGCGCTGGGCTGCACTGGCCACGGTGGTCGCCAGTTGCTTGGCCTGCTGGGATGATTCCGCGCTGTGGGCCACCGTGCCGCTGAGCTGCCCCAGCTCGCTGGACACCTGCTGCAGGTTGTTGGCGGTTTGTTCGGTGCGGTTGCTCAGGTCCTGGTTGCCCGAGGCGATTTCGGTGGACGCATTGGCAATGGAGTCGCTGGTCTGGCGGATGGAGCCGACGATGTTGCGCAGGCGCTCGGTCATGCTGGCTACGGCGGCACCCAGCGAGGTGCGGTCATGGGCTGCCGTGGTAACGGCAATGTCTAGGTCGCCCTCGGCCACGCGGTGGACCAGATCGCGCAGTTCTGAAGGCTCGCCGCCCAGGTCTTTCCACACCGATGCCAGAATAAGCCGTGAGCCCAGGCCCAGGCCGAGCAGAATCACGGCGGCCGTGATGCTGCTGATCCACTGTCCCCTGTGCTGGCCTGCCGCAACGCTGGAAAAGCGCTCGTCCAGCACCGTGCGGGCTTCTTTCTGGATTGCCTGGAGCTGCTGGCTGAACTGGACCTGGGTGCTTTGCATGCGCTGCATCTCGCCACCGACCAAGGTCTTTTTGAGCATTGCCGAAGTGGCCTCCAGGGCCGCAGTTTGGTAGGCTGTAAATGCCTTGGCCAGCCCCGCCACGGCATCGGCTTTGCCGTCCAGTTGCTGGGCGGTGGCCAGGGCCGCATCTACCGCTTTGGTGAAAACCTGGGCTTCGTCGAGTTTGTCGGGGTCGCCCTCGGAAGCTGCCGCCTGCAGGCTGGTACGCAGTTGTTCCACGCCCCGCTCGACCAGCAGCACCTGCTCCAGATAGGGGTTGTCCACCGTGCGCAGCGTTTCCAGCTGCACGGCATTGCGTTCATTCAGCGTGAAGCTCAGGGCCAGCCCGAGGCCAAAGGCGATACCCACCGTAATGGGCAACAGCAGTATCTTGGTACGAAAGTTCATAGTGACGGCACCGTAGAGTGAAACAAAACCCCGCCGCCCGGCTACACAGCGGCAGCCAGACGGCGGGGTTGGGGGCTGGGGGCTTAGTTCAGTGCGAAGGCGCTTTTGACGCTGCCATCCAGGGCCGATTTTTCAATGTAGCCAATGGCTTTGGGATTGGCGGCCACCGCCTTCTTGACCGCCGCTGCGTCGGGCAGTTCGGCCGGGGCCTGGCCCTTGCCACTGAACACAATGCGCGACCACAGCGACTTGATCTGCCCCAGGTCGCGGCCCGTGGCTTTGGGATAGAACTCGGCCCGGTCGGCCGATCCTTCGGGCAAATCCAGCGGCACAAAGCTTTGGTTCTTGCCCAGATACACGTCGGCCACCTGCTCCTTGGTGGGCGCGGTCGCAGCCGGGTTGACAATGACGACCAGGTCGGCTGCCACCACGGCGGTGGATGCCAGCAGGGCCAGCATCAGAAGGGAGAATTGCTTTTTCATAGGGGATGTTCAGCCTCAGAATACGAAGTCGGCGGTGACGCTCAGGACATTAAATTTGGGTTTGTTCGCGTTGAATGCCGTGGTGTAGTGCACGTACTGCGAGGTGGGCTTCAAGCGCTCCAGCTGGGTTTTGATGGCCACGTTTTTCAGGGCATCCCAGCGCACGCCAACCGCCTGGGTCGAGCCCGAGCCACCGGCGTTGCGCGAGCCTTTGGCTTCGATGTGGCTGCCGGTGACGTAGGGCATCACGCTGCCGAAACGGTAGCCTGCGCTGGCGTAGTAGCTGTTGGAGTCAAACAAGTGCGCCGAATTGCGCCGCGTCAGGTACTCCGACACCACCAGCAGTTTGCCGTTGTCGTACTGCAAGCCCAGGCCTGAAAACACATCGTCGCTTTGCGGCAGGGTGCCCAGGTTGGAGAGCTGGACCTTGGGGCTTTGCGTGCGGCCGACGCGGGCCGTCCAATCGCCACGCTCTGCCGTCAGGTTCACGGAATACAGCTTGTCGTAGGTCAAAGTGACATTGCGGGTGTTGACGAACATCTTCGCCTCGGCCTGGCCGGCCGAGATTTGCAGGTTCACATTCACATCGCCCACGGTGGAGTGCAGGTGGACCATGCCGCCGTCAAACGACGATGGCGGGTACAAGGCATACGCTTCTTGCGGCGCACGCACCCAGTGCTGGGCATAGCCCACACTGCGGGTGTCCGAGAACAAAAACACGGGCAGCACCATGCGGCCCGCGCGCAGGTCCAGCCACGGGGTGACGGCCGCCTGGCCGAACAGCCATTCCACCACCGGTTTGTCGCTGCCATCGCGGCGGCTTGCCAGTAGCTGGCCAACGGCGGAGAAGGTCTCGTTGAGCTTGAAGTTGGCTTGCAGGCCCAGGCGGCTATCGACCCCCAGATCGCCAGAGTCGTCGGCACCGCGCGATTGGCGGTACGAAGAACGGAATTCGGTCTGGTCGGTGCTGGTCACCACGGCGCCCAGGGTGCCAAAGCCACTGAACTTCCAGGCGGAGCCTTCGTCGGCGTGTACCGCCATCGTGCTGAACAGCGCGAGGCTGGCCAAAGCTCTTACCAAGTGGCGTGATTGGGGGGAGATGGTCATTGTTTTCCTGTGTGTCTGCGGACGTGCCAATCTGCAAAAAATAGAAGGGTCAGACCTGGCACAGTTTGGATCTAACTTGGATCTATTCTATTTTCTATACAGAATAAAATTCTGCAATTAGATACATTTGAAATGCATGAACTGCTTGATTTGTGTAACAGCGCAGCGCAAATCGGCCGTGACCGGGCCTTGGTCAGCCGACCGTGGATGGACTATCAGGGGTGGTGGGGCCAGGCTGGTGCCACAGGCTCTGGCGCAGCGAGGGGCTCAGCGGCCCCGTGCGATTTTTAGACTTCGCGGTTGCGCGCCAGCGGCGGGTTTTTGGCGAAGTAGCCGCGGATGCCGCGCAAGATGGCATCGGCCAGTTGCTCGCGGTAATCGCCGCTGTTGAGCTTGGCTTCTTCTTCGGGGTTGCTGATGAAGGCGGTTTCGATCAGCACGCTGGGGATGTCGGGGGCTTTGAGCACCGCAAAACCGGCCTGCTCCACGTTGGGCTTGTGCAGTTTGCCGACCCGGCCTACCTCGCCCAGCACGGCGCTGCCCAGTTTCAGGCTGTCGTTGATCTGGGCGGTGGTGCTCATGTCGAGCAAGGCTTTTTGCACCTGCGCGTCTTTGGCCTGCACGTTGATGCCACCAATCTGGTCGGCGGCGTTTTCCTTGGTGGCCAGCCAGCGGGCGGCACTGCTGGAGGCCCCGCTGCGGCTGAGTGCGAACACGCTGGCCCCGCGTGCCTTGGGGTTCAAGAACGCATCGGCATGGATGCTGACGAACAGATCGGCCTGTACCCGGCGGGCTTTTTGCACCCGCACCTGCAGCGGCACGAAGAAGTCGGCATCGCGCGTCAAAAAGGCGCGCATCGGGTTGCCGTTGACGGTGCTGGCGTTGATGCGCTCGCGCAGCAGGTGGGCGACCATCAGCACGATGTCTTTTTCACGCGTGCCGTTGGGACCGATGGCACCGGGGTCCTCGCCGCCGTGGCCGGGGTCTAGCGCGATGATGATCAGGCGGTCGGTGCGCTGGGCTGTATGTTTGGCATCATTTTGGCCTCCAGCGCTTGTGGGACGGGCGGGAGGTGCTATCGCAACAATAGCGGGCTCTTTGCTGGGGGCGACGGTGGGCGCGGGGGCCGGGCTGGGGGCGTTGAGAGGGCGCGGGGCCGGTTTGGTGTTGTGCTGGGCGATCAGCTCAGCGAGCGGGTCGTGGGCCTCGGCGGCCAAGGGAGGTGGTGCCGCAGGCATGGCAGGGGCCGGGTCGGCCAAGCGCTCCGCAATCAGCGCTTCCAGCGGGTCTTCTTCTTGCGCAGGGTACAGGTCGAACACCAGGCGGTGCTGGTAGGCGGCCACCGGGTTCAGGGTGAACACCTGGGGCCGTGCGGCGCGCTTGAGGTCGATCACCAGGCGCACCACGCCAGGCGTGCTCTGGCCGACGCGGATGCCCGCAATGTTGGGGTCGTCGGCCTGCACCCGGCCTACCAGTTCGCGCAGCGCCGGGTTCAGGTCGATGCCCTCGATGTCCACGGCCAGGCGCGGCGGGCTGGTGATGAAGCTGTGCTTGACCGTCAGCGCGGTGTCGCTCTCGATGGTGACGCGCGAGTACTCGGGCGCGGGCCAGACCCGCACGGCGACGATGCCTGCACCCCGGGCCAGCTCGTTGATACCGAGCAGCAGCACCACCGCGCCGCTTTGCAATAGGCTGCGGCGCTTCATGCGGCCAGCCCGCTTAATCGGCTTAATAGGGCCCGGCCGGTGGGGGTGGCGGCGGTGAGGGTGGCGGTTCGGGATGCGTCAGGCATGGTGTCGATATGGATGGCTATGTCGGGTGTGGGCAGCAGGGCCCCGGCGTTTTGCGGCCATTCGGCCAATTTCAGGCCGGGGCTGGCAAAGATGTCGCGAAAGCCTGCGTCTTCCCATTCGCGCGGGTCGCTGAAGCGGTAGAAGTCGAAATGCCAGATATTCAGGCCCGGCAGTTCATACGGCTCCACCACAGCGTAGGTCGGGCTTTTGATGCGGCCCTGCACGCCCAGAGCGCGCAGCAGGTGGCGCACCAGCGTGGTTTTTCCCGCGCCGAGGTCGCCGTGCAGGGTGATGAAGGCGTGGCGGATACCCGGCTGCGTTGCCAGCGATTGCGCAAACGCCTCGGTGGCAGCCTCGGTAGGCCACAGGCGGGTTTCTACAATCGGCAGATGGTGTTCAACAGTGCTCAGTTTGAAAATCTCCAACAGGTGTCTCAGATACAGGGATGGGCGCGCGAACTCGGATTTTCCCAAATTGGCGTGGCCCCGGTGGATTTAAGCTCCGCCGAGGCGGGTCTGACTGCCTGGTTGGCCCAAGGGTTCCACGGCAGCATGGCTTATATGCAAAGCCATGGCCTCAAACGCGCCCGCCCGGCCGAGCTGGTGCCGGGCACCGTCAGCGTCATCACTGCCCGCATGGATTATCTGCCGTGCAGCACGCCCGATGGCTGGCAAGCCGTGGAATTTGACCGGTTGAACCGTCCCGGCGAGGGCATTGTGTCGGTCTACGCCCGGGGGCGGGACTACCACAAGGTGCTGCGCGCGCGCCTGCAACGCTTAAGCGACCGCATCGCGCAGGAGCTGGGCCCGCTGGGTTACCGCGTGTTTACCGACTCGGCCCCGGTGCTGGAGGCCGAGCTGGCCCAGCGCAGCGGCCAGGGCTGGCGCGGCAAGCACACCCTGGTGCTGAACCGCGAGGCGGGGTCGATGTTTTTTTTGGGCGAAATCTATGTGGATGTGGCTTTGCCGACCACGGACGCAACCACCGGCCACTGCGGCAGTTGCAGCGCCTGCATTGACGTGTGCCCCACCCAGGCCATCGTGGCCCCGCACCGGTTGGATGCCCGCCGTTGCATCTCTTATTTGACCATCGAGCACGCCGGGCCGATTCCGCTGGAATTTCGCCCGCTGGTCGGCAACCGCATCTACGGCTGCGACGACTGCCAGTTGGCCTGCCCCTGGAACAAGTTTGCCCAGCGCAGCGCCTTGCCCGACTTCGACGAGCGCAGGGGCCTGAGCGGCCAGCAACTAACCACCCTGTTGGGCTGGACCGAGGATGAATTTCTGCGCACCACCGAAGGCGGGCCCATCCGCCGCATCGGCCATGAACGCTGGTTGCGCAATGTGGCGGTCGCCATGGGAAATGCGTTGCGGACCGGGGAGGATGCAGGTATCCGCCAGGCCTTGCAGCAGCGGGCCGAGGACCCCAGCGCCCTGGTGCGTGAGCACGTGGCCTGGGCGCTGGAGGATCGTCGCTAAGTGCTCAGGCGGACTTCGCCACCCGGCGGCGTGTGGCTGCCGCTGCCACCAGCCCCAGGCCGAGCAAGGCCAGGCTGGACGGCTCGGGCACGTTCAGGGTGACGGGCTGGCTGGTGATCAGGAAGTTGAAGCTGAATGCGTTGGCCTGGCCTTCCACCGTGGTAAAGCCCATGCAACCGGCGGCGGCGTTGACGGCATTGCACACGGCGCTGGGCAGGGCGGTCAAGGACTGTGCGGAATCAAACAGGCTGACGTAGTAGGTGTTGTCGTCCAGAAAAAAGCTGTTGTTCAGCAAACCAGCGATCACAAAGATGTCGTTGCAGGGCGTGGGACTGGTCGCGACGCAGGTGCCTGCAGTGTTGGGGGTTTCCAGGAAGTTGATGAAGAAGGGCAGGGTGGACTGGTAGTTCACACCCGTGGCCGGTGCCAGGGAGTTCAGCGTCAGCGTGGACTGCACTGTCACGGACTGCAAGGTGGCCAGGGTGCTGGACAGCGCATTGTTGTAGTGGGTGAAGGTGTTGGTGGGGACAGACAGACCATTGGTCTGGACGGTGCCGACAGCCGGGCTGCTGGTGATGGCCAGGCCGCTGCGGCTGGTGGCCGTGTTGCCCGTATTCACTGGGGTAGTGCCGCCGCAGCCGCCCCAGGTCAGGGCCGAACCGGTGCTGGTCTGGCAGCCGCCCGCCGCCGTGTAGATGGCGGTGGTGGAGTCAAACACGGTGTTCACGTTGTAGGTCCAGTCAGTGATCATGGGGCCTGCAGATGCCGTGCCGCAGCACAGTGTGAGGGTCGCCGCGAGAGCGGAAAAACGGAGTTTGGTGTGTTGCATGGTGGGAATGAGCTCTTCAAGGTGGATGATTTGCATTGCCTGTGTCTAGATGTACATAGGCTCTGCGCCATGGCCTGACATTTCAAGCCACGAACAAATAGATCGCATACAAAGTGCCAAAAATGAAAATTGCATTCAAACCATGAATCTATGTAAACATAAAACGATGTATACAAATAATTTGTAAGTATTGTCGACACTGTTAAATATGTTTGTGCATGCAGATCAAGGATGTGCTGCAGCGGGCGCGTGAGCCAGTAGCCTCCGGCCGACCTCGGCCGCGCGGATAGGGGTGTTTTTAGGGCTTTGTGCTTATTCCATAAGCACAAGCAGCTATATTTACCGTAGCATGCCCAAAGCAAATGGCAAACTCGCCATGGCCAGCAGCGTGGACAGGCTGACCAGGCTGGCGGTGAGCGCGCCGTTGTAGCCCATCTTGGCGGCCAGCACGTAGGCGCTGGACGCAGTGGGCAGGGCCGAGAACGCCAGCAGCACCGTGGTGTGGATGGCCGACAAGCCCAGCACCCAGGCGATGCCCAGCGCCAGCACCGGCAGCACAAAGTGCCGAATCCCCAGCACCGACACTGCCAGCACCTTGGCCCGGGCCAGCGGTCCAAACTGCATGCCCGCACCGGCGGCCAGCAAGCCCAGGGTGATGGAGGCCGCGCCGATGCGGTTGGTGGTGGGCTCCAGCCACGGCGGGATGGTCAGGCCTAGCAAGTTGGCCGCCAGCCCGGCGGTGATGGCCAGAATCAGCGGGTTGCGCAAGAGCGCCGCACCAAACCCGGCCTGCGAGTGCCGCGCCATCGGCCATACCGCCGCCACGTTCATCAGCGGCACGCACACCCCGATCAGCACCGCAATCAGCTGCGGCCCCTGTGGCCCGGCCAGCCGCTCGGCCAGCGCCAGGGCGATGAAAGAATTGAAACGAAAGGCAATTTGTGCATTTGCCGCATGCTCGCGGGCGTTGATGTGGGTGCGCAGCCACGGCAGGTGGGGCAGGGCGTAGGCCAGGCCGATGGCGCTCAGGCTCAGGGCCAGCCCGGCAAACACCAGGCTGGAGGCGGCCACCAGGTCCAGCGGATTCTTCACAATCGACTGGAACAGCAGCACCGGCAGCAAAAAATAATAGGTCAGACTTTCCACCTGTTCCCACACGGTGCGGTTCAGTCCGGTATAACGGCATACGAGGTAGCCGCACAAAATCAGCGAAAAATCAGGAAACAATAGCTGGGCATAGTGCATGCAAATGAGAATAACAGCCCGATCCCCGTTTTTCCCCAAAGGAGACCTATGACCCGTCGCACCTTTCTTGCCGTCAGCTTGCTCGCCGCCACCAGTCTGGCCCAGGCCCAGGGCTACCCCAACAAGATCATCAAGCTGCAGGTGCCATTTGCGCCGGGCGGCACCACTGACATCATCGCCCGCACCATTGCCGACCCGCTGAGCCGGGCGCTGGGCCAGCCGGTGGTGGTGGAAAACAAGGCCGGTGGTGGCGGCATCATTGGTGCCAATGAAACCGCCAAGGCCGCGCCCGATGGCTATTCGCTGGGTATTGCCACGGTGTCCACGGTGGCGGCCAACCCGGCCATCAACCCCAAGATCCCGTACAACCCGCTCACCGATTTCACCCCCATCATCAACATCGCCGCCACGCCCAACATCATCGTGGTGACCTCCGGCTTTCCGGCCAAGGACTACAAGGGTTTTGTGGCAGAGCTGAAGAAGTCGCCGGGCAAGCACTCGTTTGCCTCGTCGGGCACCGGCACCATCCAGCATCTGCAGATGGAGCTGTTCAAAAGCAAGACCGGTGTCTTCATGACCCATATTCCCTACCGGGGTGCGGGCCCGGCGCTGAACGACACCGTGGCCGGCCAGGTGCAGATGATGCTGGACAACCTGCCTTCGGCGCTGCCCTTCATCCAGGCCGGTCGCCTGGTGCCCATCGTGGTGGCCGCGCCGCAGCGGTTGAGCATCTTGCCCAACGTGCCCACCTTCAAGGAAGTCGGCCTGGAGCCGGTGAACCGCCTTGCCTTCTACGGCATCTACGGCCCCAAAGGCCTGCCGCGCGAGGTGGTGGACAAAATCAACGCCGGTGTGCGCAAGGCGCTGGAAGACCCCGCCGTGCGCAAGCGCATCGAAGATACCGGCTCCCTCATCGTGGCCAACACGCCCGAGCAGTTTGCCGAAGAGATCAAGTCCGAGTACGCGGTGTACAAAAAAGTGGTCACCGACTCCAAGTTGACACTGGATTGAGCACAGACCGTATCGATGCCTTCATCGATGCCCTGTGGCTCGAACAAGGCCTGTCCAAAAACACCCTGGCCGCCTACCGGCGCGACTTGACCCTGTTCAGCGCCTGGCTGGGCGAGCTGCCCAAGACCCTGGATTCCACGCAAGAGCACGACATCCAGGCCTACTTTGCGGCCCGCCACGCCCAGACCAAGGCCACATCGGCCAACCGGCGGCTCACCGTGTTCAAGCGCTACTTCCGCTGGGCGCTGCGCGAGCGGGTGCTGCACGCCGACCCCACGCTCAAGCTGCAGGCCGCCCGCCAGCAGCCCCGCGCCATCAAGACCCTGACCGAGGCCCAGGTCGAGGCCCTGCTGACCGCGCCCGACGTGGACACGCCCTTGGGCTTGCGCGACCGCGCCATGCTGGAGCTGATGTACGCCAGCGGGCTGCGCGTCAGTGAGCTGGTGCTGCTCAAAACCTTCCAGCTCAGCCTGAACGACGGGGTGCTGCGCGTGATGGGCAAGGGCAGCAAGGAGCGGCTGGTGCCTTTCGGCCAGGTCGCCCGCATCTGGCTGGAGCGCTATATGGCCGAGGCCCGCCCGGACATTCTGGACGGCAAACAGACGGACGATTTGTTCATCACCTCGCGCGGCGAAAAAGCCGGGCGCGCCATGTCGCGGGTGATGTTCTGGATGCTGGTGCGCAAATATGCGCTGGCTGCCGACATCCATGTGGCCTTGTCGCCGCACACCCTGCGCCACGCCTTCGCCACCCATTTGCTGAACCACGGCGCCGACCTGCGCGCGGTGCAGATGCTGCTGGGCCACGCCGACATTTCCACCACCACCATCTACACCCACGTGGCCCGCCAGCGCCTGCACGACCTGCATGCAGCGCACCACCCACGGGGCTAGGCGGCCAGTGCCAGTATGTCCGGCTGGGCCGCTTGCTTGCGGGTGAATACTTCGGCAATGCGCAGGCCGTCCGAGCCGCGGCACAGGATGCTGTGGTGGTTCAGCAGTTCGCCGTGCAAGCCGGTGTGTACCGCGTCGCCCATGTCCAGGTTGCCGTAGAACACCATTTCGCGCTCCCGCAACACCGCCGGGCGGCTGGCCGCAGCGGTGCTGCGCATCCAGGCCCATTCGGCGCGGTCCACCATGGACTGGAAGCTGCTGAAGTAGAGCAGGTCCGCACCGTTGAAGTCGTTGTGGGGGCAGGGCGTGCAGACACTGGCGTGCACCTCGGCCTGCCCGGTCGGTACTGCCGCTCGGCGCACACGTCCACGCTGCACAAAAGCTTCGCAGGCAGCGGCCAACCCAGACGGGGCCGCCGTGGCATGCGGCGTGGCCATCACCGCGCGCACGATGCTGCGGTTGTTGCCCGCCTGCGCGCGCAGCACAAACACCGACAGCATCTCGACCCGTGCCACCAGTTGGCCCTGCCATTGCACCGTGTGCTGGCTGTAGTACTGGGTGCGCCCGGCGGGGTGACACTGGGTGGCGATGGTGAAGGCATCGTGCTCCGTCACCCGCTCCAGCTGCGCCTGGCTGACGCGCACCAGGGTGAAGGCGGCGTACACCTTGCGGCCCTGCACATCGCGGAACTCGGGCACGGGCTGCCCCTGGCGCTGGGCGATGGCCAGCCAGTGCCGGTGCCCGCATTCCTTCAGCAGCCAGTTTTCGGACAGGCCGCTGCTGCTGAGTTGCGGCATGCCCGCCGTGTAGCGCCCGACCGAGGCGTTGGGCAGCCGGTGGGTGCTCACGACAGCAACAGCTCCGTCTCGGCGGTGTCTGCGGTCGCGTCCTGGTCGCCTATGTATCCCTCGATCTGCTCCGCCAGATACAGGGCATCGCGCGCCACGCCCGAGAAGCGGCCCGAACCCCAGGTGTGCAGCCACGGCAGGCCCAGAAAATACAGGCCGGGCTGGTGGGTCACGCCGCGCACATGCACCGGCTCGCCGCGCCCGTTGAACACCGGGGCATCCACCCAGGCGAAGTCGGGCAAGAAGCCAATACACCACACCACCGTGCTGATGCCGCTGGCGGCCAGGTCGAGCGTGGTGCGCTCCTCGGCGGGCTGCCACACGGGTACATACGGGCCGCCGGGCGGTGCGTCGATATTGTGGCCGGCGATGTACTTGTCGATGCTGGCGTTGATGCCGTTGTAGATGCCGTCGGCATGGTCCAGGTGGGCCTGCAGATTGGGCTGGAACTGCAAAGTATCGCCCTGCAGGTCTGTCAGCAGGCCGTACAGCTCCATGCCCTCCAGCGCAAAACGGCGCAGGTCAATGTCGCGCCCGCCATCGCGGCCCGTCACGTAGTGGTTGGTGTTGTCGCGCACGCCTTCGCGCAGTGGGTGCTGGGTAACGGGCAGGTTGTAGTAGTCCATGTCGGCCAGCCAGTCCACCACGTCCTTGCCGCGGTAAAAACGGGCACAGCGTGGGGCATCGCCGGTGGCCACAAACACTTTGCGGCCCGCCAGGTGCAGGTCTTCGGCAATTTGCGAGCCTGACTGGCCGCAGCCCACCACCAGCACTGCGCCCTCGGGCAGGGCCTGCGGGTTGCGGTATTCGGCCGAGTGCATCTGCGTGATGTGCACCGGCAGGCGCTCGGCCAGGCGCGGCACGATGGGCTTGTGGTAGCCGCCCGAGGCCATCACCACCTGGTCGGCCGTGAAGTCGCCCTGGCTGGTGGTCACGGCAAAGGGCTTGTGGGCGTGGGGCCGGGCGATCTTGTGCACCGTCACCCCCTCCAGCGCGGGCGCATCCACGTGGGCCACAAAGCCCTCCAGCCAGGCGTTGATCTGGTCCTTCACCATGAAGCCGTGCGGGTCGTCGCCCGCATAGCTCCAGCCGGGCAGGTTGCATTGCCAGTTGGGGGTGACCAGGCAAAACGAGTCCCAGCGCTGGCTGCGCCAACTGTGGACCAGCTTGTTTTTCTCCAGCACCAGGTGGCTGATGCCGCGCTGCTGCAGGTAGACGCTGAGCGACAGGCCGGCCTGGCCGCCGCCGACGATGGCAACAGCATAGTGGGTGGTGTGCGGGTCAATAGGGGACATGGTGGTTCTTTGCTTTAGCTGAAGGAAGTGACCGACACCTGCGCGTCGGCCTGGGTTTGGAAGGTGCTGGCCAGCAACTCGATCTCGGCCAGTTGGTCCATGGCCTGCGAACAGGCAAAGCCGTACTTGGCCCGCACACGCTCGGACGCTATGTGCAACGCCTCGCGGCAGCGCTGCACAAAGTCGTTGAGCGGGTAGCTGTGGCCGACCTGCAAATACTCCTGCACCACCAGTGAGGGGGAGTAGCAGCGGGTCTGCGTCTGGTCGGGCCAGACGACGTGGAAGTGCATTACGGGCATAGGGCGGGCGCTCTCATTTTTGAATAAATCTCGGCATGCAGCCCGGCGCTGCGCGGCCAACTGAATTGCGCAGCCAGCCGGGTCGCCGATGCGTGGATGCGCTGCGCGTCGCGCCCCAGCAGGGCGTGCTGGATGGCACGGGCGATGGAGGCCGCATCTAGCGGGTCGGCCCAACTGGCATCCTGGGGCTGCAGGTATTCGGTGAACGGCGCGATGTGCGATACCACCACCGGCACGCCGCTGCATAGCGCCTCCAGCACCACCAGGCCAAAGCCTTCGCTGAGCGACGGCATGGCGACCACGTCGGCCAGGCGGAACAGGCCGGGCATGTCGGCATCCAGCAGCGGGCCGGTCAGCAGCACGTCCTGGGCTGCACCGCTGGCCTGCAGCAGGGCGTGGAATGCATGTGCGTAGCGGCTGTGGTCCAGCAGGCTGGCCCCGCCCGCGATGACCAGTTGCAGTTCTGGCATCTGCGCACGCAGTTGCACAAAGGCTTGCAGCACGCGCACGGTGTTCTTGCGTTCCTCCACGCCGCCCACGCACAGCAGCACCAGGCCGTCGGTGCGGATGCCCAGGCGCTGCGCCAGTGCCGCGTCGGTGCTTTGCACCACCGGGCTGTAGCGGGCGGCATCCACGCCGTTGGGCACTTCCAGCGCGGCAATGCCTTGCCCGGCCAGCACCGCCTGCCACACCCGGCTGACGCACAGTACCTGGCGCGCCTGGTGCACCGAGCGGTGCTGCCAGGCCATCAGCTGCGGCTGGGCGAAGCTGTCCAGGTGGTGCACGGTGCGCACAAAGCCATCGACCAGGCCCCGCTCCTGCAGGGTGGTCAGGGCGTTGCCGCCAATGCCGTCGTGGCAGTGCAGCACGTCAAAGCGTGCGCGTTCCAGCAGCGGCGTGAGGTGGTCTACATAGGCATCGATGCGGCTGCCGACCATCGCCACCATGTCGGTCGGTGTGCTGGCTACCGGCACCAGTTCGGTAGCGCAGCGTACCGGGCGAAAGAACTGCTGGCCGGGCGTGGCCGGGACCATCACCGTGACATCGTGCCCGGCATCCTGCAGGGCATGGGCCAGCTCAATCGTGTGGACGACACCGCCGCGCGGGTTCACCGAATGGGTGAGCAGGCCGATTTTCACGCGGCTACCCCTACCGCTTCGCCAATGAACGCCTGCTCTGCAAAGTCCCACAGCAGGGCCTGGCTGCCTGCGTGGCGCAGGTGCACCTGGCGGCGGGCGGTGACTTCGCCCACCACGCTACAGGCAATGTCGCGCACGGCAAAGCGCGTGAGTACCTCGCCCAGGTGCTGGGGCCGCACGCTCAGCACAAAGCCGTAGCTGGGGAAGGCGGTGAGCCAGCGCTGCAGCGGCACGCCATCGGGGCGGGGGATGGCATCCACGTCGATGACGGCACCCACCTGCGAGCACTCCAGCAGCATCATGGCCGTGCCCACCGCGCCTGCCATGCTGATGTCTTTGGCGGCATCGCAGAGGCGATCTTCGGCCAGGCGCGGCAGCAGTTCCAGATCACTGCGCAGCCGGGTGGCCGGGGCAGTGGTGGACGCGTTCCAGTACGGAAACGGCTCCTCGAACGCGCCGCGTAGGTCCATCGCCATCACCAGCTTGTCGCCGGGGTAGGCGTTGAAGCTGGTCAGCAGTGCTTTGGCCTGGCCGAGGATAGCCACGGCCAGTTGGGGCCGTTCGCTGCGGTTGTTGCTGTGGCCGCCCACAATGGGTACGCCATAGGTTTGCGAGGCGCGGGCCATGCCTTGCAGCATTGCGCCTGCCGGGTCCATGCCTTGGCTCCACAGCGCGTTGACCACTGCCGTGGGGCGGCCCCCCATGGCGTAGATGTCGCTCACGTTGACCATCACGCTGCAGTAGCCCGCAAACCAGGGCATGCGGGAGATGAAGTCTTCTACCAGGCCTTCGATGGCCAACAGCAGGTAGCCGCCCTGGCCGTCGGGGATGGCGGCACAGTCGTCGCCCACCGGCACGGCCTGGGCCAGCGCGGCGCTGCCGCCGGGCAGGGCGGCCCCCAGCGCGGTGACGATGTCGCTGATGTCGCGCTTGTGGGCAAAGCCCCGGCTGTCGCGCAGGAAGTTGCAGAGCTGCTCTGCCCTCATAGCGAACCCCGTGCGCGGGTCACATAGCCGCTGACCGGATCGAAGTAGGGCGGGTAGGCTGCCAGGTCGGCTTGCATCTCGCAGTGCGGGCGGCCATGGATGCTGAGTTCACTCAGCTGCTGCCATTTCAGCCGCCGGAACAGCGGCACGTTCTGCGCCTGCACATGGGCCAGAAAGGTGTGGCAGCCCAGCGCATGGGCGCGGCTGACCGCCAGGCGGATCAGCGTGGCCCCCAGGTTGCCCTGGCTGCGAAACGAGGGATGCACCGCCAGCCGCGAACCCCACCACAGGCCGGGCGATTTTTCATGGATGCGCACCGTGCCCACCACCTGGTCGGGCATGCCGCCGCGGCAGGACATGGCCACCAGCAGGTGGGATGCGTCGTCGATGGCATCCCGGTCGTCGCCGCTGAAGATGCCTTGCTCGATGCAAAACACCGCCCGGCGCAGCGCAAAGGCCTCGCGCCGCTCCCAGTCCTGGCAGGCGGCACGTATCAGGAACTCGACCGGGGCCCAGGCGGGCGGGGTTTCCAGGATGTTGTCGATGCACAGCATGGCAGTCCTTTCAGGTTTCGTAGACTGATAGCGACGAGCACGCACCGCACTTGCCGCACCCGGCCTTGATGTCGCTGGAGCGCAGGTTCGCCTCGGCCACGCTGCGGCCCAGCGGCTGCAGGATGGAGCGCATGAACTCGGGTGAGGGGGCGGGGTGGTCTTCCAGCGGCGTGCCGCTGATGGGCACAAACGGCACCACAAACGGGTACACGCCCAGCGCCAGCAGCTGGTCGCAGATCTGCAAAATGGCTTCCCGCGTATCGCCCAGCCCGGCCAGGATGTAGGTGCTGACCTGGCCGCGGCCAAACACGCGCACGGATGCCTCGAATGCCTCCATGTAGCGGCTGATGGGCACCTGGGCCTTGCCGGGCATGATTTTTTCGCGTAGCGCGGGTGTGACGACCTCCAGGTGCATGCCCAGGGTGTCGATGCCCGAGGCCCGCATGCGCTCGAACCACACATCCTTGTCTGGCGGCTCGCACTGGCCCTGGATGGGGATGTTGACGGCGGCCTTGATGGCAAACGCGCTGTCGCACAGCACCTGGGCACCCCGGTCGGTGGCGTTGGGCGTGCCGGTGGTCATGACCATGTGTTGGATGCCGTCCAGCAGCACGGCGGCGCGGGCCACTTCGGCCAGTTGTTGCGGGGTCTTGTGGGCAATGGTGCGGCCTGCTGCGAGCGACTGGCCGATTGCGCAGAACTTGCAGGTCTTCTTGCGGCTCTCGTAGCGTATGCAGGTTTGCAGCACCGTGGTGGCCAGCACGTCCGCGCCGTGCAGGGTGGCAATGTGCGAGTAGGGCACGCCGTCCAGGGTTTGCAAGGCGTAGAAGCGCGGCTGCTTGGGGAAGCTGATGCTGGCAATCGGGATGCTGCCGCGCGTCACCACGCTGCGGCCTAGGGCATCGGGGGCCAGCGCGGTGAACGGCGAGTTCCAGGCGCTGGAGGTGTGCACCGGCACCATGATGGTGTGGCCGTCCACCGTCACCGCCTTGTGGTCGCTGGGGCCGGCGCCGCCCTTGCGGCTGGCCACGCCCGCACTGGGGTCCACCAGCCGCAGCCCGAAGGACTGCAGCTCGGTCATCAACTCACGATTCATGGGCTGGAGGCTGGGGTTCATACAGGCTTTCAGAGGTAGAGGGAATAGCGGCCATGCGCTGCATGGGCACGGCGGGGCGGTCGTTGAGTACCAGGCCCAGCAGCTCGGGGCGGGCGTAGTGGCCCACCGAATCCATCATGCGTTTGCGCTTGGTGATCAGCGCCATGTCCAGGTCGGCAATCACCATGCCTTCGCCCTCGGTCAGCGGCGGGGCCAGGTACTTGCCTTCGGGCGACACGATGGCCGTGTGGCAGCCGCCGCGCAGGGCTTTTTGCAGCGCCGTGTCGGGGGTGATGGCCATGATTTGTGCATCTGTCAGCCAGCCGGTGGCGTTGACCACAAAGCAGCCCGATTCCAGCGCGTGGTGGCGGATGGTGACCTCCATCTGCTCGGCAAAGATGGGCCCCACCAGCGAGCCGGGGAACTGGGCGCAGTGGATTTCTTCGTGCTGCGCCATCAGGCTGTAGCGGGCCAGCGGGTTGTAGTGCTCCCAGCAGGCCAGCGCGCCGACGCGGCCCACGGCGGTATCCACCACCTTCAACCCGGCCCCATCGCCCATGCCCCAGACCATGCGCTCGTGGTAGGTGGGGGTGATCTTGCGGCGCTTCAGCGCCAGGCTGCCGTCGGCATCGAACACCAGCTGGGTGTTGTACAGGCTGCCATGGTCGCGCTCGTTCACGCCCAGCACCACCACCATGCCGTGGGACCGCGCCTGCTCGGCTACTGCCGCCGTCACCGGGCCGGGCACCACCACCGCGCGCTCGTACAGTTTGAGGTGGGGCGCGCCCTGCAGCACCGGCGGCAGCACGAACGAGAAGTAGGGGTAGTAGGGCATGAAGGTCTCGGGAAAGACCATGATCTGCACGCCCTTGGCTGCAGCCTCGGCGATAGCCTCGCACACCCGCTCCAGCGTGCCTTCGGGGCGTTCAAAGTCCGGGGCGATCTGCACCGCTGCGGCCCGTACGGTGGAGGGTGTGGCTGCCATTTACAGCGTCCAGGTGTCGAGAATGACGGCGTTGGCTTTCTTGTGCAGCAGCACGATGTCCAGCACGTCCAGCGGGCTGATCGGGCGTATGCCTTCGATCAACGCGCCTTCGCCGTGGCCGTACAGCGCCTGCAGCGCAAAGCGGCAGGCATAGACCTTGCCGCCCTCGGCCATGAACTTGGTGATCTGGTTGTTGAAGTTCTGGTGGCCGGGAAAGGCCTCGTCGCCCAACGTGGGAAAGCCGCGCTGCACGCCCAGCGTCACACCGGGGCCATACAGCAGCACCGAAGTCTCGAAACCCTTGCGTTGCAGCCGGGTGGCCTGCAGCAGGTTGACGAAGCCGATGGAGCCTTCAAAGGCCACGGTATGGAAGGTGACCAGGGCTTTCTCGCCCGGTGCGGCCTTCACGTCTTCAAATACTTTTTCTTCGTAATCGACAAGGAAGTCGCCTTTGGCGTTGGCGGGCTTGGTGACTTTGGGCATGGGGAATCTCCGGGTAAACAGGGTGGATGAAAGGACTGTCGCCCCGAACATTTCGCACGCTCTGTGCCACGGCCATGGCCCCACCATGCGATCAAGTCGCCATCAAACCCGCGGGATGTGCCCCGGCGGTTTAAAAACTTTTTTCCAGGCCCTGCAAGCACCGGTTGGCGGTGTTTTTTTGCACTGAATTAATGCAATTTCCATGCGATCAATGCACCCGATAAACCGTTTTTGTGCACCAGCAGGATGCACAATTTGCGTGTGCAACGGGCTTGGAACTTGCATCCATGATTGGATGCCCATGCAATCAATCCATGCGATCAAGTTGAACGACCCGGTAGCGCCATGAACAAAACCCCCGCCCACTGGATCAAGAAGCTGCACAAGAGCGACAAACCGGCCTACCTCTTGATGGCCGACCTGATTGCCGACGACGTGCGTACCGGCAGGCTGGTGGCCCGCGACCGCCTGCCCACGCTGCGCGAGCTGGCCGAGGACCTGCAGCTCAACTACACCACCGTGGCGCGCGGCTACAGCGAGGCCCGCAAGCGCGGCCTGATCGACAGCCACGCGGGCATGGGCACCTATGTGCGCGGCAGCAGCCCCAGCCTGCCCCTGCGCGGTGGCAGTGCGGCCGAGATGACCATGAACCTGCCGCCCGAGCCCCAAGACCCGGCCCTGCTGGCCCACATGCACGATACCGCCGCCGGTGTGATGGCCAGTGCCGACCTCTACGCCTTGCTGCGCTACCAGGACTTTGGCGGCACCCTGCACGACCGCGAAGTGGCCGCCCAGTGGCTGCGCCGCCGCGTGCCCACCTGCCGTGTCGAGCAGGTGCTGGTCTGCCCCGGCATCCACAGCGTGCTGACGGCCTTGTTCTCGCAACTGGCGCGCCCTGGCGAGCTGGTGTGCGTAGAGGCGCTGACCTACCCCGGCGTGAAAGCCATCGCCGCCCAGCTCGGCATCCAGCTGCACGCGCTGCCGCTGGACGACGATGGCCCCAGCGCCGAAGCCTTCGAGCACGCCTGCAAAACCCTGCACCCCAAGGCGCTGTACTGCAACCCCACGCTGCTCAACCCCACCACCGCCACCGTCAGCCGCTCTCGCCGCGAAGCCCTGGCCGATGTGGCTTTGCGCTACGCGATTCCGATCATCGAAGACGATGCGTATGCGATGTTGCCCAGGGAGATGCCGCCGACCATGGCCACCTTGGCGCCAGGCCTCACCTACTACATCACCGGCTTCGCCAAGTGCTTTGGCGCGGGCCTGCGCAATGCCTATGTGTGCTCGCCCGGCGAGCGCCAGTCGCAGCGGCTGGCCGGGGCCCTGCGCGCCACCACGGTGATGGCCTCGCCGTTCACCAACGCACTCGCCACCTTCTGGGTGGAAGACGGCACGGCCGATGCCATGCTGCAAGCCATCCGCAGCGAATGCGCCGCCCGCCAGGCCGTGGCCGAGCGCCACTTGGCCCCCTTTGGCATGCGCGGCCACCCCGAGGCCTTCCACCTCTGGCTGCCCGTGGCCGAGGGCTGGAGCCCCGTGGAACTGGCCGCCCACCTGCGCAGCCAGGGCGTGGGCGTGGTGGCCAGCGCCGCGTTTTCCACCGACAGCGATCCCCCAGATGCCGTGCGCATCTGCCTGGGCGGTCCCACCACGCTGGACGAATGCGAGCGCGGCATGCACTTGGTGGCCGATACGCTGCTACACCCTGTTCACCACCACGCCACCAATCTTTAAGGAGACACCATGGAAACCAAACCCCCACTGCCCCCATTCACCCTTGAATCGGCCACCCAAAAAGTCCGCATGGCCGAAGATGCCTGGAACAGCCGCGACCCCGACCGCGTGGTGCAGGTCTACACCGAAGACACCCGCTGGCGCAACCGCGCCGAGTTCCCTGCGGGCCGCGCCGAGGTGCACCAGTTTTTGACCCGCAAATGGGCCAAGGAGCTGGACTACCGCCTCATCAAAGAGCTGTGGGCCTTCACTGGCAACCGCATCGCCGTGCGCTTTGCCTACGAATGGCACGACGCGGCCGGCCAGTGGTTTCGCAGCTACGGCAATGAGAATTGGGAGTTCACCGAACACGGCCTGATGGCCTGGCGCTTTGCCAGCATCAACGACCTGGCGATTACCGAGGCCGAGCGCAAGTTCCACTGGCCCCTGGGCCGCAGGCCGGATGAGCATGCTTCGCTGAGTGCTATGGATTTATAAAGAAATTTACAGCCTGTAATTGGCAGCTTGCGCTTATGGATAGAGCGCAAACAGCTATCAAAAAGATACTATTTTTTCAAAACTGGAGCTTCCATGAACCGCTTAGAGATCACCGAAAAGATCATCACCGTCAAAGTCTCCAAAGGCATCCAGTGGGCCGATGTGGCCAAGAAGGTCGGCCAGTCCAAAGAATGGACCACCGCCGCCTGCCTGGGCCAGATGACCTGCGATGCCGCGCAGGCCAAAGCCATAGCCAAGATCTTTGGCCTGACCAGTGACGAGCAAAAGTGGCTGCAGGTGGTGCCTTACAAAGGCTCACTCCCGACCCCTGTGCCCACAGACCCGCTGATCTACCGCTGGTACGAAATCGTCAGCGTCTACGGCACAACTATCAAGGAGCTCATCCACGAAGAGTTCGGCGACGGCATCATGAGCGCCATCGATTTCAGCATGGACATCGAGCGCCAGCCGGACCCCAAGGGCGACCGGGTCAGGGTGGTGTTGTCGGGGAAGTTTTTGCCTTACAAGACGTATTGAGGGGGCACGACTGCGGGTGGAGCCAATGGGGGTCGGATCCCAATTGCGCGATCAAAGCTGGCGGGTCGGGCACCGTGTGGCCCGTATTTGGGCTCCGACCCTCATGGCACTAGGATAAGCCCCGCCGCATGCGAATCGCCGCTCTGGCTGCTGTGCGAGGCACGTTCAGCAGCGGCAACGGTTTGAGTCTTCGCTTCTTAGCCCTGGGCTCAATCC